>JANNIH010000048.1:0-52101 GCA_031404815.1 Holophagales bacterium | reverse complement strand
GCACCCTGCCGCGCCGCACCAGAATAACGAAGGCGCTCACCTGTTGCCATGCCACTTTGGCGCGCCGCGTCCCTTCACAACGCGCACATCGCCTGTCGGACGCCGCCTACAACCGAACGGCGCACAAGCGCTCAAACCCGGCGTCGAAGTGCGCACAGCGTGATGCCACAATCTTTTGATGGCCTTGAACAAGACCCTTCGCCACCCGGTCTTGATCGTCGCGAGCACGGTTGCGATCACGATCGCCGCAGTCCTCCTCGCCTTCAATTTCATCGGCGGCGAGAAAAAAATCGACCAGCGCATCGAACGCCATTACGCCCTGGACGATCCGCGTTTCCGGCACGAACTCGGCGTGTTGCTGGGGCCACCGTTCATCGCCGGAAATCGCGTGACGGCGCTGCACAACGGGGACGAGATCTTCCCGGCCATGCTCGCCGCCATCCGCGGTGCGCGGCGGTCGATCAGCCTCGAGTCGTACATCTATTGGTCAGGCACCGTCGGCGAGGAGTTCGCGGAGGCGCTTTCCGAGCGCGCGCGCGGCGGAGTGCACGTCCATGTGCTGCTCGATTGGGTCGGCTCCGCCAAGGTGGACGCCAGCCTTTTAGAGAGCATGAGGGACGCCGGCGCCGAGGTGGAGCGCTACCGTCCGCTGCGTTGGTACAACGTGGCGCGAACCAACAACCGGACGCACCGCAAACTGCTCGTCATCGACGGCCGCATCGGTTTCACCGGCGGGGTTGGGATCGCCGACGAGTGGCTCGGCAACGCGCGCAATCCCAAGGAATGGCGCGACTCCCATTACCGCCTCGAAGGTCCGGCGGTGGCGCAGATGCAGGCGGCCTTCATGGACAACTGGATCGAGACGCGCTCCGAGGTGCTCGACGGCCCCGAATACTTCGCGCAGGTCCCCGCCGTGGGCACTGCGATTGCCCAGGTTTCCCACAGCTCCAAAGGGGGCGGCAGCGAGAGCGTCCGCCTCATGTACCTTCTCTCGATCGCGGCAGCGCGCCGCACGATCCTGCTCGCGAACTCCTACTTCGTTCCGGACGACCTCTCGGTGGACGAGCTCATTGCGGCGCGGCGGCGCGGCGCGCTGGTGCAAATCATCGTTCCCGGCCGGCACATCGACACCCATCTGGTCCGCCACGCCTCGCACTCGCGCTGGCGGCCGCTGCTCGAAGCGGGGGTCGAAATCTTTGAGTACGCACCTACGATGTTTCACTGCAAGTACATGATCGTGGACGGCTTGTGGACGACGGTCGGATCGACGAACTTCGACAACCGTTCCTTCCGTTTGAACGACGAGGCGAACGCCAACATTTATGACCGTGGCTTTGCCGAGGAGCAAGAGCGGGTGTTCGCCGCCGACCGGGCGCATTCGCGGCAGGTGACGCTCAAGCAGTTCGACGCGCGATCCTGGCGCGACAAGATGCTCGACAGCCTGGCGGGATTGCTGCGGGCGCAGCTATGAGCCGCGCCGACGTTAAGGAGCGGTTCGTTCCAACGTCGCGGACCGGTTTTCAAATGGAAATGCGCCACCGAATCTAGCAACCGAGGAGATCCAACCATGACCCACTACCCCTACCTTATCCTCGGCGGCGGCATGGCCGCGGATGCCGCGGTCCGCGGCATCCGCGAGCTGGATGCCGAGCGCGCGATCGGCCTGATCGGCGCCGAGGCGGATCCGCCCTACGCCCGGCCCCCGTTGTCGAAGGCGTTATGGAAAGGCGAGCCGATCGAGTCGGTCTGGCGCAAAACCGGCGAGGCCGGCGTCGATCTCCACCTCGGCCGGCGCGCAATCCGCCTCGATCTGCCCGCCAAGAAGGTGGTCGACGATCGCGGTGCGGAGTACACCTTCGACAAGCTCCTGCTCGCCACCGGCGGATTACCACGCCGCCTGCCGTTCGGCGGCGAGCGGGTGCTCTATTTCCGGACGCTCGAGGACTACCGCCAACTCCGCGCGCTCGCCGACCAGGGCCGGAAGTTCGCGGTAATCGGCGGAGGTTTCATCGGTGCGGAGATCGCGGCGGCTCTCGCTTTGCAGGGCTCCGACGTCACGCTGCTCTTTCCTGACGAGGGTATTGGCGCGCGCCAGTTTCCGGCGGATCTCGCCCGCTTCTTGGTCGGCTATTACCGCGAGAACGGCGTGAAGACCGAGTCCGGCCAGCGGGTCACAGGAATCACCCCGATCGGTTCCCAGATCATCGTCGAGACCGAACGCGGGCTCCGCTCGACGGTGGACGTGGTGGTCGCGGGCCTCGGCATCGTGCCCAACATCGAACTCGCCGTGGCGGCCGGCCTCAGAGTCGAAGATGGCGTCGAGGTGGATGAACACCTGCGGACCAGCCACCCAGACGTCTTCGCGGCCGGCGACCTGGCGCGTTTTTCGGCCCCTGCACTCGGTACGCGAATCCGCGTCGAGCATGAAGACAACGCGGTCACAATGGGGCGCGCCGCGGGCCGAGCGATGGCGGGCGACACTTCGCGGTACGCCCACCTGCCGTCCTTCTATTCCGACCTGTTCGATCTCGGCTACGAAGCGGTCGGCGCGCTGGACCCGCGCGGGGAAACGGTGGCCGATTGGAAGGTACCGTTCCGCGAGGGGGTGATCTACTACCTGTCGAGCGGCCGGGTGCGTGGCGTGCTGCTCTGGAACATCTTTGGCAAGATCGACGCCGCACGGGATCTGATCGCTCAGCCGGGCCCCTTTCGCGCCGCCGACCTCGTGGGGCGGCTGACCTCCTGAGGCTGGCGTCGCTCGCCATCGGCGTATTTTCTACCCGATTCGCCACGTCGGTCCCGGGTAGAAAGTGCTCTTCTTACTTCGGCAACCGAGGGCTAGATTCACTCTGTTCGAGATGGTGGAGTCTCACAAAGCGAATCTGGAAGTCAACGTTGCGAAAGGAAAGACCCATGATCGATCAAGATGTCCAAAAGCATGATGCGAACCTCGACCCGATCAGCGGCGCGCCGGGCGCCCACCCGGTCGGGACCGGAGTCGGAGCCGCCGGCGGAGGGGTTGCCGGCGCAGCGATCGGCGCGGTGGTCGGAGGGCCGGTCGGCGCCGTGGTCGGCGCGGCGGTCGGCGGGATTGCCGGAGGACTGGCGGGAAAGGGTGTCGCCGAGGGGGTGAATCCAACCGTCGAGGATGGCTACTGGCGCGAGAACTACGCGAACCGTCCGTACGCGACGGCGGGCACTGCGTACGAGGAGTACGCTCCGGCCTACCGTTACGGTTGGGAGTCTAAAGCGCAGCATGCCGGCAAGAAATTCGAGGATGTCGAGCCGGATCTCGAGCACGGCTGGGACAAGGTGAAGGGCAATTCCAGTCTCGCTTGGAACCATGCCAAGTCGGCGACCCGCGACGCTTGGCACCGCGTTGAGTCGGCGCTGCCCGGCGACGCCGATCACGACGGCCGTTAGGCGTCGAAACGCAACATTCCACTCGGCCTGCGATCGCTGAAGCACGGCCCAAACTCGGAGTTGGAAGACCCGAAGAGGAGACACCATGGGACAGGAAGCGCGTGGCAAGGTAAAGAAGGTTACGGGCCAGGTGAAGGAAGCTGTGGGCATTCTTTCGGGTGACGCCAAGGTAGAGCGCGAGGGCGCCCAACAGCGTGCCGAGGGTTCGGTTCAAGAGAGCCTGGGCAAGGCACGGCGCAAGGTCGGCGATTTCGTCGGCGACGTGGCCAAGGCGATCAAAGATTAGAATGGATGCGTCGGGCGGCGGTGGGTTCCGCCGCCCGGCGCGTTGTTCGTTTAAGCGGAATGCCGACGGACGAGGAACAGACCGGCTCCGGAGAGGAGAACGATGAGCCCCCCCATTCCCAGCCAGTCGAGCGCCGGAATGGCGGTCACCGGCACGCCGCCTCCGATCGGGGCGCAGCCACCGATCGTGTTGCCGCCTGCGCCCGCCATGGTGGTCGCGCCGGTCGCCCCGATTCCCGCGAGGGTCCTACCGGTCACGTTGGATCCGGACCCGACGGTGACGCTCGCATCCGCGATGACGTTGCCTCGAAAGCTGATGCCGTTCAACGTTGCGGAGGTGCCGACCCGCCAGTACACGCTGCAGGGATCGGCTGTACCGATGACGTTCGAGTTGACGTTGGCGGTGAGCGTGCTATCCACCTGAAACACGAAGATCCCCGGACCGTTCAGAGTCAGGGTTCCGGTGCCCGCCAAGTCGGCCGCGCCCCCCGCGAACGAGTAGATGCCCGAGGTGAGCACGGCTCCGTCCAGCTGCGCCGCGAGCACCGTCCCCGGTCCCTGCGCAGCCAAGAAGTTGTAGGCGGCGATGGCATCCGCGTGAGCTTGCTGCACGGTCAGATCATTGGCGAGGTGCACGGTAAACCCGGGAGTCACGCTCGAAGGCGGAAAGTTCGAGATCGAAGGGGTCGGAGAGGACCCGACATCGCCCGCGACCAGGGTGCCCAAGCCGGTGGAGCCCGTCACACCCGAATTGCCCAGGACGGCAAAGTTCTGCACGACGCCCAGGGGCGGCGCGGTCTGGCCCACCGCCGGGAATGCGCTGCATAGGATCGCGCCGAATCCTGCAGCCAATCGACCCATGAGACTCATATTGCACATTGTCCGACCCTGACCTTTCTTGAACTACTTTATCGGGTGGAGCTGACTTCTCGGCCCTCACCCGGGGGTGAGGGCCAACGCGCCAAGCCGTTGCCGTAGTTTGACGGCGAGGGTAGCCTACCAGTCTACCTTCTGCCGCGCCAGTAGAAGCCGCCGCCGCCCAGCAGAAGAATCAAGAGGATGACGATGATCAGGGTGGTCGTGCTCATGGGTGTTCCTACCTTTCTTTGTCTGGGTAAGGCTAACCGTAGGCACGCTCAGGGAGAAGCGCACTTACTACCCGAAGTGCGGGCGCGGTCTAGGTAGGAACTACCTGAATCGTCTTAGCTTAGAGCAGGTTGTGCTCTTCGGCGTAGTTGACCAGCTCGACGCGGCTGACCAGGCCGAGCTTGCCCATCAGGTTGGCGCGGTGATTCTCGACGGTGCGCATCGAGAGGCCGAGCAGGCCGGCGATCTGCCGGTTGGTGTTGCCCTTGGCGAGCAGCCGGAGGACATCGAGTTCGCGGCGGGTGAGAGGATCGATCGGTGCCCCTCGCCGGTGCTCCGTGGTCACCGGCTGGTGCAGCAGCGCACGGGTCATCGCAGGGTGGACGTAGATATCGCCGCGGCTCGTAGCGTGGATCGCCTGGATGATCTCGGCTTCTTCGGCCCGCTTGATCACGTAGCCGGCGGCGCCCGCGCGCAACGCTTCGTGCAGCAGGCTCTCGTCCTCGTGCATGGTGAGGATCAGCACGGTGATCTCCGGATGTTTCTCTTTCAGCCGCAGCGTGGTCTTGATCCCGTTCTCGGGCGGCATGGTGAGGTCGAGCAGGATCGTGTCGGGAGAGAGCGTGTCGGCGAGGCGCAACGTCTCGTCACCATTTTCCGCTTCGCCCACGACTTCGATCTCGGGGTCGGCCGCGAAGAGGGCGCGCAGGCCGGAGCGAACGACGGCGTGATCGTCAGCGATCAGGATTCGGATCGGCACTCGACACCTCCACGACGATGGTGGTTCCAGCCCCAGGGGCGCTTTCCACCGTGAGCATACCGCCCAGCGACTCGGCGCGCTCCCGGATTCCGAGCAGGCCGAAGTGATCTCTCTGTTCGACGCGGTTCGGTTCGAAGCCGACGCCGTCGTCCTCGACCATCACCAACACCCGATCGCCGCGATGCTCGATCAACAGATCGACCCTGGTTGCGCCCGCGTGGCGGACGACGTTGGCCATCGCCTCTTGGACCACCCGGTAGAGCGCCGTCTCGACGACGACGGGCAGGCGGGTCTCGCCGAACCCGCGCGCCTTGAAACGGACCTCGAGGCCGAACTTCGACGCCGCGGACCGCGCATACTGACGAAGCGCCGCCTCGAGCCCAAGGTGATCGAGGCTCGCCGGGCGCAGGTCCGCGGCCAGCCGGTGCAGGCCATCGATCACGGTGTCGGTCCGCTGCATCAGCTCTGCCACCCGTTCGGAGGGATTCCTCCCTTCGGCGATCTCGCGTTCCAACAGCCGGAGCCCGTAGCGCAGTGACGCCAGAGCCTGCCCCGCCTCGTCGTGGAGTTCGCGCGAAATGCTGCGCCGCTCGCTCTCCTGGACCTCGACGACCCGATGGGCGAGCGACTGCATTCTGAGCGACGAGGTCTGCATCTGTTCGAACATCACCGCGTTCTCGACCGCGACCGAGGCCTGAGACGCGAGCGCCTCGGCCAGGCGAACATGTTCGTCGTCGAAGTACCCGGCCTCGCGCTTGGAGAGCGTGACCATCCCGGCCACCTTGCCGCGCGCAAACAGCGGGACGCCGATCCAGCTCGCCTCGTCCGGGTGCTCCATCGGCAGGCTCCAGCCGGGGTGCGCGCGGATGTCGGGGACCAACATCGCGATGCCGGTGGTCAAGATGTCGCGAACGATCGGGTAGTCGGTCGCATCGAATTCCAGCCGCTCCTCGGCCGGCAGGGGGACCACGCGGTCGTCGTCGCGGACCGCCCGCACCGAGAGCCGAGAGGCCTCTTCGACCAAGAGGACGCTCGCGCGGTCGAAAGGGACCATGCAGTGCAGGCGGTCGAGCAGCGTTGCGAGAACCGTTTCGCGATCCAGGCTGCGGGTGAGCACCACGGTCGCCTCGCGCAGTGCTTCGGCAACGCCTCGGGCGCGCCGCTCGGCCTCGTGGGCGAGCCAGCGGTCGGTAACGTCCCGGGCGACGCTCAGCACCGAAAGAATGTCGCCGCCGAGCCCAAACTCCGGCACGATTCGGCAGTCGAAGTGCCGCATCCCCTCCGCAGAGGGAAACGCGAATTCGAGCCGTTCGGGGCGTCCGGTCGCGAAGACCCGCCGCAATGCGGCGTCCCAGGACTCGGTCTGCTCGGAGGGCATGCCCATCTCGCGGTGCGTTTTGCCGACGAAATCGAGAACCGGGCGACCGGTGGCGCGCACGACCGCCGGGCTGACGTACAGGTGTCTCAAGTCGGGGTCGAACCGCGCGATGACGTCGGGCAGGTTCTCGACCAGCATTCTGAATTGCTCTTCGGCTTGGCGCAGGCGCCGGGCGCCCTGGTGGACTTCTCGCTCGAGGGCGTTCCGGTTCTTCTCGAGCGCGGCCACTTCGCCGCTTCGGTCGGCTGGCTCGTCTGGCGCTTCGGGAGGCTGGTTCACTGCGGCCCTCCTCTCGCTCTCGCGGCCGCACCGGCCACCGGGTCATCCCAAGAAGATGTTTCCCCGCAGACGACAAGAGGGATGTGCGGTGGAGCGGGAGACGGGATTCGAACCCGCGACCAACAGCTTGGAAGGCTGTGACTCTACCCCTGAGTTACTCCCGCCGGGGTCACCAGGGCGTCAGTTTAGACGATAACGACGGCGAGGCGCTAGGGGCTTGGAGCCCTGGCGCCTCGCTTTGCCTCCGCCAAGGGGCGGGGGAGTCCTGGGGGATTCCTGGGGGAATCCTAGGCCTTCTTGACCGTCACGACTTTGGTCACGCCGCCCACTTTGAGGACGATCCGGGTCGCCTCTTTGCGCCGTGCGGCGGCGAGCTCGTCACCGAACTTGAGCGTCACCACGCCGTTGGCGGCGACCGTGCCGATCTTGAATCCGTCCGAGCCCATCTTGTTGACCAACGCGATGCGGACCTTGGTCGCGAGAACGGCGTCCTTCACTTCAGCTTCGCCTTCGCCGACCGCTACGCCCACTTTGTTGGGGTCGGCGACATTGGCTTCGACCCGGAGGTCGTTTTGAACGCTCTCGACGCCCGAGACCGACTTGGCGACCGATTGGGCGAGCTCGCGGGTCTCGCGCTTCTCGACCGTGCCGGTCAGGGTCAAGGCACCGGCGGTGGAATCGACCTCGACGTTCATGCTGTCGGTGCCCAGCTTGTCGAGCAGGGCGAGCTTCACGTTCAGGGTGGTGTTCCAGTCCGACTTGTTGTCCGCGGCGGTTGCCGCGCCGGCTCCGATGAGGAGCGTGCCGGCCAGAGCGACGAGGGTAAGGATCTTCAGTTTCTTCATGGGCTGTCGCCTTTTCTTGAGGTTGTGAATCGAATCGAGCGAGGTGACTACCCCTTCGAACGAGAAACGAGCAGGACGCCGCCGACCACGATCGCGCCGATGCTGGCCCACATCGGGACGTTGACGGTCTCTTTGTCTTTGACCGACAGCTCGATCGGCCCGAGTTTCGCGTCATGGGTCGTCTTGGTGTAGGTGAATCCGCCGTAGGCGAGGCCGATGATTCCGGCGGCGATCAACAGCAGTGCCACGACTTTGAGGGTGTTCATCAGAACCTCTCCTGCCGGATCTCTTCCGGCACGCTCCGCGCTTCCCGGGTGGAGGCGGCTTCTATCTACCCCAATTTAGCCCGGCCCCCGAGGTCCGGTAAGAGCACTTACTACCCGGAAGTCGGCCTGGAAGGTAGGTAGAAACCACCCGCGCGCGACGGGTGCCGCGCGGGAGCGGCATTCGTCGTCGTCGAGCCCGACGCGGAGCAAGCCCTCCCCAGATCTGGACGCTTCCGCACATCCAAGAAAAGCGGCGCTCCTTACACCACCAGAGAAAAGGGTGCAAGCGAGCTAAAGGGGGTATTTTTCACCCCCTTTACCGCGCTCGATTTCTCGGATTGAGGTCTATAGCGTTCGTCTCGTGATGAACGCCACCGCCCCGCACCCGATCCCGCCACCGATCACGGAAGTCGCCCCCCGGGCCGTCGAGCCTGACGATCGGGCCGGCGAAATCGATTTTCCCGCCCGCGAATTCCATTTGCCGGTCCGGGAAATCAGTTTTCTCTCCGGGAAAGTCGACCTTCCGGTTGGGAAAGTCGACTTCCCGGTCCGCAAAGTCAATTTTCTCTCCCGCGAAGTCGAATTCTCCGTCCGCGAAGTCGACTTCCTGATCGGGGAAACCAGTTTTTCCACCGAGAAAACTGACTTTCTCGTCCGCGAAGTCGATTTTCTCGGCCGTGAAATCAACTTGCTCCTCCGGAAAGTCGACTTCCTGACCCAGAAAGTCGACTTCTCCGTCCGCGAAGTCGACTTTCTCTCCCATAAGACCGACTTCCGCGAGCCCAACGCCTATTTCCAGGCGCTTTCCACCGGCCACACCGGTCCGCATTCCGCGGTCCGTTTCCATGAAGGAGGCAGTATGAAAGACACGACGTTTGGGGACAAGATCAACCAGTGCGAGGTCACGATCCAAAACATCCAGATGCGATCCCCGGCATCCCTGGCGGTGAGGCGCATTTCGCCGGGATCCGCCAGCGGGTCGACGCTCTCCGCGCCGCTCAGGAAAATGTGCAGATGCTGCGCGGCAAGCTGACCGATGCGGTGATCGTCCGCCGTCAGCAAAACAAAGAGGCGAGCAAGGGTTTCCGGAACCTCGCGGCGGTCGCCCGTGCGCACTTCGGCTTCGCCAACCCGGTTCTCGAAAGCTTCAACATCCGCTCCGAGCACCGGGCCAAGCGCGGCCGTAAGCCGAAGGTGAAGCCCGCGCCGGAGGTCTGATCTCGCAGGGCGCGCCGTGCGCACCGTCCCGGGGAGTTCCCACGGATTGCAAGCACGGCACGCCCGACGATCCCAAGTCGAGAGACCAGACAGTCGGTAGAAGGTCGCACGAGTAGAGGGTGAGGCTTGGCCGGCCCCACCCTTTTTTTCGTGTCGATGCTGTGGCGGCGGAGCACGCGGGGACCGGCGGTCATGGCTGCCAGAAACGGTGGCTGGAGCTGGCTTCGACTTCGCTTAAGCCACCGAGCCCTGAGCGAAGTCGAAGGGCGCGCCCCAGGTTCGCCTCGTCGAAGTGTGGTGGAATTCTGAGGTTGTGTCGTCGCGCGAAAAAAGGCCAGGTGATGTCGGCGTACAGGCGCAGGGCTATTCTTCGGCGATGAGGTCCGTTGCCGACGATCTTCGAGACGAATTGCGGGAACAGGCGGAGCAGCTTCCGTGGGAGGAGCGCCTGCAACTGGTCCTCCGCCTGGGGGAACGTGGCCTCGCGGTGTATGCCCAGGCGAACGGAGTCGATCGGGAGACAGCGTTTCGGGAGTTCCAGCGCCGCCGCCAGGCCGGGCGGCGGCCATCGAAGTGCATGTCCGAGATCATCGGATGAGCCTTCGCAGGAAACCTGCTGCGAATCAGTGCGCGCCTTCTAAGGCATCCAGCCGATCGATCCAATACCTGGGCTCTTTGCTGGCGTGAGCGACCGCCACGACCACGAGACGAGGTTCCAGGACGTAGACGATCGAATAGGGGAACGTCTGTAGCGGAAAGTGGCGAACGCCTGGAGGTATCCCTTCCAAAAGCCATAGGCTGCCGAGCTCCTGATGCTCTTCGATCAGAGAGAAGGCGCTCTCCGCTTCGTCCAGGAATCGATCTCCAAGTCCTACCGCCCGCTCGTCGTACCAATCGCTCGCATTGGCGAGCTCGAAGCTGGCGGCATCAAGAAGGTCAAGCACGCCGCGCGGCGAGGCGGGCGCGAGCCTGGGAGAGCGCCTCGGCAGCGGTCACTGTTCGAGCGGTACCGTCCTTCAGCCGCGCGATCCGCCGCGCGATCTCGCCGGCCCAGGCTTCATGGGCATGGACATCCGGCAGGCCGGAGAGGCTCTCGGACAGGCGAAGAGCGACCCGCGCACGTTCTTGTTCCGGCAGCTTGAGTGCTTCTTCAAGGAGGGAGTCGGACAATTGCATGGTGGAAATGATACCAGAGCCTAAGCCACGCCTGGCCGCCCTCATGGTACCCTTTCAGGATGACCCTCAAAGCTCACGTTTGCGAAGGCCGGCTCTTGGTCGACGAGCCGACAGATCTTCCCGAAGGAACAGTTGTGGAGCTGCTTCCTCTAGATCCGGGCGACCAGATCGACATTGAGGACCGCGAGGCACTTCACCAGGCGCTGGCCGCATCTCAGGAGGATGTAGACGCGGGCCGTCTCTTCGATGCCGAGGAGATCCTCCGAGAAACGCTCGAGGTCATGGCCGCAGCTCCCCTTCGGCCAAAAATGACCTGGGAAGACTTGAAGGCGATAACCCGGGAGCCATGAGGCCAGGGACCGCTGCCGGAGCGGGTTAGAATCTGGCGAGGGAGACGACAATGAGCTACGAGCTGACGATCGAATACGGGGACGACGTTCTACTCAGCACCGGTCTGAGCCGGAGCGAATTCGACCACGAGGCCGCGCTCCTCCTCGCGGGCAAACTTTACGAGCTGGGCCGGTTGAGTTCGGGCCAGGCGGCCAAACTGTGCGGCAAGGGTCGAGTCGATTTTCTCCTCTCCTTACCCCGGATCGGGATCTCAATCTCGAACCTTCGCCCCGAAGATGCTGAGCCTGAGTTGAGATTCCTGCAGAGTGCCTAGCCGCTTAGTCCTCGATACTGGGCCGCTGATCACTTTGGCTCGCATCGACTGCTTGGACATCGTAGGCAAGCTCCCCTACGAGTTCCTCTGTCCAGCAGAGGTTCGCCGAGAACTGGATGAGGGGGAGGCGGCCGGGCACCCCCGGGTCGCGCCCGGATGGCTTGCGGTTCGGAGTCTTTCGTCTCCGCTACCCGCGGCGGCGGTTATCGCTCTCGACGAGGGGGAAGCTGCCGTTATCCAACTCGCCGTGGAGTTGAAGGCAGGGATCGCCGTGATCGACGAATGGAAAGGCCGCCGTGCCGCCCTGGCCGCCGGCCTGGAAGTCACTGGCTCTCTGGGCCTTCTGGGCCAAGCGAAGCACCGTGGCTTGATCCCGGCGATTCGGCCGCTAATCGAACGGGCGGTGACGGAAGGAGTCCGCTATCACCGAGACTTGGTTCTCGCCGTTCTTAGGGCTGTAGGTGAATGATTTGGGACTCCAGGAACTTGGGATGAAAAAGCGCTTTCTCTACCTTGACACCTTTGCCTTGGTGCGGGTGTCTTCTGATGCAGCGTTTGCCGAATCCACCAAGGCCTACATCGCGAAGGAGGGGTTCCTTCTCACAGTGAGCGCGATGAACTTCATAGAGCTTGTCTCGTGGCCGAAGCGTTGGGCCGAAGTCGTATCTTTTGTAGCTTCTGTGCCTTTTTGTATTGCGCTGAACCCCGATGAGATTGCAGCAAAGGAGGTAGCCTGCTATCCGAATGAGCTCGCATCTCTCCCCGTTGGCTTTTTCTCCTCCGACTACTCCTATTCGGCCGAAGTGCTCAATAATGCGTTGGCTCTGAATCTAGAAGGGAAGGTTGTCGAATTTGCTCGGGAATATAGAGATAACTATCGTGCGGCCTTGCAAGTCGTAGTCAAGAAGAGGGAGTCTTTTCTTCCCGAGAAATCAGGGAAGTATTCCCCTAGTGAGCTGCAGATGTTCATGCATTCCAGTGTGCTGAGCATGCTTTTTCCTGTGCACAGGGACTTCTTGGCCCGCGCCTTAAGCGAAGCTCAAGCAGAAGGCCAGAGTGAGGGTATCAATGTTGCGAGATTCAAGGCTGCTTACATTCAGGCGCTGGCCATCTTTGTCGAGTACTATGTCCAGAAGAAAGAGGGCAAGCCGTCAGACATGGGAGACATCCTTCAGTTAGGCATAATTCCCTATGTTGAGATGTCCGTTCTCGACCATGAAAGGTGCGACCTGATCCATAGATTCAACCGCGATCAACTATTCCCTGGTCTTCTCCAAGCACACAACCTCCCCACTTTCAAGGCTTTAATAGGGGCTTAACTCCTTCCCTCGCACCACCCCCGCATAAAACCGCCCACTAGACTTCACCGTTCGCTCCAGCGTCGCAAAGTCGACGTGCACCATCCCGAACCGTTTGGCGTACCCCAGGCTCCATTCCAGATTGTCGAACAGCGACCAGGCGAAGTAGCCGCGCACATCCACGCCGGCTGCGATCGCCCGTTCGACCGCTTTCAGGTGGTCGCGCAGGTAGGCGACGCGTAGAGGGTCGTCCACCACTCCATCTTCGGCGGTTGGGGGGTCGTAGAACGCCGCGCCGTTTTCTGTGACGTAGAGGGGGATGGGGCCGTAGCGGTCGGCGAGCCAGTGGAGGGTTTCTTCTAGGCCCTGTGGGTAGACCTCCCAGTCGGTCTCGGTGTAGGTGGCCTGGGGTTGGCGGACTCTTCCGGCTCCGGTCGGCCAGGCGGTGCGGTCGGCTTGGACGACCGAGCGGGTGTAGTAGTTGAGGCCGAGCCAGTCGAAGGGGATGGGGATTCGGTCGAGGTCGTCTTGGGCGAAGTCGGGCCAGGCGGGGCCGTAGACTTGGGCGAGCTCTTCCGGGTAGCGGCCGAAGAAGAGGGGGTCGAGGTAGTGGCGGTTCATTGCGGCGTCGGCGCGGGCGGTGGCTGCCAGGTCTTCGGACGAGTCCGAGGCGGGGTGCTTGGGCTCGATGTTGACCACGATGCCGATCTTTCCCCGGCCGTGGGTGCGGAACGCCTCGACCGCGGCGGCGTGGGCGAGCAGGAGGTGGTGGGCCACCCGCGGCGCCTCGAACAGGTTCTTGTGCCCGGGGGCGAGCGTGCCGTGGAGGTAACCGCCGTCGGCCACCACCCAGGGTTCGTTGATCGTCGCCCACATCTCCACCTGGCGCCCGAGCGCGCGGAAGCAGACCTCCGCGTAGTCGGCGAACCAGGCGGCGGAGTCGCGGTTCAGCCAGCCGCACCGGTCGTCGAGCGCCGCGGGGAGGTCCCAGTGGTAGAGCGTGGCGGAGGGGGTGATTCCCGCCTCAACGAGCGCGTCCACCAGGCGGCGGTAGAAATCGAGACCCTTCTCGTTCACCTGGCCCGTGCCGTCGGGGAGGATGCGCGACCAGGAGATCGAGAAGCGGTAGGCGGTGAGCCCCAGATCGCGCATCAGGGCGACGTCCTCGATCGAGCGGCAGTAGTGGTCGCAGGCGATGTCGCCCGTATCGCCGTTCGCCATCCGGCCGGGCGTGTGGGCGAAGCGGTGCCAGATGCTCGGGCCCGCGCCGTCGGCGAGCGGCGACCCTTCAATCTGGTAGGCGGCGGTCGCCGCACCCCATAAAAAGCCCTGCGGGAACCTGTCGGCCACGAATCCTCCCTTGACGCGGATGGCATCCGGCGTTACATTGGTGGAACTGTAACCGGTTACACCGCGCGCTGTAAACGCTTACTTGTGCGTTTTGGGGCGCAAATGGATCTCGGGAGGTTTGGCCTTGGACCCGAAGAGCAACCCTGGCATCTCGATTCGCGAAGTGGCGGCTGCGGCCCGAGTTTCGGTCGCCACCGTCTCTCGCGTCTTGAACGCCAAGGGGCCGATCCACCCCGAAACGCGGCGCAAAGTGCTCGAAGTGGTGGCCGACCTGGGCTACGTGCCCCATGGCGGCGCCCGCTCGTTGAGCACCCGGCGCACCGCGAGCATCGGCGTGATCTTGCCCGACGTCTATGGCGAATTCTTCTCCGAGCTGCTCCGCGGCATCGACCAGGAAGCGAAGCGGGCCGGCTACCACGTCCTGGTCTCGGGCTCGCACAGCGAACCCGCCGAGGTCGATGCGCTCCTGCGCGCGCTCCACGGCCGGGTCGATGGCCTGATCGTCATGGGCTCCATGCGTAGCGCCGGCGCGATCCGCATCCCTCCCGGGCTCCCCGCCGTCTTCTTGGGCGACCCGCCGACCCGAGGTGCCCACCCTTCCTTCGGGATCGACAACGCGGGGGGGGCGCGGGCGGTCGCCGAACATCTGTTGGATCTCGGCGCTCGCCGGATCGCGCTCATCTCCGGCCCCTCGGGCAACTCGGATGCCGAGGCGCGCCGGGAGGGGTTCCGTTCGGCGCTCGCCGCGCGCGGGGTGGACCTCTCCCCGGAGCTGATCGTAGAGGGAGATTTTCGCGAGGAGTCGGGGCACGCGGCGGCGCTCGCTCTCTCTACCCTCGTGCCGCGGCCCACCGCGATCTTCGCGGCCAACGACGCGATGGCGATCGGCTGCCTCTCCGCCCTCCGGGAGCTCGGGGTTGCCGTGCCGGAGGAGATCGCGCTCGCCGGGTTCGATGACGTGCCGATCGCCCGCTATCTCTCGCCCGGCCTCACCTCCGTGCGGGTGGCGATCGCCGCGCTCGGCGAGCGGGCGATGGCGCGTCTGCTGTTGGAGATCGAGGGGCGCGGCGAAGAGCCGCGGCAAGAAACCATTCCCTCCGCGCTCGTCGTGCGCGCTTCGACCGCCGGGCGGCAGGGAACTTGAAAAAGACATCGAGTAGGAATCAGGACAGCGAAACCGGCAGGAACATAAGGGGGATTCGATGATGAGAGAGACAGCGATAGGGCGGGCTCTGGTCGCGCTCGTTTTTGCGGCACTGCTCGCTACCGGGGCGCAAGCCCAAGACACCAACGCGTCGATCCGCGGCAACGTGCTCGATTCGAGCGGGCCGCTCGGCGGGGCGACGGTCGCAGCCGTCGATGTGGAGAGCGGATTCCGCTTTTCTACCACCGCCGGGCCGGACGGGAGCTTCGCGCTCCAGGGCTTAAGGCCGGGCAAGTACGAGATCAAAGTCGCCTCGGAGGCGTATGCCGAGCAGGGGCGGACGGTCCAGGTTCTCTTGGGCCAGGAAGTGGTGGTCGATTTCGTCCTCTCGCCGAGCGAGGTCTACGCCGATGACATCACGGTGGTCGGCGACTCGGTCCAGCTGCTGGTCGAAACGCGAACCTCCGAGATCGCGACCAGCGTCACCCCCGAGCAGATCGAGGGGTTGCCCCAAGGGAGCCGCAACTTCCTCAATTTCGCGGCGCTCGCGCCGGGTGTGCGTGCGACCGACAACCAGGATGACGCGGGGCAGAAATTCCGGAGCGGCGGCGCCGATTCGCGCCAGGTCAACGTCTTCATCGATGGCCTGTCGTACAAGAACGACGTGCTCTCGGGCGGCGCGTTCGCCCAGGACTCCTCCCGCGGCAACCCGTTCCCGCAGAACGCGGTCCAAGAGTTCCGCGTCCTCACCCAGAACTACAAGGCCGAGTACGAGAAGGCCGCCGCGGCGGTGATCTCGGCGGTCACCAAGTCGGGCGGCAACGCGTTCCACGGCGACCTCTTCTATTTCTCCCAGGACAAGAATCTGGTCACTCAGGACGATTTCGCCAAGGAGCGCGGCGAAAAGAAGGCCGACTACAAGCGCAAGCAAGGGGGGCTCTCCTTCGGCGGGCCGATCGTCAAGGACAAGGTCCACTTCTTCCTGTCGCTCGAAACCAACGACCAGGACCGGAACGCCACCGTCTTTCGCAGCGGCGATTTCAACCGCGCACCGGCCAACGTGCAGTCGTTTTTGGGCACCCAACAGACTGGCGTGCTCACCGCGCCGTTTGATTCGCGCCTCTACTTCGGCAAACTCTCCTGGCAGCCGGGCGCAGGGCAGACGCTCGATTTTTCGGGCAACGTGCGCGACGAGCAGGAGATTCGTGGCTTCGGCGGCCAGAGGACGCTCGACGGCGCCGAGAGCTTCGAGGTTGCCACCGATGCGTTCGTCGCCAAGCACCAAGCGATCCTCGGCAACGCGTTGAACGAGGCGGCTCTGTCTTACCAGAAGTTGCAGTGGGAGCCGACCGCGCTCAACCCCGCTTCGCCGCGGCTCAACTACATCGGCATCCTGGACGTCGGCGGCAAGGACGCGACGCAGAACTTCCTGCAAAAGAAGATCGGTCTGCGCGACGACTTCTCACTGCCGGCGACCTGGCACGGCGATCATCTGATCAAGACCGGCGTCTCGTTCAACCAGCTGGACTACGAGGTGACCAAGCGACTGTTCGACAATCCGCTGTTCGAGTTTAGGAGCGATGAGCAGTGGCAGATCCCGTTCCAGGCGCGGCTCGGGTTCGGCGATCCGAGCTTGAAGTTCGACAACCAGCAGCTCGGCCTCTACCTCCAGGACGATTGGCGGGTGCGGCCGAACCTGACGCTGAACCTCGGCCTGCGCTGGGATTACGAGTCGAACATGTTGAACAACGACTACCGGACCCCCGACGCGCTCCGGGCCGGGCTGGAGACCGCCTGCCGTTCCTATGGCCAGCCGGTGGGCGGCAAGTCGACCTGGTGCCTGAGCGATTTTCTCGACCTCGACCGCTACACGACGAACGGCAACGACCGGAAGCCCTACTACGGCGCGATCCAGCCGCGCGTCGGTTTCGCCTGGGATCTTCGCGGCGACGCAAAGACGGTGGTCTTCGGCGGTTGGGGCAAGTACATCGACCGCGTGGTGTTGAACGACATATTCGACGAGGAATACCGCCAGCAGTGGAGCATCTACAGCTTCTGCTTCTCGGCCGATGGCAGGCCGACCCCTGGATGCGGCGTTCCCGCGATCCGCTGGCGGCCCGAGTTTCAGAGCGCCGAAGGTCTGCGCGCTCTGATCGCGAGCGGTCAGGCGCCCGGCCCCGAGGTCTTCCTGGTGGCCAACGACTTGAAGCCGCCACGTTCCGACCAGTTTACGCTCGGCGTTCGGCAGCAGCTGGGCAATTGGCTCGCTTCGGCGAGCTATGCGGGGGTCCGCGGATATAACGGAGTGTCGTATTTCTTCGGCGACCTGCCGCCCGGCACGACGTTCAACGACCGCTTCGGCAACAACGTCGGAGTCCCCGGTTACGCCCGGGTGTTCATCACCTCGTCCGCCCGCCGCACCTGGTACGACGGAGTGTTCCTCACCCTCGACAAGCCGTATACGGCCGGATCGAAGTGGGCCTTCAACCTCGCCTACACCTACGCCCAGGCGAGCCAGACCGGCACCGACAACCCGGGCGAAGGGATTGCGTTCGGCGCTTTCGATTACCTGAATTCGGACAGCTATTACAAGTTCGACGGGACGAACGACGAGCGTCACCGGTTGGTGATGTCCGGAACCGTCGCGTTGCCGTGGAGCTTCCGCGTGTCCAGCTTGATCACACTCGGTTCGGGCATTCCGTTCACGGTGTTCGACGACTCGACCGGCCCGTTCACCGTCCGCTGGAACGAGGGGCGGCCGGCCAAGGACGACTTCCTGGTGCCGAACGCGTTCGCCTACCGGAGCGTCGATCTGCGGCTGGAGTGGGACGCGCCGGAAATCGCCAACCGGGTGAAGGTCACCCTGGTCGGTGAAGGCTTCAACGTCTTCAACTTCGACAACAACAAGGATTTCGAGAACTTCAAGCCCCGGCTGCCGAACACCAACGCGCGCTTCGGCCAGCCGAACAGCCAGTTCAACACCCGGCGCTTCCAGATCGGCGCACGGGTGGGGTTTTAGGGCCTAAGGGTAGGAGACGATCGTGAGAACCCCCCTCCTCGATCCTCCCCCACAAGGGGGGAGGAGGTCTCTTCGCCGCGAAGGGAGAGGACCCCTCGCAGAAGGGTCCCTCCCCCCTTGTGGGGGAGGACAGGAGGGGGGGCGGAGGCGGCGCGGTGCCTGGAAGTCTGTCGCTTCGCACCTTTTCCTCCTATCGCTCCTGGTTCTACAACTGGCCTGCGGGGGGACGCCGCAGGGCGTCTCCCTCGCGGTTCGTACCCCCGCTCACCTCTCGACCGAAGAGGCGTTTCTCGACGACCTCTCCCACCGCACGTTCCTCTACTTCTGGGAGCTGGCCGATCCGACCACCGGCCTGATCCCCGACCGTTGGCCGACCCGTTCGTTCGCTTCCGTGTCGGCGACCGGGTTCGGCCTCACCGCCTACCCGATCGGTGCCGAGCGCGGCTGGATCTCGCGCGAGGCGGCGCGCGAGCGAACCGTAAAGACACTCCGCTTTCTCGCCGGGGCGCCGCAAGGAGAGGCCGCGACGGGGACCGCCTCGTACCACGGTTTCTTCTACCACTTTCTGGATCCCGGAACCGGACTCCGCTTCGAGACCGTCGAGCTGTCGACGGTCGACACCGCGCTTCTGCTGGCCGGAGTCCTGTTTGCGGGCGAGTATTTCGACTCCGCCGACCCAAAAGAGCGAGAGATCCGCGCGCTCGCCGAGCGTCTGTACGCCCGCGCCGATTGGACCTGGGCGCAGCCGCGCCCCCCTTCGATCGTCCTCGGTTGGCACCCCGAGAGCGGCTTCATCGAAGCCGATTGGCGCGGCTACAACGAGGCGATGATCGTCTATCTGCTGGCGCTCGGCTCGACCACCCACCCGGTGGGCGAAGAGGCCTGGAGCGAGTGGACCAGCCGCTACAAAACGGCCGAGTTCGAGGGCCAAACCTACTTACAATTCGCGCCCCTGTTCGGCCATCACTACAGCCACGTCTGGATCGATTTTCGCGGTATCCGCGACGCGGCGACCGATCAACTCGGATTCGACTATTTCGAGAACTCGCGCCGCGCGACCCTGGCGCAGCGGACCTGGGCGATCCGCAACCCGCGCGGCTGGAAGGGATTCGGCGCCGACATCTGGGGCGTTACCGCCTGCGATGGCCCGGCCGATGTCGAGCTCCCCTATGGCGGCGAGACCGGCGGAGAGACGCGCCGTTTCTGGACCTACGCCGGGCGCGGCGTCGGTGCCGATTTCGTGCTCGACGACGGCACGATCGCGCCGACCGCGGCCGGGGGCTCGGTGCCTTTTGCGCCCGAAGTGGCGATCCCGGCGTTGCGCGCGATGAGCGCCCGCTATGGCGCGCCGCTCTATGGGCGCTACGGCTTCGTCGATGCCTTCAACCCCTCGTGGGATTACCCGGCGGAGATCGCCAAACTGCATCATGGTCGCTACGTGCCGGGCGTCGGCTGGTTCGATACCGACTGGCTGGGCATCGACCAGGGGCCGATCCTCGCGATGATCGAAAACCACCGCTCCGGACTGATCTGGCGGACGATGCGGAAGAGCCCCCACCTACGCCGCGGCTTGGCTCGCGCGGGCTTCACCGGCGGATGGCTCGACCCGGCGCCATGACCGGCCGGTTTCGCTGCGCCGGGTTCGCCTGGGCTCTATTCGCCGTGGCGGGTCTCGCCGCCTGCGGCGAGGGGGGCGGTGGGCGCACGACCGTGCGCTTTTGGGCGTTCGGTCGCGAAGGGGAAGAGGTGCGCGCCCTGGTGCCCGAGTTCGAACGGCGGAACCCCGATCTGCGCGTCGAAGTGCAACAGATTCCGTGGAGCGCCGCCCACGAAAAACTGCTGACCGCCTACGTTGGCGATGCGCTGCCCGATGCGGCGCAGATGGGGAACACTTGGATTCCCGAGATGGCGGCGCTCGATGCGCTCGCGCCGCTCGGGCGCCGGATCGCGCGTTCGAAGAGCTTCGACCGGGCCGATTCTTTCGCGGGCGTCTGGGATTCAAACGAAGTGGACGGCGAGACCTGGGGCGTTCCTTGGTACGTCGACACCCGGGTGATCTTCTATCGCACCGATCTGCTCGCCGAGGCCGGTGCCCCTTGGCCGCCCAAGAGCTGGGCCGAGTGGCGGACCGCGATGGAGCGGGTGCGGGCGCTCCACCCCGACCGCTTCGCGATTCTGCTGCCGATCGATGAGTGGGCGCAGCCGATGATGCTGGGGCTTCAACGCGGCGCGCCGCTGCTCTCCGACGGCGGCCGGCGGGGCGCGTTTGCCGAACCGCGCTTTCGCGCGGCGCTCGCGTTCTATGCCGGACTGTTCCGCGATGGGCTCGCGCCGCCGCTCGACCAGTCGGGACTCGCGAATCTCTACCAGCAGTTCGCCGAAGGTTATTTCGCGATGTTCATCTCGGGGCCATGGAACCTGACCGAAATGAAGCGCCGGCTGCCGCCCGAAATGCAGGCCGCTTGGGCGACCGCGCCACTGCCGCCGCCGGACGCCTCGTCCGGCTACCCCGGAACCTCGCTCGCGGGGGGCGCGAGCCTGGTGGTGTTTCGCGGTGCGACGAATCCCGAAGGGGCCTGGCGGTGGCTTGAATTTCTCTCCGAACCGGCGCAGCAGACCGAGTTCTACCGGCGGGCGGGCGACCTTCCCTCGCGTCGTTCGGCTTGGAAGACGACCGGTCTCGCGGACGACTCCCGCGCCGCGGCGTTCCTCACCCAGCTGGCCCGCGTCGCCGCGTCGCCCAAGGTGCCCGAATGGGAGCAGATCGGCGCCCGCTTGGCGGTCGCGACCGAGCAGGTGGTGCGGGGAGCGCGCGACCTGGACGCGGCGCTCGCGGCGCTCGACGCCGAGACCGACCGGATCTTGGAGAAGCGCCGCTTCCTGCTCGACCGGGTGGCCCGTTCGGAGAACCGGCGGTGAGCGTGCCGCGTACCGTCGGTGGTTCAAGCGCCGAAGCGCGGGCCGCCTGGTGGCTGCTTTCGCCCGCGCTTGGCGCGATCGGCCTGTTCTTCGCGCTGCCGTTGATCGCGGCGCTCTTCCTTTCACTTACCGATTTCGACCTCTACGGCATCGCCGATCTCGGCACGGTCCGCTTCGTGGGCCTCGCCAACTACGTCGACCTGCTCGGCGATGGGCGCTTCTGGCGGGCGGTGCGTAACACGCTGGTGTTCGCCATCCTGGGGGGGCCGGCAACGATCGCCGCGGCGCTCCTCGGGGCGGTCCTGGTCGACTCGAAGCTCGCGCGCTTCCGCGGGCTCTTCCGCACCGTCTACTTCGCCCCGGTGGTGACCACACTGGTCGCGGCCGCGGTGGTCTGGCGCGCGTTTCTGCATCCGACGTTCGGGCCGCTCAACCGAATATTGAGTGCGTTCGGGGTCCCCGCGATCGATTGGCTCGGCAATCCGCGTTGGGCGACCGTCGCGATCGTCTCGCTCTCGGTCTGGCGCACGTTCGGCTATTGCCTGGTGATCTTCGTCGCCGGTCTCCAGAGCATTCCAGTCTCGCTCTACGAAGCGGCGCGCTTGGAGGGGGCGGGCCCCTGGCGCCTGCTGATCGACATCACGCTGCCGCTCTTGCGGCCGACTACGTTCTTCGTCGCGGTGATCACCAGCGTCGGCCTGTTCCAGATCTTTGCCGAGCCGTACGTGATCACCCGCGGCGGGCCGCTCGAAGCGACCACCTCGCTCGCGCTCCTCATGTACGAGCAAGGGTTCCGCTGGTGGAGCTTGGGGCGCGCGGCGGCGATCGCGTTCCTGCTCTTCCTCTTGATCCTCGCCGCCTCGGCGCTCCAGCTCGCGCTCCGTCGGCTGCGCCAGACGGAGGAGGGGTGAGCGCGATGGCGATCGATCCCCAGTCGCCCAACCGGCTCGACCCCAAGGTGCGAAGGCGCCTCGCTGCGCTCACGGTGAACGGGTTGCTGATCGGTGGTGCGGTGTTCACCCTCCTGCCGCTGCTCTGGATGATCTCGGCCTCCCTCATGCCCGCGGGCGAGGCGCTCGCTTTGCCGCTCCGCTGGCTGCCGAGCCGGCCGACGCTCGAACATTACACGGCGCTCTTTTCTCGCCTCAACCTGGGGCGGGCGTTTTTAAACAGCCTGTTCCTCTCCTCGGCGATCACCGCGGTGTCGCTGTTTTGCAACGCGGCGGCCGGCTACGCGTTTGCCAAGCTCCGCTTCCGCGGCAGAGATCGCCTGTTCGCCCTCCTGCTCGCTACACTCGTGGTGCCGCCGCAGGTGGGTGTGCTGCCGCTCTTTTTGGAGATCAAAGCGCTCGGCCTGGTCAACTCGCGACTCGGGGTGTTGGCGGCGGGGATCGCCACGGTGTTCGGGATCTTCCTGGTGCGGCAGTTTGCGCTGTCGATTCCGGATGAGCTGCTCGACGCGGCGCGCGTGGATGGCGCCTCCGAGATGCGGATCTTTTTCTCCGTCGTGCTGCCGATCCTGCGCCCGATCCTGATCACGCTCGGGGTGTTCACTTTCCTCGCCGCCTGGAACGATTTCATGTGGCCGCTCGTGGTGTTGACCGACGAGGCGAAGCAGACACTCCCGGTGGCGCTCGCGAACCTGTCCGGTGAGCACGTCCAGGACGCCGAGCTGATGATGGCGGGCGCGGTGATCACGGTGCTCCCTGTACTCCTGCTCTTCTTCGCGCTCCAGAGACATTATGTCGCGGGGATTCTGATGGGGAGTGTGAAGGAATGAAGGTCGTCGCCTGCTGGTGCGGCAAGCTGCTCATCGCCGCCCTGTTGTCTCTCGGAGCCTCTCCCGCCTTGGCCGCCGCGGACCTGCTCGATTCCGCCGCCTGGCGCGCCCTGCCTTCGGACGGGGTTACCCTCACGCTCACCGCCGACCGCGATGTGGCGGGCCGCCCAGCCCTCCGGCTCGACTACGACTTCCAGGGCAAGGCCGGCTGGGCGGCGGCACGACGGAGTGTTGAAATCGAGCTGCCCGCCGCTTGGGAACTCCGCTTCGACCTGCGCGGTCTAGGGCCGTCGAACCATCTGGAAGTGAAGCTGCTCGATGCGCGCGAGAACGTCCACTGGCACGTGCTCCGGAACGTCGCCTGGCCGTCCGTGGCGGAGGGTGTGCGCATCAAAGAGCGGCAGGTCTCGTTCGCCTGGGGGCCGGACTCCGCGGCGCCGCCGCCGCTTCGGCGGATCGCGGAATTGGAACTGACCGTCACCGCCGCCTCCGGCGGGCGCGGCACGGTCTGGATTTCCGCCCTCGAGGTGGTACCGCGCGAGCTGCCGAGCCCGCGGCCGCAGGCGCTCAAAGTAACGGCGGGCGTGCCCGACGAGAAGGGAACCCAGGAGATCGCAATCGATCTCGGTGGCTCAACAGAGCTGGGCGGGCTCACCCTTCGCTGGGAGCCGGGCCGGACCCCCGGCCGGGTGGCGCTCGAACGGTCGGAGGACGGCGTGGTGTTTCATCCCGTGCGCGAGGCCGAGCCGCGCGGCGCCGCACGGAGCGATTTCTTTCTACCTGAGACGGAGGCGCGCGCCCTGCGCTTGCACCTCTCCGAGCCGGGACCGGCGGGGTTCGGCCTGGCGGGGGTCGAAGTCCGGTCGCTTGGGCTTGGTGCCTCGAAGAACGCGTTCGTCTCGATGCTCGCCGCCGAATCACCGCGCGGGGCCTATCCGCGCGCTTTCCTCTCCGAGCAGAGCTACTGGAGCGTGGTCGGCGTCGATGCCGATCCGGTCGAGGCGTTGTTCTCCGAAGACGGGGTGTTCGAGCTGGCCGAGCGCGTTTCGCTCGAACCGTTCGTCCGGCTGGACGACTCCGCCGGGGCACGCGTGTTCTCCTGGGCCGATGCGCGCATCGAGCAGACGCTTGGCCAGGGCGACCTGCCGATCCCCACGGTGACCTGGGATTTCCCCGCCGACCGGCCGGCCCTGCGCCTCGCGATCACGGCGCTCGCGGCGCCCGTTCCCGGCGGCGGCGCGCTGCTCGCCCGGTACCGCCTGGAGAACCGTTCGGCGGTTCGCCGGACCGGCGTGCTCCACCTCGCCGCCCGGCCATTCCAGGTCAATCCGCCGCAGCAGTTCCTCAACGACCCAGGCGGCGTCTCACGTCTATCCCATCTCGCGAGTGATGGAAACAGCCTGGCGATCGAGGGAGAGCCTTCCCTCTTCGTTTTTCCTTCGGCGAAATTCGGCGCGATGACCTTCGATGAAGGAAGCCCCTTCGAGCGTCTCACCCTCGGCTCCCTCCCGAACCGCACCGAGGTGAACGACGCCCAAGCCCAGGCCACTGGGATTCTCGCCTGGCGTTTCGACCTCGCACCCGGCGCGGTGCTTGAAGTCGTCGCGGCGGGCGGCTCGAACGCTGAGGCACGAAGCGCGGCGAAATCGATCGCGACCGGCGGCCCCAAGCGTTTCGCCGTTCTGGAAAGTCAAGTAGCCGCCACCTGGCGGACACGAATCGATCGGGTCGGTCTCGATCTCCCACCCGCGGCCGGGGCAATCGCGCGGGCGATCCGTTCGAGCCTCGCCTGGGTGTTGATCCACCGCGACGGCCCGGCGCTCCAGCCCGGCTCGCGCGCTTACGCCCGGTCGTGGATTCGCGACGGCGCGCTCTCCGGCGTGGCGCTGCTGCGGCTCGGTGAGATCGACGCGGCGCGCGAGTTCGTCGAATGGTTTGCAACGTTTCAGTTGCGGGACGGCACCGTGCCGTGTTGCGTTGACAAACGCGGCGCGGACTCGGTGCCGGAGCACGACAGCCACGGTGAATTCATTCATCTGATCGCCGAGGTCTACCGCTACGGGCGAGATCGAACTTGGGGCGAGAAAATGCTCCCCTCGGTCGAGCGCGCCGTCGATCACATCGAAACGCTCCGCCAATCGCGGCGTACGGAAAGCTGGAAGGGCAAAGACGCGTTCGGCCTGTTGCCCGAATCGATCAGCCACGAGGGGTACTCGGCCCAAGCGGTCCATTCCTATTGGGATGACTTCTTCGGCTACCGCGGTCTGGACGACGCGGTCGAGCTGGCGCAGGCATTGAGTCGCGATGATCTCGCAAGGGCTTGGGGCGAGCGGCGCGACGAATTCCGCGTCGACCTCCTCGCCTCGATCGAGCAGACGCGGAAGCGGGCGGGGATCGACTACGTTCCCGGCTCGGTGGAGCTCGCCGATTTCGATTCGACCGCGACGACGATCGCGCTCGACCCCGTGGGGCTCGAAGAAGAGTTGCCACGCGCCGCGCTCGAAGCGACATTCGAAAGGTTTTACCAAGAGCTGGCCGCCCGCCGCGCGGGCACCAGGGAGTGGGAGGTCTACACCCCCTACGAGATCCGCCACGTCGGCGCTTTCCTGCGGCTCGGATGGCGCGAGCGGGCGCTTGAGGCGCTCGACTTTTACCTTTCCGACCGCCGCCCCCTGGCTTGGAATCAGTGGCCTGAAGTGGTGAGCCGCGATCCGCGCGCCGCGCGATTCATCGGCGACCTGCCGCACGGCTGGGTCGCGACCGATTTCATCCGCTCGGCGCTCGACCTGTTCGCCTACGAGCGGCGCGGCGATCAGGCCCTGGTGCTCGCTGCGGGCGTTCCCGCGGCCTGGCTCGACGCGACGGCAGGGCGACCGGAGGGGATCGCGGTGCGCGGTTTGATGACCCCTTGGGGAACGCTCACCTACCGCCTCGCGCGGCGCGGTGCGGGCGTCCGCTTCGAGATCGCGGGGGAGGGGCTCGAGATACCGCCCGGCGGGATCGTTCTCACCTGGCCGCTCGAAGGGAAGGCGGGGTCGGCGGTGGTTGACGGGAAGCCCGCGGCGATCGACTCCAAAGGGATGTTTACGTTGCGGTACCTGCCCGCGACGGTCGAT
The DNA here is from genome assembly GCA_031404815.1 of Holophagales bacterium. GTDB lineage: Bacteria > Acidobacteriota > Thermoanaerobaculia > Multivoradales > UBA5704 > DASYKS01. Next base: position 26,095 of record JANNIH010000048.1, on the reverse strand, counting down.
CTGCAGCCGGCTTCGTTAAAGCAATCGGATGGGAGGGGGTTAGAAAGATGAACGCAGGGCAGAACCGCTACGGCCATTTCTCCGCAGACGGCTCCGAATATGTGATCACCGATCCGCACACACCGCGCCCGTGGACCAACCTGATCACCAATCCGCGGGTCGGCCTCGCGGTGTCGCAGACCGGCAGCGGCTTCAGTTGGATCGACAACTCGCAGCTGGCGGCGATCGTGCGCTGGCAGCAGGATCTCGCGAACGATGCCTCCGGCCGCTTCCTCTACCTGCGCGACCGGCAGGACGATCGGGTCGGCTCGTTGGCACCCGCGCCCTGCGGCTCCGCCGGAGCGCAGCATGTCTGCCGCCACGGACTTGGCTATACCACGTTCGAATCCGAGCACGCGGGCGTTTCCGCGCGCTGGACGCTGTTCGTCGACCGGGAGGAGACGGTTGAAATCTGGCGCGTTTCGCTGGTTGAACGGGAGGGGCGCGCGCGCCGCCTTTCGCTCGTGCCGTTCCTCGAATGGAACTGCGGCACCTCGCCCGCGCCGCGCCGCGAGTTCCAGAAGCTGTTCCTGGAGACGCGGTTCTCGCTGGAGCTTCCCGGCATCGTCGCGGGCAGCCACATGTGGGACGTCTCCTCCGCGCAGTGGGGGCATTGGAACACACCGTTCCCGTTCTGGAGCGCCTTTGCCTCCGCGCAGCCGATCGCCGCGGCGGAAGGGGACAAGGCGGCGTTTCTCGGCCGCAACGGCGACTGGAAACGCCCGGCGGCGCTCGGGGCCGACGCCGTTTGGCCGGGGCTGTTCGGCCGCCACTACGATCCCGTCGCCGCGCTCCGCGCGGAGATCAACTTGGCGCCAAACGGCCGGTTCGACGGGGGCTTCGTGCTCGCCACCACGGCCGACCCGGAATCGGCGGCGGCGCTCGCCGCGCGCTTTGCCACCCCTGACGCGATGGACGCCTCGCTCGCCCGCGCGGTGGCCGGTTGGCGCGAGCGGCTTATCGCGCATCGGATCGAGACGCCCGAGCCGTCGCTCGATCTGCTGGCCAACGATTGGCTCCGTTACCAGGCGATCTCGGCCCGCTTGTGGGGCCGGGCCGGCTACTATCAACAGAGCGGTGCCTTCGGTTTTCGCGACCAGCTGCAAGACTCGCAGGTCTGGCTGACCATCGATCCCTCCCTGTGCCGCGCGCAGATCGCGCTCCACGCCGGGCATCAGTTCGCAGACGGCTCTGTGGTCCACTGGTGGCACCCGCTCACCGAGCAAGGCCATGTCACGAAGATGACCGACGACCTGCTCTGGCTTTGCTACGTCACCGCGAACTACGCCAAGGAGACCGGCGACCTCTCGCTGCTCGACGACCGTTCACCTTTCCTCGACGATTCGGACCCAAGCCCGCTGTTCGATCACATCGAGCGCGCCTTCTCCCGGGCCTTCTCGCGCACCAGTCCGCGCGGCCTGCCGTTGATCGGTGCGGGGGACTGGAACGACGGCCTCTCCGCCTTAGGGTTGAACGAGCGCGGCGAGTCGGTCTGGCTCGGCTGGTTCCTGATCGGCCTGCTCGACGATTGGGCCGAGATCTGCCGCCGCCGCGGCGCGCCGAAGCGGGCTGCGGACCTCCTGGTCTGCCGCGAGACGTATCGGTCGGCGATCGAGGAGTACGCCTGGGACGGCGAGTGGTACCGCCGCGCCACACGCGATGACGGAAAGTGGATCGGCAGCGCCGAGAATCGCTTCGGGCGGATTTTTCTGAACGCCCAAACCTGGGCGATCCTGAGTGGCGCCGCCCGCCCGGAGCGCGCCAAGGCGGCCTGGGCCGCCGTGCGCGAGCACCTGTTTTGCGACGGCGTCGGAGCCCTGCTTCTCGCCCCTGCCTGGAGCGAGCCGGACGAGACGGTCGGCTACATCACCCGCTACGCGCCGGGCCTGCGCGAAAACGGCGGCGTCTACACCCACGCCGCGACCTGGGCGATCGCCGCGGCGGCGGCGATGAAAGACGGCGACGCGGTCGAGCGGCTGCTCGCCTGGATCAACCCGGCGCTCCGCGACCCCGAGACCTACTGGGCCGAGCCGTACGTCCTGCCCGGAAATGTCGATGGCCCCGAGTCTCCCTACTGCGGGCGCGCCGGCTGGACCTGGTACACGGGCTCGGCCGCTTGGTTGCAGCGCGTCCTCGCCGAGCGCGTCTTGGGCGTCCGGCCCACGTGGGAGGGGCTGCTGTTCGATCCCTGCCTGCCCCCCTCCTGGCCGCGGGCCGCGATGCGCCGTCCGTACCGCGGAGCGACGCTCAACATCGAGATCGAGCGGCATGTGGGGCTCGAACCAGGCGAGGTGATCGTCGAGGTCGACGGCACCGCCCTGCCCGGAGGGATTCTCCGCGAGGTCGACGCGGGGCAGGCCCTACGCGTGCGGATCGCCTGCGACCCGAGTGCGTAACATTTCCTGTCCTCCCGCCGTACCAACGGCGGGAGGACCTCATGGGATCCATATTTCAAAACATCCGCCACGCCTTTCGGCTGCTTCGGGCAAGGCCCGGTTTCACCGCGATGGCCGTGCTCGTGCTGGCGCTCGGGATTGGCGCCAACACGGCCATGTTCAGCCTGGTCAACGCGTTTCTCTTCAAGCCGCTGGTGGTCAAAGACGCCGACCGAATCGTCGGCCTCTACAGTAAGAACACCAAGACGCCGGACAGCTACCGGGCGTTTTCTTACCCGGAATACGCCGAGATCCGGAGGTCGAACACGGCGTTTTCCCACCTGATGGCACACAACATGGCGATGGTCGGTCTCTCGGAAGGGGAGGCGACGCGCCGGGTGTTCGCCGATCTGGTCTCCGCCAACTACTTCGAGACCTTCGGCGTGCCGCTCTGGCGCGGGCGGACCTTCACGGCCGAGGAGGAGCGCCCGGGCAGTGCGCTGCCGGTCGCGATCCTGAACTATGCATTCTGGGAAAAGAGCGGCGCCGATCCCGATCCGTTGGGTAAGTCCCTGCGCGTCAACGGCAAGGTGTACACCGTGGTAGGCGTTGCGGCGAAGGGCTTCACCGGCACGACCGCCCTGATCACCTCGGAAATCTATCTGCCGTTCGGCATGTACGAGTCGGTGGTCAACGATTTCTCCGGCCCGGGCCGGTCGCTCGCCGAGCGCAGCAACCGAGGGCTGATCTTGATCGGTCGCCTGCGCGACGGTCTGGCGCTTACGAGCGCCGACGCGCAGCTCGCCGCCACGTGGAACCAGATGGACAAAGTCGATCCGGACGACAAGGATCACGCGCTGGTGGTGCGCCAGCTCTCCCGCTTGAGCATCTCGACCAACCCGACGGACGACGGCGATCTCAAGGTGCCCTCGCTGCTGATGCTGTTCCTTTCGGGCGTCGTCCTGCTGATCGCTTCGGGCAATGTCGCCAACATGATCCTCGCTCGCGCCAGTGCCCGGCGCAAAGAGATGGCGCTGCGCATCGCGCTCGGCGCGGGCCGGTCGCGCATCGTTCTGCAAGGGTTTATCGAGGGGTTGGTGCTGGCACTCCTCGGCGGCCTGGTGGGCCTCCTCTTCGCCTATTGGGGGACGACGCTGCTCGTAAATTCGCTGTCGACGATCGCGCCGATCCAGTTGGTTTTTTCGTCCACGCCCGATCCTCGGGTGCTCGCCGCGACCTTGGCCTTCTGTCTGGTGAGCACGGTGCTGTTCAGCGTTGGGCCGTCGTGGAATCTCTCCCGGCCGGATCTGACCTCCGCGCTCAAGTCGGATGCGCAGACCGGCTCCGATGGGGGCAAGGGGCGGGGCCTGTTTTCGCGCCGCAACCTATTGGTGATCGGCCAGCTGTCGCTCTCGCTCATGCTCCTTTCGATCGCGGGGCTGTTCATCCGCAGCTCGCTTAAGGCGGCGCACCTGGAGCCGGGGTTTCGCACCGATCGCGGCGTGATCATCGAGATCGACCCGAGTCTCGCCGGCTATGACAAGGCAAGAGGCGCAGAGGTCACCCGCCAGCTGGTCGATCGGTTGCGCACGGTCCCCGGTGTGGAGTCCGCCAGCATGGCGGCCACGGTGCCGTTCGGCATGGTCTCGCTCGGCCGGACGGTGCAGCGGGCGACCGATCCGCCGAGCGACGCCAAAGATCCGGCGAAGCAGGACCGCCTGGTCCAGTGTGGGTTCAACATCGTCGGCGCGGACTATTTCAAGACCATGGGGATCGGCCTTCTGCGCGGCCGTTCGTTCCTAGAGGGTGAGACCGCGGGGAGCGGTGTTTCGCCGAAGGCGTCGGGTGTGGCGGTGATCGACCAGATGGCGGCCGAAAAGCTCTGGCCGAAAGGCGACGCACTCGGCCAACGCATCCGCATGGTCGAAGGGGATGGCGCCGGTCGGGGAGCCCGCGAGGTGGAGATCGTCGGCATCGTCGCGAGTGTCGAAGAGCACATCGTGGGCGATCGGCCGACCCCGCGCCTCTATGTTCCGTTCGGCCAAGAGACGCAATCGAACATGAACCTCCACCTGGCCACGGCGGCCATGGCCCCGGCGGCCGAGGGGCGTCTGCTGGACGCCGTGCGGCGCGAGATTCGTCAGGTCGATGCCAATCTGCCGGTGTTCGTTTTCCGCACGATGCGCGATCACCTCGACGCGAGCATCGACGTCTGGATCTCGCGCACCGCCGCCCGGATGTTCACGCTGTTCGGCCTGATCGCGCTGCTGCTCGCCGCGGTTGGTCTCTACGGCGTGCGCGCCTACACGGTCTCGCGGCGAACCCGCGAGATCGGCATCCGCATGGCGATCGGCGCCAGCTCGGCCGAGGCCCTGCGCATGATCCTGCGCGAAGGGTTGCTGCTCACCGCGATCGGTTCGGGGCTAGGCGTCGCGCTCTCGTTGGCACTCGGCAAGATGCTCGCCGGGATGCTCTATCAAGTGAGCTTCGCCGATCCGTTCGTCCTGTTGGGGGCGCCGCTGCTCTTGGGCCTCGTTTCGCTCCTGGCCTGCTACGTGCCCGCGAGCCGCGCCTCGCGCATCCATCCGATGGTGGCGCTGCGCACCGAGTAAACGCGCGCTCGAAACCTCCCCCTGCCGCGCCCGGACTCGTCCCGGCGCGGCGGGCGAGGGGCCTGCCTGTCGTCGCCGGGATGCTCAGCTCTCACCCCCAGCCCTTCTCGCGCAGCAGGAGAGGGGGAGACTTGCCCAAGATGTCTCCGTTGATTCCTCTTCTCCCCGCCCAGGGAGAGGGGCTGGGGTTGAGGGCTGAGGGGGGCTATTGGTGGCCTTGCTGTCGGCTTTCGTCCTCCTGGGCACTCCTGCGAGAGGCGATACCTTGACCGACCGCTACCCGTATCGGTATCGTCTTGGGTATGGACATCCACAAGAAGACGCTCAATCTAGACCAAGCGCGAGTCTCGCGGGTTCGTGAGCTGCTCGGCGCCTCGACGGACACGGGCGCCATTCACATGGCGCTCGATTGGGTGCTGGACTCCGAAGTGATCGTGGATGACCTGATGGCGGTAGCGGGGAAGGGTGCCGGCAAGTTTCGCGATGTCGATTCGTCCCCTTCCAAGAAGGCGAAGTAAAGTTTCGACCTCCTCATCGCTCGGAGTGCTCGGAGAATGGGGGCTTGCGTCGTTACGGAAAACGAACGCGACTTCCTTTTGATCGGTCGCTGGATTCCCATTGAGGTTCTTCGCGCTTCGGAGCTACTGTCCAACTGACTTCGCTGTGCCTCCCGGGTCTGCCGGGCATCCAGACCGTCATCAACTCCCAGTACCACCCGCCGGCCCACGCTTCTTCTTCGGCTGTTCCCGGAGGAACCAGGTGAGCGCGCCGATCACGAGCGCGATCGCGGCGCCATAGGGGAGCAGGTTGCGCTCGCCGTCCCAGCTTGCGGTTTGGCCAAGGAACAGGACGGCTAGAACGACGATCACGACACTCGTGAGCTTGCTCTTCAAGTCGTCCAGGTGCCGGATCTCTAACCACTCCGGCAGATCCAGACGATCGTCGATGAACAGCTCGTAGAGACCGAGCGCGATGATGAGCAAGACGGTGCCGAGCAGGAACACATCGATGGTCTCGATGCAGGCCAGCATCAAGACCTTCCCCTTGATCGGCGCGGTACCGCCGAGCAGACCCGCGACCAACTGGACGACTTCGACCAGCCCATAGACCAGCAAGGTCGTCGCGGCAAGAAACGAGCCGATGACGGCGATCAGGATCAGGTAGCGTGCTTTGCCGAGGGCGCGGGTGAGCATGAGGGGGGGGCTCCGGAGGGTGATGGCGACGAAACGAAGGGGCAGGATCGTAGCAGAGCCTCTCGGAGCTTCGCTGGTTTTTAGGCTGCGAGCCCCTCTCTAAGGGAGACCCCCCGCACCGGTCTCCCAGTACCCTTCAAGCTCCACGCCGAGCCCGTCGGCAAGACGGTTGACGTAGGCGAAGTAGGCGGCGACCTGGGCGATGTCGAAGATCGCGGTGTCGTCGAAGCCCGCCGCACGCAGAGCCACGACATCGTCTCGCGTCATCGCCCACGGTTCGCGGGTGAGCTTCTCGGCATAGCCGAGCATCGCGCGATCGGCCGGGGCGAGGTCGGCGCGCCGCCAGTCTTGGCTGAGCGTGGCAACCAGCGCGTCTTCTACTTTGAGTCGACGGAGCCCCGCTCCGTGATGGGTCAGTCAGTAGTGGCACCGGTTGGTCGCGGAGACCACAACGGCGATCATCTCGCGCTGCACTTTGGACAGGGGCGAGCGGCCGCGCATCACCGTCTTGTACAGCTCGAAATGTTGATCGAGGGTCGGCGGGTTCAGGCTGTGGATCTTCAAGATATTGTCCACCCCGCCCCACGGCTCGACCAGCTTCGCATAACTCGCCGCCAGGCGCCCCTCGGCTTCCGCCTCGCCGATCATTCGAATCCAGGCCATCTGTGAGTCCTCCCCTCCAGTAGAGTATGGATGGTAGCAGAGCGAGGGGGGGCTGCCTGGCCCCGGGCGGTCGGGTGACAGCTCGGTCAAGCTGACGCTGCCGTTGAGTTTGAGGATGGCGTGCGGGCCGAACGTCCGCTGCATTTCGCCGATGAACGGCGGTGGGCGATATCCTTCGCGTTGTTCTCGAACCGGTTCGCCCCGCACCAACCGCCACTCGTCCCCCGGGGCGGCGTCCGCCCAACCGGACCGGCTAGAATCATCGGCGCTCATCCAGAGGAGCGAACCCGCTCTGTTCAAGGGAGGCCCCATGATCCGACACTCGCCGTTTCGGCTGTGCTTCGCCGCTGCTCTCGCCCTCGTTGCTTTCGCGCTTTCGTCTGGGCGGGCTTGGGGCGCGGAACCGCGTTGGGAGTCGGTCGGGCCTTGGGGGCATGAAGGATTCCGGTTGGTTCCGACCTCCGATTCGAAAGTCCTCTATCTCACGACCCTCTTCACCAGGCTCTTGTACCGCACCGACGACCAAGGCGCGAGCTGGCGCGTGGTGGCGGAGCTCGATCTCACCGTCCTCGCGGTCGATCCGCGCGATCCGAATCGGATCGTCGGCTGCGCCTGCGGCGGCGCCAATCCGGAGGTCGTGCGGAGCGACGACGGCGGCCGGAGCTTCCGCCCGGCCGGCGAGGGTCTCGTCTTTGCCGACTCGATCCCTTTTCTGGAAGAGCTCGTGTACGCTCCGGGCCATCCGGACATTCTCTATGCGGCGACCGGCTCCGGCCTGTTTCGTTCGGTTCGACGGGCCGCGTGGGAATTGATCGGTTTTCCGGGTCAGAGCGTCCATCAGTTCGAGATCGATCCTCATCGCCCGGTGAGTTGGGTCGCCGCCGTTGCCGATTTCGGATCGGATCCGGAGGCTCCGCCGGTCTACCGCTTGCAGTCGTCCGCCGACGCGGGGGCGACCTGGAGCGAAATGCCGGGCACGATCGAACGCGACGCGATCGGCCTCCTTCTGTTCGACCCCGTTCGCCCAGGGCGACTGTATGCAGTCTCGAACTGGCGCCTCTATCGGTTTGGCGCCGCGGGTTGGGAGCGGCTCGGGCCGGCCGATCTTTCGCGGGCGCTGTCGCTCTCGGCATCTTCCTCGGGTCAGCTGTTCTGCCCCAGCCTCAGTGGCATCTTGCTGAGCAACGACGGAGGCGAGAGCTGGACGCGGAGCCCGGCACCGCGCGACGTCTACCTTCGAGTGGTGAGTCCAACCGACTCGCCATCGGTATTCCTCGCCTCGGGCGGTCGCGGCATCTGGCGCTCGGCCGATGGCGGCCGGACCTGGAAGCCTTCGAGCCGCGGGGTCACCGGCTTTGTCGTCCGCGATGTCGTGTCGGCAACAGACGGCACTCTGTACGTGAGCCCGGGCCTCGAAGGGGTTTTTCGCAGTCGCGATCAGGGGCGTACTTGGGAGCGCAAGGTTCGCGGCCTCGGCGCCGACAGCTTCTCGACCCCTGTGTTGGCCGTGGATCCCCGCCATTCCGAGATCGTCTGGGCGGGTGGGCACGAGCTCTACCGGTCGACCGATGGGGGCGAGAGCTGGCAGGGGCGTGCGCTGCCCGATCGGGTGGACGGCCGCGAGGTCGTTCGAATCTGGGTCGACCCGCATCGGGAAGGGGTGGTGATTGTTCAAATCATCTCGCCGACGTCCCCGGTAGACAGAGAGTGGCTCACGTACGTGACGGAAGACAGCGGCCGGAGCTGGCGCCCGTTTGGCCGCTTCTACCGAGGCTTGGGCTCGCTCGCCTTGGCTCCGGGTGCGACCGGGGAGTTGTATGCCGACTCGCTCGACGGCTTCTTTTGGAGCCGCGACGGTGGCGCCACCTGGAAACGAAGAAACGATCTCAGAGGTCTAGGAGTGGTCACGATCGCAGTCGATCCGCACGATTCCGCCACCGTATGGCTCGGCACGTACAACCAGGGAGTTTTTCGCAGCACCGACGGCGGCACGACGTTTGAGCCGGTGAGGGGCGGAGCGCCTCTGTTCTTCGAGATCGACCCGATCGTCTTCGACCCGAAGGACCCGGAACACCCGTATGTCGCCAACGAGGTTACCGGCCTGTTCCGCTGGAGCGGAACCCGGAACGGCTGGGTGCGTATCGGGGAGAAGAACCGGCGTTTCGACGGCACGATCAACGGCCCGCTCGCGATCGATCCCGAGCGTCGCATCCTCTACGCCGGCACGGCGGGCGCCGGGGTGTATCGGTTGCAGCTCGAAGAGCGCTGAAGGCCAACGGGCCCGCTCCTTTTTTCGGGGGCGGGAATCCACCAACGCAAAGTTTTTGCTACTCTCTGCGCGGGCTCGGCGTGCCTACGCTCGAAGCCGATCCGGCCATGAACAGTGACCCCCGCATCGCGCGCACAGCTCGCGATCGAAACCACCGCCTCTACCTCCTGTGCGGCCCCTCCCTCGCCGGCAAAAGCACCGTCGCTCGCGCGCTGGCGGAGGAGCTGGGGGCGGCCGTCGTGTCGGCCGATGCGATCAATCGGGCGCGGGGGTTTCCGTTCGGTTTGGAGGGGATGCCCGAATCCGCCTGGGCGGAGATCTTGGGCTCGCAGATCAAAGAGGTCTCGGTCCACAGGGCTCGGGGCGTTCCGATCGTGGTGGACGATACGGCCTGCTACCGCTGGTTGCGCGATCGATTTCGCGAACACGCCGCGGCCGGCGGGTACGAATGTCGGCTCGTCTATGTGCCCGGCTCGCGGGACGAGATCCTCGCCCGCCACCAACGACTGGCGAAATCGAAGGAGCGCCCCGTGCTCTCGCGCGAGCGGCTGGTCGATCATCTCGACCGCTTCGAGGCGCCGCAGGAGGACGAGCCGCGCGTGACGATTCGTTCGGCGGAGGACCTGCGGGGTTACTTGGATGGGGAGAGGACCTGACGCCGGGAACCGGTGCTCCGCTTCCCGGCGGTTGTGCCGCACTTGCCTGGCGCCCGCTCGCGTTCCGATCGAAAGGGTGGGCCTGGGTTGGTTCAGTTGCGCCCGGAGGTGTCGCCGCCCGCCGTCACCGGTCGCCACCCTTGTCGACCAGGGCCGTGATCGACTTCACCAGCTCATCGAGGCTCAACCCTTGCGCGCCGCCGGGGACCTCGGCGCCCTGCGGATCGCCTTTGTCATCGACCAGCGACTCGTCGGCCGCCTGGCTGATCGCCCAGTCGCCGCTGTCGCGGGATTCAATGTCGAACGCCCCTTGGCAGTGTTCGGCGACGGTGAGCACCGGCTCGGTTCCCGGCAGCGGTTCGTGGCGCAGGAACAAAACGTAGCGCTGATCGGACAGGAGGTTGGCGCCGCCCGGAATCAGCGTGGTTAATTCCCCGGCGGTCCCGCCCATCTGGGTCAGGGTGATTTCCCTTTCCACTCGACCCTTCAACACCTGGGTGGTGGTCAAACGGTAGTCGGTCAGGATGAGATTCGCGTCGGCGTTCCAGTACGACGTGGCTCCCTCGACTTTGGCGATGACGATCGTGCTGTTGGCAGCGACCAAATCGTCCAGCCCGGCTCGAATCAGGGTCATCGCCCCGGCGGGCGATCCTAGAGTTGCGGTCAAGGCTAGAGCCAGCGCCAGGGGTCCGACGCTGCGAATCGATACGTTTTTCGGTTTCATGGGTTCGTCCTTTGCGGATGGAAAGTGGTTACGGTCGGCAGATCGGGGAAAGGTAGTAGTTGTTGCTCCAGATGAACGGGAGCTGGTTCGGTTCCGGCCCCAGCCAGAGGACGCAGTTTGCGCCGTCGAATTGGGGCTGAACGTTCGTGCCATTCAGGTTGTTCCAAGCGAGGTACGGGCACGGGCCGTTCGGATGCACCACTGCCGCGTGGTACATGTTTTCGTCCCAAATGAAGGGGGTGGTCCCCGGCGGTCGGGTCCACATGTAGCAGTTCGCCCCGTCGTAGACCCCTCCGGAGGGGCAGGGGTTCGTGCAGTTGACTGGGTATTTGGCAACCGAACAGAGCAGCGCGTCTTTGTCGTCGTTTTCGAGCGTCAAGGCGTTGGCAAAGTAGCCGTCCTTCATCGTCGGACGATTCACCGCGAGCGAATTGGTGTGGTGGATCCCCAGCGAGTGCCCCAGCTCGTGGGCGGCGACCGCTCGGATGTCGTAGGCGGACGAGTCGTTCGACCAGCTGACGAGGGTGTTGAAGGTGATATCGCTTTCGATGATCACCTGGCCGGCGTCCAGGGTCAACGCGGTGAGCGCCAGGCAGTTGAGCGAGCAGCCGTTGCCCCCCGCCCAGACCATCGAGTTCGTGGTGTCCCATCCGAAGCCACCGGCCCCGGTGGCCGGTCCGCGGGTCAGCCGGTAGTCCGAGCCGGAGACGGCGTTCCATTGGTTGATCGCGTAGTCGACCGAGCCCTCGGCGGTGGCCCCTTCGAGCGCCGGATTGACGCGCCAGACGATGTTGCGCAGGTTCCAGTGGGTGAACCCCCCGGAATCGTGACAGGGCACGCGGGCGCCGGAGGTGACCCAACCGGTCGCCGAGTTCTGGATCATCCGGAAGGCGTGGGCCGGTTCACTTGCGATCAGGGTGAGCGCAGTTGCGCCACCGAACAGGAAGGCTTTTGTTTTCCATCTCATCGCTTGACTCCTTGCAAGAGCTTGAGGGGCACGGCCTCGGCCCGAGCGGCTGATTCCGATCCGGCACGCGTGACCTGCTCGTGTTGGGCAAGGCGCAGTGCGTACCCGTTTCCCCTCAACGGGGTCGGCACAGACCGCGAAGTACAAGAGCCGCGCCGCCCGGCCGCGACTTCGACGGGGTTCTGCGCGGGGGGCGGTGACGACTTTCAGCCCCCGTGCGGCTTGGAGTAGACTGAAGCTCCCGAGTGGACCCTGCGCAAACGAAGGAAGGATCGTTGGGATTTGCCATGCCTGGAATCAGTCCGTCGAGAGATTCTGCTTGCTGACTTCGGTTGAGCCGGTCGGGCGGCGGATCTTTGTCCTCACGTTCGCCATTCTCTCGTTCGAGATGGCAAGCATTCGGTGGCTCAACGCTTCCGTTCAAATCCTCTCTTATTTTTCGAATCTGATCCTCATCTCCTGCTTCCTCGGCCTTGGCCTCGGGTGCCTGCTCGAAAGGAAGCCCGCGAGGCTCTTGCGGTTTTTTGGGCCGGCTTTTCTTCTCCTGGTCTGGGGAACGAGCGTTCTTTCTCGGCACGGCATCTCTCTCACGGTCGAGGACGATGTCGTCTTTGCACAAGGGGCTCGCTACCTCCCCGAGGGGATCGCGCTCACCCTTCCCCTTTCGGCCTTCGCCGCGTTCTTCCTGAACACACTCTTTTTCGTCCTGCTCGGCCAGGAGCTCGCGCGGCTCTTGCGCGCATCTCGGTCTCCCGGCCGGGGCTACTCCTTCGATCTCGCCGGCAGTCTCGCCGGAACCGTTTCGTATGCCGCGCTTGCCGGTTTCGGAGCGCCGCCCTGGATGTTGTGCATCGGCGGGCTCTTGATCCTCCTGCTGCTGCTCGGCAAAGACGGCCTCGTCTGGAATCTCCTCGCTTCGGTTGTGGCCGTCCTGCTCCTCGCGAGCGGCGGCGGAAAAGAGACCCGCTGGTCGCCGTACTACAAAGTCGAGACGGAGGCGTATACGCATCCGGACTTTCGCGACCTCGGCTTCAAGATTCGAGTCAACGGCCAGCGCATCCAAGACGCGCTCAACTTCGGTCCGGAGCTGGACCGGACCGTCCTCGCCCCCTGGAAGGACTACTACGAGCTCCCCTTTCGGGTCTTCCAGCCGCGGCGCGTCCTGATTCTCGGAGCCGGCTCGGGAAACGAAGCTTTCATCGCCGCCGAGCGAGGGGCCACCGAGATCGAAGCGGTGGAGATCGACCCGGTCCTCGCCGATCTCGGGCAGCGAAGCCACCCGAAGCGCCCGTATTCGTTGCCGTCGGTGCAAGTTACGGTCGATGACGCGCGCGCTTTTCTATCCCGAGCGGAGAAGCCCTACGACCTCGTCGTGATGTCGGCGCTCGATTCGCACAAGCACGTTGCGGGGCTGAACCTGAGGCTCGAGAGTTTCGTCTACACGGTCGAGTCCTTTCGTCGAATCAAGGACCTGCTCGCGCCGGGCGGAGTCTTCTGCCTCAATCTCTCCGCCCAGCGTCCCTGGATGGCCGATCGGACGTTTCGAAGCCTCGCCCAGGCGTTCGGTCGAGAGCCACAGCTTTTGATGACGAAGGGGAGCCCGTTCGCTTCCGTGGCCTACGTTGCGACAGAAGACGGGGCGAGAGTGCCGAGCTCGACCCTCGAGTCGTTGGGGATCCTCGAATTCGCTCCCAGCTCCGCCATGAGGGCGGAGCGCCCCGCGACCGACGACTGGCCGTTTCTCTACCTCGAAACCAATCGAATCCCGACAATCCAGCTCGGGGCGATCTTCGGGCTCTTTCTGGTGAGCGGAGCTGCGGCCTACGGCTGTGGCTACCGAAAAGGGCCGGGAGACCTCCATTTCTTTCTCCTCGGCGCGGCATTCATGCTGCTCGAAACGCGCGGCCTCACCGCGGCGGCTCTGCTCTTTGGAACGACCTGGCTCGTCAACGCGATCGTGATCGGAGGAATCCTCGCTCTGCTCTGGTTGGGGAACGAAGCGGTGCTCAAGGGCAGAGCCCCGGGGAGGCGCACCGCCTTCGGGCTCCTGGCCGCCTCCCTCGCCGTTTCTTATTTCCTGCCGCTCGAGTGGCTGTTGGTTCTGGATCGACCGCTGCGGCTCGTCGCCGGAGCGCTGTTGATTGGGCTGCCGGTTCTTTGGGCTTCCTTTCTCTTCTCGGCATCGTTCGAGAAGACGCCACGCCCGGCATCCGCCTTGGGGGCGAACCTCCTCGGCGTCGTGTTAGGCGCATGCCTCGAACAGCTCTCGAATATCGTCGGCCTTCGGGCGCTCTTTCTCGTCGCGCTCGGGCTCTACATTCTGGCTTTCCTCTGGACTCCCAAGAATTCAAAAACAGCCAGGGTCGATCTGGCTGCGTACACGTGACGGGCGAGGCTCGTTCAAGAAAGGCCGACATGATCGAGAGCGTGAAGCGGTTTCTGTTACTCACCGGCACCCTCGGTCGGGCGCGGTATCTCGCCCTCGGTGTTTCGTTTTTCGGGCTCAAGTTCGCTCTCGACTGGACGGTTGCCCTCCTGCTCGAACGCCCCTGGTCCCCCCTGAACTATCTCATTTGGCCGGATCGCGAATCGGTCCTGGTATTTCAGCTGTCGGACGCGGATCGCCAATTCGGGTTGATCATGCTCGCTCTCGCCCTGCCGTTCATTTGGATCGGCGTGACGCTGACCCTCCGGCGGCTTCGGGACGCCCACCTGCCGCTCACGCTGGTGTTGCTGTTCTTCGTGCCGCTCGTCAACTTGTTGATCATGCTCGGGCTTTGCTTGGTGCCGTCTCGGCCGTCGACCCCATCCGCCGTCCCCGAGGCGAGGCTCGCCCAAGGGGCCCGAGCCGCTTTCGGGCAGGTCGTCGGGGACAGTCGGCTCGCCTCGTTTTGGCTCGCTTCCCTGTTGAGCGCAGCGGTCATCGTCGGGTATGTCTATCTTTCCGCCACCGTACTCAGGAGTTACGGGTTCGGAGTTTTCGTGGCCGCACCGTTCGCCCTGGGCTTTATGGCCGCGATGATTCATGGGTTGTCCCGGCGGCGGTCGAAGAGGGAGTGCCTGGCGGTGGCACTAACCGCCCTCGCCCTGGCAGGGATCGCAGCGCTTGCTATCGCTTTCGAAGGGTTGATCTGCATGGTGATGGCCGCCCCGATCGCGCTGATCCTCGTGGTTTTGGGTGGAGTGGTGGGGTACGTCGTTCAGTCCCGCCCGTGGGCGAACGAGACCGCGCCGACGCTGATGATGGGGTTGATCGTATTGATGCCGTCGCTGATGACCGCCGAGTCGTTCGGGGGCAAGGAACCGGCTGTCCGCGAGGTGCGCACGGAGGTCATCGTGAACGCACCGGCCGAGCGGGTGTGGGGGTATGTGGTCGCCTTTCCACCGTTGCCCGAACCCTCGGATCTTTTGTTCCGGGCGGGTGTCGCGTACCCGCTGCGCGCGGAGATTCACGGCCGTGGGGTCGGGGCGGTTCGGCACTGCGTGTTCTCGACCGGGGCGTTCGTCGAGCCGATCGAGGTGTGGGACGAACCGCGTCTTCTGGCCTTCCGGGTCACGGACCAGCCGCCACCGATGAAGGAACTCAGCCCGTTCGACATTCACCCGCCGCACCTGGACAACTTCCTGGTCAGTCGCCGAGGACAATTCCGGCTCGAACGGCTACCCGACGGGCGTACCCGGCTCACCGGCACCACCTGGTACACGAACCGAATGTGGCCGGCCGCCTATTGGGGCCTGTGGTCGGATGCCATCATCCACCGGATTCACGGTCGAGTCCTCGACCATGTCCGCGATCTGGCTGAGGCTGATCGCGCGCCGGCCCAAGCCTTCGACCCGGCCTCGGCGTTAGGACTACCATGGCCGCTGGGTCGAAACCGCCACCGACACGAACGGTGCGCGGCTGGTCTTCGACTTTGCTGTTTGGCCGGAGGGCAAATTGCCTGTGATGCACCTTCACCCGCGGCAGTCGGAGACGTTCGAGGTGACCCAAGGCCGCTTCTGGGTGAAGGTGAGAAATGAGGTCACGGTACTCGAGCCCGGATCGCTTATCACCATCCCACCCGGCGCGCCGCACACCTGGTGGAACGAAGGGCGGGAAACCGCGCGGATGAAAGTGACCTTCGAACCTGCGTTCCATACCGAGACCTTCCTCGAACAATTCTTCGGGCTGGGCAACGCCGGCCGCACGAAACCGGACGGCGCACCGTCGTTTCTGCAGATCATGGCAATGGCCAACCGCTACGAGTTGTTCGTAGCCGGGCCGCCGGTCGTGGTCCAGAAGGTCCTGTCGTTCGTGCTCGGCGGCGTAGCGCGGCTGTTCGGACTTAAGGCGTTCTATCCAGAGGACAGCCGAAGTGCGTAGGGAGCGTCTCGATGAAGATCGAAGAGATGATCTCCGCGGTCCAGAAAGAAGCTCGGCGTCCCTCCCGAAGTTCGGTTTCTGCCTCGTCTCCAGGCCGTCCGTACGAAGAAGAAGGAAACTCAATCGACCCGCTCGCTGCCGAACCTTGATATTTTGGATGGATTGGAAGGATTCATGAGCGAACCGCAGGCAACGGGCCTCATCGACGATAAGGGTACCCCGTGGGGCCCGTTGCCGACCGTCGGGTTCGGAATTCTGGTCGTCACGATTTGGATGGTGGTTCAGGCGATCGCGGTCCTGATGCTTGCGGGTGGGGTTCTTCGGGTGAGCGACGCTTTCTCCCAAGGTTGGATCGTGGCCCGAGCGGTCATCCTGAGTGTGCCGATTCCCCTGGGGGCAGTTCTCCTTTTGGCGCGCGCCCGGAAAGGGATCAGCGTCACAGCCTACTTTGGGCTCTCCTGGCCACCTGCGCGGCAAGCTCTCCGCTGGTCTTTTCTTCTCCTGGGTTTCCTCGCCGCGTCCGATGCACTCAGCCTCTCCCTTGGCAGACCCGTGGTTCCCGAGCCGATGATGCCCTTGTACAAGACGGCAGGGTCCCTGCCGATCCTTCTCTTGGGACTTGTGGTTGCGGCGCCCCTTGCGGAGGAGTTCCTGTTCCGCGGTTTCCTTCAGGCCGGCCTGATCAACTCCCGCCTCCGACCCGGCGGAGCGATCCTTCTAACAGCCTTGGCGTGGGGTTCCCTTCATCTCCAGTACGACCTTTACGGGATCGCGACCGTGGTGATCATCGGCATCCTCCTCGGGGTGATCCGCTGGCGCACCGGTTCCCTCTGGCTTTGCGCCCTGCTCCACGGCCTCGCGAACGCGATCGCCTCGATCGAGGCCCTGTTTATCCTCTGGAGGGGGTGAGGCATCGAAACCCGCGTTGCAGCCGACGGCTCGGGCAAGGAGAAGATCGCTACCAGGTGTAGCTACCGCCGGGCGGCGGCCACAGACTCAAGGCTTGGCGGAGCGTGACGATCTGGCCGAGGTGGTGAGAATTGTGCTGTGCGACGTGGGTCAGCGCGTCCTCGACGTCGTAGTTCGCCAACAGCGGGTATTCAATCGGTGGGTCGATCCGCCCCTTGGCCGGGAGCTTCACGGAACGACCGAGGTCTTCTAGGAACTGGTCGCGCACGCGCACCCAGTCGGCCGCTGTGACCGCTGGCCAACCCTCGGCCGCGTGTGCTGCCGGCGGCACCGGAATCCCCGAGCAGCGGTTCAGAAACCATGCCTGCCAGAAGACCATGTGTGCCACGATCTCAACGATGGAGTGATGAATACCCGGCACTCGTTGGGCTGCGCCTTCCGGCGAGAGCCCGGCGATCACCTGATCCGGTGGCATATACGCAACCGGATGGACGAGTAACTCTTCACGATGCATATCGTGGAGGTTAACACGGCGCCGCCCAAGCTGTGCCTGCTCCAGGCCTTGGTCGAGCCAACGGGTTCGGCCGCCTATTTGGCCGTCGCCGCGACCCAGAAGGGTTTCGCGCGGCCCCCTCAGACCTCCTTGCGGATCAACTTGCCGAGCTCTTTCCGGTCGGGGTCGAGAAGCTCCGCGATGCGCGGGGGGTTGACGGCGGCGACAATGATCTGGCCGACGTCGGTCGTCACTTCGGTAAAGATGCCGTGCTCCTTCATCTTCTCCGTCTGGTACTGGTTGTCGGCCGTCGGGCTGACGTAGTGCACCGCATCGGCCTTGTAGCGGTGGACGAGGTAGAGGTGGATGAGCGTCATCAGCCGCTTCTGGCGCAGCGCGTCACCGAACGTGTTCTGGTCGCGCACCGACAGGATGCTCTGCCCGAGCCGATCATGGATCGGGTTGAAGATGACGTTCGCGAGCTTGTCGCCGCTCTGGCCGTGGAGCGACAGCTCGAGGAGCTCGGAGCCGGAGCGGTGCGGTTTGAGCTCGACCTTGAGCGGCTCGGGCAGGTGGTAGTGCTCGCCCCAGAGGGTCAGCCACTCTTCGAGCAGCTTCTTCGGCACCTCGGTTTGGATCAGGTGCTGGTGTTGGGTCGATCCCTTGCCCATTGCCTTGGTGGTCGCCGTGCGGCCCGAGGACGCGAGCAGAGCGCCGTCTAAGCGCGGGCCGCCGACGAGGGTCTGCGGCGTGCGGTACGGCGACTCGATCAGGCGGAGCTTGCGCTGTACGCGGGCGAGCGCCAGCATGCCGTCCTGGCGCAGCGCGGTCGCGAACTCCTCGGCCGCCAACCCGTCGATCTGGTGGCCGCCGTAGGTGATGAAGTTGAAGACGAAGCCCATCTTGCCGAGTTCTTCGGGGAACTGCCGCATCGCGTCGTCGCTCATGCCGGTCGAGTCCCAGTTGAACGACGGCGACAGGTTGTAGGCCAGCATCTTGTCGGGGAACACGGCGTGGATCGCCTCGGCGAACTCGCGCGCCTCTTCGAGGTTGGCGCTGGCCGTCTCCATCCACAGGATGTCGGCGAAGGGCGCCGCCGCCAGCGACTTGGCGATCGCGTACTCCACACCGCCGCGGACCTGGTAGTAGCCCTCGGGGGTCTTCGCCAACTCACAGTCCCAGATGAGGTTGACGCCGAGCGACCGCGCCTTCTCCTTGGCCGCCCAGAGCGACGCGGTGTGCGCAAACGTGCGCCAGTCCTCGGGGCTGGTCTCGAGTTGCTCCCCTTCGCTCGCCCGGAACTCGAGCACCTCCGCCACGGCTTCGCCGTAGGTCGCGAGACCCGCCTCCCCCTCCCAGGTGGCGAGCACCCGCGAGAAAACCTTGTCGAACACCGCGTTCACCGGGTCGTGGTTGATCGCCCCGTCTTGGCCGGCGAGCGACGCGGCCGCATCGTCGATCGCTTGGAGCACGCCCTTCTTGGTCATCCAGGCGTAGGCGGACTTGTATTCCTCTTCGGAGATGGCGTAGAGCCGATGACCGTTGATCTCAGTCCTGCCGCGATCGTGGAAGCGCTTCATCAGCGCCAGATAGCAGGTCTTGTACGACGGCAGGCTGACGTTGGTGGCACCGAGGATGAACGGCTGGTCGCGCTCGTCGGCGCGGCCCTCGAGCAGGTTCGCCGCCTCGGCATCGGTGCGGGCGACGATCAGGCCCGGCACCTTCATCACGTCGAGCTGGAAGCGGGCGGCGTTCAGCCGCTTGATCTGCTCGTCTGACGGCACCAGCACCTTGCCCCCCTGGTGGCCGCACTTCTTGGTCCCCGGCCGCTGATCCTCGATGTGGTAGCCCGGCACGCCGGCCTCGACGAAGCGACGAATCAGGTTGCGCACGTGCGGGTCGCCCCCATGGCCGGTGTCCGCGTCGGCGATGATGAACGGCCGGTAGTCGATCACGGGAGAGGCCGCGCGCTGCTGGTCGGTCATCTTCGCCCGCAGGTACGCCTGGTTCCGGTCCGCCGTGAGCAACGCCCGCACCAGGCCCGAGGCCTCGTCCGGCACCTGGGACAGGGGATAGCTCGCGAGGTCCGGCCCCGGGTCCTCGGTCACCGAGCCCTTGGCCGAGGTCGCCCAGCCGCCGAGGTAGATCGCCTCGATGCCCATCCGCTTCAACGTCACCGCCTGGCCCGGCGAGTACGGCCCGAACGTGGTGACGCTCTTTCTTTCGCTGAACAGTTCGCGCAGCCGGTCGTAGAAGCCGGTGGCCGCCTCCCGCGCCACGGTGTAGTCGTGGCCGATCGAGCCCCGCTGCTCGGCCACCTGGCGTGCCGAATACAGGCGGAGGATGCCGGCGAAGCGGGCGCTCTCGAACCATTCCTCGGTGGCGGCGACTTCGCTTTCGAACGCGTTCATGGGGCGACTCCTGCGGGAGCGACGCTTAAGGGCGCCGTCCAATCGAGGTTCTGGGTGAGTCGGGTCCCGTCGGCGGCGAAGGCCTCAAGGTAGCGGGCGATACGTTCGCGGGCGATCCCGAGCTGGTGGTTGTCGAGATTCAGATTGAGCAGGTCGATGTACCAGGGCGCCTTCCCCGGCGTCGTCACGTAGGCCTCGACGATGGCGCGGGCGATGGTCAGCGTCGTCGCCTTCGAGTCGTCATGGACGTCGCGGTCGCCGGCCGCCAGCAGCTTGCCGTACTCCTCGTCGAGCAGCCGCGCGAAGAGCTCCGGCGTGAAGGGATCTTCGGCCTTGACGCCGATCGCATCGTCATCCGCCGTGAAGGGGGCCTGCTTGTGCAGCCACTCCCAGAGGATGCTCAACCGGATCTCGCCGGTCGCCATGTCCTCCATCAGGTAGAGGACGTCGTCGTCGCCGAAGAAGTCGGCGGGTTTGAGAGCGGCGGCCTGGAACCCCTGCGCGAACGCGTTGCCGTATTGGAGGGCCACGCTCAGGAGATCGCGGGCCCCGCGCACGGTGCGCGGCGCCGGTTCGAGCAGCGTCAGACCCGCAGCGTCTTCGGCCGTGTAGGTGAGCGCCGGGAAGGCCCGACCGAGCTGGTTGTCCTCGCCCGCCCGCTCCCACACCGGCCGCACGATGTGCACCATCTTCCAGTGCGCCACCCATTTGCCGCTCGCGCCCGCCCGTTGCTCGCGCTCGCCGCCGGCCACCGCCCGCGTCATGCCGGCGGCGACTCCCGCCGCAGAACCCACCGGGATGTTGGGCTCCATGCCGCCCTGCCACAGCGCGCAGCGGCCGTTGCGGTCCGGCGTGTTGACGGCACGCCGCACGCGGTCCTCGTAGGTCCGCAGGTAGCCGTAGGTCATGCCGATGGCGTCGATGTTGGGATTGATAAAGCCGGCGTCCCAAGCGAGGGCGTCGGCCACGCTGTTGATGTAGTCCCAACGCCCGGTGTTGAAGCCGACGAAATGCGGCGCGAGGGCGGCGCGGATCTCCATCAACTGGAAGCTCGCTTCGAGCTGCTCGACCAGGACATAGGTTTTGATCGTGCCCACGGTGAGCCCCAGGTGCCCTTCCAAGGCGACGAGCATCGCGTTCCACAGGGCGGCCTCTTCCGCCGTCTGGATTTTCGGCAGGTAGAGGACGATCGACCGGCCCTCGGCGCGCAGCCGCTCCTGGTTGTTGACGACATAGAGGGCAAGGTCGACGAGCGAGGCCGAGAAGCCCTGCCCGTCGCTTAAACGCACGTGCCGGTCGTCGAGGTGAAGGCCGCGGGCGCGGAAGATCCGCGTCGTGACATCGAGCTGGCGGTTCCAATCGGCGACGATCGGCCGGCCGAAGAAGCCGGCCGCCCAGCGGTTCATCTCCGCCGCCACCTCCTCGGCCACCGCCAGGAACCGTGGATCGCGAGCGATCGCGAGCCGCAGATTGCGCTGGTTGTCGAGCGCCATGGTCGCGACCTGGCCGAGCGCATCCTCGCCGTCGAACATCCAGCCGTCGGCCCCCGACAGGAGCGCATAGGCGACGTTCCTCAAGCCGCTCGCGACCGACGCGTACGGCTTGGTCGCCGGGCCGGTCCCCTGGATCCACTGGCGGCGGAGATCGGCCGGAATGTCGCCGCCGTCGAAGTTGCCGGCGCGAGCGTCGCGCACGGAAACTTGAGTCCGCGGGATGAGCGCGTCGGGGTCGAGGAAGTCGATCCGCTTGCCGCCGCGCGCCCGCGCCTGCCGCCGCGCCACCCGGGCCGCCATCACCTCCCGGCGGGGAGCGTCGAGCGGTGCCAGCACTTCGAGC
This sequence comes from Holophagales bacterium, assembly GCA_031404815.1. Lineage (GTDB taxonomy): Bacteria > Acidobacteriota > Thermoanaerobaculia > Multivoradales > UBA5704 > DASYKS01. The sequence goes on along the minus strand of JANNIH010000048.1, from coordinate 4,585 downwards.
GCCTCCAACGCCGCGGGCGTGTAGACATCCGGGTAGCTCTGGAGCAGATGTTGGCGATACTCGAGCACGCTGGCCATCGGTTCCTCCGCTTTGTCGGGGCCGCTTCCAGCCGGCCTCACGGAGCGATCGTAGCCTGTTTGCCGCGCCGCGGCAACCCTCGCCGGGTAGGTCGGCTGCCGCCGGCCGAGATGCGGAAGATCGAGGTCGCCGTAAAGCTGTCGTTGGCGTTACCGTAGGGTCTCGCTCCTTCTACCCTGCTGGCAACATCTGTCGCCGAGGAGTACCGCGGTAGAATCTGGGGTTTTGTTATTGGGAAGCGGAGGCCGGGGGGAACCGCGGTCTTGGCGAATAGTAACGACGCGGGATCTGGCTTCGGCTTCGCTCAGCCAGCAGGTTGAACCGAGCCCTGAGCGAAGTCGAAGGGCGGGGCCAGTATAGGTGTGGCAATAGGCGGGCCGCTGCTCACTGCGTCACCGCGCTTCTCACCGGCGGGTCGATCGAAGGGACCGCCGGCAACTGCAACTCCCTCGACCTACAGCCACCGCGCCCGCCGCCGACTCCCCTATTTCGGCACCTATTTCGGGCACCTATTCCGGGCCAATTGCGGTTGTAAATCGATCAGGCAGCGGCCGAGAGTCGCTGGACTCGAAGGGTGCTGCGCTTTTTCTCTATTTGCCAGAGGTCGTACTGGGCCTGCTGGCTGAGCCAACTCTCCGCCGTCGTGTCGAACGCCAGCGAAAGCCGCACGGCCATCTCGGGGCTGATCCCCACGCGGCCGTTGACGATTCCCGACAGGGTCTTGCGGCTGACCCCCATCGCCCTGGCTGCGTCGCTCACAGTCAAGCCGAGCGGCTCCAGACAGAATGACCGCAAAATCTCGCCCGGATGAGGTGGATTGTGCATTCTCATCGTTTCGGCCTCAATGATAGTCCTCGTAGTCGACTCCTTCGACGTCCGTCCCAACGAACGCAAAGGTCACCCGCCAATTACCGCTCACGCTGACCGCCCAAGTCCCCCGACGGTCTCCTTTGAGTTGATGCAACTGGAGGCCAGGTAGGTTCATATCCCGGCAGGTTCATATCCCGCGGATGCGTTACCACATTCAAGCGGCCCAGGATCAGGCGAAGCCTGTCAGCATGATGAGCCTGAACCCTGGACGTCTTCCCCGTGCTGAAGAAAAGCTCCAGTCCCTTGTGCCGGAATCCGAGGATCGCCACCCAGTGAGTGTAACGTGTACCTTCACGGGTGACAATGTCCTGGCGGATAAGATCTGGCAGCGAGGTTTTGTCGAGAAGGAGCGTCCTGTGCTCCGCTCGTCGGAGGAGCTGCGGCAGTTGGCGATCGAGTACCGCGAGCGGATCGCCGAGTTGATCGAAGCGCTCATCGCCCGAGCCATCGCGCGGTGAGCCGAAACGGGAATCGCACCCCTTGGCGCCGTCGCGATCCTCCGCCAGCATCCGTTCACCCAGCCGGCCCAGACCCAAAAAATCACCCGCGCCGCTCGTCCACGCCGCCAGCAAGAGAGTGCGCACCGAGATCAAGATCGCCTACGCCTGGACCATCAGGCCGGCTTCCATCTGCGCCGCCGCCTTGGTTCTGTCAGATCCATAGACCTCTCGACGAATGTCTAGCCGAAGTTTGAGCTCCCAGAAAGGAGTCGGTCATGACATTCACGAAGTGGGTTAGGTTTGGCGTAGCTTTCATTGCAGCAGCGATCACCCCGGGGGGGACCGAAGCGGCTTTGTTTCCCGGGGAGGCGGTGGCGACGTGTTATTCGGACGAAAAGACGAACGGCCCGGTCGTCGCGACGTTCGACATCCGCGATCCGGAGGCGCACAGCGCACCGCTCGGCAGCACCAACATGCCCTGGAATCTTCCTCACCGGTTGACTTGGTCGCGGGCGGACCTTCAGGGCAACGAGGTCTTCGGCATCGCGCTCGACAACGCGCCGAATCCGAACATCTACTTGACGTCGACGGCGATCTACAAGAGCTTCGCCGTCAACCAGTCGGCCCCGGGCACGGGCAAGGTATTCAAACTCGACGGCACGAGCGGAGCCGTCACAGTCTTTGCCACGTTGCCCCAAGGCTCGAACCCGAACGGTCAAGGCCTCGGCAATATCGCCTATGACGCTCCAAATCATCAGTTCTTCGTCACCGATTTCTACGACGGAAAAGTGCATCGGATCAGCTCGGCGGGACTGCTGCTGGGTTCCTACGATCCTTTTCAAGCTTTCGGCAGCTATGCCAACACCCCCGGCGGTTTCGCACCATTGGGCGAGCGGCTGTGGGGCGTCGGAACCTTCGAAGGGCGGCTCTACTTCGCGCGCTGGAATCGGGATTCGATCTCCGGGCCGGCCAACGAAGTCTGGTCGATCGCGTTGGCCCCCTTCGGAGTTCCCGTGGGCCAGCCTCGCCTTGAGGTGGCGGTTCCCGGCAACATGCCGGTCGCCGACATCGAGTTCGCGCCGGATGGCCGGATGCTCTTGGCCCAGCGCACCATGGAGACCCCCAGCGGCGAGGCTCATACGGGGGCGCACAAATCGGAGCTTCTCGAGTACAAGTGGTTGAGCGGCGTCTGGATGCCGAGCGGAAAGGTGTTCGCGCTCGGCGAGCCGTCGAGTCTTCCGAGAAGCGCGGCCGGCGGAGCCGACTATGTTTGCCCGATGGGCTCGAGCGGCGAGCTCGTGGTCGGCACCGGCGATGCGTTGATCTTTCCAGGACCCGCTGCCTACGGGTTCCAACTCATGCCCGCGACCGGCGGCAACAAGAACACGAGCTATGTCGTGGACCTCGATGGGCTGACCAGCATTCAGGACAAGACCCAAATCGGTGACGTCGATATCTACAACACCTGCGATCGGAAATGCTCCGAGTTGGTCTCGGTCAAGGTGTTGTGCAAGACCGACGGCTCGGGTGATTTCACGGTCACTTTCCAGATCAAGAACCGCTCGGCGGCCACGGTGTATCACGCGTTCCTGGTCCCGCAGGGAAATTTTACCGCCACGCCCAACTACTTCAGTCTGGGTACGAACGGTCTTGCCTCGGGAGCCGTCAGCCAGGTCTTCCAGACGACCGTCCACGGCGCCGCCTCGGGCCAACAGGTCACCTTCGACGTCACCCTTCACAACCAGGAGCTGGAGGAGTGCTGCGCCACCCGGCAGACGATCACTCTGCCGCGCTGCAACTGCGCCCAAATCGTCGGGGCTCAGACTCTCTCCTGCCACCCCTCTCCGTCCGGACCGACCTACTCCTATACCTTCTCGCTGCAGAACCTATACACATCAATGACCCCCGCCTACGTGTTGATCACTCCGGAAACGCCAACCACGGCGACTTTTGCCCCGAGCGTGATTCCCTATGCCGGAAGCCCGCAGACGATCACGACGGCGATCGGCCACGTGAGCCCGGGGCAGCAGGTCTGTTTCAGAGCGAGCCTGCACACGGCGAACTTCCATACCTGCTGCTCGATTCGGCAGTGCGTCATTGTGCCGCTAAACGGCGCCCCGGGCGGGTGCCCCAAGTCACACGGGCTCGAAGTCGACCTCACGACAGGATTCGACCAGAACGCCGGAGCTCCCATACCGGCCCGTTTTGCGGACGACGACTGGAAGATCACCTCGCCTGCCCCGGTTCGTCCGGCGCTGGTGATTGCGGCACCGAACTCGAACTGGGCGGCGCCGGTCGCGGGCAGCCAATGGATCGGCTCCGAGGCCGAGTTTGGGACATCCATCCCCGGAGTCATCGACTATCGCCTGGAGCGATGCTTCTGCCTGGACGCCTCGGCGCGCAACATCCAACTGAACCTCAGGTTCCAGGCCGATGACACCGCCCGCGTGCTGTTGAACAACCAGCCGCTGAGCCCGTTCGGAGGGGGCTACGCCGGCACACCCCTCACCGTGCAGCGCACCGGAGCGGCGGGGGATGGGCTCTTCGTCGCCGGACAAAACTGCGTCCAGATCGAGCTTCGAGACACGGGCGCCGCGGTCACCGGTCTGACTCTCGGCGGAAGGATCACCGCCCCGATAGGAGGCTGTCACTAGCCGCCGGCCGGTCATTTCCTCGGAGAGCAAAACCGGCGGCGGCCTCTTGGGCACGCCGCCGACATTCGGTAGGGATCGTTTCTACCCTCGAGGGGCTACGCCCGCGACAGGTACTTGTTCTCGCGGGTGTCGATGATGATCTTCACCCCCGGCTCGATGAACGGCGGTACGTTGACCGCGAGGCCGGTCTCCATCTTCGCCGATTTGTAGGAGGAGCTGGCGGTCGCGCCCTTCATGCCCGGCTCGGTCTCGACGCACCTATTCCGGTCCAATAGGCTGGCACCTATTCCGGCACCTATTCCGCAGGAAGCTCATGGGCAGCGCTTGAAGGGAAACGGAATGCGGCCAGTGCGGTTGCGGGATTGCCATCTTCCAGCTAGCCTTCTTGGAAAGCTCCGTGGCGTACCTGTCGCCGCAGGGTCAGCAGCTCTCACTCCCAGGCCCTTGGTCGGAGGTCTCGTCATGCAGCTCACCGTGGTTCTGACCCATGCCGAAGAAGGCGGTTTCATCGCTCTCAACCCTGAAACAGGCACCACGACACAA
>JANNIH010000047.1:0-2707 GCA_031404815.1 Holophagales bacterium | reverse complement strand
ACCAGGATCAGCGTGAGGTACCGCTCGGTCGCGGGATCGCCGACGTCGATCTGCTGGTGGTCAACGCCGCCGGGTCGCAAGCGGGGATCGGCGAGTTGGGGGAGATCTGGATTCGCACGCCGTTCCTGGCGCGTGGATATTTCGAGGACCCGGCGCTCACCCGAGAAAAGTTTCTTGCGAACCCTTGGACGGCCGATCCCGGCGACCGCATCTACCGGACCGGGGATCTCGGGCGCTTCCGGCCGGACGGCGCTGTCGAGCTGGTCGGTCGCGCCGATAGCCAGGTCAAAGTGCGCGGTTTCCGGGTCGAGCTGGGTGAGGTTGAAGCCGCCCTGACCGCAGTGCTCGCGGCGCGCTCGGAGCTCGCCGATGTGGCGGTGCTCGCGCTTGCGGAGACCGACGAATCCGGCGGCGTTTGGCTCGCCGCCGCGGTTACGCCCAGAACCCAGGAGGCCGTCGAGATTCCCGGATTCGGCGCCGATCTCCGTGCCGATCTCGCCGCGCGTTTGCCGTCGTACATGGTGCCGGCACTCGTGGTGCGGGTCGAGCGGTTGCCCCTGACACCCAACGGGAAGCTCGATCGGCGGGCGCTTGAACGTCTGGTGCGCGCGGCGGCAAAGGTGGACGAGAGGGCGACACCCGCCACGCCATTGACGCCGCTTTCTCCGGCCGAGCAGGTGGTGGCGGCGATTTGGAGCGAAGTGTTGGGTCCCGAGCGCGCTCCGGCAGAGCTTTCGCGGGATGCCGATTTCTTCGCGCTCGGTGGGCACTCTCTGCTTGCAGCCCAAGTGGCTTCGCGGCTGTCGCGCGCGTTCGGTGTCCAGGTCCCGTTGCGTCGCCTGTTCGAGGCGCGGACGGTGGCGGCGCTCGCCCAGGCGGTGGCCGAGTTCGCGCACGGCGGTGTGCCCGCCTTGCCGCCGCTCGGGGCTGCCGAACGGGGCGCACCCGACGCTCCGATGCCGTTGTCGTTCTCTCAAGAGCGGCTCTGGCTGCTCGATCAGTTGGAGCCGTCGAACGCTTACAACATGCCCTCGGCGCTGGGACTCAAAGGACCTTTGGACGCCGGGGCGCTCGGCGCGGCGCTTTCCGAAGTGGTGCGGCGGCACGAGGCGCTGCGCACTCACTTCGTCCTCTCGGAGGGGCGGCCGTCCCAGGTCGCGTCGTCGCCGCCGTCGCACGGCTCGCAGGTGCTCGCGACGATCGACCTCGAAGCGCTCAGTGCGCCTTTGCGGGACACCGAAGCGGCGCGGCTCGGTGCGAGTGTCGCCCGCCGCCGGTTCGATCTCGGCCGTGGGCCGCTCTATCGCTTTGCGCTTCTGCGCCTGGCGGCGGACGCGCACCGACTGCACGCAACGCTCCACCACACGATCGCCGACGGCTGGTCGATCGGTCTGCTGGTGGGCGAACTCTCGGCGCTCTACACCGCCGCGGTGCGGAGGGAGCCGTCGCCGCTCCTGCCGCTGTCGCTCCAGTACGCCGATTTTGCGGCCTGGCAGCGAAGGGTGCTCATCGGCGCGCGATTGGAAGGGGAGATCGCCGTGTGGCGCGAGCGTCTCGCCGGTCTGCCCGCTCTGCTCGAGCTGCCGACCGACCGACCGCGCCCGGCGCTCCAGACCTTCCGCGGCGCTCGCTTCCTCTGGCGCGCTCCGGCGTCGCTGGTCGCGGCGTCGTCCGAGCTTGCGGCGCTTGGCCAGAGCTGCGGCGCGACCCCGTTCATGCTCTATCTCGCAGCGTTTCAGGCGCTCCTGGTTCGGCTCTCCGGTCAGGACGAAGTCGCCGTCGGCTCGCCGGTCGCCGGGCGGTCGCACCGGGAAGTCGAGGCGCTGATCGGGTTCTTCGTCAACACGGTGGTGATCCCGGCGCGCTTCGCCGACGATCCGTCGTTCTCCGAGGCGCTCGCTCGTGCGCGGGAGGCAACGCTCGGAGCGCTCGCTCATCAGGACGTGCCGTTCGAGCGCCTGGTCACCGACCTGTCGGGAGGGCGCAATCTTGGCGGATCGCCGATCTTCCAGGTGATGTTCGCGCTCCAAAACGCGCCGTTCGCGCCGCCGAGCCTCCCCGGAGTCGCGGTTTCGCCGCTCGGCGCCGAGGCGGGCGCGGCGCGCTTCGACTGGACTCTCTCGCTCGCTGAATCCGCCGACGCGCCGGATACCCGCCTCGTCACCGGGCTCGCCGGTTCGCTCGACTACAACATCGACCTGTTCGACCGCGCCACGATCGTCCGTGCAATGGAAGGGTTCACCGAGCTGCTGGTCGGGATGGCACGCTTTCCGGAGCGGCGAATCTCCGAGTTGCCGCTCCTGCCGACCGCGGCGCGCCATCAGCTGCGGGTCGAATGGAACGCAACCGCGATCGCCGTGGCTACCGATGGGGAGCCGGTTCCGGTCGGTCGGCGGATCGCGGAGTGGGCACTCCGCGCACCGGAGCGGCCTGCGGTGGTTTTCGCCGGGCGGATCACCACCTACGGAGAACTCGACCAGGCGGCCAGCCGGTTGGCACAGCGGCTGCGCCGCCTGGGGGTTGGGCCGGAGGTCTCGGTGGCGGTTGCGCTCGATCGTTCACCTCAGTTGATCGTGGCCCTGCTCGCGATCTGGAAAGCCGGCGGAGCGTATCTGCCTCTCGATCCGTCCTATCCGCAGGAACGGTTGGCGTTCATGCTCGCCGATTCGGGTGCTCGGCTGCTGCTGACCGAGGACTCCCTCTACGA
>JANNIH010000046.1:0-27671 GCA_031404815.1 Holophagales bacterium | reverse complement strand
GAACGGCCCGGGCATGGCCTACGACGCCGCGGGCAACCAGACCAACAACAACGGCGCGGTTCACGAGTACGACCCGCTCCACCTGATGTGGCACTTCCAATCCGGTGCCGAAGACTGGCGCTACATATACACCGCGGACGATGAGCGGATCTGGTCGTTCAAAACCGGCGGGATCTCACGCTGGACACTCCGAGACCTGGGCAACCGCGTCCTGCGCGAATACACCAACAACGCCGGCACCTGGAGCGTCACCGAAACCTTCATCCACCGCGGCGGCCAGCTGCTAGCGGCGGACACCGCAACCGGAGTGAGCCACTTCCACCTCGATCACCTCGGCACGCCTCGGCTGGTGACCAACCAGTCCGGGGTGAAGACGGCTTATCACGTGTACTGGCCGTACGGAGAAGAGCTAACCGCGGCGAACCAGAACGCGGAAAGGATGAAGTTTACCGGGCACGAGCGGGATTTGAATGGGGCGGCGGGGACCGGGAATGACCTGGACTATATGCATGCGCGGTTTTGCTCGCCGGTCACGGGGCGGTTTTTGAATGTGGATCCGAAAGATGATGGTATGCCGTCGCGGCCGTGTTGAGCCAGGGGCTAAGAATCACCTGGCCGCAGGGTAAAAGCGTGCTCGCGATCAGCTGCAGCAAGAACCAGTAGGCATATGAGGAGGCAAACGCTGTACTCGCTGCCTCCCGTGCCGTGCTCTCCAACAAACCAGCCAAGCTTGTGGTGAATCAGCACGATACCTCCGACGACGATACAAGAGAGTGCCAGGGCTGCATAGCGCACCCAGAAGCCGAGCGCGAGCAAGAGGCCGGCGACTAACTCTGTGAACGTGATTGCCCAGACCACAAGGACCGGTTCAGGAAACCCGAGGCTTCCAAAAAAACCTGCGAACTGAGGAATTGTTCCATTGACAATGCGTACGATGGCGTGTGCCATGAATAGAATCGGCGTACCGACTCGTAGTACCAGCAAGCTCGTGCGAAGAGACGCGAAGGGAAAGGATGACATTGGGGGGAGAATACCACCGAAGGGCAATCCATTCCTGTTGGAGGGGCCGAGGCGATGGCCGATACGCGGTCGAACCGTGTTCACGCACCGAGGCGCGTTCGGGTTCTCCAATGGCAATATGCGGGCGCTGCAGCCCGCGATAGATAGCGTCCTTGGAGACGCGGTTCACGGGGAGGGGGCCTAGAGATTAGCAAGATCGTCTCCGAGAGAGCGCTCGGTGAACCCTTTCTAGTTGTAGCTATTTTGTCGCAACGCAATGCGGGTCGCTTTAGGCGCCGCGCAGGTCTTGAGCATCCGGCAGGTTGTGGGACCGATTCGGGATTCGAATGTTTGGCGTTTTGCGCTCCTCTGCCAGCGCACGAGCCAGGCGCCGCGAGCGGTCGATGATCTCGGCGCGCAGTGCTTCGGGGTTGGAGAGCTGTGGCGCGGTGCGGAGGAAAAGGAGGTCCTCGGCGATCCGGCCTAGGTTGGCCGCCAGCGGCAGCGCGATCCCTCGGTCGGCGGCGGCGGCGGCCCATCCGGAGGTCGGGAGAGTGGTTTCGAGCTGCCAGCGGGTGGCCAAGAGGTGGCTCCATGCCGATTCGATCCGGGCGGCGGTGCGTCGAGGGCGCTCTTCTGAAAGGGCGCTTCTGAGCTCGGCGTCGAACCGGCGCGCTGCGTCGTCTCCTCTCGGGCCGGCTCGCTTAAACCATACGAACCCCGCTACCAGCGCGAGCAGGCCGGAGGCGGAGGCCACCCAGGGAAGAACTCCGGTCGTGACAAGGGACTGTTGGAAGACCTTTCGCGCCGAAGCGAGAGCCGAGCGCCCTGCCGAGCCATCGGCGGCGTCGACGCCCGGTTCTCGAGGTCCTAGGGTCGCGCTCCTGGTGGTGGCCGAGGGGGGAGGCAGCGGACGCGCTACGAGCGCGAGTGCAGGCCCCGTGGCTTTCGCGAAGTTAGCGGCGGCAGGGTCGAAGTAAGGCACCTGCGGGAGCTCCAAGCGATAGCTTCCGATCCGGTCGGGCACCACGACATAGGTCCAGGTCCGCTCTGCGCGCAAGCGATTGCCGGAAAGGCGGGACGAGCCCGATTCGTGCGGCGGAAACGCCCGCAGGCCGGCTGGGAGAGTGAGCTCGGGGGCGGGCAGTCCTTGAAGGTTGCCGCTCCCTGCCAGCCGGACCTTGAGCGTGGCCGCTTCGCCCACCCGCAGTTCGTTCGGAGAGAGCGTGGCGGATACGGCGACCGGTCCGACCGCCCCTTCAAAACCGAGCGGCCCTTCGGGCAGCGCGCGGACGGCGATGCTTAGCGGCGGCGTCGCGAGATCGGTGGCCATCGGACGCGCGAAAGGCGGACTGAAGAAACTCTGTTCGAGCTGCATCGTAATGATTTGGAATCGAACCGGCTCGAACGTGTGCTCACCGGCTCGGAGCGGGAACAGAATCCTGCGCAGCAGCGGCACCCGACCATAACGGAGGTTGCCGAGCGTCACGATTTCGGTCGGCAGCCGCTCAGGCAAGGGCACGTCCCGATTCCAGAAGCCGCGCAGCTCGGGCACGGAGAGCGGGTTGATCGTCGCCACCTCGATCCGGGAATAGAGGTAGATCGTGTAGAGCACCTGTTCGTTGACGAAGGGGTGCTCGTTCGAGAGTTCGGCGCGGATGAAGGCCACCGGCGGCGCGTGCGGATCGTCCAGCTGGGGCGGGGGTCGCCGCAGCCAGGGTGCCGAGCCGAGCAGCCGTTCGAAAGGGTCGTCCGCGCCGAAGGAGCCGCCACGCTCGTCCTGGCCCTGTCCGGTCGGCTCTCGCTGCACCTGAATCGACTGGGTGGGCATGGCGACCACCCGGCCGCTCAGCTCGACGTGGATCGACTGCGCGCGTGCCGGCCCGACCGCGATCGGCCGCACCTGCCAGCTCAGCCGGACCGCCCGACTGAGCCGGCCGTTCTCGACCCTCATCTCTTCGGCTTGTGAAGGCCCGGTGACGATCTCCAAATTGTCCAACGAGAAGCTCGGCCGCAGGTCGAGATTGGTGAGGCCACCGCGCGCCTCGAACGAGAGCGTCGCGGTCTCGCCCAGGCCGATCCGTGCGGGCTCCAGTTGGACCCGAAGCGTGATCGGCTTTGCCGCATGCGCCGGGTGGGCCGCGAGGATGTCGATCGTGCCCAGAAGCACGATCGCGCCCCGACCTGCCTTGCGCAACAGCGACCGCCGAGCCAGGACCGGCGGGATCGGAGCGGTCGCGAGGCTCGGAGCGTTTGGGGTCAGAGGCATCGCGAGATCACCAGTCCTGCCAATCGACATTTTGGGCCGCGGCGGCGCGCGCCCGTTTTTCGGCTTCTGCGCGGCGCTGCTCGCGCTCCAAGCGCTCGACCGAGCGGAGGATGGCGGCGGCTTCGCGAGCGTTCATGTCGGGCTGCTCGCGGAAGCGATCGAGCGAGTCCGTGCCGGGCCCTTGGGTTTTGGGTTGCGGGCCGGGCTTGGGCGCGCCGTCCTCGCCGGGCTTCTTCGGCTCCGGCGGCTGGCCTTGGGTCTGTGGCTTTTCGTCCTTCGGTGGGTTCTCTGGCTCGTCGCCTCCTCCTTTTTGCCCGGTCTCTCGATCGCCGCGCCGATCGCCGCGCGGGCCATCTTTCGGTTCTTTGGACCGCAGGCGCTCTCGCGCGCGCTCGACCAGGGCGAGCTCCAGGTTGTGCTTGGCCGCCGCGTGGTTTGGCTCCGCGCGGAGCGCCGCTTTGAGCGCCTCGACCGCGCCTGCGGCGTCGCCTGCCGCGAGGCGGCCGGTGCCGAGGTTGAACTGCGCGTCGGCGGCGAGATCGGCCGGTGCGCCGCGCGCCCCTTTTTCGAGGGAAGAGAGGGCTTTTCGGTTCTTGCCGGCGAGCAGCCGAACCGTGCCGGTATCGTACTGGACCGTCGGGTCGTCGGGCGCCAGGCGCAGCGCGGTCTCGGCCGCGGGAAGCGCGCGATCGGCGGCGGCTCTCCGGGCCGATTCGTCGTCCGGTCCGCCGGGTTTCTCCGCGAGCGAAGAGATCGCCCGTTCGGTCCGTTCGCGCGGGTTCCACAGCCAGCGCTCCGCCCAGGTGGGGAGGTGCAGATCGAAGGGCAGGCCGAAAGGGCCGGATGCCAGCGCGAGCGCGCTGCCGAGCGCGAGGGCGGCCAGCTTCATGGCGCGACCTCTTGCGGCCGGGGTTTCGGTGCGCGGGGAGTCCGGGCGAATGGACGGATGAACAGGTGGATTCCCAGGGCGAGCGCACCCAACGCGAGAGGCCACTGGAAGCGTTCCTCGTGCATTTCGACCCGGTCGTGGGCGAGCGTGCGGCCGCCGATCGCGCCGATCCTCTTGGCGATCGGTTCCGGGTCGAGACCCCCGGAGCCCGCGCGAAGGTAGACCCCGCCGGTCGCCTTCGCCAGCTTTTCGAGCGCCTCCTCGTGTAGGCGGCTGATCACCACCTGGCCGTCGCGGTCGCGCTTCCAGCCGTCGGAAGAACTCGCGGCGGGAGCCTCCTCGTCGCCGTCAGGCGAAGCGACCTTGAGCGGGCTCCCCGCCGCGGTGCCGATGCCGATTGCGGAGACGACGACGCCCGCTTTTTGCAGCTGTTCGATCTCGCGGTCGAGACCGTCGCTGTGATCCTCGCCATCCGAAAAGAGGACGATCGCGCGATGGCGCTCGCTCCCTTCTGGGAACAGGCCGATCGCACGCATGAGGCCGGTCCTAAGCTCGGTCCCCGGGACCGACAGCGAACCCGGCTCGACCGTGTCGAGCATCAGGTCAATGGCCGCGGCATCGAGCGTGAGCGGCGCGAGCGTGAGCCCTTCGCCCTCGGTCTGAATCAAGCCGAGGCGGTTCTCGGGCATTGCGGCGGCGAGTCTGCGCAGCAGAGTCTTTGCGATCTCGAGCCGGTTCGGCGCGACGTCGAACGCGGCCATCGAGAGGGAGGAATCGAGGACGAAGACGACATCGACGCCGATCCGCTCGACCTGCTCGGTCGAGACCCCCCAGCGCGGACGGGCGAGGGCGAGCGCGGCGCCGAGCACGGCCAGAGCGAGGGCTGCCACCGCAAACCCGATTCGCCGGTCCGAGGTGGAACGGGTGAGCCGCGACCAGATCCCGGGTGCCGCCCAGGCGCCATCGGCAGCGAGGCGTCGGCGCCAAAGCCAAAGCGCGAGAGCCGCGGCCAAGGGGGCGAGCAGCGCCAGGGCGAGCAGGGAGGGTTCGGCGAAGCTCATGGCTCGGCGGTCATCCGAACGCCCGCGGTGGCGAGCGGCAAGAGCAGGAAGGCGAGCGCGGTCCAAAGCAAAGGCGCGCTCGCCTCGCGGTAGCGGACATAGCGCTTGACCCGGAGCGGTGTGGTCTCCAGCCGGTCGATCTCGCTCAAGATCCGGCGCAGGCTGCCGGCATCGGTCGCCTTCCAGAACCGTCCGCCGGTGCGTTTCGCGATGGCCGCGAGCAGCGGTGCGTCGACGGGCAGGCGCATCTGGGCCCGGTGGGTTTCGCGCCGGCCGGTGAACGGATTGACGACCGAAAACGGCACCATCACCGGGCCGTCGGTCGCGGTACCGACCGCCACGGTATAGACCTTGATGCCGAGGCCGCTGCACACGGCGGCGGCCGAGGCCGGATCGATCTCGCCGGCATTGTTGGCGCCGTCGGTGACCAGGATGATCACGCGGCTCTTGGCCTTGCTCTGGCGCAGCCGTGCCGCCGCATTGGCGAGCGCCACGCCGATCGCGGTGCCGTCGGGCGTGTCGTTGAAATCGACCGCAGCGAGCACGCGCTGGAGCACTTCGCGGTCCGTGGTGAGCGGCGCGCGCGCGGTTGCGACACCGGCGAACATGATCAGGCCGATCCGATCCGCCGGCCGCCGATCGATGAACTCGGAGACCACCTGTTTCGCCACGGTCAGTCGATTGTTCGGCCGGTAATCTTCCGCGGCCATGCTGCCTGAAATGTCGAGCGCGATCTCGATATCGATCCCTTCCGTCTTGCTCTCTTCGATCGCGTAGCCCAGTTGCGGCCGGGCGAGCGCCGCAAACATCAAGGCGAGCGCGGCCAATCGGGCATAGAACGGCAGGTGAAGGCGCCACGATCCGCCCAGACCCGTGTTGCCCACCAGTCGGCTGTAGCGCAAGGCCCCGAACGCCGGTTCGCGATGATGGCGCCAGGCGATCCACGGCACCAGCAGCAGGGCGAGCAGCCAGAGCGGGTCGGCGAGATGAGGAAAGCCGCCACCGAGAAGTTTCATCGTGTGGCCTCGCGGTGGTTCTCGGTCCGGATCGGCGCCTCGGGCGCCGGCGCGGGGCGTAGGTGCCGGTCGAGGCCGGTGGCCATAGTGCGGGCGCTCGCGATCGCGCCGACCAAGAGCGTTTCGTTCGCCGGGGCCCCGGCGGTCTCCGGTGGCTCCGCATCGCGGCGCGAGAATTTGATCCGGTCGAGCTGGCGGAGCAGGTCGCCCCCTTTGCGGACGATCGCATCGGGAGCCCCACCGGAGCGCAGGTCGCGTTCTATCTCGGTGGTGGTGCTTAAGAGCGCAGGAAATGCAAGCTCGCGACCTAGGTAGCGGCGCAGCGCGCTCGAAAGATCGGAGGCGATCCGCGCGGGCCTACCTTCGACCCCAAGGTTGGCGGCGATGCGCGCCAACTCGTGTTCGAGCTCTTCGAGCGGGGGCAGGACTCGAGCGGCGGATGCGGCCGTCTTGGGGCGACGAAACACCCAGAGACCCAGCGCGAGCGCAGCCAGAGAGAGTCCGGCAAACGTCCACCAGAACCGGTTTCCCCAGGGGAGCGGGCGCGGTGGCGCAGGGGGGAGGGGTTTCGCCTGCTGCGGATCACCCGGAATCACCGAGGCGATTCGGAGCGCCAACCCCGCGGGAGTTGAGATCGTCCGGCTCCCACCGTTCGTTGTCACGACCACGGCAACTGGAGGAAGTGGCACGCTTCCCGGGCGAAACGCCACCAGTGTGATGCTTTGGCGAAGCACCGTTTCACCCGTCACCCCGGCGCTCCGCTCGACCGGCCCGGTGCTCACAATCTCGGCATCGCCCCAAGTTTTCCCCCAGGTTGGAAAACGCGGTTCGCCGGCAAGCTCCGCGGTCGGCACCACCAGCTCTAAAGTCACCACCGCCCGATCGCCGACCGTCAGAGCCCCAGCCTCTCCGCTTGCTTTTTCTGTCCTGGCCGTCCCTGCCGTCCTGGTCGCCCCCGGGTTCGAGGCCGAGTTCACCGCCGCAACCGAAACCGCCAGTTCAGGCCCGCGCACAGCTTGCCCACTCACCGCACCCGGCATCCAACCGAGCGCCACCAGGAAAGCCCCCGCAACCCTCACCGCCGGAGCCTCTTCTTGCGCGCCGCAAAGAAAGCCACCAGTGCCGGCAGGTAGGGTCGATCGGTGCGCAACTCCAGGTGGTCGGCGCCGATCTTCGCGGTCAACCGAACGAGATCAGCCCGTTCGGCCGCCCGTCGCTCTTTTTCGGCCCGCGCAAAGCGGGCGCCGCCGGCAAGCACGACCCGACCGGTCTCGGCATCCGTAAGGACCACCGGCCCCGTGTTCGGCGGCTCGATGTCGTGCGGGTCGACGATTTCGATCACCACCAGATCGTGGCGCACCGCAGCGGCTTTGAGCGCCCGGGGGCAAGCTGCGGCGACGAAGTCCGAGATCAGGAACAGAACCGAGCGGCGCTTGAGGTTCGCGAGTGTGGCGGTGAGGCCCTTTTCGAGGTCGGTCGGGCCGTAGGCCGGCCGGTCGAGAACCTCGCGGACCAAACGCAGAACCTGGGCGCGCCTGCGCTGTGGCGGTAGGAAAAGATCGAGTTTGTCGGAGATCAGGGCGGCACCCACCCGGTCTTGGTTGCGCAATGCGGCAAAGCTGAGTAGCGCCGCGATCTCGGCGGCCAACTCGCGCTTGAGGATCGCCCGCGAGCCGAACCCGAGGCTGCCTGAGACGTCGATCGCGAGAAACACCGACAGGTCGCGCTCTTCGACAAACTGCTTGATGAATGGGGCGCCCATTCGGGCGGTCACGTTCCAGTCGATCGCGCGCACGTCGTCCCCCGGCTGGTAGGGCCGGACCTCGGAGAACTCCATGCCGCGCCCTTTGAACACTGAGTGAAAATCGCCGGCCACCCCCTCATCGACCAAGCGGTTGGTGGCGATCTCGATCCGCCGCACCTTGCGCATCAGGTCGGGCGGCAGCTCCGGCCGCGCCGCGCGTGCGCCTCTAGCCGCCGGGGCGGACTTCTTCGGCAGGAACCGGGAAAACCGGGAAAACAATGCGCCTCTAGCCGGGCCGAACAAAGATCTCTCCAGCGGTCAGGGAACCGGGACCCGTTCGAGGATCCGCGCCACCAGGTCGTCCGAGGAAATCTCTTCGGCCTCGGCCTCGTAGGTCGGAACGATCCGGTGACGCAGCACGTCCGGCGCGATGTCCTTGACGTCCTCTGGGATCACGAAACCGCGCCCGCGGACGAAGGCGAGCGCTTTGGCCGCCCGCGCGAGGTAGATCGTGGCGCGCGGCGAGGCGCCGAACGAGATCAGGCCGGCGAGGTCGCCAAGCCCGGCCCGGCGCGGGTCGCGCGTGGCGGCGACCAGGTCGAGCAGATAGTTTTTGAGCTTGTGGTCGAGATAGATGCTGTCCGTGACCTCACGCAGGATGGTGAGCCGGTCGCGGTCGAGCACCGGGGAGGCCTCGATCTTCCGTTCGACCAACATCCGATCGAGGATCTCGGCCTCTTCGGCGCGCGACGGATAGGTCAGTTTCAGCTTCAACATGAAGCGGTCGATCTGCGCCTCGGCGAGCGGATAGGTCCCTTCCTGCTCGATCGGGTTCTGGGTCGCGAGGACCAGGAACGGATCGGGGAGGGGGCGGGTCTTGTCGCCCAGCGTCACCTGGCGCTCTTCCATCGCTTCGAGCAGCGCCGACTGGACCTTCGCCGGGGCGCGGTTGATCTCGTCTGCGAGCAGCAGGTTGGTGAAGATCGGGCCGGTGCGCGCCTGGAATTGGCCCGAGGACGGCTCGTAGATCAAGGTTCCAACCAGGTCGGCGGGGAGGAGGTCGGGAGTGAACTGAATACGCCGAAACTCGAGCGCCAGGGTTTGGGCGAGCGCCTTGACCGCGAGCGTCTTTGCGAGCCCGGGAACCCCTTCGATCAGCGCGTGTCCCCGGGCCAGCAGCGCGACCAACATGCGGTCGAGCAGATACTCCTGCCCGACGATCACTTTGCGGAGCTCGGCTTCCACCCGCTTCAGGTGGAGCAGCTCTCGTTCGACCTCTCGGCTGGCGGTGGCGACTTCTAGTTCCATGGCGATGGTCCCCGGCTGCAAGCGAAGTGCCAGAGATTCCCCGCAGGGAGAAGTGCCGCGGCGCGTCGCCGACCGATACTCCGCGGTTCCCGCGGGGAGCCGAGATGGCGCCAAATTGGCCGGAACCTCTGAGCACTGCCCCGAATCGGGTTGAACCGGAGTGATACCGTCGCGGCCATGTCGGGACGCAAGCCCACGCTCAAGAAGTCGTTTGGCCAGCACCATCTGGTGGTGGGGGCGCTCTGCCGCCCGTTGGTCGAGTTCCTGAGTCCGTTGGCCGGTATGCGGGTCTTGGAAATAGGTCCGGGCGGCGGGGTGCTCACGGCGGAGCTGTTGCGCGCCGGGGCCGAGGTCCTCGCCTGGGAGGTCGATCCGGAATGGGCGTTCGTGCTTCGCCAACGCTTCGGTTCGACCCTCTCGCTGGTGGTCGGAGATGCGCTCGAGATCCCCTGGGAGCGGCTGCCAAACCCAACGCTGGTGGCTGGCAACCTGCCGTACAACGTGGCGACCCCGCTGATCGAGCGGATTCTCACTCGCGGCGCCGCCGTTCCGCGCGCCGCGGTGCTGGTGCAATACGAGGTCGCAGAGAGGCTGGTCGCCGGCCCGGGGGATTCGGCGTACGGGTCGATGAGTGTAATGGTCGCCGCCTACGCCCACGCCCATTGGTTGGGACAGGTAGGCAAAGGGAGCTTCCGGCCGC
This sequence comes from Holophagales bacterium, assembly GCA_031404815.1. GTDB lineage: Bacteria > Acidobacteriota > Thermoanaerobaculia > Multivoradales > UBA5704 > DASYKS01. The sequence continues at coordinate 17,685 of JANNIH010000046.1, read as the reverse complement.
CGCCCAAAGTGGACGGCGGTTTCGTCGGCTTCAATCTGCACCCTCCGCCGTTGCCTACGCCCGAGATGCCCGCGTTCATCGCGTTCGTCCGCCTCGCCTTCGGTCAGCGGAGGAAGACGCTCAAAAACGCGCTCGCCGCCGGTTGGGGAAAAGAGCGCGCCGCAGAGGTGCTCGACCGCGCCGGGAGCGGCCCGAATACGCGCGCCGAGGCGCTCGGACTGGCGGAGCTGCTCGCGATCTACCGGGCTTCGACCGAAGCGTAGAACAATGCTATAATTTGTCGGCACTTAAGGCTGAAACCCTCACATCTTTTCGAGAGACCAGAACCTTTGTCCGTCGCCCTCGCCAAGCCGACCGAACGCCCCGAGCGCCCGACCCTTTCCCTCGAGAAGGGGAGAGAGCTGCTCGGCCTCGTGCTGCTCGCGCTCGCGTTGTTCACCGCAATCTCGTTTGCGAGCTTCGATCCACGCGACCCGAGCGTGCTTCATCGCACGGTTTCGTCCGAGGTCCGGGTGCGCAACCTGATCGGGCCGGTCGGCGCGCAAGCCGCGGCGGTCGCGTTCGGCTTTTTCGGCATCGCGTGCCTCGCGATTCCGGGCCTCTTGCTGATCTCCGGCGTCCGTCGGCTGCGTCGGCGCGAGGTGGAACGGGTCGTAGGGCGCGGGATCGGCTCAGGCCTCTTGCTCGCGTCACTCCCCGGCCTGCTCGATCTGACGCTCGGCAGCGTCGCCTGGCCGCGCGGCGGGGTGGTGCTCGCCGGAGGGGCGGTCGGCCACCTCCTGGCCGACTTCTTGGATGCCCATCTGAGCTTTGCGGGCTCTTGTCTGCTGCTCGGCTTTGCCGTCGTGATCGGCGCCGCGCTGGCGGTTCAATCGACGCTCGGCGACCTGTTGGCATCCTGGCGCAACCGGCTCGTCCGGCGCTGGGAAGAGGCGGCCCGCGCGCGCGAACGGAAGCAAGAGCGCCGCGGCAAGGAGCGCGCCCGCCAGCGGGTGGTGACCAAACATCTGCAGCGGGTGGTCGACGAACGCAAACAGGCCGAAGAGCGGTGCGAGGTCCGCGAGCCTTCAGTGGTGCGCCGTCCGACGATCCCGGCCGCCGCGGCTTCGGAGTCGGCGGCGGCCCTGCCGTCCGCCCCGTCCTCACCGGACCATCGGCTCGACCTGCCGTTGCGGCCGGTGCGGGTCACCGAGCGGAGCGGCACGCACGAGTTCTCGTTCCGGCGCGTCCGCCCTGATTCGCCCCCCGCGTTCGAAGGGTCCGAGCCGGAGGTCGCCGTACCTGCCACCACGGCGGCGCCCGCGCGCGCGGGTTCCTCAACTCCGGTCTTCCGGCCCGCTCCGGCCGCCGCGATGACCCTTTCGCCGGCCATGCCGTTGCGGCGCTCTGCGGCGGGTGGCGCGCCCGCCTCCCAGGCGGCGCCGCAAGCTTCTCTGCCGTTCCCGGTCGAGGCGCCGACCTCCGAGCTGCCGCCGGTCAATCTGCTCCAGATCGAAGACCATCGGACCCAGGTCGACGAGACTGAGCTGATCCGCCTCGGCGAGGCGATCCGCTCCCGCTGCGCGGAGTTCGGCGTCGAGGGGTCGATCGAGGGGATCAGCCCGGGGCCTGTGATCACCATCTTCGAGCTCCAGCCCGCGCCGGGGGTCAAGGTCAGCCAGGTGGTCAACCTCCAGGACGATCTGGCGCTCGCGATGAAAGCCGAGTCGGTGCGCATCGACCGGATGGCCGGTCGCTCCACTCTCGGGATCGAGATCCCGAACCGCGACCGGCGAATCATCCGGCTCGGCACCCTGCTTGCGGACGAACGGTTCCGCAAGGCGCCGTCGGTGCTCACCATGGCGCTCGGCACCGACATCTATGGCGAGCCCTACTACGCCGACCTCGCGACCATGCCCCACCTGTTGGTCGCCGGGGCCACCGGTGCGGGCAAGTCGGTCGGCCTGCAGAGCATGATCACCTCGATCGTCTACAAGGCGCGGCGCGACGAGGTGCAGTTCATCTTCATCGACCCGAAGCGGATCGAGCTCGGGGTCTACGCCGACATCCCGCACTTGAAGACCGAAGTGGTGGTCGAGCCCAAGAAGGCGGCAAACGCTTTACGCTGGGCGGTGGCCGAAATGGAGCGGCGCTACCGCCTCCTTTCGGAGGTCCACGTCCGCTCGATCGCGTTCTACAACCGGGCGCTCGCCGACCCAGAGGTCCGCGAGCGGCTCGCCCTGTCCGAAGACGGCGCGGGTGACGCGTTCAGCTCGGCGGATTTGAAGCCGCTGCCCTACTACGTGGTGATCATCGACGAGCTGGCCGACCTGATGATGGTCGCCTCGGCCGACGTCGAGACTTCGATCGCGCGGCTGGCGCAGATGGCGCGCGCGGTCGGAATCCACCTGATCATCGCGACCCAGCGCCCCTCGGTCGACGTCTTGACCGGCACGATCAAGGCGAACTTTCCCTGCCGCATCGCCTACGCCACGCCCTCGCGCCACGACTCGCGGACGATCCTCGATCAGGTCGGCTCGGAGAAGCTGCTGGGCAAGGGCGACATGCTGTTCATGCCTTCGGGCAGTTCGCGCATCGTCCGTCTCCACGGCGCCTACGTCTCCGAGCAGGAAACCGCGGGGCTGATCCGGTGGCTCAAGAAGCAGGGCAAGCCCGAACTCGACCCCGACGTGCTGCGCGACCGCGAAAGCGGGGGTGGTGGTGGCGAAGGGCTGGACGACGACGGCGACGACAGCCTCTACGAGGAGGCGGCCCGCCTGGTCGTCCGCGAGCGCCAGGCCTCCGCGAGCTTCCTCCAGCGGCGCATGCGCGTCGGCTTCTCCCGCGCCGGTCGGCTGATCGACATGATGGAGCGCGACGGCCTGCTCGGCTCCTCGCAAGGGAGCAAAGCGCGCGAGATCCTGGTCCCCCCCGGCTATTTCGAAGAGATTGACGCCGTCCTCGGCGAAGAGGTCTGAGCCGTTCTTCGGCAAAGCCGGGTACCGCCAGTTTCGGCCTTAGCGGATTCCGGAGAGCTATGTTTCGTAGCGAGCTGGCCAGGCTCATGGGCTGAAACCGCGGCGGGTCGGGAGGCGGCCTGCTACCATTGGCTGATTCGGGGAGCCGGCGCATGATTCAGGAGCTTTTTCACATTGGTTCGTTTCCGATCAGCCCGTTCGGGGTGCTGTTGGTCGCGGCATTCGTTGCCAGCTATTTTCAGCTGCGTTGGGGGTTGATCCGCCAGGGGGTCGGTGACGACGAGGATGCTAGCGCCTTGGTGTTCGCGGCCGGGGTCGGTGGCATACTCGGCTCGAAGATCTATTACGCGGTCCTCTACGGCGACTGGCGCCTGCTGTTCGATCGCTCGGGGTTGGTCTGGTACGGCGGTTTCATTCTCGGCGCCGCGGCCGTGATTTGGACCTTGAGGCGGCGGCGCCTGCCGGCCTGGCAGGCCGGCGACGCGGCGATGCCGGGTCTCGCTCTCGGCTACGGGATCGGCCGCATCGGCTGTTTTCTGGTGGGAGATGACTACGGCCGACCGACCGACGGCCCGTTGGGGGTGATCTTTCCCCACGGCCTGCCCGAGACCACGGCCGGCAATCTGCGCGAGATTTTCCATTACGAAGTGCCCGCATCGATCCCCGATTCCCAGCTGGTCGCGGTGCACCCGACCCAGCTGTACGAGACCGTCCTCGGGATCGCGATCTGGTGGGTGGGTGTCATCCTGTTGCGCCGGGGCGGCCGGCCGGGGACCACGGCACTGGTCGTGCTCGCCCTGCTCGCGCTCGAACGCTTCGGCATCGAGTTCCTGCGCGCCAAAGACGACCGCTTCTTGGGTGGTCTCACGGTAGCCCAGGGAATCAGCCTCGGGATCGTGGTCGTGCTCGCAGCCCTCTGGATGCGCCGGCCGGCGGCTCCTGGCGGCCTTGGATCTGCGGCCCGGCGCACGACCTGATCCGGAGCGTGTCGTCCCGATGTCCTCACCTCTCCGCCTGTTGACGATCGCCGGTTCCGACTCGGGCGGCGGTGCGGGCATCCAGGCGGATTTGAAGACCTTCGCCGCCCATGGTGCGTTTGGGATGAGCGTGATCGTGGCGCTCACCGCCCAGAACACGCGTGAGGTGCGCGCGGTCCATGGCGCTCCGGCCGAATTCGTCGCGCACCAGATCGACGCGGTGTTCGAGGATCTGGGCGTCGATGGCGTCAAGATCGGGATGCTCGCGACCCCCGAGCTGGTCCGCATCGTGGCCGAACGCTTGCGCGTTCACGCTCAGGCGAGCCTGCCGATCGTGCTCGATCCGGTGATGATCGCCAAGAGCGGCGCCCGCCTTCTTTCCGAAGAGGCGGTGGTCGCCCTCCGCGAAGAGCTGTTGCCGCTCGCGACGGTCGTGACGCCAAACCTGCCGGAGCTTGCTGATTTGACCGGTCGGGCGGTGGTCTCCGAAGTGGAGCGCCTCGCCGCGGCCGCCGAACTAGGAGCGCTCGGCCCGGCGGTTCTGGTGAAGGGCGGGCATGGCGATTGGAGGGAGGGGAATGAGCTGGTCGATCTGCTCTGGACGGCCGGCGCGATCCACCGCTTCAGAAACCCGCGGATTCCGACGACCTCGACCCACGGCACCGGCTGCACTCTTTCATCGGCGCTCGCGGCGCGGCTGGCTCGCGGCGAGGCACTTGCCGTCGCGGTCGGCGGCGCGATCGACTATCTGCGCGGCGCGATTCGTGCGGCCTACCCGTTGGGGCATGGCGCAGGGCCGGTCGATCACCTCTATCGTTTCGCCCGTGGGGAGGGTTTCGCTTGAGCACCGATGTCAAAGATAGGACTGGCAACGCCGATACGATGGACAGCACCGATCCGCTCGATCTGCTGGTGATCGGTGCCGGGCCGACCGGGATCTCGATCGGCGCCGAGGCGCGCCGAGCCGGGCTCTCGGTGCTGCTGGTCGATCGCGGACCGCTGACCGCGGCGATCCAGGGGTATCCGACGTTCATGGAGTTTTTCACCACCCGGGATCGCTTGGAGATCGCCGATATCCCGTTCGCCATCCCCGAGGACAAACCGACCCGACGCCAGGCGCTCGCCTACTACCGCGCCGTGGTCGAACGGCACCGCATCCCCCTGTCTCTCCACGAGCAGGTGACAGGGGTGGCCGTGGACCTTGCGGCGGGTGGTTTTCGCGTTTCGACCGTCGGCTCGCCCCCTCGGGTGGCCGCGGAGCGGGTCCGCCGGGCGCGGGCGGTCGTCTTTGCCACCGGCTATTTCGGCAATCCGGTCCGCTTGGGGGTCCCGGGAGAGGAACTGCCGCACGTCCACCGGCGCTATCTCGAACCGTACCCCCACTACGGCGAGCAGGTGGTGATCGTCGGCGGCGGCAACACCGCGGTCGAGGCGGCGCTCGATCTCTGGCGCAACGGGGCGCGGGTTTCGCTCATCCACCGGCGGTCGGCGACCAAGCCTGGGGTCAAATACTGGCTCAAGCCGGACATCGAGAACCGGATCGCCGAGGGCTCGATCCGCGCTCATTTCGAATCCGAGGTGCGCGCCTTCCGGCCCGAGAGCGTCGAGATCGCAAACGTTGGGGCAGGATCGGAGGGGCCATTCGAGGTTTTGCCCGCCGATGCGGTCTACGTCTTGGTTGGCTATCGGCCCGAGATGAAGCTGCTCCTGGAGGCCGGCATTGCGATCGAGCCCGAAACATTGGTACCGACGTTCGATCCCGGAACCTGCGAATCGAACGTCCCCGGTCTCTACGTTGCGGGCACCATCCAAGCCGGCCGCGCCACCGATCGGATCTTCATCGAGAACTCGCGCGACCATGGTGGCCGGATCGTCGGTCATCTCTGCCGACCTGGCGCGCGCTGAAGCGCACCGCGGGCGCCACCGCCGTCCTCGACAGGGGACGCTCCTCCGGTACGAAGGACCTGGCCTCCGGGGAGGCTTTGCGGGTACGCTTCTTGCGGCACCTGGGTTTCCGAGGGGTCGCCCGAGCCGTTTCGACCGTAGAAGTCGCCGATTCGGAGCGGCGCCATGAGCCCATAGAAGCCCGCGTGAACCGGAGGATCTATCGTATGCGCCACCGTCGAACATTCGCCTTTGCGCCCAGAGCCGCTCTCATCGCGGTCCTGTTGCCGCTCACTGCGCTCTCTCCGGCGACCGGGGAGAGCGCTCCAAGCGAGCCTCCTCCGCGCGAGCCGGCGGTGTTCGGCGAGCTGATCGAGGTTCGGGTGGTCAATGTCGAGGTCGTCGTCACCGACAAGAAGGGGAACCGGATTCCCGATTTGACCGCCGCCGATTTTCGCCTGAAGGTCGATGGCAAGGTGGTGCCGATCGAATACTTCACCGAGGTGCGAGGTGGCCAGGCGATCGCGGGGGGTGACGAGGCCGCCGGCGCGCGGCTGTCCTCTCCCGTGCCCGGTCTCGCAGGCCTGGCGCCGGGCAGCGATGTCGGCACCAGCTACCTGGTCTTCGTGGACGATTACTTCTCGGTCGCCGCCCAGCGCGACAAGGTGATCCGCTCGCTCAAGGACAATCTGTCACGCCTGGGGCCGGAAGACCGGATGGCGATCGTCGCCTTTGACGGCAAGAGCGTCGATATGCTGTCCACCTGGTCGAGTTCGGCCAACGTCCTGTCGCGCGCTTTCGACCAAGCGCTGGTGCGCCGGGCGCACGGCTTGGAGCGGGTCGCCGAGCTGCGCAGCTTCGATACCACCCGCAGGCAGGCAAACAGCTTCTTCGGCGATCGTGGGACCCGGTTGAACACCCGGCTCGAAGTCGACGAGTTGCAGTACGCGCAGTCGCTTGCCACGAAGGTCGAGCGTTCGGTCTCTGCGGCGGTGACTACGCTGCGCGGTTTTGCGTCGCCACCGGGTCGCAAAGTGATGATCTTGCTCTCCGGCGGCTGGCCCTACGCGCCGGCCGACTTCGCGATCAACGATCCCAATCGCCCGGTTTCGGAGCGCGACGTGCCGGAGGGGGACAAGCTGTTCGCGCCGCTCTCGGACACCGCGAACCTGCTCGGCTATACGGTCTACCCGGTCGATGTGCCCGGGCTCGATGCCAGCGTGACCGATGCGAGCCAAGAGGGACCGGCACCCGCGACCAGCGCGCTCAACCTGCGCGAAAACCAGCTGCACGATTCGCTCGAGTTCATCGCCCGCCAGACCGGCGGTACCCCGTTGCTCAACGGCAACGCGACCAAGGCCTTGGAGCGCGCGACCACCGACACCCGCTCGTTCTACTGGCTGGGCTTCACGCCGAACCGGCAAGGGGATGACATCCGGCACCGGATCAAGGTCGAGGCGGCGCGCTCGGGGCTCACCGTCCGGTTTCGCGACTCGTTCCGCGACCTGTCGAAATCGGCCGAGGTCTCGCTGATGGTTGAGAGCGCGCTCTTCTTCGGCAACCCGCCGGGGAGTGAATCGATGCCGATCCAGGTCGGTCCGGGAAAGCCCGCGGGCAAGCGGGAGATGGGCGTGCCGTTGTCGATCGCGATTCCGGTCGATGCGATCACGCTTCTTCAGATCGATGGCACATACCGTGCTCAGCTCGAGCTGCGGGCCGCCGCGGTCGACGAGAAGGGCTATCGCTCGGATGTGCCGGTGACGCCGCTGGTGATCAGCTCTCCCACCGCGCCACAGCCGGGGGGGTTTCTGCGCTACGACACGACGCTCAAGCTGCGCAAGATCAAACAGAAATTGGTGCTTTCGATCTTCGATCCGGCGAGCGGACGCCTGCTCGCGGCGCAGGTCGAGATCACGCCGCCCAAGTGAAGGCCGGAGAGCCCGTATAATCGCTGTGACCGAGAGCCGTGACGCGACCGGCCGCGTAAGAATCCAGAGAATCGAGAAGAGAGATCCGATGAAAAGAGCCCCGCTTCCCATTGCCGCGTTCGCGATGATCGCCTTGTCCGCCCTGAGTATCCTCTGCGCAGCCGTCGCTCAGGCTCAGTCCAAGGCCAAGCCTGCCGCGGCTTCGAAGGCGTCGGAGGGCGAGACCACCTTCATCGGCGAATCGGTGAGCGTCAACGTGGTCAACGTCGATGTCTATGTGACCGACAAGAAGGGCAAGCGCGTCACCGGCCTCACCCGCGACGATTTCCAGATCTTCGAGGATGGTCGGCCGATGGCGATCACCAACTTCTTCTCGATGGAAGGCGGCAAGGTCGCGGCCGCTCCGGTGGCTCCGGTGGTGGCGGAACCCGCGCCGGACTCGGCAGCGCCCGCCCCCGCCCCGGAACCGGAGCCCGCAGCGAGCCTCCCGGCGCCGGAAGACCAGCGGCTGGTCTTGATCGTCTATGTCGACAACTTCAATCTACGGCCGTTCAACCGCAACCGGGTGCTGCGCGAGTTGAGGGTGTTCCTGAACACCAAGCTTCAGCGCGATGACCTGATGATGCTGGTCTCCTACGATCGGTCGGTTCACGTGCGGCAACCTTTGACCAGCGACCCCGGTTTGATCAACTCGCAACTGGTGGCGCTCGAGAAGATCTCGGCCCAGGGCACGCACGCCGATTCCGAGCGGCGCGATGCGCTGCGCGGCATCGAGGATTCCCAGAGTGCCACCGAGGCGCTGAGCTACGCCCGCTCCTATGCCGAGTCGCAGTTCAACGATCTGGCGTTTTCGATCGACGCGCTGCGCGACATCGTGAATGGGCTGGCCGGCATGCCGGGGAGGAAGGCGCTGCTCTACGTGAGCGATGGGTTGCAGATGATCGTCGGCCAGGATGTCTATTACGCGGTTCAGGAGAAGTACAAGGACTCGACCGGAATTACCTCCTCGTTCGACTACGACACCTCGCGCCGCTTCCGCGAGCTGACTTCGACCGCAAACGCCAACCGGGTCACCTTCTACACGCTCGATGCCGCCGGCTTGCGCAGCTATTCCTCGATCTCCGCGGAAAACCAGACCGCAGGGCAGGGCGTGTTCGTCGACCAGATCCAGATCCAGAACGTCCAGAGCTCGATCCGCCTGATGGCCGACGAGACCGGCGGCAAGGCGGTGATCAACACCAACACCTTCATGCCTTCGCTCGAACGGATCGCGGAAGACTTCCGCAGCTTCTACTCGCTCGGCTATTCGCCACAGCATTCGGGCGACGGTCGCTACCACGAGATCAAGGTCAAGCTGAAGAGGAAGGGCTTAGAGGTCCGCCATCGCGCGGGGTATCGCGACAAGAACCCTGAAACGCAGATGAACGACGGCACGCTCGCCGCCCTCAACTTCCCGTTTCAGAGCAACCCGTTGGGCGTCGATATTGCGTTTGGCACTCCACAGCGGCGCCCCGACGGCTTCTTCGTAGTGCCGGTCGACGTGCGCATCCCGTTGGGCAAGCTGGTCATGATTCCGCGCGCGACCGAGCACGAAGCGGCGGCTCGCGTGTTCGTGGCCGCGCAAGATGACAAAGGGGGAACCTCGGAGATCCAGCAAGCGGTTGTGCCGATCCGGGTTCCCAACGCCGAGGTGGCGACCATCGGCCAGAAGTACTACACCTACACGCTCAGCCTGCTGATGCGTCCGGGTGAGCAGAAAGTCGCCGTGGGCCTGCGCGACGATGTGGCGAACACCACCTCGTTCGTTGCGCGCAACGTGCGGGTGGGGGGTTAGCGATGGCCGGCTGGGGCAGGCTGGTGCGCGAACTCGGGCAGTCGTGGCTCGATGTGCTACGCGCCGAACTCGCGGGGCTCGAGGACGATCTGGCGCGCTCCGGCAACCAGCTGAAGCGCGGGGCCGGCCTGTTCGGCGGCTCTGTGGCGCTCGGCTTCTGGGCGGTGGGCGCCCTGGTCGTCGCGGCGATCGGAGGGCTCGCGGTTTGGCTGCCGCTCTGGGCGGCGGCGCTGATCGTCGCGGTCCTTTTTGCTGCCGGGGCGATCGGTCTCGCGGTGCTCGGTCGGAGCAGCTTCGCCCGGGTCGAGAATCCGGTGAGGTTGACCCGTCAGCGGCTCGAAGATCACATGGATTGGGTGCAGAGTCGCCTGCTCGCCACCACGGACGAGCCGGAGGCGATGCCGCGCGGTGGTGCAGGTGGTGATCGAAGCGAGCGCAGCGAGCGACGCGCGGGGCGCCGCGAGATTGATGAGGAGGAGTTGCCTTGAGCACGCTTGAAGAGAGCCGCCAACGGGCGGAAATGCTGCTCGCCGAAGCGCGCGGCGAGGCCGAACGCCGAGCGCTCGCGGTGCGCGACGCGGTGTCGCGCGACCTGGGGATCGTGCCGAAGAAGCAGCCGCTGCTGCTCGCGGTGGCGGCCGGAGCGGTCGGCTTCGCGCTCGCTTGGGGCTGGCGCAAGAAGCGGCGCGCGCGCTCGCGCGCGTAGCGCATGCTCCCCACCGGCGCGAATCGCGCTCGGTCAAGCGGCCGGCGGCCGCTTGAAGACCATCGCGATGTTGTCGGTCGCGCCGGACTTGAAGTTGACCGAGGTGATCGAGACCAGCTCCCACCCCTCCTCGCCCAGCAGGTTCATCTGCACCGCGGCATTTGGGTCGAGCCGGTAGTTCTCACTGCGAATGTTGATGATTTTGTATTCCCACTGAGTCATCGCACACCCTCTTTCCTCGGCCCCCTTTCCGAGCGCAACCGGCCGCTCGGGGCCGAACCGTCACCTATTTTAGCTCCAACTCGATCGCGATTCGATGGCCGCGACCAAGGTCAGGATCGAGAGCATGGCGGTTGGCCGGTCGGAAGGTTCGATCGAGTGGATAGAATGTCTCCCTGTGAGCCTATCCGAACGCCAGCTGCTCTTGTTCACCAAACCGGCGCGCCCAGGTCGGGTGAAGACCCGCCTGATCGGCGAGCCCCCTCTGGGCCTTTCGGCTTCCCAAGCGGCGGAGATTCACGCCGCGTTCGTCGAGGATCTGCTCACCCGTCTGCGCGGGGGGGCGTTCTCGACCACGATTGCCTGGGCGCTCGACGACTGGCGCGAGGGCGATCCGATTCCAAACCCCTACGGCGTCCCCGGTGTACGCCAAGCAGGGGCCGACCTGGGAACCCGGCTGTTCGGATCCCTGGCGGCGGCCGGCGGGCCGGACTCCGTCGTCGCGGCCCTCGGTTCGGACCACCCGACACTCCCCGTGGCCCGGGTCGAAGAGGCGTTCGCCCGCGTCGAAGCCGGGGCGGATGTCGTGCTCGGCCCGGCCGATGACGGCGGCTACTACCTGATCGCCATCTCACGTCGCACGCTCGATCCGCGCCTGTTCGACGACATCGAGTGGAGCACCGAGCGGGTGCTCTCTGCGACGCTCGAACGCGCGGCGGAGTCCGGACTTCGCGTCGAGCTGCTCGAAACGGGCTCCGATGTCGATACCCCCGCCGATCTCTTCCGCCTCGCCCAAAACTTGCGCGACGGCGACCTCGGCTGCCCGAGGACCCGCGCGCTGCTCGACGCTTGGGGAATGCTCGCGACCGAGCCGACGGAGGCCCACGCTTGAAAGTCCTGACCGCGGAATCGATGCGCGCGCTCGACCGGCGGGCGATCGACGAGATCGGAATTCCCGGCCCGGTGTTGATGGAGAACGCGGCGGTCGGCGTCGTCGAAGCGATCTTCGAGCGCTATCCGCAAGCGTTTTCCGCGGCGATCTTCTGCGGCCCGGGCAACAACGGAGGCGACGGCCTCGCGATCGCCCGTCGGCTCGACGCTCGGGGTTTCGAAGTCAGAATCTTCTTGGTTTTCGGCGGGCATGAGCCGACGGGGGATGCCGCCACACAGCTCGCGATCTGCCGTCGGCTGGGGCTGGCGATCGAGGATCTGGGCGGTGATTCCGACCCTACGGACGCGCTCGACCGCCTCGCCGGTTGCGACCTGGTCATCGACGCCCTGTTCGGCACCGGCCTCGACCGGCCGCTCGAAGGGTTCCCTGCCCGCCTGGTCGAAGCGCTCGGCGGTTGGGGCAGGCCGATCGTAGCGGTCGACGTGCCGAGCGGCCTGTCGGGCAGCCGCGCCGATCTCTTCGGGCCGCACCTCACCGCCGACCTCACGGTGACCTTCGCGGCGCCAAAGATCCCTCATGTCCTATCCCCTGCTGCAGGCGCCTGCGGTGCGCTCGCGATCGCCGAGCTCGGGTTTCCCGCCTGGTTGATCGACGAAGCCGAGGGGGATCTCTTCCTGATGACCCCGGAAGATCTCGTCCCACTCCTGCCGCGGCGCGCGGCGGACGCCCACAAGGGGAGCGCCGGCCACGCCCTGCTGGTCGCGGGATCTCCCGGCAAAGCCGGAGCGGCGATCCTCGCGGCCCGTGCCGCGGTGCGCGGGGGGGCGGGCCTGGTGACCGTCGCCGTACCGGAGCCGATTCTGCCGACGGTCGATCTCGGTTCGCTCGAATCGATGACGCTCAGCTTACCCGCCGGTGCGGAATGGGAGATTGGACTGGGTGCCGCGGATGCGGTCTTGGCGGCGCTGGTGGGGAAAGCCGCTCTGGCTCTCGGCCCAGGGCTGGGGCAGAGCGCGGCCGCCCAGGAGCAGATCCGCCGGATCGCGCTCGAAACGGAAGTCCCTTTCGTCCTCGATGCCGACGGGCTGAACGCGTTCGCGGGCTCTGCCGCAGACCTCTCCGCCCGGCGCGCACCGGCGATCCTTACCCCTCACCCGGGAGAGCTCGGCCGCCTGCTCGGAATTTCAGCTTCTGATATCCAGGCCGACCGGTTGGGAAGTGCCCGCCGCGCCGCTCTCGAAACCGGTGCCGTGGTCGTGCTCAAAGGGCACCGCACGCTGATCGCGAGCGAAGCCGGAGTCTGGATCAACCCCACCGGCAACCCCGGCATGGCGAGCGGCGGCGCGGGCGATTGTCTGACCGGCCTGCTCGCCGCCTTCCTCGCCCAGGGGCTGGAGCCGCTCGACGCCGCGCGCCTCGGCGTCTACCTCCACGGCCTCGCGGGCGATCTGGCGGTCAATCTGGCGGTCAATCGAGCCGGGACTCAAGATCCCGAGCTGGCCAGGCTCACCGCGTCCGATCTGATCGATCACCTCCCCGCGGCATTCCGTCGCCTCGCCGAGGAGTAAACCGACGTGAGCGGGCGGCGCTACCTTTCGGCGAACGAAGACGAGACGATCGAGATCGGCCGCCAGATCGCGGCCGCGATGCCCCGAGACGGTGCCCTCCTGCTCGACGGCGACCTCGGAGCCGGCAAGACCGTCCTCGCGCGCGGCGTGGCGCTCCATTTGGGCATCGATCCGACAGAGATCCAGTCGCCGACCTTCACCCTGATCCGCGAGCACGCCGGCCCCGGCGGCCGGCTGGTCCACGCCGATCTCTATCGCCTGAAGCCCGAAGAAGCCGACTCGATCGGCCTCGAAGAGCTGCTCGCCGGCACAGGCCTCAAGGTCATCGAATGGGCCGAGCGGCTGCCGTTCGAGGTGCCGGGGGCGGTGCGGTTCGTGTTGCGGCGGGAGCGGGAGGGGGGGCGGGAGATCGTGGAGGTGCGTTAAAGTAGGGTAGGAATGCGAAGACCGGGAGGACCAAGGATGACGAACTACCCAATACTCTTCGGCTGGATGGACCTGGTGGTCGGTCAAGGCTTCGTTGCGGCCGTCGCCCTCAACGGGCGGGCGCTGCTGGTCGACGAGGGCGATGGTTACTGGATCTACGGCGTCAACCCCGGCGGATTGGCCGCAGGAGGTCGGAATCAAGCGGAAGCGCAGGCCCAGTTCCGATCGGCCTATAGATCGGTCCTCTTCGACATCGCTGCCGAGGCCGATTCCTTCGACAACTTCAAGCACGAAGTCGAGTCCCTGGTCTTCGATACCTGTCTGCCGACCGCTGCGGACTGGGATACTGCTGTTCCCAAGCCTGCGCCGCCTTCCTGATTTACGCCTAGGGTATAAACTCTCCCTGATACGGATCGATCCGGTGGTCGGTACATCGGGCAAGAAGGAAGCCTCATGATCTTTCATGTGACTCTCGAGAATGCAGAAGATGGTTGGGTCGTGGCGGAATGCCCGGCCTTGCCGGGCTGTGTCTCCCAAGGGGAGGACGAGAAGGAAGCTTTGGACAACATTCGAGAGGCCATTACCGCCTGGTTGTGGGCCGAGGACCAGAAGGCGGTGGCAGGTCTCCCAGAGGACGAAGGGCACTTCCCCTTCGTGGCTAGGACGACTCCCGCGTCCGCGAGGTGATCGGCTACTACGAGAGCCAGACGGACGAAGAGGCTGCGGCGGAGCACGAATCGGTGCTTGCGCAGGCGGACGAAACTCTGCTTCCCGTTCCCAATGCGCTGGTTCCCCAGGTGCGGAAGCTGATCGCCCGGCACAAGCGCGACCGGGCGGCCTGAGACTGCTCCCCCGAGCCCCACGCCCTCTACGCCAGAAGGTCCGAGCGCTCCTCCCGGACTTCCGGGTCGGCCATTTCCCGACCAGGAACCAACATCGGCCCCGCCAGTTCGGCCATGCGCTCGCGGCAGATGGGGCAGCCGCCGATCAGGTGATCGAAGATCGCGAGCCGCGCGGTGCGATCTTCCGGGCCACCGAGGGCGCCTTCGAGAAACGCCGCCATGTCGGCCGGGTCGGGGTGCTGGCGCGGGGCTTCGTTCATCAGAGTACCTCCTGGTGGTTCTCGGGAGGTCGGTCGATCCCGAGGCAGGCGGTTTGGACCCCTGCACCCTAATAAGCGTAATCGGGAGCAGATTCTGCTCAGTCGATTACGCTATGCTGCGCAAAATCACTCAGCCCTTCGCCATCCGGCGAGGGCGGGAGGTGCGAGATGCTTCCGGTTCGCGTTTTCCTCGTGGCTTCGACGTTTGCTGCGCTCCTTGCCTGTGGGGCGCCAAAGCAGGATCGATCCGAATCGGCCGTTCCAGGCGGTGCGAAAACGGCATTTGCGAGCCAAGCGGTCCCAGCCAATTGCGACAATCTGACCCCGCCCCCCGAGGCGCAGTTTCCCGCGGGCTTCGACTATCCCCAGACGCAATCGACCGTGCAGTCCTGGGTGACTCCCGGCGGCGGCCATCGCATGCGCTTCCACGCCTACTGCCTGTTCGCGGGTTTGAATCAGCCCGCGAGCCAAGGGGCGGATCCCACCTGGCAGACCTGGGCGACCTCGACCCAGGCCTTCCCGCTCCAGTACAACCCCTGGCAGCCCTCGTCCTCCCTGGGCTCCGCGGGGGAGGCTCCGGCCGTACGCCCCGTGACCCTCAACGCGAAAAACCAGGCCAACGCCAAGATTGGCGGGGTCGGTGCGATCAACAACCCGGCACCCATCTATGGCGTCAATCCGGCGATCGCAAAGAACCCCGCCTACCAGGGCTGCCTGCAGGCGATTCCGAACACGAACCCGCAACTCTATGCGCTCAAAGACGGGGATCACTTCCAGAGCAACGGCGACATCATGGTGGCGAGCGTGAGCTACAACCAGGCCGCGATCGACAACATCTTGGGCAACAACCTGGAAAACGCCGCGATGCTCGACAGCCAGCTACCGGCCGCATCGAGCCCCGCCGCGAGCATTCAGCCGTTCCCTGCCACCTCGATCGTCCTCAAGGTCATGCACTGGCCGGTGGCGGGCGGCGGCCCGACCTGGTCGAGTGTCACCGCGCTCCCGGTCTGGGATTGGGACGCGAACAAGCCGGGTTCCGCGGCCGACGGTCAATATGCAGGCTATGAGATTCAACGCTTGTGGACCGATGCCGTCGCGATCTCGAGCAAGCTGCCCATCACTCCGGGGGACAAGCGGGTGCAATTCCTCTACGGCGTAGAGGACAGCAACGGCAAACCGCTCAACCCCAACTTCTACGACGCGCCGGTGGTCGGGGTCGATCGCTTCTACCACCGGCAGTACTCGGCCGCTGATCTTGCCGCGCTCTCCAACTGCGACCGCGCGATCCTCGACGCCTCGGCCTACTGGACCTACAACCGCGCGTTCCAAGCGGGCGATTACCTGGTGATGGTCGCCATGCACATGATGACCAAAGAGCAGTCGGATTGGACGTTCCAGTCGGCTTGGTGGCATCCGGACGCGCTCGCCTGCGCCGGCGGAAATCGGTTCTGTAGCCACCGCCCAGCAACGGTGCCCGGGGGCGACACGACGTACCAGAACTACATGCTGACCACGACCTACGGCACGACCCAGCAGCAAGGCCAAGACAATTACTACGCCCCGCCGGGGACCGTGGCCCCGATCTGGCCGGTCGCCTACAACCCCTATATCGAACTCGCGGCGTCCCACCCGATCACGACCAACTGCATGAACTGCCACCACCGCGCCGCTTGGCCGCCGGATACGCCCGGGACCAAGCCCGATGCCGGCCGCTCGTCGAGCTACCTGCAAGCGAGTCCGCCGAACCCGAATCCGCTCGAGGTCTTCGACTCGACCAACGGCGTCTTCAATGGCCTCTTGATGGTCGATTCGATGTGGGCGGTCTCCGACCGGGCGGGGTATCCCTTGGCGGAACCGGCGTCGGCGGCACCCAAGAAGACGCCGTAAGAGGGGCGTCGGAACAGCCCCTCACCCCCGGCCCTTCTCCCAAAGGATCCCAAAGGGAGAGGGGGAGCAAATCTAGCCGCTGGCGCGCGTCCTACGCCAGCGGGTAGAGTCCGCACTCTTCGTGCGGCGCTTTAAGGTGGCCGCGCGGTTTCTTCAAGGAGAACTCGGAACATGGCTATTCAGAAGGTGGGTGTCCTCGGCTGCGGCCTGATGGGCGCCGGTATCGCCGAGATCGCGGCGAAAGCGGGTTTGAGCACGGTGGTGCGCGAAGTGAACGAGGCGTTCTTGGCCAAGGGGCTCGCGCGGATTTACGGTTCGCTCGACAAAGCGGTCGAGAAGGGCAAGCTCGACGCTGCGGCGCGCGATGCGGCCCGCGCCCTGCTGGTCGGGACGACCGAGTTTGCCGACCTTTCCGACTGCGATCTGGTGGTCGAGGCGATCGTCGAGAACGTCGATGAGAAGAAGAAGACCTTCGCGGCGCTCGACGAGATCGTGCAGGAGAGCGCGATCTTTGCGTCCAACACCTCGTCGCTCACCATCACCCAGCTCGCGATGAGCACGAAGCGGCCGGATCGCTTCGTCGGCCTCCATTTCTTCAACCCGGTGCCGGTGATGAAGTTGGTGGAAGTCGTGCGCACGATCCTCACCTCCGACGAGGCGTTCAATGCGGCGTTCGAATTCGCGCGCAAAGTCGGCAAAGAGCCGATCGCGGCGCGCGACAACTCGGGCTTCATCGTGAACCGGCTGCTCGTCCCCTACCTGCTCGACGCGATCCGCGCGCTCGAAGAGGGGGTCGGTTCGATCGAGGACATCGACAAGGGGCTGCAGCTCGGCTGCGGCTACCCGATGGGACCGTTCACCCTGCTCGATTTCGTCGGCCTCGATACCACGCTCTTCATCGCCGACATCATGTTCGAGGAGTACCGCGAGAAGCGCTTCGCGCCGCCGCCGCTGCTCAAGCAGATGGTGCTCGCCGGCCGCCTTGGCCGGAAAAGCGGTCGCGGGTTTTACGATCACGCGAAGAAGTAGGGGGGCGGGGCAGACACCCGGGCAGACACGTAGGTGTGCCCCTACTACAGTTTTCCGTAGCTGGGGCCGCCACCCCCTTCGGGGGGGACCCAGGTGATGATCGCGTAGGGGTCCATGATGTCACAGGTCTTGCAATGGACGCAGTTGCTGGCGTTGATCTGCAGCTTCTTGCCCGATGGGGTGGTCGGGTCGGGGACCATCTCGTAGACGGCGGCGGGGCAGAAGCGCTGGCAGGGATTGTCGTAGGCCTTCGCGCACTGGTCGGCGCAGATGCTC
>JANNIH010000045.1:0-127646 GCA_031404815.1 Holophagales bacterium | reverse complement strand
GGATGACCCGCCCCCCGGGGGGCGGGTCATCCTTTATGAACTACTAGGATTTCGTCTTGAGCGGTACGAGTTCCCACGCGTGGTCAGGATGTGAGCGTGGTGCGTCAGGCGGTCCAGGAGCGCGGTGGTCAGCTTCTCGTCGCCGAAGACCTGGACCCACTCCCCGAACGACAGGTTGGTCGTCACGATCGTCGAGCGGGACTCGTATCGTTCCGACAGCAGGTTGAACAGCAGCTCACCCCCCGCCCGGTCGAACGGCACGAAGCCCAGCTCATCAAGGATCAGCAGATCCACCCGCTGTAGCCGGCGGTGCAGCGGCCCCAGGGTTCGCTCGTCGCGCGCCTCGCGCAGCGTGCGGACCAGCTCCGCCGCTCGGATGAAGAAGACCCGGTGGCGGCGGCGGGCGGCCTCCACTCCGAGCGCGATGGCCAGGTGGGTCTTGCCGGTGCCGATCGGTCCCGCCAAGACCACGTCCTCGGCCTGCCGCAGGTACTCGCAGCTCGAGAGCTCCAGGAGTTTCGGGCGAGAGATGCCGGACAGAGCCTGCCAGTCGATCTGATCGAGCGTCTTGACTTCCGGCAAGCGCGCTTCGCGCAGTCGGTCCGCTGCCGCCCGATCCTGGCGTGACCGAATCTCCCCTTCCAGGAGCTCACGCAGGAAGTCCTCGTAGGCCCACCCGCCATCGCGCGCTTGACGCGCCAGAGCCTCGTAACCGCGGCGAAACGAGGGCAGCTTGAGAGCTTGAATGTGCTCGTGAATCACCGCGCTGCGCGCCGCATCGCTCATGACCGACCTCCCGCCAGGAGGTGGTCATAGTCTGTCGCTCGCGCCGACTCCACCGCGTAGGCCGCCAGATCAGGCGGCACCTCGACACTGCGCGGCGGGGGCGGAGCCAGGCGCAGCCGCAAGAGGTCGCAGCGGTCTTCGGCCAGCGCTCCGAACAACGCGGCGGAGACCTCGGTTTCGCCGTGATCGACGATCGCGCCGACCAGGCGCGAAAGCACCCGAGCGGCATCCTGCGGACTATGACGCTTGACCAGCAGCTCCCAGAGGCGCCCGTAGGGCTCTCCCAGCTCGGCCAGCAGCTCCGGAGCCACTTGCCGCACCGCCTGGGGTTTCTTGGCCAGCTCCGGCAGGTAGTGCCGATAGCGGATCGCTTGGCCTCCGCGCCGCTCTTTGGCGACCTCCAGCTCCTCGCCCCGACAGACGAAACGGATCGTCTCGACTCCGACGTAGGCCGTGGCCGATAGGCTCGCCCAACGCGACGGCACCGAATACTGCGCGCCGTCCACGCGCACCAACGACCCGCGGCCAATCGACACCAAGTCAACTCGCCGCGCGGAGTATGCCTCGTCCGGCAACGGCAGCATCCGCGCCACGTCCTGCGCCAGGAGATCGCTGGCGGCCACGCCCTGCGGATTGACCCGCGCCGCGAACGCCAGCGCCATCTGCGCTCGCACCGCGCGCGAGAGAACCTCGAGGCTCTCGCCCGATGGAATCGGAGTCAGATGCTGGAGACGAATCCCCTTGCCTCGCGCTTCGACCCCACCCTTGTCGTGCCCTTCTCCCGGACGTGCGAAGCACGGCTCGAACAGGTAGTGGCTCGCCAGAGCCTGGAATGCTACGGTCAACTCCCGCTCCGCGCCCACGCGGCGTTTGACCGCCGCCGCGAGATTGTCGTAAATCACGCGGCGGGGCACAGCGCCAAAATCGGCGAAGGCCCGGACATGGCCGTCGAGGAACGACAGCTGGTCGCAGTGGTCGTAGAGCCACGCCGAGTCACGGCTCGAGAACATCGACCGCATCAGGAACTTCCAGGCCTTGCGCCGCTCGCCGCCCACCTCGACCGTGACCTCGAAGAAGTCGGCCTGCGCCTCGTCGCCGGGTCGATGCACCAGCGGCACGAACACCTCCGCCGAACGCCTCCGGCGCTCCCGCAGGTAGGCGCGAACCGTCGTCTCGCCCACCTGAAGACCCTCACCGATCAACTCCCGGTGCAACCGCGTACCGGTGATCCGTTGCTTCGCTGTGGTCCGTGGACCCCACTCCGCCAGAAGAGCCTCGATCCGCGCCGACACGCGCTCGACCACCGGGCACGCTCGAGCCTTGCCTGGACGACGAACCGGTGCCGACAACAGAAGGTACTTACGCACCGTATTGCGGCTTATCTCCAACTGGCGAGCCACCGACCGAATGCTCTGACCTTCTACTTTGACCTTGTGGCGAATAACATGTACCTGATCCATCCTCAGCATCCTCTCCTCCAGGCCGAAGTCGTCCAAACTCAGGCTACTGGAGATCAGGGCCGGGGGTGGGTCATTTCCTAGCTGCCGAGAGGGTCAATTCCTGGGCGCTGCGTACACGGTGGTCGTTGCGCTCCCTTTCGGGCGGTAAAGGCCGAAGCGCAGTACGTTCGAGAGGTCGCCGTAGAGCGTCGCTCCGCGCATCGGTCCATCGGTGAACGGCTTGCCATCGATCCAGGCCTGGACCAAGCCGTCGCCCCCCGTCGACCAGCGAATGTGAAACACGAGGTCGATCCAGGCCTCTTGCCGAATCGGCTGCGTGCCCAGGATTCGCTGGGCGGCTCGCGGGGCGGAGCGGCCGACCAGGAGGAGCGCCAGGCGGTCGTGGTCGGAGATCAAGTAGAGCAGGAGCGGCGGCGCGCCCGTCGCGTGGGTGCGTTTCCAGGGGCGCGCCGCATCGGGCGCGGGGCGATGATGCCACTGGGCGACGATCGGAGATTCGCGCCCGAGAGCGAAGTCGCGCGGCACGAACAGGCTCCAGCCGTACCAGATCTCTCCCCCCACGCCACCACGGACGCGCTCGATCTCTTTGTCGCCGACTTTCAGCTCCGCCCGTTCCTTGCTCGCCCCGCGATCGCCCGGAGCGAGCTCGATCCGCACGGCGTACCGCCCACCGCGGACCGGGTGCGAAACCACCACCGCCGATCCGGGGCGCGCAAGATCACCGGCCCACCCCGCGAGATCGCCGCGCTCGAAATCGCCCACGAACCAAACGCCGCGACGGACCTCTCCGGCGTGCGGCGAGCAAGCCAGGCCGAGCACCGAGAGCAGCGCGAGGTTCACCCCAGCCATCGTTTTCTTTGCTCCGCGCACTCTGCACCGAGATTACGCCGCGGGGACTTGGGCGCGCAACCGGCGGGGCGCTGGGATTCCGGCCGCAGACGATCACTCGGCTGGAACGTATCGCCGCGAGGTATCCTTCACCCCATGCCGAAGATCACCCGGCCGACCAAGCTCTCTGAGTACGCGGAAGTCACCCTCCGGTCTGTGGCGGACGCGGGTCTGGGACAAAAGCTCTCGCTCGGCGGAGCTCTCGGGCTCCAACACTACCTGGAGTATCGGTCCACCCACGATGTGGACGCCTGGTGGCATTCCTCGGCCAGCTCTCATGAACGCGAGCAGGTCTTCGAAGCTGTTAAAGCAACCCTCGCCCCCTTCGGGACGACCCGACGGCGCACCTGGGGGGACGTTACGAGTCTCGAGCTGTTGCTCGAGGGCAAAGTCGTTTTTAGCTTTCAGGTCGCCGAACGCTCTGCTCAGATTGAGCCCACTGCAACGCTACCGTGGCTCGATTTCGCGATCGACAGCCTGCCCGACCTGGTCGCGAGCAAGATGGTGGCACTCGTCGAGCGGGGCGCGCCGCGCGACTTCCTCGACATCTACACACTGTGCCAAAGAGAGGTCGTCGCCCCGGCCGAGTGTTGGCGGCTCTGGCGAGAACGACAGGAAAAGGCGGCGAGTGATGCCTCTCCGGCTCGCGCCCTTCTGGCGGTCGAGAGCCATCTGGGGCGAATCGCCCGACACCGCCCTCTCGAATCGATCGCGGACCCAGACCAGAGGCGCTCCTCCGAAGCCCTCCGCCACTTCTTTATCCAGGAGTTCCTCAATGCCCTCGTGGCTTGACGGCTCGCTCTACCCGGATATCGAGACTCCGAACTCTCTCGACTCGCTCGCTGAGCGCGTGGACTTCCTCGTCCGGCTCTGCGGGGCCTGGGATTTCGGCATTCTCCCGAATCAGGAAACGGTAGTCGAGATCCGAACACCCGACTGGCGCGAGACGGTCGACGCAGCGCAGTTCCTCACCTCCTCGAGCTACCACCTGCTGCGCACCTGGCACGGCCTGCCGAGCGTCCCCTACCTCGGCCAACAGCTCGCCTACATTCGGGATGATCCGTTCTTGAGTTTCGTCTGAGCCTACGTTTCGCCTCCCGGAGCGCCAACGGCGCGACCTCGAGAAGGATGGGGCGGGCCTTCAGCCCTTTTTGGAACTTGGGCGGGACCGAAACCCAGGGCGTTGCCCTGGGCTGACATGAGTCGGGCCGTTGGCCCTCAAAGCGTCAGGCGACCTCTTGCATCGGGCGCACCCGAGGCGCTGGAAGCACCCGAGCGGTGCTCTCGAAGTAGCGGACAACGTCTTCGAACCGGCTTCTCGAGGCTCACCCCCCCCAAGGGGCATTATGGATGTTAGGATTTAGAGAGCGAGGCCTTCTTAATTGGAGAATGCACAATGGAAAAGCCAGGAATCGGGGACAAAGAACTAAACAGAGACCTATCTTTGGAACTCTACAAGAGTCTTCGAGGAGAAGTGACCAGCTACCTTGAGAAGATCCCGGCAATCTGGCTACAGAAGCTCACTTTGGTGGGCGCTATCGCTGGGTTCCTGGTTGTGAACATCGAAAAGTTTGGCAACGCGAGTGAAGCAGGACTTCTGAGCCTAGGCGCCGCAATAATGGCAATTCCAATTCTCGCTGTCCTCCTTGACGCAAAGGTAGTCGAGTATAGCTTGCACTCCCGCGCTATCTCAAAATTCATTGAGAGGTGCTTCGACAACCCGGCCGTTGTCGCAGCCTGGGAGTCAACCCTCTGGGGAGACCGTGGCGATAGGGATGTGAAGCTCCGTAGCTGGATGACGGTCCTCGTGACTACAGCACCGACAATCCTGCTCATCGTCCTTACTTGGATCGCCCTAGGCAAGGCATACACCCGTGGAGTTCCAGGGGTATACGTCATCGGCTTAGCTCTAATTCTTTTTTTCTATGTCTTAGGTGGATTTTACATATGGCGCGTTATCTGGCCAAGCAAACAAGGGAAGGAAGAGGACCGACGCTGACCACCTCGAGGTGGGAGGGTATCCGGTCAAGATTGTCGCCGAAGGCTCTCCAACCGTTTCCGTAGTGGCTTCCAGTACTCGGCGTCGCGCCGCCGCTCGGCGTCTTCTTCGGCTCGCAACTCCCGTTCGAGCTGATCGGAGGCGAGATTCTGGTGGATCGCCTTTTCGAGGAGAGGCCTTTCTCCAACCAACACCCGGGCCAGCTCCGGATGGTCTACCGCCACCTCGTTCAAGAGTTCGGGAGAGCGGAGTTCGCGCAGCCAGAAGGCGACTCTTTCCGGCGATGCCTCTTGTCGGTAACTCAAGTAGTTGACATCGACCAGCCGGCGGATCATCGGCCAGTCCTTGTCCCGCTGGGTCTTCTTCGCCGCTACGAGATCCGGCAGAGCCATGACGTCCAAGGTCTCACCCTCGAAGTCCAAAGTCGTCCGTCGCGCCCAAAGCTCAGGAAACGGGGCCACCCCGCGCATCTGGGTCATGATGTCGATCCGTAAGCCCGCAACCTCCGGATGTTTGCACCGGAAGTGAACGGCGAGCCCCTCGTCGAGAACTTGAAGCGAAAAGGCGGGCACGGCGATCACGACCGTCTCCAACTCGGCGAGCGCCGCAAGGAGGCGATCGAGGTTGTCCGGATCGGGCAGTAGGGCCAGGTCGAGATCGCGGCTAAATTCCGCTGCGCCGTACAACACGCAGGCCTGGCCGCCCATCAACAGGTGGTCGACCCGATGTCTCCGGATCGTAGAAAGGGCTTTGCGGATCGGGCTCGGGATCAAGGGAGCCTCCCATGGCCACGTAGTGATGCCAGAGCTTTGCGCTCGCTTCCCAGCGTTCCCAAGGAGTCATTCGGTACCATTCCGCCCACTCGGGTTCGCAGATGTCGTCGATCTCGATCATCGGGAGGGTATGGTAACACCGGCCGCCGCGCCCCGCTTTGGCAGCTCTACCTCAGCACAGACTCCAATAGCGCCCGCGCCACAGCCAGCTGTTCGTCGTTCACCGTGTGCGGCATGCCGGGATAGCGGCGCAGATCGATTTTTGCCCCCATCCGCCCGAGCACCTCGGCGGTCTCTTCGACCCGCCACCAGGGGACGTGCGGGTCGGGGTCGCCGGCGCCGAGAAAGACCGGCACTCCGGCGAGCGATCCCGGGTAGTCGCGGGGCGTTCCGGGCGGCCCGAGCAGGGCGCCGGTGAATCCGATCACGGCGCCGTAGTTGCGCGGGGTGCGCGCGGCGGATTCGGTCGCGAGGCACGCCCCTTGGGAGAAGCCGAGCAGGAGCGTCCGCTCCGGCGGAATCCCGACCGCTTCGATTCGTCCGACCAGAGAATCGATCACCCGGAGCGCCGAGGTAAGGCCGGGCTCGTTGGCGGGCAACGGCGAAAGGAAGGTCAGCGGATACCAGGTCGAGGCATACGCCTGCGGCGCGAGATAGGCCACCCCCGGCACCAGAAGGCCGGGGACCAGGTTCAGGATGTTCTCCGCCGAGGCGCCGCGACCGTGCATCAGGATCACCGCGGCGCGCGCCGAGGAGAGCGGCTCCCCCGCCGCGACCACCCGTTGGCCGCGATGAGGATCGAGCGGATCAGTGGGATCGTTCACGCCGCACCTTCTGTGGGGGTGGACTCGGCGGAGGGCACCTGGAGCCTGGGCAAGCTCGCCACGATCCGCGGGCGCGCCGCTTCGAGCCAGGGAGGGAGCATGAGCCCGGTTCCGAGCGTCGCCACCGGTTCGTCGAAGGTGAACCCGGGCGGATCGGTAGCCAGCTCGAAGAGAACGCCCCCCGGCTCGCGGTAGTAGATCGAGTGGAAGTACTGCCGGTCCTGGATCGGCGTGACGTGTAGGCCATGGGCTGCGAGATCGGCGAGCCACGCCTCTTGCGCGGCGGCGTCCTCGACCCGAAACGCGACGTGGTGCACCGTGCCTCTGCCGCTTCGCCCCCGGTCGCCGGCCGGATCTTCGATCAGGTCGATCTCGGCCCCCGCCCCGCCGGGGCCGACCGCGAAACGCGACCGCCCGCCGCCGGACACCACCGGCCGGAAACCCATGGTCCCCACGAGCAGTTCGACAGTCGGCCCAAGCGCCCGTTCGGACAAGGTCACCGAATGAAAACCGCGGATCGCGGCGCGCTCCGGGATTCCGCTCCCTGCCCAAGGCGCGCGATCCTCCGCCCCTGGGTGGGCGACCAGCTCCAACTTCATGCCATCAGGATCCAAGAGGGTGAGCACGCTCTCGCGAAAGAGCCGATCGTTCGGCTCCTCGAACGCGACTCCGCGGCCCGCGAGCCGATCGCGCCAGAATCCGAGCGCCCCTTCGGGCACCGAAAACGCCGTCGCTATGGTTTCGCCGACACCGCGACCGCCGCGCACCGCATGAGCCCAGGGGAAGAAGGTGAGGATGCTTCCCGGGTTCCCCACCTCGTCGCCATAGTAGAGATGGTAGGTACCCGGATCGTCGAAGTTCACCGTCCGCTTGACCAGCCGCAGGCCGAGCAGGCCCACGTAGAACTCGACGTTCGACCGGGCGTCGCCCGCGATCGCCGTGACGTGATGGATGCCGCCGAGCGCGGGTTTCTCCACGGTCCTACGCCTCCATCCAGGCCATTGGGATAGCGATCCCCGCGGCGCAGGCGAGCAGCGTACCCACGACCCAACCGAACGCAGGGTTCTCGACCGCTCCGAGCAGAACCGGCAGCAGCCGCTCCCCTCCCGCCGTATCGCCCCAGAGTGCGAGCGCGAGCGCGGCGGCGGCGAACGCTCCGGCGATGGCCAGCGCAGGGCGCCAGAGCGCGCCGAAGGTGAGCAGCGGAGGCGGCCCACCCGCCACCGTCACATCGGCCCGCGGCCGAACTGGCGCAACCGGAACAGAAGCCTCCGCCTCCTCGCGCACCGCAGCCATCACCGCGGCGGAAAGATCGGGTGCGGGACCCGGGGCGCGGAGCGCGAGCAGCCAGCCGTCGAGCTCGGTGCGTTCGCTCTTCGCACCGGCCTGCGGATCGATCGTCATCAGGTCGGACATACCCTCTCCTTGGCGCCGGTCGCCCCGAGCAGGGGGGCGAGCCGACGTTCGAGCTGGTGGCGGGCGCGGTGGAGCTGCGACTTGAGCGTCCCTTGGGGAATGCCGAGAGTTGCCGCCGTTGCCGCGAGATCCATGTCGTGAAAGTAGAACAGATGCACGGCATCGCGATAGTGCGCGGGAAGGTCATCGACCGCGCGGCGCACCCAGCGCTCTCGCTCCGCGCGCTCCGCCGGGTCGGCCGAGGCGGCGATCGAGTGCCCTTCGGCCGCTTCGAGCGGCAGGCTCGGCGGCCGGACCCGGCGCAACCAGGAGCGGTAGTTGTTGGTGGCGATCGCGAACAGCCAGGTTGAAAACGCCGCGTCGCCCCGCCAGGCACCGAGCGCCCGGTACACCTTCAAGAACGCGTCCTGAACCATCTCTTCGGCCGCCCCGGCCTCACCGCTATAGCGATAGGCGAGCTGGTAGAGCGGACCCTGCCAACGGCGGACGATCCCGGCGAACCCTTCCCGGTCGCCGGATAGCACCCGCGCCACGTCGCTCGCGTCGGCATCCTCCCTCGATTCTTCCTCGATCCCGTTCATCTGGCCGGTTAGACGCGGCGTAGGGGGTTCCGGTTGCATGGCCGTCGATGCGCTCCGTTCGGATGCAACCGAAATTTGGCCCGACGCGTCTCACTCCACGACACCAGACTTCGTCCCGAACCCGAAAGGACCTGCCCATGCAAATTCTGCTCAACAGCCTCAGCGAAATTATGACCCTGATGATCCCGATCGTCGTCCTGATCGGCGGCTTCGTCTTCGTGACCTTCTGGATGATCACCCACCAGCGGCGTCGCGAGCGCGAAGCGTACTACCGCTACGAGCTGGGCCGGAAAGCGATCGAGAAAGGGTACGTGCCCGAAAGCAAGCTGCTCGAGCTGCTCGACAACGAGCGACGCAACCAGTGGCTCGGCCGCCGGGAAGGGGCACGATTGGCCGGCCTGATCCTGTTCGCGCTCGGCATCGGGCTGATGATCGCGCTCGGCAACCTCGATGATCACCTCGTGGGCATCGGAGCCTTGCCCATGTTCCTCGGCATCGCGTTGTTCCTCTACGGCCTGTTCTTCGCTCCTAAAGACGTCAAACCAAAGGCTTCAAGTGAGCCGGCCGAGCCCTCCGAGACCAAACTTGCCGATTGACCTCGAGGTCGGTTGCGCCGAATTTCCCGGTTCAGGCCGCATGGAGGCCTGGTAGAATGCCCCCGCATTCCACCTCGCTTTAGGACCCCTTGTGCGCACTGAATCTGGAGGATTCGCTGGATGAGTTCTACCGACCCGCAGAACGACGACAAGCCTTTCGACCTCTTTGAGCTCGCGACAGCGATTCTGCTCGGCCTCGCCGCGGTGGGCGCCGCGCTCGCGAGCTTACAAAGCGGCCAGTGGGGCGGCAAGCAGCTGGACGCTTTCAGCTCCTCGAACTCGCTCACCACCAAGGCCGCCAAGCAGTACAACGAGGACACGGTCATGGTGAACGCCGATTACGCCGCCGTGGCCGCGGCCAAAGAACACATCCTGGAGGCGCGCGACGCGCGGGACGGCCAGGATCGCGAACGCCACCTCGACATGGCGAGCTACCAGTACAGCAACCAGATGACCGAGCTGGGCTACAAGGCGATGGGCCTGCCGATCGGCTTCTACGTCGAAGACGAAGAGGAAGCGGAAGAGGGCGCCGCGGAACCCGCCGCTCCGGAAGCAGCAAAGACCGAAGCGGCCGCTCCGGCGGATGCGGAAGCCCCTGCCGCTGATGAAGCTGCCGACGAAACCGCCGAAACCCCCGAGGCCGCAGCGGATGAAGACGCCGATCCGGAGACCGCCGCGGTCACCGCTCTAGAGCGCGACATTCCCGACGAGACGCTGTTCGCCTCGCTCACCCAGGAGCTCGACGACGAATACATCGACCAGGCCTTGGTGGCGGGCGAAAAGATGTTCGAGCAAGCCGACGCGAAGTTCGAAGAGGGTCGCAAGGCAAACGACATCGGCGACAAGTTCGACCTCGCGGGAGTCATCTACACCGTCGGCCTGTTCTTCGCGGGCCTCGGGCTCGTGTTCAAGACCAAGATCCGCTGGGGCTTTTTCGCCTCCGGCTGCCTGATCTTTCTAGGGGCCTCGGTCTACCTGATGACCCTCCCCTGGGCGGGTTAAAGCGAAACGACCGCGAGTTGTCGAAAGGGGCGACGGACACCGTCGCCCCGCCGACCTCAAGCTCGGCCCAGCGCGTCGAGTGCTTCGTGAAGCTCCCCGGCGCTCTGCACGCGTTGGGAGCGCTCCTTGGCCAGGCAGCGCAGGATCAAATCGGCGAGCGGTCGCGGGATCTCCGGCACCAGTGTGCACGGGTCCGGGGGTGCCGCCCGAAGGTGCAGGAAGAGGAGTTCGCGCACCGACTCGGCGATGAACGGGAGACGCCCGGTGACCATTTCGAAGATCACGATCCCGAGGGCGTAGAGGTCCGAACGCGAGTCCAGGCTTTCACCCAGCGCCTGCTCCGGCGAGGTGTAGGACGGGGTCCCCAAGAAGGTGCCGCTGCTGGTGATGTTCGCCTCTCCCTGAAGGCGGGCGAGGCCGAAGTCGGCGATCCGCGGCTCTCCCGCTTCGTCGATCAGGACGTTGCTCGGTTTGATGTCGCGATGCAAGACGTTGCACCGATGGAGTGCCGCCAAGGCTGAAGCGAGCTTCGCCGCCAGGACGACCGCCCGCACGGGGGCGAGCGGCGCTTCGGCCGAGAGCAGCTTCGCCAAGTCCGGGCCGCCGACGTACTCCATCGTGATGTAGCTTTGCCCCTGGTCCTCGCCGAGGTGGTAGACCTTGAGGAGGTTCGGATGGGAGAGGTCGCGCGCCAGGATGACCTCGCGGCGCAGCCGTTCGACCGCCTCCTCGTCGAAGCAATAATCCCGCTTGAGGAGCTTCAACGCGATCGTCGTGCGCAGCAGGGAATCGTGCGCCTTGTAGACCTCGCCGCTCGAACCTCGCCCGAGGTGGGCGAGCAGGTCGTAGCGGTGGTCGATCCGTTGCGGCGAACCTTCGGAGCCGACCGCCGCCGCGCGAGGAGTCCGGATCGTCCGTTCCTGGCCGCTGCCGGCGGGTTCGCCCCGGGGCTCCTTCGGCCGCGCTGCGAACCATCGACGAAAGAAGTAGTTCGCCAGAGAGTACTCCCCTTCGGCTGAACGCTTCAGAATCCCGAGGTGCTCCAGACGTTGCAGAACGCCCGATTGCGCCGCCGATTCGAGCGCGAGCTTCAGGAAGAGCGACCGGCTGGTCGCTTGGCCGGAATCGTTGACGAGCTCGAGGATTCGACGCTCGCTCTCGGTCAGCATCGCGAGGTCGGCGCCGAAGAAGAAGCTGACCATCTGATCGGCGGCGATCTCCTCGATCGCCCGCTCCAGGTCCTGAAACTCCAGGTGGCGCTCGCCGAGCAGTTGGAGCAGGTACGGGTGATTGTTCGAACGCTCGCGGATCGCCTCGACCGTCGTCTCGTCGAGCTTCGGCCGCGAGCCGGGCGGCAACTGCGACTGCCGGACCAGGCTTCGCGCCTCGTCGTCGGTGAGGCCGCGGACCAAAAGCGGTGGCGTGAAACCGTGGAGAAACGACGAGGGGCCGGTCTCCTCGGCAGCCAGGTTCCAGAGCCGGATCGTCGAAGCGAAGACCGTCCGCAGGTTCTCGGCCGATTGCAGCGCGCGCCCCAACCGCGAGAGGAATCGCGGCTCCGAATCGCGTACGTTGACCAACTCTTCGACCTCGTCGCCGAGCAACAGGAGCGTCAGATCGCGGGCGCGCAGCTCGCGGCGCAGACGGGTGAGCGAAGTGAACAGGTCGTCGCTCTCCACCTCGGCGAGCGAGATTCCGAACGAGTCGAGCCGGTCGCTCCCATCGAGCAGCGCATCGCGGAAGCTCTCGTGCAGGTCCGCCGCCTCTTGCGAACCCTGAAAGTCCCAGAACAGCGGAACATAGCGTGGCGAGGGCTCGTTGGCGGTCAGCTGCTCGAGCTGCTTTAAAATCGATGTCTTGCCGACCCGGCGCGTGCCTAGAATCCACAGGCAGTTGCGGTTCCCTTCGAGAATTTCCTGGATCAGTGCGCCCCGGCCATAGAATCGCTCGGCGCGAACCCATTGACCGACGACATAGGGGGTGACGGGCATGAGTCGGCTCCTCAGAGCCCTTCGGCCTGGCAGGCGACCGCGACGTCGGCCTCGGTGATCCGCCGCCGCCGCTCCTGGTGCATCCGATCGACCAGCCCGGAACAGAGCCGCTGGATCAGGTAGGGCTTGCATCCGGTACGCCGGATAATCTCGTCCGCAACGCCATCGTCGAGGGTGAAAACACCCCGAAGCGGTGACGCGACGAGCGACCGCGCCTCGTCCGGGTCGAGTGGCTTCACCTCGATTTCCTGAAAGAAATTGTACCAGGGGCTCCCCTCGCGCTCCCACTGTTTCTTGATCGCGACCCCTGAGACCACCGCGACCAGGCTGTCCGCGAACGTCCTCATGAACAGGCTGCGCAGCCGCTGGTTGACCCGGGGATCGTATTGGTTCAGCTCATCGACCTCGTCGATCTGCAGCACGAGCTTGACCCTCTTCTTCGTCCGGTCCTGTAAAGCCTTGAGGACGCGCTGGAGGTCTTTGACCAGCTCGGAATAGCCGTACGAAGCCTCGCCCGGAGGCGACAGCGGTTGCATCCCCCCGAGCTTGGGCGACAGCTCGTGGAAGATCTCGGCCGCGAGGGTGGCGAAGAACTTCTCCTCTAGCGTGCCCTGCAGGTCGATGAACACCGGATGATAGACATACACGGGATCTTCGAGCGCCGCAAGGTGCCGCTTGAGCCGGTGCTGGAACGAGGTCTTGCCGATCCGCCGCTCCCCGTACAGCATGATGCTGTTGTTCGAGACCCGCCGCAGTACGTAGTCGAGCAATGACTGACGGCCGAAAAACCGTGCCTGCTCGAGGATCGGCGCACCCGCGACATAGGGGTTGAATCGATCGCGCAGCAGCCGCCGTCGCCGGCGGATTCGCGAGAGCAGCCAGGCGCCGACTGCGGCGGCCAACGTGGCGACGAGCGCGAGCGGGAACCCGAGCGTGCGAAGGAACGGCACCACGTATTCGACCCGGTAGAGTACCGCCGCCCGGTTGCCGGAAACGTCGACGGCGACGATCTCGATCTCACTCTCCCCGGCCGGCAAGACCTGCTGCCAGCGAAAGGCGGTGATTCGGACCCCCTCAAGCTCTCTCACCTGAATAGTTGGCGCCGCCGCCGGCCGGCCCGCAACGAAGAACCGAACCTCGACCGGCGCGCTGTCGTAGACCGTGCCGGACAGGACCAGCCGGGCTGAGCGGACCGTGACGACCGCGGGGCCGGCCGCTCCCGCCGATGGCGCATCGTCGAGCAGAATGGCCGGCGGCGTGCGGTCTGGAGAGAGCAGAGCATCGCTCAACCGCGCATACGCCCGCGTGATCTGCCGGAGTGCGGCGTCGTTGGTCGGTTCGAGCACCAGGACGCGGTTTGCCGAGCGCAGAGCCTGTTCGTAGGAACCCGCCGCGTAGTGCTGTTCCGCTTCGGCCAGAAACCGGGGTACCACGGCCGCCTGCGCCGCGCTCTCCTCGGCAATCGCCTGGGCAACGGGGGTGCGCGGCTCGGACGCCTGGGGCTCCGCGATCTTAGGCGCTTGAGTCTGCGCGGTCGGCCTCCCGCCTGGGGTCTGCGCCGTCCTGCCGAGACCGCCGAGCGGATCGGCCGCCCGCTCACCTTCCTTCGGCTGCCTCAAGGTTCGGGCTTCGGCGGAGAGCGCAGCCAAGATCCGGCGTCGCGCGGCCTGCGCCTCCGGGTGGTCCGGTGCCACGGCGAGCACTCTGGAGAGCGCGGCGAGCGCGTCCTCCCGCCGACCCTGCGTCTCCAGCCCGCGCGCCGCGGCCAGATTCTCGACCAATACCGCCTGCGCCCGACGCTCCCGGTCGGCTTTCTCCTGCGCTCTCGTGCGCTCGATCCGACCGCGGTACTCCCGCAACTCGGCCCACCCGGCGCCCGATTGTCCGATTTCCGCCTGCCGCTCCTCGGTCTCGAACGCCTGGAGCGCGGCGTCGGCCTGCCCGAGATGGTAGTAGGCGATCCCGAGTTTGAGGTACGGGAAGTACTGGACGAACCGCATGCCATAGGTGCGCACGTTCGCGCCCGAGTTGGGCCTCTCCCCCAGCGCGGCGTTCAAATGCCCCACCGCCTCGCTCCAGCGCTCTTTGGCCAGTGCCTCTTCCGCCTTGTGGTACGACTCGTACCAGGTCTCGGCCGCGAGAGGCGACGCGCAGAGCCAAGCCAGCGCGAGGACGAGCCGGAAGGCCGGAGCGCCGGATTTCACCGGCAGCACCTGGAGTCTATCCTCAACCGCCGCACGGCTTTAGAACCGATAGACCAGCGACAGCGAGAACAGTCGGGCCAGCTCCGAGAGATCGGCCCCGAGGTCGACTTGGAAGCGGTCGAAGACCACGCCGAGCCCGCCGGTGAGGTGGATCTCGTCCTTCCCGCGTTCGAACACCGCGCGCTCGAACACGTCCGCGTCCTCCCCGGCGACCACCCGGTGCGCCGGATCTCGCCAAGCGCCGACCCGCAGAGCGACGATCGGCTTGGCGCGGACGAACACGTATTCCACGCCGAGACGAAGCTCATCGCCATCGGAGAGTCGGATCTGGTTCGGATCGAAGACATCGACATCGAGCCCTCGTGTGATCGAGGAGTATCGCACCCTCGACCATTCCGTGCCGACGGTCCAGGTGCCATCTCTGGAACGGAACGCGATACCGAGACCGTAGACGTCCGGCAGCTTGAGCGGGCTCGTCTCGTCGAGCACGATCGTCCCTGCCGGGTTGTCGCTCTCGGCCGGCCCCGCGGTCTCGATCACCCGGAGCTTCAGTCGGGGACCGGGCCGATAGTAGCCGCCCACCGACCATTGCGGCGAAGCGCGCCAAAGGAAGCCCCCCTGGAGGCTCACGCCCGTACCGCTCGCCTGGTGTGAATAGGAGGTGTCGAGAAGATCGGGCGGAAATGTGGCGCTCTCGTAAAAGGCCTCTTCGTCCGCCGCGTGTTCCTCGGCGAACGAGGAGAGGTCCGCCTGGTAGTAGACGATCCCCAGGCCGAGGCTCCACCGTTCGGTGACCTTGAATGCGCCGGCCAGGCCGCTGTTGACGACCTCGACCCGAGCCCGAGCCAGAATGTCCCCCGCGCGTGACTCCTCTCCGTCTTCGACCGCGAACAGCCCGTCGATCCGACTCCTGAAGTCGAAATCGGCCCAGTTGTGGCGATAGAGGGCGAACGACCAACGCCCGGCCGGATAGACGACCGCCCCGAACGGAGCGTTGCCTCGGTTGCTCCTGGAAACCCCGTGACGCAGTCCGTCGACCGTATCGACGCCGAGCCCGGTCGGCGCACCTGAAGCGCGCCCGCCCTCGATGAAGTCGGTTCGGCGCGCCGAGTAGCGCCCCTCGACGGAGAGCTCGGGTTCGACCAACTGGACGAGCCCCGCCGGATTGGCGAATGCCGCCGTAGCATCGTCCGCCAGAGCCGCGAACGCCCCGCCCAGCCCAAGGCTTCGGGCTCCCGGGTTCGAGAAGCTGAACTCGAAAGTGACCGGCTGTTCCTGCCCGACCGCGGGCCCGGCGAGTAGCGCGGAGAGACCGAGGATAACCCTCACGACCGTGCCGAAGAAGCGCTGCTTCATGTCCCGTTCCTCCTGCCGAGAGCGCGGCGGCTCGCGGTACCCATGCGCCGGAAAATGGTGGTCTGACGTACCGGTTGGATGCGCGAGCGCGCGAAATCCTTCGCAGGCGCGAATCGTGAGACGTACCCTACCCCTCCCGCGCCGCCCAGAGGTCGTATAGCTCGCGCAACGCGGTGCGCAGGTTCCCACCGTGTCGGCGGTGGATCTCGGCAAAGGGCAGCCCCGCGATCTTGTCATCGTTCGTCAGCTCGCGGGCTAGCGCTTCGAGCAGCTCCGGGGTAGGGGCGAGATCGAACAGCGTGGGGAGCGACCGCTCCGCGGCGTGGCTGGTCACGAGCAGACCGGCGCCTCTTCGGGCGATCCGGCGGAGCAGGCCGAAGCGGGCGAGCCGGGTCAGATGATCGAAGCCGTCGAGGAGCAGGATATCGCCCGCCGCGAGGCCGGCAAGCCGGCCGCGCAGTTCCTTCGGTGGCGCTTCGTTGGGCCGCGCGGCGAAATGATGCATCTGCCCGCCCGTCGCGGCGAAGTAAGGGAGCAGCCGTTCGAGCAGGGTCGATTTGCCGCTCCCCTCAGGGCCGACCAGGACGGCTCGGCGCCCCAGCTGTTCGAAACGGGCGATCAAGGCGCCCGGCCCTCCGGCCGGAAAGCGAAAGCCGAGCGCGTGGATTCGCTCGACCCGGAACGGGTTATCGCGCGCTCGCGTCGGCCTCTCCCACGTCGCCTCCCGAACCGTCGTACAGCAGCAGCTCGCGGCCGGTCGGCGAAACGATCAACTCCACCCGGCCGGCCCGCGAGCCCGGTTCGGCCACCAGCTCGATCGCCCAAAGCAGCGACACCAGCTTTCCCGAGAAGCTTGCCGGAGCCAGCTCGGGAAGGCGAAACCGGCAGGTTCGATGCCCGCCAAGGCTCGGCTCGATCGATTCGCCGACGACCAGTTCGGAGTCGCGATCCCCTTTCCCGGCGGTGAACCAGAACAGCCGGACCTCGAGCGATTTCGGCTCCTCGTCGAGCTGCCAGACCGCCGTCGCCTCGATCTCTTCGCCCGGCGCGAACGCCGCCCGGCCGCCGGCCAACGTCACTTCGAGCCAATCCATCAGGTAAACCTCCGCGGCGCCTCGGGTAAAACCACGAGTTCGAACTCTTCGCTCACATCGGGCCAGCGCGCGATCTCGCCCGCGATCATCAGTTTCCAGAGGATCTTGTTGTGGGACGCCGAGAACGAGTGCATCGACCCTGGGGGGAGGGTGACCGCGATCTCCCCCGATCCGAACGACGCCGCTTGGTCGCTGTCGAGCAGAACGAGCGTCGCGAACGTACTCCGATCGGAGTGGGTCGTGGTCCCCCGCCGGTAGCTCGCCTCTTCGCGCCCTTCGATCGTGATCTTCAACCGCCGGATGCGCCCCGCGGCACCGGAGAAGCTCCAGGTCAAGCGCGCGCTCTCACCCGGCCGGAGCCGGCTCCGATCGAGGTGTAGGCGCGGACGCGGATTGAAAAGCGCAAGGATCTGGTACGGGACCGAGAGCAGAAGCGCCGCCCCGATGAGGACGAACGGCACCAGAAAGAGAGTCTGGCAGCCATCCCCATTGGCGTTACGCCAACCGGCCACGATGTCCTTGAGAAACAGGCTGACGATTCCGTTCCAGAACAGGGCGATGCAGACGATCGCGACGAGCCTCGCGACCGGCCCCGCTGCGGGCCGCAGCTCGAGCCCGGGATCGCCCGCCCCGGCGAGGCCCACCTTGGCGACACCGCGCGGCTCCGGCAGCCAATCCGGCGATTCGGCCGGATACTCGAGCGCGCCGGCCGGTCCGAGGCCCGAGACACCACCCGGCGCACTCTGGCCTCGGCGTCTCTTCTTCTTGAGGGTGGAGATGATGCCCCAGAGACCTAAACCGCAGAACGCGATTGGCACGAGTGCCAGGAGCACCCAAAACCCGAAACCGCGATCGAGCACCGCCTGGGCGGGGTTTTTCGGATCGACAAAGCAGACGGCCTGGCGGCCGACCGGCAGGGCGGCGACCACTTCCGCCTTGCCGTCGTAGCCGGAACTCGAGCCACCCAAGAAGCGATAGCGGCTCGATTCGTAGAGCCGCCCGGAGACCAGGTAGCGGTAGCGCACCTCGACGCTGTAGGTTGCGCTGTCGCTTCCCTCGTGGCTCCGGACCGCGCTTTCCAGGATCGTGCAGGGCACGGCGTTCCAGGAGCGGGCACCGATCGTTTGCACGACCGGCCAACCGAGGAAGGGGAGAAACGCCAGCCCCGCGAGCAGGAAGACGACGAAAAAGAGGACGACGCAGCCCACCCCTCCCGCCCGCTGCCGCCGCGAGAACGCGCGCCTCTCGCTTGCGAAATCGGTCGAAACGCCGCCTCTCGGCTCGTCTGAATTCCGCATCATAGGTCTCGGCTTTCGGCCGAAAACAGTACCACGCCCGCGCCCTCGGAGGTCCGTCGGGAGACCGGCGGAACGTGACAAACTCCCCCTTGCACTCCAGGTCGGTTGAGAACAAACTTTGACACCCGGAGTACCGTTCGCCGGCAATTCCGTTACGGGTTCACGAAGGTTTCGTGAACCTGATCAGGAGCCCATGGCATGACCCACAGCTCAAGAGTGCTCGCCGCCTCGCTCCTCTTCGCCTGCCTCGCGCTGCCTGCCCTGGCACGCGAGAAGCGCACCCACTTTCGCGGCGCGTTCGACGGTCGCCAGACGGTGCGCATGACCCTGATCCGCGACAACGACCGGATCACCGGGGTCTACCTATACGAGGCGGTTGGCGAGCCGATCCGCGTCGAGGGGACCATCTCGGGCAACGAGGTCAGACTGGCGCAGACCGGCGAGGGCGGACAGCGCACGGGGCTGTTCCAGGGAACCTGGAAGGGCAAAGTCTTCGCCGGCAATTGGACGCCGGCGGACGATCCGAACGCCCAGCGCCTTCCCTTCTCGTTCGATGCCGACTCCTCGCCGGATGACGGCACCTCCGGCACCTACGAGCAGTTCACCGGCCGGATCACCAACAAGCTCCGCGTGCTTCTCCTTCCGGGTCAGCGAATCCGCTTCCGGCTCTCCGCCTTCTGGATCCCGGAAGGGTCTGATCCATCGTTCGCGAACACCGGCGTGATCTCCGGCACAACCCGCCGAACCGGTGAGACGGCGGTCTACGAATCGGACGGTTGCCGCCTTTCCTTCAATTTCAGCGGCAGAAACGTCCGCATCACCCAATCCGCGGCCGGCCCGGCCTGTGGCATGGGGCAAAACGTTGACGGGTCGGGGACCTACCGCCAAACCGAGACCGAAATCGACCTCGCGGCGCTCGAAGGGTTCTGATGCCCCATCCGGCGGCGC
The DNA here is from genome assembly GCA_031404815.1 of Holophagales bacterium. Lineage (GTDB taxonomy): Bacteria > Acidobacteriota > Thermoanaerobaculia > Multivoradales > UBA5704 > DASYKS01. Next base: position 108,430 of record JANNIH010000045.1, on the reverse strand, counting down.
CGGGCGTAAAGGTGATGGGAGTCCCCTCCCGCCTCTTCGCCCAAGGCTTCGGCCTGTTGCTGTTTCTGTTCATCCCGCTCGTGCTGTTCCTGTTCGTCCGCCACCCCGAGCCGATCGGCGCCTCGTTGGCCGTAGGGATTACTGTGATCATCGGCCATCGCCGGGTGGCCCGGCCCTGGTCCGCGCGGGTGCGCCGGGCGAAATGCCTTTGGTGCAATCGAATGCTCGGGCCGGGATCACCCGCCGCAGACCTAGAACTCGCCGCGGGAACCGACCGGCTCGCCGCCCGCTGCTGCGCCGAGCACCGCGCGCCCGCCGCCCGTTTCTTCACTTGGCTCGACCGGGCGAAAGCGCCATTGAGGATCGGGATCTTCGTCCCGCTCCTCGCCCTGCTCGCCGCCCTGGCCGCAGCAGCGCTCGGCCACGGCTCAACCCTCCCGACCACCACGGCGCTCTTCCAGCTCATCGTGGGGCTCACCGTCAACCTCGGCGCCTGGGGCTATCTCGGCCAGAAAGAGCGCTCACCGCTCTGCGTCCCCTTCCCCGTCCACAACTTCTTCCTGCTCGGCGTCCGGAACGTCCTCTGGGTATTGCGAATCGTCGGGATCTGGTGGATCTGGACGGGGGCACGGGGGTTGATCGGGGGGTAGGAATCTAATCCCGGGCCAGCACCTCGCCCCTCGCGTTGATCAGGGCGCGACGGGGTTTTTTTGGCGGTTTGACCACGACGTCGATCGGTTTGGTGGCGGCACCGACCATGGCGAGCAGGCCGGCCTGGGCGAATTGTCCTTTGTCCAACTCCAGGTAGATCGGCACGAGGGTGCGGAACTCGGGCCCCACCTCCGCCTGGGTGATCGTGCCGTGAATCCGCCAGCCGTCCGGTGCTTTGTCGATTTTGAGATCCGAGGTCAGTTTCGGGATCTCGGTGCCGTACACCCACTGGTTGAAGAACCAATCGATCTTGCCGTCGCGCGTCGCGTTCAGCGACCCTGTGATGTGCCGTTCGACCACCGCGGCAAAGTCCGCGGTCGACGGGTTCTTGCCCGCATAGGTCGAGGTGAAATCTTTCATCATCGCGATGAACTGCGCGTCGGGATCTTTCGAGCGGCCGTCGAACATCGCCATGCGCAGCATGTGGAGGACGTAGCCTCCCTTCTCGTAGATCAATGAGAAGGGCGCAGAAGGAGAGCGCGCCGAGGCGGAGCGATAGCCGTCGGTGAGGGAGCCCACTTCCCAGGGGGCAAACGCATTGCCGGGGGTCTTTTCGACGACCCGCTTCTTCGCCTCCCGCCAGAACTTGTCGTAAGCGCCCCACCCTGCCGTGTGCTGGAGTGCGAGCGCCGCCGAGAACTCGGCGAATCCTTCCGACAGCCACTGGTCGCGGTAGCTCTCCCAGCCGAGCAGATGTCCCCACCACTGGTGGGCGAACTCATGGAAACCGACCGACTCGACGAAGTCGTTCGCGTCGGTGAGCCCCACGCGCTGGCGTTGGGTGCCGTCCAGAAAGCTGATGAAAGGCATGTAGATTAGCGCGGGCCACGATTGGCCGAAGGTCCACTGCGACTGCTGGGTGATCGCCACACGCGAGGACGGGAGCGGACCGAAATAGGTAGTGAACAGACGCGCGGAGTTCAGGCCGTCGACCAGTGCGGCGTCGGCCAGCTTCTCGGTGTTCACCTTACCCAAGGTCGGTGCGAGACTGCCGGTGTCCCAAAAGAGTCCGGTGGCCCCCCCACCGCCGCTCATGATCTCGTTGATCTCACGGACGATGTCCGGTGTTCCCGGGTTGGTCCAGACCTCGACCTCGACCCCTGAGATCTCGTCCTTCTTGGCGTGTTTCTTGAATTTTCCGTAGTTGAACCCGGCAACCTGGATCGGCGTCTCCGCCTTCCAAATCGAGACCGTCTGTTTTCCTTCCGTCCGCGTCTCTTGCGGGTTGCCGACCGAAATGATCTCGCTGCCCGCCGGCACCCGGTAGGTGAGCGTGAAGGTTGCCGGATCGGTGAAGAATCCGAGGTTCGGATACCAGCCGACCCGCGACAGCACGGCGTAGTTCTTTTCGCCCATGTCGACCAGGACTTTGTCGCCCGCGTAGGACAGCTCGAGCCGAATCTTTTCGCCCTTCACCAGCTGGCGCGGGAAGATCACGGCGGCGCTCGCGTCCTCCTTCTCCTCCTCTTGGACGAACGGCAGTGTCGCCCACGACTCCTCCCCTTCTTTGGCGAAGCGGGCCGAGCGGATGCGCAGCTCCGGCTGGAGGTTCACCGGCAGCACGCGAAGCTTCGCCGTGGTCACCTCGAAATGGATCGTCGTGGTGCCGGCCACGTCCTCGTCTTTGGCCACCGTGGTCTCCACGTCGTAATGCGTCGCGTCGGTCGAGCGCCAGAGCGCCGTGCGGCGACCGCCCTTGATTTCGGCGGCGCTCTCCGAGAGGTACCAGGAGCCCCCCTTGGTGTCGTCCTCCACGTAAAGCAGCGCGTCCTCCTTGCCGCCCGCGCCCAGGCCCAACCCTTCGCTGCCGCGGGGATCGACCGCGGCCACCGCCGGGCCGATCTTTTCCCCTTCGAGGAAGGCCATGAACGCGCCGCTGGTGAACCCCGGAACGTCGAGCAGGTCGCAGAGCACCCGCAAATGGAAATTGACCTGGTAGTCCTTCCGCTGCCGTTTCAGGTGAGCTTCCCAGGCGTCGAGCGCTTGGGGCGCGGGGCTCCCTTCTTGGATCGGAGCCGCGAGCGCGAGCTCGGCCGCCGTGTCGTCACCGAACAGGAGGACCAGGCGGGTGAAGCTGTCGGTGAGAACCTCGAACGTTTTGGGGTCGCCACCGGAATCGAACGCCAGAAGGCGCCGCTCACCCGCCGAAGCGGGGCTCAGGCGGAACGTTCCTTGACCGAGGAAGACCGCGCCGACCGTCCGCCCCTCGACCGGCGCGAGCAGATGGAACGTGCCGCTCGTAAATTCGAACCGGAACGCGTCGCGCACCAGCACGACACCGGTGGCCGGAATTGTGCGGCCGTCGGGCTTCGCCGCGCGGAGGGCCAGATAGGTCGGATCTTTCGGCGCTTCGACCGAAGCCTCGGCGCGCGCGGGCGCCGCAGCCCCAAGAACGAGACCGGCGATCAATGACCCGGCGAGGAGAGGCCTGGTGAGCAAAGCAGATCGAGCGCGCATCGAGTTTCCTTTCGCGAAGGGGAACATGGAATCATAGACCGCAAAAGCGCTACGAGGTGTTAGGCAGGCGAGCACCGCCCGCCCAACGTGTAAGCTTCGCACTACACGTCTACGGAGGATGCCTCATGAAGCGCTATCTCGTCGCCCCGGGCCAGAAGATCGACCTCGCCGAATTCGACGCCGGCTCGACTGCCGGTTGGAAGGGGGGGAAGGACAAAGTCGAGGCCGTGTTCCTAAAGCTCAACGACCGGCTGGAGGTCCTGCAAGAGAAACTGTGGGCCGAAGGGGAGCGCGGCGTCCTCGTGGTCCTCCAGGGAATGGATACGAGCGGCAAAGACGGCACGATCCGCCACGCCTTCGAAGGGGTCAACCCGCTCGGCGTGCGCGTCGCCTCGTTCAAAGCGCCGACGGAAGAGGAGCGCGGCCACGATTTCCTCTGGCGCGTCCACCCGAAGATGCCAGGCAAAGGCGAAATGGTGATCTTCAACCGGAGCCATTACGAGGACGTCCTGGTCGCCCGGGTGCGCAACCTGGTGCCGAAGAAGGTCTGGAAAGCGCGCTACGAGCAGATCAACCAATTCGAGAAGCTGTGCGCCGACAACGGCACGACGATCCTCAAGTTCTTCCTCCACATCGACCGCGACGAACAGAAGGAGCGGCTGGAGGCGCGCCTGGCCGACCCGCTCAAGCGCTGGAAGTTCCGCCTCGGCGACCTCGACGACCGCGTCCATTGGAACGACTACATGGCCGCCTACCAGGACGCTCTGGCCAAGACCAGCACCCCCTGGGCGCCCTGGTACATCGTGCCCGCGAACCGCAAATGGTTCCGCAATCTGGTGGTCGCCACCGCCCTCGTCGACGCGCTCGACGCCTTGAAGATCAAGGACCCGCTGCCCGCGGAAGACCTGTCGGGAGTGGTGATCGAGTAAGGGAAACCGAAGGGTAAAACCCAACGGAGACGACCGCGAGCCACCCGGATCACCCGCTTCTGCCAAACTTTCCGCCGCTATGAGCGCTTCTCCAAGCGAGCACCGCGCCACCTTCCTCGGGGTCGAGAAGAACGTCGCCGTGATGCTCGCGGTGTTCCTGGTCCTCGGGATGGGTGAGGAGCTGTGGGCGCGATTTCTGCCCAAGTACCTGGTGCTGCTCGGGGCAACCGGTTGGGTGGTCGCGGGCTATGGCACGCTCCGCGATCTGCTCGAAGCGCTCTATCCCTACCCCGGCGGTTGGGTCACCGATCGGCTCGGCCGCCGGGCGGCGCTCACGTTGTTCGCCCTGCTCGCGATCGGCGGCTATCTGCTCTATGCACTCGCTCCCAGCTGGCCCTGGATCCTTGTCGCGACCCTGTTCGCGATGGCTTGGGGGAGTCTCACGCTGCCGGCGATCTTCGCGATCCTCGGCGACCATCTGCCGACCGAGCGGCGGGCCGTGGCGTTCGGCATCCAGGCGATCTTGAAGCGGGTGCCGATCATCCTCGCCCCACCGTTGGGCGGCCTGCTGATCGTTGAGCTCGGCCTCGCCTCCGGCGTGCGGGTGGGGCTTGCCGTCACGATCGTCTTGGCACTCGGCGGCATCGTGCTGCTCCGCCGCGGTTACGTCGAAAAGCCGCTCCCTCCGCCCGACGGCGAGCGGATCGGTTCGCTCTGGCGCGCCATGGACCCGGGGCTCAAACGGCTGCTGGTCGCCGACTGCCTCGCCCGCTGGGCCGAGGGGATTCCGAAAGTGTTCGTGATCTTCTACGTGATCGACGTGCTGCACCGCGGCGCGGTCGAATTCGGCACGCTCACTTCGGTGCAGATGATCGCGGCAACGCTCGTCTATTTGCCCGTCGCGCGAATGGCGGATCGGCTGAACCGGCGACCGTTCGTGCTGCTCACGTTCGGTTTCTTCGCGCTCTTCCCGCTCGTCCTCGCCGCCGCGAGCGGCACGGTCGGATTGATCGTCGCGTTCGTCGTCGCCGGATTGCGCGAGACCGGCGAGCCGGCGCGCAAAGCGCTGATCGTAGACCTCGCGGACGAGCGCGCCCGCGGTCGCGCCGTCGGGCTCTACTATCTGATCCGCGGCCTGGTCGCCTTCCCCGCCTCGCTGGTCGGCGGCTGGCTCTGGCTGATCGGGCCGCGCACGATGCTGGTCACCGCGTTTTGCGTCGGCGTGGTCGGCTGCGCCGTCTACGCCACTTGGGGGCCGAAAGATCCCAAGCTCATCCCGGAAAGGAGCCACGCATGAAGTGGATCACCCGCGAAGGTGTGAAGGTCGATCGGGTCGCTTGCCCTTGGCTGATCCGAAAGCACGTCGATCCGAACGCCGAGTTTCTGTTCGTCCCCGCCGCGGACGTCTTGGAGATCGCCCACTTCGAAGACGCGATCCCGTTCGACATCGACGGCGTCGAACTCGGCCACCACGGCGGCGAGTGCTCGTTCGAGGCGATCCTCCACCGCTTCAACCTCGACACCGATCCCGCGCTCACCCTGCTCGGCAAGATCGTCAACGGCGCCGACACCGACAACGCGCTCTGGAACCAACCCGAAGGGCCGGGATTGAAGGCCATCGCCGAAGGCTTTCGCCACCTCGGCTTGCCCGACGACCACGAGATCCTCCGCGCCGAGTGGATCGTCTACGACGCGCTGTATGCGTACTGCCGGCAGAAGGTGGGGGGTGAGGGTGGCTGAGGGAACCCAGGGCGATGCCCTGGGCTGTCATCGGCCGGGCCTTTGGCCCTGAGCAGGGGGCTGCAACTCCCGGCGCGATGTTTTAGGCTCCAGCGCACCGACCCTGGAACGACGAACATGCCGACGAAGTCGAGATCACGGACTACCCGTAAGACTCCGCCCCCAAAAGCCGCCTTTGCCCGGGATGGCTTTGTGACGCGACTCCCCACCCATCGACCGCCGACGCATCCGGGCGAGATGCTGCTGGAGGAATTCTTGAAGCCGCTCGGAATCAGTCAGTCGGCTTTCGCGATCCGGCTGGGGGTCTCGTTCCCGAGGCTCAACGAGATCATTCGAGAGAAGCGAGGCGTCACTCCGGACACCGCCCTCCGCCTGGCTCGTGTCTTAGGCATGTCGGCAGGCTTCTGGCTGGGTCTTCAACAGGATTGGGACCTCTGGCACACGCTGCACAGCGAAGCGGCGGCCCAGATCGATCGGCTCGAGCCTTTGCGCCTTCCCGCGTAGCCCAGGGCCAAAGGCGCCAGCCGTTTGACCCGGCGCCCAAGGCGCGCCCTTTATAAGCAGAGGACGCAGGGGAAGGGCCCCACGCGCCGCGTTTCCCCGCTCAGGCCAGGCACTCTGCCAAAGTGGCCTGGGCCTCGAGCAAATCCGGCGAGCGCAGCTCGGTAAACATCGTCACCGCACGCTCGGCGTGGTAGCGGCCTTCGGCGCTCCGTCCCTGACGCGCCAGGGCCTTGGCCAGGGTCGAACAGTTGAAGGCGGTCAGCTGTTTGCGGCCGACTTCCTCGGCCAGCTTCAGGGCCTCGCGGGAGAGGCGTTCGGCCTTCGGCCACTGCTCGCGGTACAGAGCCAGCTCGGCGAGGTTGCCCGTACTACCAGCGACAACTTCGGGATCGGGCAGACCTTTGCCGATGGCGAGTACCTTGCGGTAGAGGGTCTCCGCTTCGTCGAGCTGGCCTGCCTCGCGAAGCACTCTAGCGAGGTCGTGGCAGCGAAGGCGTCGTGGATCACCCGGCGGTAGCCGCCTGCGGGCTGCTCCCAGAACTTCGCCTCAATGCGCTGGAAGCCGTCCTTCTCCAGCAAGGTATCGGCCGCCGGATTGTCTTCGAGGGGATTCGGGCGATACAGATCGTGGTTGCACGAGATCGCCGGTGAAGAGCACGGCGTCCCACGGACCGCATCGATCATGCAGGTCGGCGAGGCTGTCGAGAAACGGCTCGCGCAGCGTCGGCCAGAGGCAGTCCTGCCGTTTGAGACCGTAGTGGAAGTCCGTGAGGTGCAGCCACGAGAACAAGCTTTTGGGCATGGCTTAATCATCGCACGGGTTCGGGTGGACCCGACATGTCTTTCGGGAGCGGAGGATCACGAGATCGGCTCCTGCGCCCTCCCTACGACTCACTGTGTGCCGGATGTCGGCGTCTTCAGATCGTCGCCCAAAGAGGCGACGGCCTTCTTGAGAACTTCCGGCCCGATGTGATTCATCAGGGCGAGTGCCACGAGCCGTGAGAGCGTCGGGTTCGAGGAATCCTTGGTAAGCAGGAGCTCGATCGCGACCGTGTCCTTGATGATCGCGTCCTGGGCTTCGAGGAAACGCCGGCATTGAGGAGGACGTAGAAAACGCCCGGCCAAGACCGGAGGCTTCGCCAGGGTCGATCCGGGTAGCGGGAAACAACTTCGGCACAGCCGACGATAGCGCCCAAAGCGGCAACCAGGGCATATGCGCCGAGAGGATTCACGACACCAGGACCCCGGCGAGAATCTCGCGCCCACGGTCGGTCAGCGTCAGAGTTTCCCCGCGTTCCGATTCGAGCGCGCTGTCGATCAGCCCCAAACCCTTCAGGCCCTTGACGGCCTCGCCGAGGACAATGACGCTCGACCCGGAAGAGCGGAGAAGCTCCTCGACCGGTAGGACGCCTTGTTCGCCGATGCGTTGGAGAAGCGTGATTTGCGAAGTCGGGTCGAGCAGGGCACGCTGCCTCTCGAGCGCTTGGTAGAAGTCCGCGACGACATTTCCGTTACTCATGGCCTGGCCTCCTCGAGAACCAAGTTCTCACCGGGAAACTATACGCCGATTCCCCCTACTTCCCGCTTTTGACCACCTGCACCCCGCTCCCCCCGGGCGGGGTCGGGCCGTAGTAGGCGAGCAGGCCTTGGACGATCGCGGTGGCGATCTCTTCTCGGTAGGCGCGGGTTTGGATCAGGTTGCGGTCGAGTTCGTTGCCGAGGTTGCAGACTTCGAGCAGGAGCTTGGCCGGGACGGCGTTGTAGCGCAGGACCGCCGGGATCCATTCGCGCCGGTCGCGGATGACCTTATCGCGCACCGGTTTGAACGGGTGGACCGCCAGTTTGCGCTCGGCGATCGCACGGATCACCCGCTCTGCGAGTTGGCGGGAGAGCCCTTCGGACATGGTGCGCCGGTCGCGCGGCAGGCTCACGTAAGGATTTTCCTGCACCTCGCGGAACACCGCGTAGGCCGGCCCCGATTTGCCGTAGCTGTCCTCCCCGAGGGAGGCCGCCGGGATGTAGGCCATCGCTCCACGCAGCGAGGGGTGGAGCGAATCGGCGTGGACCGAGAGGAAGACGACCTTGTCTTCGTCATTCCCAATCTTTCCTCCCCCGCCCCCGGCGGCGCTTCGCGCATCCGCCGCGGCGAGCGTCGCCTGGCGGAAGATGCTGTTGGCGAGGTACCAGCGCAGGTTGACCCCCAAGACCGGATCGATGATCGGATAGGCCGGGGTGGTCAGGACCGCATGCCCGCGCGAGAAGGGGAGCACGTCGGCGTCCTGGATCTTGAACTCAGCGCCGTCGCGGGTGGTCACCATCACGCGCGCCGCCGTCCGGGTCTCCAGCCGCCGCTTGGTGCGCAGCACGATGTCGTAGACGTAGAGGCTCTCCCAGATCCCGCCCATCGAGGCGCCCGCGTCTTTTCCGCCATGGCCGGGATCGAGGATCACCGTGATCCCTTCGAGCCCTTGGGCGCGGACCGGGTTGGTGAACTTTTCGCTCGCGGCCAGCTCCGCCTCATACGCCACCCGGCGGGGATGACCCGGCGGCAAGAATTCGGGCTGGAGCAGGTCGAGCGGGATTTTCACCCGGTAGCCCACCGGGATGTCGGTGACGTCGGGAATGCCGTTTCGTTTCGCCAGCTCGGCGGCGAGCGCGTTCACGTCCTGGGCGTGGATTCGGCCGGTGAAGCGGACGACCACCGCGGAGTAGAGCGCCTCCGCCGGGCGCAGCCGATAGATCGCGAAGTCGCCGTAGGCGTCCTTGCCGTAGTCGAGGCGAAAGCCACCTTCCGCCTTGGGCAGAGCGGAGCGAATCGCCGGCAGCAGCAACTCGGCCGGGATCTCGACCGACGTGCCGCGGCCGAGCTCGTCGTCGGCCAATTCGTTCAGCTCGCGGATGGCGCGGAAATTCTCGCCGTTGCCGGTGAACCAGGAAGCGATGTGCCAGAGGCTCTCGCGGCCGAGCGGGCCGGCGCCGCGCACTTTGTGCCACCAACCGTCCGGCTCCACCCGGTCTTCGGGGAATAGAGCGCGGAGCGCGCGCAGGCGCATCTCGGGGGTCAACAGCTCGAGCGGCACGCGATAGCGCACCCCCGCCTGAAGCTCGCGTCGGCCGCCGTTGCCGTCGGCGATCCGGTCCGCGGCGAGGGCGTCGCCGCACAGCCTTCGGGCGAACGCGAGCAGACCTTCGCCCCGCTTCGGCGTCGCTTCGATCTCGACGGACTGATCTTCCCCAAGGCGGACGAACGCGCCGTCATCGAGCGCCACCCGGAGCGTTCGGGCGATCGGGGCGTTGACCGCAGGAGCGCCGGGCTTGGCACCGGTCAAAACGATCTTGGGGCGCGGCGGCGCGGCGGTCGAGCCGGCGGAGGCCATCGGCGCCGGGAGCTGTAGAAAGAGCGCGGTGGCGAGCAGGACGGCCGGCGCGCGCCGCCGAGAATGCCGACAGCTCTCCCTCGGATCGCACCGAGCCTCGCCGCCGTGCGCCGCCCGATCCCTCATCGCACCGGCACGCCCTCGCGATCTTTCGCCCGGTTGCGGAAGGTCGGGGCGACCCGCCACTCCCCCGCCGCTTCGAACGCACGGCCGGCGCGGAAGACCTGAGCTTCGGCGAACGGCCGGCCGGTGATCTGGAGCGACAGCGGCATACCGTCTTCGTCGAGCCCGGCGGGGAGCGCGAGCGCCGGCAGACCGACCAGGCTCGCCGGGGTGGTGTAAATATCGGACAGGTACATCGCGAGCGGATCGTCCGACCGCTCGCCGATCCGGAACGCGCCGGTCGGACTGGTCGGTGTGACCAGCAGATCGCACCGGGTAAAAGCCGCATCGAGCTGCCGGCGCATCGTTTCGAGCACCGCGCGGGCGCGGCCGTAGTAGGCGTCGTAGTAGCCGGAGGAGAGCGCGAAGGTGCCGAGCATGATCCGCCGTTTCACCTCCGCCCCGAACCCTTCGCTCCGGCTGCGGATGTAGGTCTCGCCGAGGCTCGCGGCGCCGGCGGCGCGGCGGCCGTAGCGAATGCCGTCGAAGCGGGCGAGGTTGGCGCTCGCCTCACAAGTGGCGATCACGTAATAGACGGCGATCGCCGCTGCCAAGCTCGGCACCGAGACCTCGACGATCTCGGCCCCGGCGCGCGCCAGCCGTTCGAGCGACTCGTACCAGCAGCGCGCGTTGGCGGGTGCCAGACCCGACGCATCGACCTCTTTGAGCGAGCCGATCCGGAGGCCCCGGATGCCGTCTTCGATGCCGAGCAGCGGATTTTCCACCAGCCGTTCGGAGCAGGTCGAATCGCGCGCATCCGGACCGGCGATCACGGCATAGCCGACCGCCGCATCGCGCACCGAGCGGGCGAGCGGGCCGATCTGATCGGTCGAAGAGGCGAACGCGACCAGGCCGTGGCGCGAGACCCGGCCGTAAGTCGGTTTGAAACCGACGATTCCGGACAGCGCGGCGGGCTGGCGGATCGAGCCGCCGGTGTCCGAGCCGAACGAGAGCGGCACGCCCCCCGCCGCCACCGCGGCAGCCGGGCCGCCGCTCGAACCGCCGGGCACCCGCGCGAGATCCCACGGATTGCGCGTCACCTGGTAGCCGGAGTTCTCGCACGACGAGCCCATCGCAAACTCGTCCATGTTCGCTCGGCCGATCGGCACGGCACCGGCCGCGAGCAGCCGCTCGACCGCGGTCGCGGTGTAGGGCGCGATGTACCCCTCGAGAATTCTGGAGGCGCAGCCGGGAGTGTGCCCGACGAGGCTCAGGTTGTCTTTGAGCGCGAGAGGGACGCCGGCGAGCGATCCAACCGATTCCCCGGCGGCGATCCGGGCGTCGATCTGAGCCGCGCGCTCCCGTGCCTCATCGGCCCAGAGCTCCAAGAACGCACCGACCTCGGGCTCGACCTCGGCGGTGCGGGCGAGCGAGTCCTCCAACACCTCGATCGCGCTCGCTTCGCCGGCCTGGATTCGGCGCGCGATCTCTTCGACCGAGAGCGAAACGAGCGAGCCGGCCGCCGCCGCTGCGCTCACGACCCCTCCGTCTCCGAGGGCTTGACCTCGGCGACCACGAGAAAGCCATCGCGCGCCTCCGGCGCGTTGGCCAGAAACCGTTCGCGCGGCAGTCCGGGGACGACCGCGTCGGCGCGTTCCGGTAGCCCAGGCGAGCGCTCGGGCTCGATCGTGCCGGCAAAGCCATGAAGCTGGTCGATGTAGCCGACGATCTTGCCCAACTGGCCGGCGAAACGTTCTTCTTCTTCCGGGTCGAATCGGAGCCGGGAGAGGGTCGCAATCTTCCTGACGTCTTCGATAGTTAGCGCCATGATCTTCGAGTGAAAGTTTAGTGGTTGAACGGGCCGGTGACAAGGAAATCGGCAGCGAGCGGATCTCTCCGCCCCACAGCCGCCGTCGGATAGGGCATCATCTTGCCATGCCGTCCATGAAATTTGGGTTGTCGTTCGATCAACTGCTCTCGCTACCCGCCGTCGAGAAGCTGGCCCAGGTCGCCGGGGAGACCCCCTGCCACCTGGTCGGCGGGGCGGTGCGTGATGCGGCGCTCGGCCGCGAGGTTCACGATCTCGATGCCGTGGTGGACGGGCGCGGCGAGGCCATCGCCCGTCGGCTCGCCACCCTCCTCCCTGCCCGCTTCGTGCCGCTCGGTGGCAAGGAGTTTCCGGCCTTCCGGCTGGTCGCGGCCGATCTCGAACTCGATCTTTGGGACCGCTCAGGGATGACGCTGCTCGAAGATCTCGCCCGCCGCGATCTGACGATCAACGCGATCGCGTTCGATTTGCGTACGAGAGAGACGGTCGATCCCTACGGCGGCCTCGCCGATCTCGAACGCCGGCTGCTGCGCGCGGTGACCCCCCAGAGCTTCACGGGCGATCCGTTGCGCTTGCTGCGGCTCGCCCGCCTGGCGGTGCAGCTGCCGGGCTTCGTGCCGACGGCCGACACCCTGTCGCTCGCGCGGCCGAGCGCGCCGGAATTGACGACCATCGCGGGCGAACGCATTCGCGACGAGCTGGGCCGGATTATCGGCTCGGCACGGGCCGGAGCGGGGGTGAGAATCCTCGGTGAAATCGGGGTCTATCCCGGTCTCTGGGCTTATCGCCTCGGGGAGATCGTGCCGTGCGGCGAGGTGATCGACGCTTTGGCGGCCTACGAGCGCGTCTGGAACGAGGTGGCGATCGGACCTCCAGGAGGCTCGGGAGAGGAACCGAACCGGACGGCGGGGCGCTGGGCGCTCCTGTTCGCACACCTGCGGACACTGGGCGGCGAGGCGGAAAGCGCCCTCGCGCGGTTCGTCGATCGGGGCTACCTCGCGAAGGCCGACGCGCAGGCCGTGGGCTATCTCGTCGCGCTCTCTACGCTGCCGGAGGCCGAGGCCGACCGGCGCCTTTTCCTCCACCGCCTGGGTCCCGCCCTCTGGCCCGCCGCCGCCGCCTACCTCGCCGCGCGCGGCGCCCTGCCCAACAGCGACGTTCGCGCGCTCGCCGAGCTGGCGCGCCGGGAGGGGGAGACGATCTTCGATCCGCCGCGCCTGCTGTCGAGCGACGAAATCCGGAACCTGACCGGGATTCCTCCCGGCCGGGAGCTGGGCCGCCTCCTCGCCGCGCTTCGCAAGGCGCAGGTGCGCGCCGAGGTGACCACGACGGAGGAGGCGGAGGGGCTGGTGCGTCGGCTGGTGGCTACTTCCGGCGATTCGCCTGGAGGATTCGCTTCCTCAAACGGAACGCCTTCGGGGTGACCTCAACCAGCTCGTCCTCACGAATGAACTCGAGCGCCTGCTCGAGGTTCATCACCCGCGGCGGCACCAGGCGGACCAGGTCTTCCGAACCCGAGGCGCGCATGTTGGTCAACTTCTTTTCGCGCACGACGTTGACGTCGAGGTCGTTGTCGCGGCTGTGCTCTCCGACCACCATCCCCTCGTACACCTCGTCGGTCGGCGCCACAAACAGCTCGCCGCGCGGCTGGAGGTGCTCGATCGCGTAGGCGGTCGCCTTACCGCCCCGGTCGGAGATCAGCACGCCGGTGGCACGGTGCTCGATCTCCCCCTGCCAAGGGGCGAAGCCGTCGAACAGGTGGTTCATGATGCCGGCGCCCTTGGTGTCGGTGAGAAACACCGAGCGGAAGCCGATCAACCCGCGCGACGGCAACCGGAATTCGATCCGCACCCGCCCCGAGCCGTGGTTGACCAGGTTCATCATCCGCCCTTTGCGCTCGCCGAGCTTTTGGGTGACGACGCCGATCGAGATCTCCGGGCAGTCGATCACCAGGTGCTCCATCGGCTCGTGCAGCACGCCGTCGATGTGCCGGGTCAAGACTTCCGGCTTGCCGACCGCCAGCTCGAACCCTTCGCGGCGCATCATTTCGATCAGGATCGCGAGCTGCAGCTCGCCGCGCCCCGCGACCTTGAACACGTCGGGCGTGTCGCCCGGCTCAACCTGGATCGAAACGTTGGTCAAGATCTCTTTTTCGAGCCGCTCTTTGAGCTTGCGCGAGGTGACGTGCTTGCCTTCCAGGCCAGCGAACGGCGAGTCGTTGACCGAGAACACCATCGCGATGGTCGGCTCGTCGACGTGGATCGCGGGCAGCGGCCGCGGATCGTCGCGCACCGTGACGGTCTCGCCGATCGAGACCGGATCGAGCCCGGCGATCGCCACGATGTCGCCCGGCCCGGCTTCGGCGATGTCGATCCGCTTCAACCCCTCGTAGCCGTAGAGCTGCGCCACCTTGCCCGGGCTGATCTTGCCGTTCAGCTCGCAGAGCGCCACTTCCTGCGCCTTCTTGATTGTGCCGTTGAACACCCGGCCGATCGCCAAGCGCCCGACGTAATCGTCGTAGTCGAGTGTCACGACGAGCATCTGGAGCGGGGCTTCCGGGTCGTACGTCGGGGCGGGCACCGACTTGATGATCTGTTCGAACAGCGGCTGCAGGTTGCTCTCTTCCCCTTCGGGTTCGGTCCGGCAGCGGCCGGCGCGGGCGTTGGCGTAAAGGACGGGAAAATCGAGCTGGTCCTCGGTCGCGTCGAGGTCGATGAACAGGTCGTAGACCTCGTTGACCACCTCGGACACGCGGGCGTCCGAGCGGTCGATTTTGTTGATCACGACGATCGGCGCGAGGTTCGCTTCGAGCGCCTTCTTGAGCACGAAGCGGGTCTGCGGCAGCGGCCCTTCCGAGGCGTCGACGAGCAGCATGACGCCATCGACCATCTTGAGCGTCCGCTCGACCTCGCCGCCGAAATCGGCGTGGCCGGGGGTGTCTACGATGTTGATCTTGGTGCCGCGGAACATGACCGCGGTGTTCTTGGCGAGGATGGTGATCCCCCGCTCGCGTTCGAGGTCGTTCGAGTCCATGACCCGATCGACGTGGTGCTCATGGGCGCCGAAGATGCCGCTCTGCCAGAGCATGGCGTCGACCAGCGTGGTCTTGCCATGGTCGACGTGGGCGATGATCGCGAGGTTTCGTACATCCTCGCGGCGGGCGGTGTTTTTCGTTTCGCGGTGCACGCAGAGTCTCCTTCGGGGGTGCCTCGCGGCTTCCCCTGTTCGAGGCTCGGACCTTGCGCAGAGCAGCGCGGCCCGTCTCGATTTCCTAAGTTTACTGTCGCGCGGAATTCCCGGCGGATGGACACCGCTGGCGCGGCGTGGGCCTCTAGGATACCACGGCGGGGGCCTTCCGGCCCCCGAACTCAACTCAGTGGCTGACCGTCTTGGCGGCGTCGGCGCTCGCCACGATCGTATCGATCCAGAAATCCGGCTTGATGAAGCCGCCCCCCCACGATTTCCACTCCTCGGGAAAGCCGGCGGCTTTGATCTGCTCTTTCGTCTTGCCCGCCGCCTGCTGCTCGTGGACGAAGCGCGAGGTCGCAACCAGCATGTCCCGAAACTTCGCCAGATCCTCTTTGGTCGCGAGCGGCCCGTGCCCCGGAATCACCTTGACGTCGGCCGGCAGGCGATCGAGCACCTTGCCGAGGTTCCGGATCAGCCCCTCGACGCTGCCACCGCTGCCGAGATCGACGAAGGGGAACATCCCGTTGAAAAACTCGTCCCCCATGTGGACGACATTCGAGCCGGTGAAGAAGATCACCAGGTCGCCGTCGGTGTGGCCGTTGGGGAAGTGGATCGCCTGAATCTCTTCACCATTGAAGTGGATCGACAGCGCGTCGTCGAACGTGACGACCGGCAGCGCCTTGGCCGGAGAAGGGGGCACTTTGTTACCGAAAACCGTCTGCTCGACCGACATCCGCTTGCGCACGTTGGTCTGGGCGAAGATCGTCGCCTCGGTGCCGAAACTCTCGTTGCCACCGACGTGATCGCCATGCCAATGGGTGTTCAGGATGAACTTGAGCTCACCCTTCGACAGACCTTCAAGCGCCGCGCGAATCTTGTCGGCGAGCGGGGCGTACTGGTCGTCTACGATCAAAACACCGTCGGCACCCACCGAAACGCCGATATTGCCGCCGGCCCCTTGCAGCATGGACACCTTCCCCGCGGCCGGAACCACCTTGATCTCCACCTTGGAGAAATCCTGATCCTGCGCCCGCGCCACGACGGGCGAAAGGAGTGCCAGACCGAGCGTCGCGCCGAGCGCCAGCCGAGAGAACGAACGAGAGTCGAGTGTTGGATGCATCGAATACCTCCTGAAGTGCCGAGAGTCTAGCATCGCCGGTTCGCTGCCGTCCTATCCCCGCCCAACCTCGAATCGACCGTTCGTACCAACTTCGCTCCATCGCCAGACCGCGACTCATAGAATGCCGGCATGAGCGGTCGCCTCGTTCGCCCACTTTCCTGGTGTCTCCGTTGCGCTCTCCTCGCGGTCGTGCCGGGGCTCTTCACCTCGGTGGCCTTCCCCGCCCCCCCTGCCGTTGCCAAGCCGGAGACGTTCCGCGACCAGCTCGCCGTGCGCGAAGCGGAGGTGGTCGTCGGTCTCCCTCCAGCGCTTGTGGCCGAACGCGACGGCAAGTTGCGACCCGAAGATTTCGTCGTCCGGGTGGGAGCTGAACCGCGCACCGTGCTCCGCCTCGTCCCTCTGGCGCGCGAGAGCGCCCCCTGGCGACTGGTGGTGGTCGATCCGGCGCTCGCCCATCCCGACACGATCGTGGCGAGCCTGCTCGCCCTCGCCCGGGAGGCGGAGGCGCTCGCCTCGTTCGGCACGGTCGATCTCGCGGTGATCGACCCCTCCCCCGGCGGTTCGGCTCTCCTAAGGGCCGGCCGGAATCTATCGCGCGCCCAGTCGATCGCGTTCGCGCTCTCCGAGGCGGCCGGCCGGGCGCGCGCCGACCGCCGACGAATCGATCCGCGCCGCACGATCCCGGCGTCGGTCGCCGCCGAGCATCTGGCCGCGATCACCCGCTTCTTGCTGGCCGATCCGAGCGGTGGCCCGCGCGCCATGGCTCTGCCGCTCGATCCGGTCGAATCGCTGACAGGAGAGCCGCCTGCCCCGGGGCTCGGAAGCGTTCCCGGCCTGCTCTCGGCCTACGGTTGGACCGTGCTGCCGCTCACCTTCGCCGCGACCACGAGCTTCGCGCTCGACGCCCCGGGGGTTGGCGCCTACGACCACTGGAACGACACCTCGTTCGTTGGGCGGGGGGTCAGTATCCTCGGCATTCTGCGCTGGCTGCGCGGCAAGCGGGCCATGCCACCCCAGCGCGCCCGGGTCACCATCGAGTCCGAAATCCTCCCCGAGAGGGCCGCCGCACGCGGACTCGCCGAGGCGACCGGTGGCCTCGCGATCGATCGGAACGAGCAGATCCGTCCGGCGCTCGAAGCGCTCGGTCAACGCTACCTCTTGGGCTACGAAGTGAGTGCCGAGCCGAAGAACGGCGAACTGGCGGTTCTCGAAGTGACCGCCGCCCGCGGTTCCTCGCCCGCCGTCTCGCCCCACTTTGCCCGCACCGGAGCGAGCGAGGATCTCGCCGACCTGCTCCTCGCCGGTCTCCTCGCGGGCGATCCGAAACGGCGCGACCTGCCCGCGGGCGTCAAACTCGAGAACGGAAGTCTCAACCTGGAGATCCCCGCCCCGCCGGCCCCACCCGCCCTACCCGCCGACACCGCGGACGCCGTCGCTCCAACGCTCAGCCCGCTCCGGATCTCCTGGGCGATTCGGCGCACCGACGGCCGCCTCGAAACCCACCACCAGCTGGTCGCAGCCCCGCTCGCCGGCGGCCAAGCGCTCCACGTCGAGATTCCGTTCCCTGCCGGGGCGGACCCCTCAATCGACCCCACAGCCGTGGCCGTGCTGCTGCAAGCGATCGGCTCGGAAGCCGCTTGGGGCGAGCGGTTCACTCAAAGGAACTGACGAATGTGGAGTGTGGCGACGCGTCGCTGCTCCGTTGTCCCGAACCGAGCTCGCAACGCACTGGTTTAGATAGATAGGAGCCTTCCGTAGCGACGCTCCTGTCGTTGTGGTCGGCTTCCGAAAGAGGAGCCCCCATGCACCCGAGGTTGCGAGAACTTCAGCGCTTCCCGATCTTCTCGGCCGCGATCCTGTTTGGCTTTCTCGGTGCCGCCCAGGCCGGAGCTTTCAACGTCTGCGGCGACGGCGTCTGTGGTTCGGGAGAAAGCTGTTCGGTCTGCGTCGCCGATTGCCGCAACGGCTGTCTGAACTACACGCTGTCGAGTCCGCTCGCGAAATCCGGCTGCGCGGGTGACGATGACGGCGACTGCTTGGACAACGCAGGCGAGACCGACCTGGCCTGGATCGTCGCCCCCAATTACTACTACGACGAGGACGAGAACTGCTCTGGCGCCTGGTACACCCAGAGCCCGAACGCCACCCGCTACGGTCGCAAGGACTTCTTCCAGGTCCGGCCGCAGGGGCCTGGCGTCGACCTGTGGACCTCAGGTGGCGGCGCGAAGACGGTCCAAATCACCTATTTCCTGCTCCATCCGCACGACTGCCAGAACCGCGTCGGATTCGGTGGCCACCAAGGGGACAGCGAGCATATTCGCTTCTTGTTGAAAAGCCAGGACCTCTCGAACTGGGCCGTGGTGAGCGCGGACTACTACCACCACAATCGAGTCCACACCTTTTCGGGCGAGTACCTCAAAGCGCGAGCCGGCGAGATCGGCTCGGCGTACGCGAGTGTCGCCGCGGACGAGGACGGCCACGGCTCCTGGCCGGGCCAACGCGGCAGCAGCTCGGCCTGCGCCGGCAGCGAGGACGACTTCTGCTTCGGGACCTGCGATTGCTTCAAGGGAACGATGGCAGCTGCCTTGGCAAGTGGCTATCGCGAGTACCTGGCGGCGAGCCGCAACGTCGGCGGCCCTTGCCCGGAGCGCTGGCGCCCGAGTGCGGTTACGGTCGGCGGTGGTGAAGCCTACTCCTCCTTCGACGTCGGTCTCGGCCTCGGCTTGATCCCTGAGTACTGGACGCCGCGCAGCGACGCCTGGAAGAAATTCTGCGGTTGGGAGTGCAACCTTCGCTTCGTGAGCACCGGCGAATGCGCCTACTCGGTCAACGGAAAGAGCGGCTGCTCGTCCGCTCTCAGTGAGAAGATCGACACGGCGTGCTTCACCACCACCGCCGCGCCCACCTGTCCCTGCACCGGTTTCGCCGCTGCAAGTTCACCCGAGGTCGAGTCCGCAGTGCCGACCCGCCTAGGCCGCAATCAGCTCCTCGCCGTCGTCCGCAACCTCGCCTGGCTCACCGAGGATCAGACGCGCGAAATCGAAGAGAAGATTGGCCAAGCGAACGATCCGGTGGCCGTTCTCTCACCGCTGCTTGCCGGTCGCAGTCACGAACGGCAGCGCGAAACGCTCCGATGGCTCCTCGTGACGGCGCCGGAAAAGTGGCCGACAGCAGTGGCTCCAGGCTTGGTCGATCCGCGATGGAAGGCCGCGGAACGAACTGCCGCCGCGGGCGAGGTGCTCCTCAGGTTGAGCGAGGTCCTGGAGGCGGCGAGGTAATCGTCTCCAGCTAGCGCATACCACCCGACGAGAACAACGGCTCACTCGCTTTTTCAAAACGCCGGCTATCGCGGAATGTACAATACCGACCTCAAGAAGCTGAAGGCCCTAAAGAAGATAGACGTAGACCGAGAACCGTGCGCGCTCGTGGCGGCGGAGCATCAAGGTGCCGACGATCGGTGCGATGAGGAAGTAGACGAAGCCGTCCCAGGCGCGTTGGCTGCCGAAGTTGAGCCAGTGCTGCCCGAGCTGGAGCGCCGCGAGATGAATCAGCGGGCTGGCGAGCAGGGCGACAGTGAGGAACCAGAGGCCGAACGGACGCGGCGGGGTGGCTGGGTCGGCCGACGCGTCGGCCGGCTCGGGGCGAGGTTCAACTGCTTGCATGCCTCCAGTTTACGCCGGCCCCTCCAAAAGGGGATGCCGCGTCGCCCCTCGACGAACGCACCGCACCGGGCGTATCCTCTTGCTCCGAGGTATGCGCAAGAGACAATGGATTTCCCGCCTGGCCCTCGCCTTCGTCGGAGCGTCGGTGCCGTTCGCCGCCGCCGCGCAGGAGGTCGTGCGGCCGTTGCCCTACGAGCTGATCTACGTTCGCGCGCCCTACTTCGGACCCGGACCGGGGGTGGCGAACAGCGTCTGGCCGGATGTCGTGCTGCCGCTCGTTCCCGATGCCGGGGCGCAACTGATGCTGATGAAGCGCGATGGTGTGCGCGAGGTGCTCTTTCCGCTTGAACGCTATCGGGGGCAGATCGACACGCCCGCGGGCCGGCCGTTGTCGGCGGGATCGGTCGCCGATCCGAACGTCTCGTTCGACGGCCTTGCGGTGCTCTTCACCGGATCGCCTTCACCAGCTGGGAGGAGCAGGGGCTGCGCGACCCAAGGCAGTTCGCGCTCTGGGTGATCGCGCCGGACGGCCGGAGCTGGAACAGCCTCTCGGGCTTCAGCGAGAATGCGCTGGCCCACCACTTCATGACCCAGATGCCGAACGGTGATCTGGTGGTCTGCCGCTACTACAACCTGAACGACAACGGCTTCGGCGATCTGATCCGCTATCCGATCGACCCGCCGGGACCCGACTTCGCGACCTCGGATCCGGATCCGTTCTCGGGCGCGATTCCGTTCGAGCGGATCGGCCAACGGCGGCTCGCGCCCTGGACCACGCCGGACGACCTCCCCGCGCCCTGTCCGGGGCGGGAGGACAACCCCTACGCCTCGGCCGGGCCGGAGCACTGCGCGGGCGCGGACCGGCGCGGCAAGCTCACTCACCCCGCGGCGACGCCCTCCGCGGTGGGCGATCCGGCCAAAGCCGATCTGCTCGCGGTCTACTCGGTCGGACCGGTCAACCACAACGGCGCCTACATCAGCTCGGGCAGCGCGTTCCCCTGGCCGCACGGCGAGATCGTGCTGTTTCCCGATGGCGAGCCGGTCGCGATTCCACCGGCCGGTGTTCCGGGGAAGCCCCCGGCCCTCGTCACCGTCCTCTCCGAACCGGGCTACAACCTGGCCTGGCCGCGGCCGGTGGTCTCGTGGCGGCAGCTCTACGGGATCGATGCTCCGCCGCTTGAGCCGGAGCTGGCGGACGCCGCGATCCGCGCCGAGCGGCTCACCCCCGGCGAGCCGTTCGGCCTGATCGGCAGCTCGTCGCTCCTCTGGCGCGAAAGCGAGGGCGCGATCGGTCCCTACCAGACCGAGCGCGATCCGTTCGACGAGCCGACGCAGAATCCTCTGCGCTGGACCCGCCAGGGGGCGGACGCCGGGATCTACTCTGACGACGACGTGGTCGCCGTGCGCGTCGTGATGCAGCAGGCGCAGACCGACCGCAGCTATCCGGCCAACGGCCCAAAGTACTCGGTGATCGGCGGCGAGCGGATGCGCATCCTGGGCGAGATTCCGGTCAGGAAACCGGGCGCGCCGCCGGTTCGCCACCCGGACGGTACGCTCCACGCCGACACGAGCTTCCTCGCCAAGGTGCCGGCCGACGTAGCGCTCACCTTCCAGACGATCGACCGGCGCGGCATGGTGCTCAACATGGCCCAGACCTGGCACCAGCTCCGCCCGGGCGAAGCGCGCTACAACTGCGGCGGCTGCCACGCCCACAGCTTGCAGCCGCTCGATTTCGAGACCACCGCGGCGGCGAAGCCGGATTTCCCGATTCCCGATCTTGCGCGTTCGACCCCGCTGTTGACGCTCGACGCCGGGGGGGCCACCGCGATCCGCCTGCTGCCGGGGCACGCAACGACGGTCGAATATCGGCGGGACGTGGTGCCGATCTTCGAGCACCGCTGCGCCTCCTGCCACGGCGCCGCGAACCCGGCAGCCGGTCTGCCACTCACCGCAGCGGCGGGCACGATCGAGCGCGACGGCACTTGGCCGGTCACCTATTGGCAACTGATCCAAGACATGAGCGCCGAGCTGTCCCAGCCGCCGCCCTCGCAATACGGCATTTGGTTCGTGCCCCAGCTCACCCGCTACGTCCGGGCGTTCCAATCGCGCCAGAGCCTGCTGCTCTGGAAAGTCTGGGGTGAGCGCCTGGACTGCCGAGCCAACGGCGACCGCACCGACGACCTCGACTTCGCCGCCTCGGCCGCGCACCCGGCGGGAGTTGGCGTCCCCGGCATGACCGTGGACGAGAAGATGACCCTCGCCCGCTGGATCGACCTCGGCGCACCGATCGATTTCGGGCAACCGTGGGGCTTTCTCGAAGACGATCAGCGACCGGCGCTCGTCGTCCGCCCCTCGGTCATCCGCGCCCGCGCGGCGCGATCTCTACGTACCCTGGAGATCTCTGCCTTCGATGTCGAAAGCGGTGTGGTACCTGGGAGCCTCACCGTCACCTGCAACCTGCGCCTCGGTGGCGTCCCACCGGGCGGCAACCTCGCAGAGGGCAAGACGATCAATCCCGAGGGAGGAGTCCTCCGTCTCACCCTGCCGAGAAAGGTGACGACGGCGGAGCGGCCGGTGTTTACGGTCACGGTGCGCGACGCGGCGGGGCACCGGACCCAGGCGGTGCGGAGCTACAAGCCGTAGGGGCGGCAGTCTCGAAGAAGGGAAGTGGTTGGAAGTGGAAAGGCTTCAACGATCAGGATATGGGGCGACGAATTCGAATCGGAACACTGAACGGATTCGCTCCATGTCGCGGGCATTTCGAGTGACGAGAACGACACCGGCTTCGCGGCAGCTGAAAGCGATGAGAACGTCGAAAGCAAAACCCCGCGGCATGCTTTCGTAGTCGAGGCTGCCTTCCTCCCGAAGCCGAGAAAGCGTCAGACCGAGCGCATCCCAAGCGGCCATAGAAGGGGTCAAGACTCGGCCTCGGCGGTAGAATGGCGCCAAGACCTGCTCATCCAGTTGCCTTCGGTCGCGGGAGGAGCGAGTGCCTGCACGTAGCTCGGCTGCTACAACGGTACTGAGGTAGAGCCGTGGCGCCTGCCTGTCCGTGAACGCTTCGAGGGAGGCGAGTTCGGACGAGATTCGGGAGGCGTCGATGTAGCAGTTCGAGTCAAGCGCGTACTTACGCACCAGACGGAACCTAGCGGATCGAGTCGATCTGGATTCCGCTGAGCGCCTTCGTCCCGTCGAGGAGTTCGCGCCGGTAAGCGACCAGGTCGAGCGCCGCTTCGACGGTTTCGCGCTCGGTGGCGGTGCCCAGGATCGTTTGGGCGCGGCGAAGTGCCTTGGGATCCAGCCAGAACTCTTTCCGGATCTTGCCTTCCCGAGATGGACGGGGGGCGGAGCTTTTCTTGGCGGCCAGTTGCATACGGATGACAGTAGCATACTGTACGTACTCCCGCCAGACTGACCCTCGGTGACGCGCTGGCCAAATAGCGCTCCGGTGCCGAGGTTCAGCTCAAGGTACCTACCCTTGTTTGAAACCGTTATACAACTACACGTGGCTGAGGAGAACCCTACTCGTAGCGCAACGCCTCGATCGGATCGAGGTTCGCCGCGCGCGACGCGGGATAGAACCCGGAGGCGAGGCCGACCGCGAGGGCGACGCCGGTCGCGAGCACGATCGAAGGGAGGGTGACGACCGTCGCCCAGCCGGCGCCGAGCGAGACCCCTTTGGCGATCGCAACCCCGAGCACGACCCCGGCGAGCCCGCCCAAACCGCTGATCGCGAACGCCTCGGCGAGGAACTGGGTGCGGATGTCTTTACCCCGCGCGCCGACCGCGCGGCGCAGGCCGATCTCGCGCGTCCGTT
The DNA here is from genome assembly GCA_031404815.1 of Holophagales bacterium. Taxonomy (GTDB): domain Bacteria; phylum Acidobacteriota; class Thermoanaerobaculia; order Multivoradales; family UBA5704; genus DASYKS01. The sequence continues at coordinate 84,994 of JANNIH010000045.1, read as the reverse complement.
CGAGCACCGAGGCGAGCATGATGTTCATGATCCCGATCCCGCCCACCAGGAGGGAGATGCCGGCGATCGCACCCATCACGATGTTGAACAGCCGCTGGGTGCGCCGGTTCTGGTCGAGCAGCGTTTCGGGCACCACCAGCTCGTAATCCTCCGCCCCGCCATGGAGGCGCGCGAGCAACTCACCGAGCGCCGCGGCCGCCGGACGGGTGTCGACACCGGGCGCCAGTCGAACGGCGATCTCGTCGAGCGGAGCGGCGAGCGGCTCGCGCTCGAATTTGCGCTCCGCGGTCGCGACCGGCAGGTAGACCTCGCGCGCGGTCGAGCCGATCGAGACCCCTTCGAAACTGTCGCCCCCCACCGAGGCCGCGAGCACGCCGACCACGGTGAGCCAGACGTCGCCCACCTTGACCGGACGGCCGAGCGCGGCCTCCTGGCCGAACAGATCGCGGCGGACGGAGGGCCCGATCACACAGACCTGCGCCGAGGTCGCTTGATCGAGCGCATCGAGAAAGCGCCCCTCCGAGAGGTCTAGCCGGGCGAGCCGCGCCTGCTCGGGCGCCGCCCCCCAGATCACCGCCTCGGCGCGGGTGCCGGCCGCTTCGATCTTGGTCGCGTCGAGGCGAATCCGCGGCACGGCGAACTCAACTCCCGGAATCGCCTCGCGGATCGCCGTCAGATCACGCATCGAGACGCCGAGCGATTTCTTGCGAATCTCTTTGGCCGCTTCGTCATCGAGGACCCGCCCGCGCACCACGAGATTGCGCAGCCCCAAACGTTCGACCAGCGCGAGCGCCTGCTTTTCCGCCCCCTTGCCGATCGAAAGCATCGCGATCACCGCGCCGACGCCGAAGATCACCCCGAGGGTGGCGAGCGCCGCGCGCAGCTTGTGCGCGGCGAGACTGTCGAAACCGGCGCGCAGCGCTTCGTGCGGAATCATTCTTCCCCTCCCGGAAGGCCTGGCGGCCGGGCCGGTCCGGCCGGTCGGGCGGTTTCCCCAGCTTTCGAATCCGCTTTGGCGGGCGCGGCTCCCCGCTCGGGATCGATCAACGCGATCACGTCGCCGGCCGCGAGGCCCGATTCGACCACCAGCCGCCCCGGGCCGGCGGGCGAGGTGACGACCGGTACGGCGACGAAGCGCCCACCCGACTTGGCCCCAGCACGCCGGAACACCACGCTTTTACCCCCGCGCTCGAACAACGCCTGGCGCGGGATGGCGATCGCCCGCTCACGCCGATCCAGCACCAGCTCGGCGCGCACCCGGGCGCCCGGTTTGGCGACGCTCGGATCGGTCTTCGCGAGATCGAGATCGACCGCGAAGTACTGCACCGGCGAGCCGCGGAATCGGGGTTTGGCGAGCGTATCGACGCGCGCCACCCGCGCCTCTTGGGGCCGGCCCGGGCGCGATTCGAGGATCACGGTCGCCGGTTTGCCCACTTCCAGGCCGTCGGCGTCGGCCTCCAGAACATAGACCTCGGCGCGCATGATCGACAGCTCCGGCAGTTTGCCGATCGGCTGACCGGCGAACACCGTGTCGCCCGGCCGGACCGGATCGTTCCTGAAATCGCGTTCGGCGACGAACAGGCCGTCGTGCGGCGCGCGCATCTCGATCGCCCGCAGGCCGCGCTCCGAACGGGCGATCGCGATCCCGGCTTTCCGCGCATCGATGTCGATCAGCGCCCGCTCGGCCGCCGACTGCCGCCCGCGCACCTCGCGCGCGCGGCGGGCGTTGCTCGCGCGCGCCTCCGCCAGCTCGCGATCGACGGCGGACTCCAGGATTTCATTGCGCGAGAAGGCCTGCTCGTCGCGCTTCTGGAATCGATCCGCCGCTTCGAGATCGCCTTTCGCGAGATCGGCATCGACCTTGAGGTCGGCGAGCGCGGCGCTCGCGGTGACGTCCGATTTCTTCCCCTGTTCGAGAGTCTTCGCGAGATCGCCGCGGGCGGCGTCGAGCGCCTTGTCGAGCTCGCTCGGATCGAACGTGGCGATCACGTCGCCGGCCCGCACCCGCGCGCCGTCCGGCGCGAGCCAGGCGATGCGCATCGGCCCCGGCGCTTCGATCGGAACCGAGAGCGGGGTCGCCCGCGCCGATTCGAGGTTCCCTTCGGCCATCACCTTGCGCACCAGCGGCTCCGCGCGCACCGTGAGGGTTGGAATCGCCGCGTCATCGCCGCCGCAACCGCCGAGCAGCAAAAAGGCGACACAGAGGCCGACGGGGCCGGCCAAAACCCGGAACCTCACTGCGCCTCCTCCGCCAGATCGCGCCGCGCGACGGCATCCCCCGGGCGGAGGCCGGCGAGCACTTCGAACGCCTCCGCGGTGCGTCGGCCGAGTTTCGGGTAGACCTCGGCGAAGCCCCAGAAGCCGCGAACGAGCACGCGCGGGCCACGGGCGGACGGGAAGACAGACTCGGCCGGAATCAACAAAAGGTCTCGGGCGCGCGAGATCTCGACCGTGCCGCGGAAGCGCATGCCGGGGCGCAGGCGCCCGGCGAGAGCAGAGGCCCCCGGGGTCTCTTTGAGCGCCGGACCGGTCGCCCCCGGCAGCGAGATCTCCAAAGCGATTACCTTCCCCTCCGCCCGCGCCCTGCCGCGCTCCTCGCGCACCGCGCGGTCGATCGACTCGACGCGGCCGGCGACCGGCGAATCGGGGAGCGCATCGAGCGCCAGCCGAACCGTCTGGCCGACCGCGAGGCGGCCGACATCGGCCTCGCTCACCTCGCCGCGCGCGCGCATGGTGCCGAGGTCGGGTAGCTCGATCACCTTCTGCATCTGCCAGCACGAATCGCCGATCCGTTTTTTCAGGCCGTTGCGGTCGGCGACGTAGATCACGGTTCCGGCGCGCGGCGCGCGAACGGTCATCCGCTCGATCGACTGCTCCACTTCGCGCACACGCGCCGCCGCCCGATCGCGTTTGTCGGAGAGCGACCCGACCTCGGCCGCACCGCTCCGGGCCTCTTGGCGCAGCCGCTCGCGGCGATAGGCGACCTCTTTTTCGGCCAGTGCGAGGTCGGCTTTTGCCCCTTCTAGGTCGATCCGCGACGACAGCTCCGCCGGCACCTGGGCTTTGAGCTCCGCCTTGCGCAACCGCGCCTCGGCATCGACCAGGGCGACTTCCGCCTCGCCGCGCGCGAGCGCCAGCTCGTTCCGCTTCTTCGCGATCTGCTGCTCGGCCGAGTCGCGCTCGGCGCTCTTTTCAACCAGCTGGCGTTCCAGCTCGGCGCTGTCGAAACGGACCACCGGCGTACCGGCAGGGACGCTGCGCCCTTCCGGGGCGAGGTCGGCGATCTTGTACTCCCAGGTCTCCGGGATTGACGGCGGACCGAGCAGCAGAGACGAGGCCGCCTCCAGCTCACCGGACACGGTAACGGTCGCCACCAGATCGCCTCGTTCGAGGACCGCCCAATCGCGCGGCTCAGGCGTGGCCTTGCCCGGCCGGGCCGCCCAGGCAAGGCCGCCCAAGACCAACAACACGGCGAGCGCCCCGGCGATGCGCAGCTTTTTCCCTTTGCGCCCCTTGCGGGCCGGCCCCGAGTCGGCAGCGGCTTGCCGCATCAGCGAAGCCGGAAGCTTTTCGGTCATCGTGTCAACCCCTCATTCGCCGCCCGCAACCGCTGCCCCACCGAGAGCCCCGACAGGACCCGGCAATCGAACGGACCGCACTCCCCCAAGCGCACCGCCGCCGTCCCGCCCGCGGCGAGCCGCGCCTGGGGCGGCGTGGTCGAAAGATCCAAGCCGGCGCGGGGGGCGAGCAGCCCGGATTGCGGCGCGCCGCACGCCTCGACCCGGACCGACATGCCCGGCCGCATTCGCCGCGGATCGGCCCCGGCGAGCGAGACCCGCGCGGCGAACGCCCGGCGCAGGCGCGCGCCTTTTGCCGCCTCGCCCGCGAGGGCGGAGATCTCTTCGATCCGGCAGGCGAGCGCCTCGCCCGGATAGGCGTCGAGCGTACACGTAGCCGCCATGCCGGCGGCGATCCGGCCGTCATCGACATCGGCCAGGCGCGCGAGCACGCCGAGCGAGGCGAGATCGGGAAGGCTCGCGATGCTCATGCCCACCCAGACGGAATCCCCTTCGCGCAGCTCGCGGTCTTCCCACGGGTGCCTGCCGATCAGCACCAGCCCGGCGCGCGGCGCAACGAGCGACAGCGCCGAGCGCCCCCGCTCGGCGGTCTCGATCTCGCGCCGGGAGGTGGCGAGGGAAATCCGGTCGACTTCGAGATCGGCGCGGCCGGTCGCCCCTTGCGTGGCGAGCGCCCGTTCGGCTTTGACGAGCTCCCCTTCGGCCCGCGCGAGAGCCCGCTGCCGCTCCTGGTACTCCGCCTGGGAAACCAATTCGGCCGGCACTTCCGCCCGGGTTCGCGCTTTGCCCACGGCGGTCCGCTTCTCTTCGATCGCGTAGCGTTTCTCGGCCGCGGTGGTATCCGCCTCGGCGGTCTTCCGTTCCAGCTCGCGCTCCGCCTCGGCCACTTTCAGCTTCTTCTCTTCGACATCGGAGGCGAGCGCACTGCTGTCGAAGATCGCGATCGGCTCTCCCGCCTTCACCTCGGCGCCATTCTTGGCGAGCCAGCGGATCTGCACCTGCCAACCCGGCACCGGCGGCACGGACATCACCTCGGCCCGTTCCGCGACCAGCTCCCCCGTGAGCAGCTGGCACGAGCGCACCTCCCCCTGCCGAACGGCGAGTTCCGGCAGGGCGGCATCGACCGCCGCAGCGCCCACGGCGTCCCGGCAGCCGAGGGCCGCGAGAACGACGGGAAGGGTGAGGGTCAGGAGCACCAAGCTCCGGCGGGATGCGCGCATTCCTAGAACTTCTACGTCATTCGCGGGAAAACGTCTAGTGCCGAGGGCGGCTCGGGGGGCGATTCCCAGCTCGATTCGAGCACGGGACTTGTCCGCCGGTGTCTTCCACAATCGGTTATCCTCAATGCTCCAGGGGAGACCATTCGATATGCGCCCATCTTTTACCGCAGTCGTCAAGCACAACCAGAACGTTTGGATCGGCTGGATCGAGGAGGTTCCCGGCGTCAACTGCCAGGAGGATACCCGGGAGGAGCTGCTGGAAACCCTCCGCGTCACCCTGGCCGAAGCGATCGACCTCAATCGCAGCGAGGCCAGGGTCGCCGCCGGATCGGACTTTGAGGAGCTGCAGATCGCGGTATGAAACGCCGCGATTTGCTGGCGCATCTTACCGCCCACGATTGCGCTCTACTTCGCGAGGGTGCCCGCCATTCCTGGTGGCACCATCTCAAGCTGGGTAACCGGAGCGCCGTGCCGCGCCACCGCGAGATCAACGACATTCTCGCCCGCAAGATCTGCCAAGACCTCGGAGTCCCGGATCCATGAGTTGCCGCAAAGCTTGACGCCCGGTAACTCTCTCCGCTCCGCTGCGGAGGGAAGGGTTTGAAACGAAAGGGTGTAGGTCGCGGAGAAAGGACTCGCGGCAACGGACGTCCACCGCATCAATCCTTGAGGAACGCCAGCGCCTCTTCGCGACTCAAAAGAGGGGTCTCGCGACCCGCGTCCATCGCCTTGCCGAGACAGTAGTCTTCACCCGCTTCGGTCAGTTCCCCAACGCTCGCATCGTCGCGCGGGACCAGGCGCCGCCAGAGGTCGATGGGCAGAACGACCGCCCTCGGCTTTCCGTCCTGGTCGGTTAGGTACTCGATGCCGGTCATATCCCCGATTCCCCGAAAATCATGATAGCACCCCCGCCATGGGGTGCGACGGACTCGGCGGAGACTCGGCGGTTTCACTGGCATCAGGATGCCTCCGGTTTCTCCAGTTCTTCGAGAAGCGCGTCGATCTCGCCAACCTGTTGGGTCCACCCCAGACGCTCGGATGCCGCCCGGGAGGTCCGGAGGATCGTAAGGGCCTGAGCGCGGTCGGTGTCTGCGAGCAATTGGCCATACAGGGAACCAACAGCCGCAATGGCGTCCGCGCGGCCGATTTGCAGAAAGATCCCCCAAGACTCAGCAAGCCGGGCACGGGCCTCGTCGAACCTCTGGGCCTCTATATCGAGGTTCGCAAGATCGAACTGGGCAGCGGCGATTTCGCCCACATCCCCAAGCCGCCGCTGCACTTTTAGACGTTCCAACTGAAGCTTCAGCGCACCCGACACGTCGCCCGACTGCGCCCGCAAGCGAGCCACGTCGCCCAACGTCACCGCGCGCGATCGAACATCCCCAAGGGACTCGAAGATACCCAGCCTCTCCTCATGAAGCGCGAGAGCACCCGACACGTCCCCCGACTGCACGCGCAAACGAGCCACGTCGCCCAACGTCAACGCGCGCTCTCGAACATCCCCAAGAGACTCGAAGATCCCCAGCCTCTCCTCATGAAGCGCGAGAGCACCCGACACGTCCCCCGACTGCGCGCGCAAACGAGCCACGTCGCCCAACGCCACCGCGCGCTGCTGCCCATCCCCCAGGGAATCGAAGATCCCCAGAATCTCCTCATAAAGCTTCAGCGCGCCCGACACGTCCCCCGACTGCGCGCGCAAACGAGCCACTTCGCCCAACGTCACCGCGCGGTCTTTCTCATAACCGCCAGCGGCGAAGCTTGCAACCGCCTGTTCGAGCTCTTTCTCGGCCTCGCGAGGCAGGCCTTCCTGAATCAACGCTCGCCCTTTCCTCAAACGGGCGCTGGCTTCGTAGAAATGAGCTTCGGCACTCTCACCGTTCGCCACGAACGGCAAAGCAGACTCCAATGCGGCCCTCGCCTCCACGGGTTTTCCAAGCGGCTCATAGCCATCGGAGATAAGGAGCCACAACTTCGCCGCCCCCACCCGTTCCGCCTCGTTGTCCGTGAAAGAAAACGTCTCCAACCCTTCGCGTGCGATCTGGATGCAGGCCGCATAGGCATACTGATCCCGCAGCTTGATCGCCCAGCGGGTATACAGCTCCAGCGCCCCCGCCCGGTTCCCCGCGGCCTCCCGGTGGCGAGCGGCGGCCCCCAGGTCGGAGAGGATGCCGGGTCTCGCGACGAGATGGTCGGCCACTCGCACATGCCAGGCCCGCGCTGCGTCTTCCCCTTCTCTTGACGCCAGCGCACCTATCCTCCGGTCCGCCAACAGCCGGTGGACGAGATCGCCGCCGGAAAGGGCGGAAGGGGCCACGGCGCGGGCGAGGAGTCCGTGGTCGCGGAACCATCCGAGGTCGGCTCCGGGACCGGCGATCCCTTCGGCGGCGAGCAGCGTCTCCGACTCCTCGGTCGGAAAGGGCATGCCGAGCAGGCAGAGGCGGTCGAGCGCAGGCAGGCGCGCTTCGGGGACGCTCTCCAGGACCGTATCGACCAGAAGGCTGCGGCCACGTTCTTGTTCTTTCGCGGAGAGCTTGCCGCCAACGACCTGGATCGCGTCGTCCATCCTCTTCAGCAGCGTCCGGGCCCGGTCGGGCTTGCTGCGCAGGTAGCCGCCGAGCAACTCCAGAGCCTTGGGGTGACCGCCGAGGCGGAGGGTGACCTGGCGCCAGGTGGCGTCGTCCAGTCGACCGAGACCTTCCGAATCGAGCAGCCGGAGCTTGCGGCAGCCGGAGGGGGAGAGCTCGCCGAGGTCCAGGTTGACCGCTTCGAGAGAGCCAGGAGGAAGCTCGACCGAGAGCCGGCTGGTGAGCAGCAGGCGCAGGGCCGTGCCGCCGAGCCGGGCCAGATCGAGGAGCGCGCCGCCGAGCTCTGGGTTCAGCAGGTGGCCGTCCGGGTCTTGGTTGTCCTCGAAGTTGTCGAGCAGCAGGAGGGTCGGAACCACTGCCCGCAAGGCGTTCCCGAGAGCCTCCCGGAACCGCGGTTCCGCCTCGTCCGGCGGCAGCCCGGCGGGCCGGGCGACGCCCACCTGGGTCGCGATCTCGTCGAGCAGCGCGGCCGGGGCCAGCGCGCGGCCGGCGTAGAGGACGAGAACGCGCGCGCCCTCGCCTTTCCGCCGCTCCAAGAAGCGGGCGGCGAGGGTGGACTTTCCAATTCCGCCGAGCCCATGGATGACCATCACCCGCTCGCCTCGGTTGAAAGCGCCGCGCAGCCTTCTCTCGGCGTCGCGGCGGCCGACATACCCCCTGTCCAAATAGGCGACGCCTGCGATCCGGAACTGTTCACGCGCCGCCTCGAACGGGGTCGCGATTCGCGCCGCGGTCCCCTCCGGAGCGGCGAGCGGGCCGGCGTCGCCGTGGAGCGTCAGCGTAGGAATCGCCCATTCGTGAGGACCGCCGCGGGCGGCCAGCTCGGCGCGGCCGGCACGCAGGGCGTTCGCGAGATCGGTGCCTCTTGCCAGCGCGGCGTAAAAACCCTCGGCGAAAGCGGTCGCGCCCGAATCGGTCACCGTGCTCTGCATGCCGAGCACGCGGGGCAGGCCGCCGCGCACCAGGCTCTCGGCCAGGCCGGCGGCTTCGATGGCTTCGACAACTTCCGCAACTTCGCCGACGGCCTGCGCCACTCCGGCCCCCGCCCGCTCGCCCGCGCCGGGCGCGCCCTCTCCTGTGGCGCCCGCGGTGCTGCACGCGGAGAGGACGAGCAGGCCGGGCGGCTCGGCGCCGGGGGTGGCGCGAACCCAGGAGAGCAACTCACGTCCGGTAAGCGGTGCGCGGCGACCGTCGGCATCCTCCAAGAAGAGCGCCGGCTCGGGAGAGCCGCCCGGGACGGAAACCGGCCCACCGTGGCAAGAGATGTGGACGATCTGCGGCCGATCGGGCCGCGCGAGCTGGGCGCGCAGCTCTTCCTTGTCGCCCGTGTCGGGCAGGATCAGCCGGCCCCTCCCTTCGCACAGCAGGCCGTCGAGGGCGAAGAGGAGGCGTTCTTGCTCGCGCTCCCAGAAGAGGTCCGAGTCGCCGAGCCCGCCGTCCGCGCCGAGACGGGCGCCCTCCCCCTGATCCTCTACCGGCGCGGCGGTGAAACCGAGAATCGCGAGATGCGCGGGCGGCAGGGCAGGCGCCGAGTCTTTCGCGGGATCGTCCACATCGCCGGGCAGGACGAGGCGCCGGATGATCTCGATCTTCCCTTCTTTGACCGGCAGCGGATGCCGCGGCAGGCTGAGCAGCTCCCAGGGAAGAGCCAGCAGGGCGTCCTCCCCCGTTCGGATCTCGACCGTGACCAGCCGACCGGCCGCGAGGTCGAGCGCCTGAGCCAGCGCCTCGCCGAGCGGGCCGGGGAGCGCCCGCCCGGCGAGATCGCCGCCGGCCGCTCGGAGGTCGCCGTCGCGAAGGCGGTTGCGCGAGGACGGGCCGCGGCGAAAGGCGTCAAAGACTCCCTTCGTGCCGGCGCGGAGATTCAAGTCGACCGGCGCCGGCCCGAGAACGGGCGCGCCGGTCCAAGCGGGCGCCAATCCCCCCAGGAACAGACGGGCCTCCAGACCCTCCGGGCCGGAGCCAATAGCCAGCACCACCCGCGGTCGGACCGCGGCGAGCGCGGCGACCATCTCGCGACGAAGCGACTCGGGCGAATCGTAGGAGCGCGCCCAGATGCCGGTCGCGTAGTCCGCTACCTCCCGCTCCAGGAACTCGGCCAACCCCGGCTCCCGGTCACCGTCCTTGGAGAGGAAGACCAAACAGCGCAGCCCTAGCTCACGAGCGAGGCGAAACTCCTCCTCGGTGATCGCGCGATCATCGGGCGTCCCGGTCGGCGGCACCGTGCCGCGCCGACGGGCAAACAGCCCGAGATAGATGTCAGAGCCCGCGATCTCCCGCGCCAGAGCGTCGCGAACCGTGTCCGGCTGGGCGACATGCTCCTCCGTCAACACGGGATCCAACCCCAAGAGCGCCACCGCATCCGCCGCGCTCCGGCGCAAGTCCAACATCCCGCCGAAGACCGAAGAGACAAACACCCGTCCAAGCCGCATCGAGCTCCCCTTGGAAGAAGTCTCGATATTGTAGCGGATGCGAGCCGGCCAGAATCAGTGCCTGGCCAGCACCATCAACGAACCCGGGCAAACCTCAAGACGCCGATCTCGTCCTTGCCCTCAGGGGAGTACGTTTCGGTCTGGGCGAAGTGATCGGGGTCGAGGAGGTCCACTTGGAGGCGGTGCAGATGGGACGCCCGAGAATCGGGCAGATTCGTGGCGTCGAAGAACAGAAACGCGAGCGCCTTGTTGGTGCTCGCGCTGTCGAGCCGTAGTCGAGGCTGGTTCCCCTGGGCGCAATAGTGCGTGGCGATTAGGGACGCGCCGTCCAGGTGGAACACCGTGAGCGTTTCGCGCCCGGAGGGGGTCTTGTAGGTCTGAACCAGAACGCTCTCGGCAGCGACGAGCCGATAGTTGATGCGGACCACAGCGCCCTTCTCGGTCTTCGCCTCCTAGTTCCCGACGAGCGACCCGAGCTTCTCGAACGCCGAGGCCGGGGTGAGGGTTGCCGCACCTGCGGAAACGGCCGAGAGCGCAAGGGTCAAACCGATCGCAAGGGTGCGGAATGGCTTCATGATTGCTCGCTTGGGTGGCAGGAGAACCAGCCTTCGCCCGGACTGCCTCTCGTGCTCCTGGAGCACAATCGCCAGCTTGTCGAGGTCGTAGTCGCACGCCGCGACGATGGCATCGCGGGCCGCGCGAACCTCGTCCACGATGGGGTCCGAAAATTTCATCGCGCCTCCTCTACCAAACTCAAGCGGCGTGCAAATGACGGGCGGTTCAAAACCGACGGAACAGCGTCGCGAGTTTGGGATTCTTCCTAATCTCGGGGAGCATCCTCTTGATCGGGGCCCAGCAATACGAGAATGTTGGCCACGGCAATCTCCAGAGCTGGCAAGTCTGCTGTGGCCGTCAGCCAGACCTGATCCAGGCTCACACCGAAGTAATCGTGAATCAGCTTATCTCGCATCCCCGCGATCGCCGACCATGGGATCTGCGCGGCCAATCCCCGGGTCGTGGGCGAGAGGCGCTTGACGGCTTCGCCGATGATTTCCAGCTGGCGAATGACCCCGTCTTGGATGAGGCTCTGCGCGCGGAAAGTCGGCTCATCTATGCCCGCGAGGTAGGTCCGGACCTTCGAGATCGCATCCCTGACGTGCTCGAGGTAGACCGTGTCATCGCGCTTCATACATCACCCGTAGGTCACGGAGGATGCGCTCGCGCAGATAGGGGCTGAGCGCTGCCTCGGTGAGCAGATCGACCTCGCGCCCGAGCGCCGCGGTGAGTTGCTGCTCGAGCCCAATCACCCCAAGCAGGCTCTTCGGTGTGGCGAACCGCACGATCAGATCAATGTCGCTGCGGTCGGTGGATTCGCCTCGTGCCATCGAGCCGACCACGCCGACCATCGTTACGTCGTTGTTGCGGCAGATGTCGATCAGGGTTGCCGTATCAAACGGAAGATCATCCCTTCCGTCGCCGCCGGCCCTTGCGCTCGATTTTGGTGCCTGCGCTCTTGAGCTCATCCCGCGCCTCATTCATCGCTACGCAATTTGCCACCCGGCGCTAACGGTATTAACGCCGCCGGGAGCCCTCGGCCCCGCGGCGGCGGTGGCTTCATTCAGTCTTCCCTTCGCGCCCCTACCCCCCCTACTTCCCGAACTCGACCTTCGGCGCCGTCTCGGCGCCGGCTGTGGCGGCGAAGTAGGGCTTGGGCGGGAAATTCCAGCCGAGGATGCCGATGAAGAGGCTGGCGGGGAACTGTTTGACCCGCGTGTTGTAGCCGCGCGCCACTTCGTTGAAGCGGTTGCGCTCGACGGCGATCCGGTTTTCCGACCCTTCGAGCGAGGCCATCAGGTTGGTGAACGCCTCGGTCGAGCGCAGCTGCGGGTACTGCTCGACCACCACCATCAGCCGCGACAGGGCGGAAGAGAGGCCATCTTGCGCCTGCTGGAACTGCGCAAACTTTGCCGGGTCGTTCAGGATTCCTTGAGTCGCCTGCGCCGAGATCTGGCCGACGCGGCTGCGCGCTTCGATGACTTTCGTCAGCGTGTCCTGCTCGAACTGGGCCGAGCCCTTGACCGTGGCCACCAGGTTCGGGATCAGGTCCGCCCGGCGCTGATAGGCGTTCTGCACCTGCGCCCACTGCGTATCCACTTCCTGCTGCACACCCACCAGCCCGTTGTACTGGCTGACGCCCCACACGGCACCGAGGCCGAGAACTGCCAAAATCGCGATGATGACGCAACCGACCTTACCCATCTTCGATCTCCTCCGAGAGTGGTGCCGCCAAATCCCTGCCGCCCGATACTATCGCGAGCCGTAAATGTGTGCAGGCGCCGTACCGCAACCGAGCCGGACCGTTTCGGCGATATGCTCCCCACGCCCCGCCGGGCGCATCGGAACCCGCCGTGCAGAACTACCTCGACCTCCTCCGCCACGTCCTCGACCAAGGCATCGAGAAAGACGACCGCACGGGCACCGGCACGCTCTCGGTGTTCGGCTACCAGCTGCGGTTCGACCTGGCGGCCGGCTTCCCGTTGGTCACCACCAAGAAGCTCCACCTCCGCTCGATCGTCCACGAGCTGCTCTGGTTCCTCGCCGGCCGCACCGACGTCGCCTGGCTCCACGAGCGCGGCGTGACGATCTGGGACGAGTGGGCGGACGACCAGGGCGACCTGGGGCCGATCTACGGCCGGCAGTGGCGCTCCTGGCCTGCGCCCGACGGCACGACGATCGACCAGATCGCCGGCGTGGTCGAGCAGATCCGGAACAACCCCAGCTCCCGCCGCCACATCGTCTCGGCCTGGAACGTCGGCGAGCTCGACCGGATGCAGCTCGCCCCCTGCCATGCCCTGTTTCAATTCTGGGTCGGCGGCGGCAAGCTCTCCTGCCAGCTCTATCAGCGGAGCGCCGATCTGTTCCTCGGCGTGCCGTTCAATATCGCCTCTTACGCGCTGCTCACGGGAATGGTCGCCCAGGTGTGCGACCTCGAACCGGGGGAATTCGTCCACACTCTCGGCGACGCGCACCTGTACAAGAACCACCTCGACGCGGCGCGGCTGCAGCTCACCCGCACGCCCCGGCCGGCGCCGCGTCTGCGGCTTGAACCCGGCGTTCGCTCGCTGTTCGACTTTCGCTTCGAAGACATCGCGGTCGAAGGGTACGACCCCTACCCGTCGATCCCGGCGCCGATCGCCATCTAGGCCGTCTGAAATCAAAACCCCATGCTGACCACGATCATCGCGGCGGTCGCCGCCAACCGGACGATCGGAATCACCAAAAACGGCAAGGGGGATGTCCCTTGGCACCTCTCCGAGGACCTGCGCCGGTTCAAACGCCGAACGCTCGGCCACATCGTCGTGATGGGGCGCGCGACCTGGGAATCGATCGGCGGCAAGCCGTTGCCCGGTCGATTCAACCTGGTGCTGACGCGGAATCCGGAGTTTGCGGCACCCGGTGCCCAGGTGGTGGCAACGCTCGACCAGGCGTTTACGATCGGTCGAGAGCGGGGTGAAACCGAGCTGTTCGTGGTCGGTGGCGCCGTGGTCTACGCCGCGGCTTTGCCGATGGTCGATCGCCTCGATCTCACCCGGATCGAAGGCGAATACCCGGGGGATGCCTTCTTCCCTGAAGTCGACTGGAGCGTCTGGCACCGGATCGAGAACGAGCGGAGGGAAGCGCAGGGTGACGCGCCCGCGTTCGCCTTCACACTCTGGCAACGTCGGGCGCGCGTTTGATCTGGGCCTCGTTCCGAACGTCGTTTCTCCTGATGTGGGTCGGAGCGCTCTCCGGCTGCGGCTTAACCGGCCACCGCTCGACCGACGTGGCCGACCGGGTGGAGATCTTCCTGATCGCACCGAGCCGCACGCCCGGCGACTGCGAGGGCGACCGGCCGATGCCGATCGAGATCGCACTCCCCCGCCGCCAGCCGGCGCTCGAAGGGGCGCTCGCGATGCTGCTCGGCAAGAGAGACCGTTTCGACACCCGGAGCGGCCTGCTCCATACGCTCTACGCCTCGCCCCTCCGATTGCGGAGCGTCGAGCGGCAGGGAACGACCGCCCTCCTTCATCTCGACGGCTACCTGGAGGTGGGCGAAGGCTGCGACGCACTGCGCGTGCGACTCCAGCTCGAGCGAACTACGCTTCAGTTCCGCGATCTCGAACGGGTCGAGATCGACGTTAACGGCCGGCCGCTCGCGGAACTCTTGGCGGCGGCCGGGCGGCCCGCTAGTTGAACGTGATCTGCCCGTTCTTCATCGTGAACGGCGACAGGTCGTCCGGGCCGCTGGCGAGGAAGGTGAGGTTCGGGTCGATCCGCACGGCGACTTTGGTGCCGTGGCGCACCGAGGCTTTGGTCGGCAGGGTGACCTCGATGAACTTCCCCGCGACCGTGTTGAGCGAGGCGTCCGGGCTCTCGAACGCCACGATCAGCAGACCGGGGGTCGCCCGATCGACCGTGAAGGTCGCGCGGCCGAAGCGCGAATCCATCTTCACCGACGGCTTGCCCGCCTGGATCGCCGGATCCCAACGTAGGGCGACCTGCCCCTTGGTGAACGGGCGCGCTTCGATCGTTTGAATCCCGAGCGCCGCCGACTTGCCCGGATTGAGCCGGGCGCCCGGCGCGCGCAGCTCGATCGACTCGCCGACCGAGCGAATCCGTAGCTCGCCCGGTCTAGGCTGGACCGAAATCGGCCGGCCGGCGGCATCGACCAAGAAGGTGTTCGCCGGATCGAGGTCGAGCGTAAACGTATCGCCCGGCACGAGGTCCGCCGCGAGCCGCAGATAGAGCACGGCGACCGGACCGTCGAAGCGGTTCACCATCGCGGCCGGCGAAGTGAACGAGACGACCGCGTCCAGCGACTGGAGCGCGGCGCGGTAGGTCACCTCACCGCGCGGACCAAACACCAGTGCGCCGACCAACGACGCGAACGGCTGATCCCCGGCGTTCGCCGTAAGGGCCGCACGCTGTGGGCCACGCCGGGTGCGGAAGCAGACCTGCCCCTGCTTGACCGGCCGGGCCGCATAGGTGCGCACCACGACCGCGACGATCCCACCCGGCTGCCCCACCGCGTCGCTCACCCGCAGGGTGAGCTGGGTATCCTCACCACCGCGCGCGAAGGCCGGAGCCGCAGCGCCCAGAAGGGAGAGGGCGAGCGCAAATGGGGCAAAACCGAAGTAAGAGCGGCGGGACGCTTGGAGCAGTTTAAGCATAACCCGATCCTCCGCGAGAAACGGCTGGAAGCGTGAAGGTAACAAGCCCTGGATTACAGATTCATGACAGTCGAGATCCTGCGCCGGAACCGTTCGCTCGAGAGGTTCAGCGCGCGACGGCGCTCAGCTCCGCAGCCTGGTCGCCGGCTTCCAGAGACTCCAGAGACTCCAGAGACTCCAGAGACTCCAGAGACTCCAGAGACTCCAGAGACTCCAGAGACTCCAGAGACGCCGGAGCCAGATATTCGTCGATCAGCGCCGCCAGTTCCGGCATTCCGGACCGGGCCACCGCCTCTTCGACGAGAGTCCGGGCGAACCCCTCGAGTTCGGCGATCACCCCCAGGTGCCCTTCGCGGGTGAGCGAAGCCACATCGTAGCGGGTGGCATCGATCCAGCGCGACGCCTGAAACAGCGCCTGCCCCGCCGTGGCCGGCCGGCCGAGCCGATTCCAGATCTCGGCCGCGATCCCGAGCAGGCCGGCGATCCGCCGGTTCTCGCGCAGCTGGATCGGCGGGCGCGGCAACGGCCGCGGCAGAAACGGCGTAAAGCCGAAACGCACCAGCCCGCGCGAGAAGTCGCGCTCCGATGGGGGCTCGCAGTGAAACAGCGCCTCGAACGCGTCGTCGCGCGCCAGGCGGCGGCGCTCGATCGGCGTGAGCTGAGGGGCGCTCCCCTGCACCCACGCCGCCTCGGCCTCGGCGAGTCGCTCGCCGACGATCGACCAGAGTTCCGGATCGTCGGTGAGGCCGGCGAGCAGTGGAAATGCCACGCCCGCTCCCTCGGGCAAGCGATAGAGCGGACTCAAGTCCCCCGCGAGCACCGCGGGGAGGGCATCGACCACCACCGTTGCGCCGGGTGCCGCGGCGCGCTCACCCGGCATCAGCTGCAGCAACACCGGCGTGCCGCGCTCCAAGTGGTCGCGAGCGAGCGCGTCGCGCGCTGCGGCGAGGAGCGGGGGGACCGGCGGCAGATAGACCAAGTCGTCGAGCGGTTGAAAAGCGAGGAGCGCAAGGTCGGCCCCCTCTCCGGCTTCGCCCAGCTTGCCACGGGCGAGATCGAACCAGGGCTCGTTGGCCCCCGGCCAGTCGCGCGGCGCAAAGCGGATCCAGAAGCGCGCCGGCTCCGGCCGCTGCGCCACCCAGCGCAGACTCACGCCCAGCCTCCCGGCGCGAGGAGTTCCGGAGACTCGGCGCGACCCGAACCCGCACGCGAAGCCAACGCCCGCTCGACATATTTGGCCAGGACATCGACCTCCAGATTCACCCGATCGCCCGGCACCAGGTCGCGCAGCGTGGTCGCCACGAGCGTGTGGGGAACCAGCGCGACCTCGAACCGATCCGCGTTTAGCCCCGAGACCGTGAGGCTCACGCCATCGACCGTGACCGAACCTTTGAGGACCAGGTAGCGCTCCAGAGATCCGGGAAGCGAGAACGCGAGGATTCGGAACTCACCCTGCTCGCGCCGCTCGACCACGCGAGCGGTGCCATCGACGTGCCCCTGCACCCAATGCCCGCCGAGCGGATCGCCCATCCGCAGCGCCGGCTCCAGGTTGACCTCCGCCCCGGCTCGAAGATCGGCGAGAGAGGTCCGCGCGAGCGTCTCGGGCGACAGCTCGAAGGTGGCGGCAAAAGCGGTGGGATTGAACGCGGAAGGCGAGATCGCCAGAAGATTCACGATCGTGAGACAGACACCGGATACCGCAACGCTCGCACCTGACGCCGGTCGAGGCAACCGGGCGACCAGCTCGGCCGACAGATCGACCTCCAAGCGGCAACCGCCGCCCGGAGTCGGCTCCGGATCGCGCGCGACGCGGCCGGTTTCGACGATCAGTCCGGAAAACATCGGAAGGAAACCCCAGATCGAAAGGCGGTCCGGTTTGTAAGGTCTACGATTCTCACCGTTCGGATCGTACCAGAGCACCGGCCGACTGAAACGTTGTTCAGACGGCGCGCAGCAGCTCGTTCAAGCATCCGGCGCGCAAACCCGAGAGGATGACGTCCTCCCCCCGCCGGATCACCTCGATCCGTTCCAGCCGCGGCGCGTCGGCCAGATGCGCGAAGCCCTCCCCGCCGAGCGGTGTCGGGGCCGTCCCTCCGCCGATCAGCAGCGGCGCCGCGTCCACCTGGACCCGATCGAAGGTTCCGGCGGCGACGAAGCTCGCATGGATCTCTCCTCCACCCTCGACCAGCACGCTCCGGACGCCCCGGGCAAACAGGGCCGCGAGCACGGCGTTCGGCTCGACGGCGGCCAGGCGGACCACCTCCGCGCCGGCCGCCGTGAGCGCCGCGCTCTTCTCGGGTTCGCCCGACTCGGTGCCCGCCGCTTCGGTGAAAATCACGACCGGTCCCTCGATGGCGAACATCTGCGCCCCGGGTGGCGTGCGCAGGCGCCGATCGAGTACCACGCGCACAATCGGACCCCGCGCGCGGCTCAGCCTGCGATCGAGCCGCGGGTCGTCGGCGAGAACGGTGCCGACACCGACCAGGATCGCGTCGTGCTCTTCGCGCAGCAAAAGCGACTCGCGGCGGGCGGGCAGTGACGAGATCCATCGGCTCTCCCCTGTCACGGTCGCGATCTTGCCGTCGAGGCTCATCGCCCACTTGAGGGTCACCGCGGGGCGGCCGAGCAGCTGGGAGACGAAGAACGGCAGATTGATTCGGATCGCCTCCGGCGCGAGGCTCCCGATCTCGACCTCGATACCCGCCGCGCGCAGGAGGGCAAAGCCCTTGCCGGCGACTTCCGGGTTCGGGTCGCCAACGCAGGCGACGACTCTAGCGATCCCCGCCGCGGCGACCGCATCCGCGCACGGCGGGGTGCGGCCGAAGTGGGCGCACGGTTCGAGGGTGACGTAGAGGGTCGCGCCGCGGGCGGCATCGGATGAAACGGCGACCGCTGCGCGGAGCGCTTCGATCTCGGCGTGCGGGCCGCCGACTTGCGCGTGCCACCCCTCGCCCACCACCCGGCCGTCGCGCACCAGAACCGCCCCCACCCGCGGATTCGGCGCGGTTCGATAGCGGCCGCGGAGAGCGAGTCGGAGCGCCCGCCGGAGATGGCGCAGGTCGGTCGGATCGGCGAGGGTCAAAGGGCTCCTCAACCGAGGAGGGCGTTGGCGAACGCGCGCGGCTCGAACTCGATCAGGTCGTCGGCTTTTTCGCCGACCCCGAGGAACAGCACCGGCAACCGCAGCTCGCGGGCGATCGCGACCGCCATCCCCCCCTTGGCCGTGCCGTCGAGCTTCGCGAGCAGGACGCCATCGACCGGCACCACCTGGGCGAACGTCCGCGCCTGGGCGAGTGCGTTCTGACCCGTCGTGGCGTCGAGCACCAGGATCGTCTCGCGCGGCCAGCCGACGGCCTCGCGGTCGATCACCCGGTTGATTTTGGACAGCTCGGCCATCAGGTGGTCCTTGGTGTGCAGCCGGCCGGCGGTATCGACGATCAGCCGGGTGATGCCACGCGCGCGCGCCGCTTGGAGCGCATCGAAAACGACGGCCGCCGGATCGGCGCCCGGCGCCTGGCGGATCACCTCGACGCCCAGCCGCTCGCCCCAGAGCGCGAGCTGCTCGATCGCCGCGGCGCGGAAGGTGTCGGCCGCGGCGAGCAGCACGCGCTCCCCCTGGTCGATCGAGCGGCGCGCGAGTTTTGCGATCGAGGTGGTCTTGCCGACGCCGTTGACGCCGACCACCAGGGTCACCCGCGGCCCCTCGCCCACCGGCTTGCGCCGGGGCGCCGCTTCGAGCAGTTGGGCCACCTCTTCGGCAAGCAGAGCGCGGAGCGCCGCCGGATCGGTCGTCTCGGTCGTCTTGCGCAGTCGCTCGACCAGCATCATCGCGGTTTCAACGCCTAAATCGGCCGAGATCAACGCCTCTTCCAGATAGTCGAGCGTCGTCGCATCGAGCACCGCCCGGCCGGCCACGGCGGCACCGACCCGCTCGATGATCTCGGTGTGGGTCATCAACAGCCCACGCTTCAATTTGGTCCAGAACCCCGCCTTCTTCACGGCATCGGGGTCCGGAACCTGCGCCTCGGGCGCGAGCGCAAGGTCGATCGGAGGTTTGGTTTCCTTCATCGGGGGGATGATATCCCGGGCGGCAGAGCCGCCGGAAATCGCGTAACCTGATGCGATCTCTCGAACGACTGCCCCTACCGCCCCCGGAGGGAGACGGCCGCCGAATGAACTATCGCGACTTTACGCTCGATTTCGTACCCGATGGGAAGGGCGGCGCCTCGGTCAAGGTCGCGGATTCGCCGGCAGGCCAAGGAAGCCTGGAGCCCTTCGAGCTCCCCGCGATCGAGGACGAGCTTTGCCTCATCGCGCGTGCAGCCGAGGCGCGCGCCGAGGCCGAGCGGTCGGGGCAACAGCGCGCAGACCTCGGCGATCTCGAAGTGCTTTCGGCCGCCGCCCTTCGATCACTCGGTGCGCAGCTCTTCGACCATCTCTTCCGCGGCTCCGTGCGCCGCCGATTCGACGCAAGCCTCGGCCGCCTCGGGCCAGGTGACGGGTTGCGGATAAAGATCCAGCTCGACCTCCAAACGCCGACTCTCGCCCAGCTCCATTCGCTGCCTTGGGAGCTTCTCTTCGAGGGTGAGAGCAGCCACAGCCTCGGCCTCGATCCAAGGTTCTCGATCGTCCGGTACCTTCCCCAGGAGCGGATGCTCGATCCGCGAGAGGTTCCACGGCCGTTGCGCATCCTGCTGGCCGGCGCCGAGCCGCGCACCGCGAGGTTGCTCTCGCTCGACCGGGAAGTCGAGAGAGTTCGCCAAGCGGTCGAGCGACCGGGCGTGATCGAGGTGACGAGCCTGGCGCACGCGACGCTCTCGTCGCTTCATCAGGCGCTCGCCGGAGAGGAGAAGTTTCACGTCCTCCATTTTCTGGGTCACGGAGATTTTGATCCGGAAACCGGCGAGGGCGTCCTTCTTTTCGAAGATGGACGGCGCGGCGCCTCGAAGGTGCGAGGCCAGGTCCTCGCCGACCTGCTGCGCGGGCGGACCTGCCTCCGGCTGGTCTTTCTGAACGCCTGCCGTACCGGCTGCTCCGCCGCGCCGCGACCGTTCGGAGGGGTGGCCACCGCCCTGGTCCAAGCGGGCGTTCCGGCGGTCCTTGCGATGCAGTTTCCGATCGCAGACCGCGCCGCGATCCTGTTCAGCGAAGCGGTCTATCGGCGCCTCGCGACCGGCGATCCGATCGACGCCGCAGTGACCGAAGGGCGAAACGCCATGTTGGCGCAGGCGCCGGATCTGCTCGCCTGGGGCACGCCGGTGCTCTTTTCGCAGGTGTCGGACGGGCGGCTGTTCGCGTCCGGCCGATCGAGACCTCCGGATCGTTACCGAGCCCGCATCAGAGGATTGGCGCCCGAGGTCGATATGGAAATGACCGGCACCTTCTCCCTCGCGACCCTAGGGCCAGGCTTCCAGACCACCCCGTCCGTTGTTCCGCCTCCTTCGCCGATGCCGGCCCCCCGACCCCTCCACCAGCTCCCCGCACCACCCGCCGATTTTATCGGCCGCCAGATCGAGCTTACCGAGCTGCGCTCCGCGATGTCCCACGGCGGCTTTGCGATCTGCGGCCTCTTTGGCATGGGCGGCGTCGGCAAGACCGCACTGGCGCTCAAGCTCGCCCACGAGCTCCGCGATGCCTTTCCGGACGGCCAGATCTACCTCGACCTCCGCGGCATGAACGAGCAGCCCATCACCCCGGACGAAGCGACAGCGCATGTGATCCGCTCGTTCCACCCGGAGGCCCGGCTCCCCGAGGGTCCTCAGCTCGCCGCGCTCTACCGCGAAGTGCTCCACGACAAGCGCGTGCTCCTCCTGATGGACAACGCCGCCGATCGCGACCAAGTCGAGCCGCTGCTTCCGCCCGACACGTGCGCGCTGCTCGTCACCTCACGCCGACGCTTTTCGCTCCCTGGAGCCTTTCGTCGAGATCTCGATCAGCTCCCGCCGGACGACGCCTCTCTCCTCCTCCGCAGAATCGCACCCCGGATCGGCGATCAGGCCGCCACCCTCGCGCGCCTGTGCGGCTTCCTGCCGTTCGCCCTCCGCCTCGCCGCGAGCACCCTTGCCGATCGCACGGACTTGAAGGTTTCTGACTACGCCCATCGTCTGGAGCAGGAGAACCAAAAGGCCAAGCTCGGCGAAGCGGCGCTCGGCGTCAGCTATGCGTTGCTTCCCGAGGCTCTGCAAAAAAGCTTCCGCGCTCTGGCCGTTTTCCAGGCGAGCTTCGACTCGGCAGCTGCCGCCGCCGTGTGGAACCTGAGCGGAAAAGACGAAGAAGCGGATGAGGCCCTCGGCGAGCTGGTTCGCCGCAGCCTTCTCGACGGCGACGAAGGGCGCTACAGGTTGCACGACCTGGCGCGGGCGTTTGCCGGAGTGAATCTCCAACCCATGGAGAAGGAGGCGGCCCGGGCGCGGCATGCGAGCCATTTCCTCGGTGTGCTTTCTGCGGCGACCGAACTGTACTTGGAAGGCAACGAGAACATCCTTGGCGCGCTGGCTCTCTTCGATCGGGAACGGGACCACATTCTGGCCGGCCATGCGTGGGCGGTGGAGCGAATGGAAGCCTCCGAAGAAGCCGCTCGTGGCGCCAACCAATTCCCCTTTTCCGGCGCGCATCTCTTGAAGTTGCGCTTCTCCCCGCACGAACAAATCCGCTGGGTGGAAGCAGGCCTCGCCGCGGCCCGAAGGCTAAAAGATCGGGCGCTCGAAGGTGCGCACCTCGGCGATCTGGGGATCGCCTACGCCGCCCTGGGCGAGACTCATCGAGCGATCGAGTCCTTCGAACAGTACCTTGCGATCGCGCGCGAGACCGGCGATCGGCGCGGCGAAGGAAACGCCCTCGGCAATCTGGGTAACGCTTTCGCCGAGCTGGGCGAGACCCGGCGCGCGATCGACCTTTCCGCCCAAGATCTTGCCATTCGACGCGAACTCGGCGACCGGCGCGGAGAGGGCAACGCCCTCGGCAACCTGGGTACCGCCTATGCCGACCTCGGCGAAACCGATCAGGCGATTGAGCTCTACCGGCAACGGCTCGAAATCGCCCGCGAGATCGGCGATCGGCGCGGCGGCGCGAACGCCTCGTGGAACCTGGGTGCGGCCTACGAGAAGCTCGGTGAACTCACCCGGGCGATCGACTGCATGCAGGCCTGTGTCGATTTCGAACGGCAAGTCGGCCACCCGGATGCCGAGCAAGACGCGGCGCATGTCGAGGAGCTGCGGGTGCGGGCGGTTCCTGTCTGAGCGCCAACGGCGCGCCCGATATCAGCCTGGGGTGAAGCCCCAGGACACCTGACCATTGAAGAGCAAGCGAGGCATTCATGATTCGAGTCCCTACCCACCGCGAACCCACCCATCCGGGAGAGATGCTGCTGGAGGAGTTCCTCAAACCGATGTCCTTGTCGCAGCGCGACCTGGCTGATGGGATTCACGTTCCCTATCAGCGCGTCAACGAGTTGGTGAACAAGAGGCGAGGGGTGACGCCGAGCACCGCGCTTCGCCTTTCTAAGTTCTTTGGCACGTCGGCAGACTTCTGGATGAACCTGCAGCTGCGCTGGGACCTCTATCGGGCAAACCTCGAAGAGGCCGCTGAGTTGAAGCTGATCCAGAGGATCAAGCCGGGCGGCGAAGCGGTCGCCGTTAGCCGTTAGAAGCCCGCACGGCCCGCTCTCTCCCAAGTTCTTGTGCGAGTCGGTGATCGCCGTGTGCAGAAGGGCTGTTCCGGCAGGGCGACCGGAGGCTCAAACAGGATCGGCGACCGTCGCCGGACCGATTTTTCTTGTCGCCATCGAGGTTTCTCTCTCCGCCGCTCGAAATTCTGCCGCCGCCTGGTCCACGGCGACCACTTCCTGACCTATTTCTGCCGCCGCAAGGTGCCGGTCAACCTTCGACGCGCCCGCTTCTGTGTTCGCCTTGCACACTTCGACGATCGCCTTGTGCGCTTTGGAGCGCTTCCGGATGGATTTCGATGCCGCCGATCGCCGGTCGGTCACGGAACGATTCGCCGCGATAGTCTCCTTCCGGGATTCTCGACTCGACAGGCATCCGGCTGCTGGGGCGGCGCTCGCTGCGCTGCTCTTCGGCGGCGCGCTCTTTCGGCTCTGCCAAGGCCTGTTCTCCACCCGGTCCGGCCGGATTCTGGAAGGGCTCGCTCTCGCGGCCGTCGGAACCGTCTTGCTGATCTGGAGCGCCCGCCGCTCGGCCGACTGGCGGTTCTGGGTGGCGGCAACCTCGGCCGCGTCCGGCTTCTACTACACCTGGCGCGCCGAGGGTGTCGCCGAGGGCGCGCAGCCGGCCGGCACCCTGGTGAGCGGCGCCTTGTCCAACCGCGGGGCCGCCGGTTCGACCGCGTTGATCCTGTTCATCGCCGCGGGCGTCATGCTCGGGGTGCACCTGCTCGGCTCGTGGCGGGACGACTGACGACCGGGCGATGCGAGGAGCGCCGACATGCGCCGCGAGTATACGAGGAGCCGCTCTTCCCCCCTCGCCTTCGCGCGGATCGGGCCGTTGGTTCGGCCGTAAGCGCTACTCCCGAGCCCGGCGCCGCAACCCGCGGAGCGCCCATCCGGCCAGCAAAAGGACCAGCGCCGCGATCCCCGCGCCGGAGAGGACCGGGATCGCGTCCACGGCAACGACCTTCATACAACAGGGGTCCTCTGTACCCGGAAGGGACGGGTCGTCGGTCGCGCCGATCGACTCGTTCGTGCCATCTCCGTCGGCGTCGAACTTGAAAATCCCCTGGTTGCAGATCGTTATCCCGGCTGTTCCCATGTCGATCTTGGCCTTCACCCGGATGATCACGTTCTCCCCGATCAGGAGCGGCCCGCTCCAGCTCGCCGTGTTGCCGAGCATCATCACGTTGGGGCGGGTCGCCGTGGCATCCACCAGCGTCAGCCCCGGCGGTAGCACGTCCTCGAACTCGGGGAACTGGTTCGTCGGCCCGCCGTTCCAGAGGACGAAGATGTAGGTGATCTCCTGGCCCACGACGAAAGCGCCTTCGATGTCCGCGCAGCAGCCGGTCACGCCCGGAGGCGGCACGATCCGGGTCTCGTCGGTGGCGCTTACCCGGAGCGCCGGATCACCGACCGGCGAGGCTTCGGCCGTGTTGGCAAGGATCCCTGAGAACAAGCAGGAGACGACCGCCTGCACGCGGTAGACGGCGCTGCCGCCGGCCGGCACTTCCGTCGTGTCATCGAGCTCGCTGGGGCGGTTGGGAACGCACAACGCCCCCGGGCACCAGCGCACCTGCCGGAGCTCGGTGGGAAAGACGTCCGTCACGCGGACGGCGACCGCCGCGGCATTCGGGTTCCCGACGGTGATCGTGTAGAGGAGGGTCGCTCCCGGCGGAGCCGTGTCCAGGCCGTCGGTCTTGGTGATCGTCAGGTCGCATTCGACCCGAGTGACGACGCCGCTCGAATCGTTGTCGTCATTGGGATCGCTGAAGCTCGCGACATGCACGGAGACGGGAACCGCCCCGCACGGAGCGTCGTCCGCTACCTCGAAGCTCGCGGCCACCGAGACGTCCCCCCCCGCAGGGATCGGTTCGAGTTCGCACGGGAAGACGTTCCCGCAGAGGCCTGGGCCGGGAATGGGGGGGACAAAGCCGGACGGCGAGGGAAATTCGAGCCGGACGTCCGTCGCGGGGCACGGCCCGGCGTTGTGGATCGCGACCTTGTAATCCGCCTGCCCGCCGCGCCTCACCACGGCGGGGCCGGTCAACACCACCGAGAGGTCCGCCTCCTTCGGTTCGATTCGATCGATGTCGGTGGCGCAGAGGGTAGCCTGACCGGGACTCTCGACACAGGCCCGGTTCTCGATCCGGTCCAGGCAGGTGCTGGGAACCGTTCCGGTCGCCTGATAGGTGATCGTTCCGTGCGCGGGCACGGTGACCGTGTCGACGAGGTTGCCGGGCTTGAACGGCGTGCAGCCCGCCCCCCCCACTCCACCGCACCACCGGACCGCTTCGAGCCCACTCGCCTCGAGATCATCGGTCACCGTGACGATCACCGGCGTCGGGCTGTCGTTGCTGACCACGATTCGATAGAGCGGCCGGTCGCCGGGTGCCACCGAGTCGCGGTCGTCGGTCTTGGTGATCCGAAGCAGGGCGGTACAGACGATCGAGTTCTCGTCGACAGATCGGTTATTCGCCAGGTTCCGGTCGAGGACTCCGGCCGGCGGGTCGATGCTCGCCGCGTTAACGATCGTCCCCGAGGTACCCGAGCGGATGGTGCCGCTCACGACGTAGCGCACGCTGCCGAAGACAGGAAGATCGACTCGGGCGTCGATCGATCCGGAGCCCGCGGGCGCGGCGCAACGGGCGCCGGCTGAAGCGGTACAGGTCCACATCGCGGCTTCGAGCTTGGACGGGAAGAGATCCCGGACGGCGGCGCCGGTCACCGGGTCCGGGCCGCGATTGATGGCTTCGATCATGTACCCGGCGGGCTCGCCGCAAGAGACGACCGTGACTCCCCCGTCCCCTTTGACGATCTCCAGATCCGCTTCGAGCGGAGGGAGATTGGGCGTGTAGCTCTGATGCGTGGCGAGCGCCTGGCAATGGCAGTTCACCGAGCCGCCGAGGACGTGCACCTTGTCGTCCACCACGACCGCCGGAGCCTGGTCGCGCGCCAGGGGCATGGCGGCCCTGGCGGTCCACGTGTTGGTCGTCGGGGCGTACTCGAACGTGGCGCCTTGAACGCCCGCGCCAGGGATGAAGCCGCCAAAGGTGAAGACTCTGCCGTCCACTCCCGCAACTGCCGACACCTGCTGCGCGACCGGCAGAGGGGCTCCCGTGGTCCAGCGGTCGGCATCCGTGTCGTAAATCTCGAGAACCCCTGTGACCGCGTCGCCGCAGCAGTCGGGCGAGCCGCCGACCGCGTAGATCTTGCGGCCGATCGCCGCCGCGCCGAGGAACACCCGCGCCGTGGGCATCGGCGCTTTTGTTTGCCACGTATTCGTGAGCGGATTGTAGACCTCGAGCGCTCGGCTCGGGCTCGTCCCGTCGCTGCCGCCGAGGACGTAGATCTTGCCGCGGAGCGCCACGGCGGCGAGGCCGAAGCGCGGCGTCGGCAGGTTCGCCTTCCGGCTCCAGGAGTCAGACCCCGGGGTGTATTGCCAGGCGGCGTCACCGGTCAAGTAGCCGCCGAACAGATAGATGAGGTGGTCGTCGCCCGCGGCCGCAGCGGCGCCGAAGACGATCGCCGGCATCCGGTTCTTGATCGTCCAGCTCTGCCCATCGAAGACCTCGACCCGCGTCTCTTCGAGCGTCGAGGTGTGGAGCGGCGGCGCAAAGCAGGGCGAGCCGCAGCCGCCGAAGGTGTAGATCTTGCCCCCCTCGGCAGCCGCCGCGAGGAGGCGGCGAGGAATCAACAGGCTCGACGACCCCCGCCAGGAATCGCCCTGGCCGGCGGCGGGACCCGGAGCCGCGAAGCACGCCGCCGCGAGAAACGCCACGACCCGGAGCGGCAGAGACCGATACGGCTCCCGGCGTTCCCGAGCCTCCCCAACGAGCCCGAGCGGTTCCATAGAATAATCCTCGTCGTAGTGAGCAGAGTGTACTATAATCGCGACAAGTTAGCGAAGAAATGCACGTATTTAAATCTCTCTCGGGCTCGCTAAGCCTCGTCCTCGCGCTGGTTTGCACCGCGGGGGCGGCGGGGCCGTTGCGTGCCCAGGGAACGTTCGACTTCGGCCTCGGGCTGGAAACGCTCTTCGACCATCAGGAGAGCCTGGATCTCGCCTCGATGCATTCGATGGTCACGGTGCGGGATTCCGGCGGCGGCGGGTCGGTTACCGAAATCCCCAGCGACTCCGCACTTCTGAACCGCAAGTTCGATTTCCTCTCGGAGTTGAAAGGAGAAGGCGCCCACGGTTCGATTGCGCGGCCGGCCCTCGGCCTGTTTCATCCGACCTTCCACTGGCAGGCCCTCTCGGCCGACCTGCGGCTCGATTTTCTCGATCGGCCGGAGCCGGAGGAGAGCACGTCGATCGAAGGTCGCGGCCTGCTCTACGGGGCCGGGCTCGATCTGGTCACCGCCCTGTGCAGGCAATGCGGCTGGTTCGTCGGCGTGGGCTATCTGGTCCAAGAGATGCCGAGCTTCCGCGCCGACCGGTCGCCGCGGCTCGCCGGCCCGGGTCTCGACCTGTCGCGCGACGAGGTACGAATCCGCCGCCAGGTCCGCGACGCCTCCTTCCGGATCGGCTACGGCCTCCCGGGTGGTCGCGTGATCACCTACACCGGAGTCCGCCGCCGCTCGACCGATCTCGACATCGAGGACGAGTTGGGCTTCCGCGGCCCCGGCCCCGACGGAACGACCGGAGAGACGCTTCTCACCACCCGCACGAAGATCCAGGGCGATGCGACTCTCGCAGTCGCCGGGCTCGACGTGAAGTTCGGCGGCGGCCTCTCCGGGCGGGTGGAAACGGCGATCGGCGACGGCGATCGGGTGGTGCTGGTGAAGCTGATCTATATCAAGTCGAAGACCGACGACGGGAAGATCGAAGAAGACAAGATCGAAGAAGACAAAATGAAGGAAAGAGCCCGCGTGATCGCTGCCGGGATCTTGGCGCGGCTGATCGATATCGAGAAGGAATACCTCGACGGATGGCGGAGGCTCACCGTGGTCCCGGGAGACGACGGGGAATCGTCCTATTTCGTTCGGGATGTCGAGGCGCTGCTTGCGGGGACGGAGGCCGATCTTCTCGCTGCGCTACGCGCCTACCCTGAGCTCGAAGCGCTGGTGGATTGGATTCGGGACGAGTTCGGGCGCGCTCGGATGGACCTCGAGCTGGAGGCCACGGGCCGAATCGCGGAGCAGGTGGGCGAGAACGTGCTGCCGGCGAGCTTCGGCGGATCCGGCCCGAGGTACGGTCTTGCGTCCGCGATCTCCCAGGCTCAAGGGAACGCCCCGGTCATCGCACAAAGCCAAGCGGATCGCCGCCTTTCGAAGGTGAGAGACAAGCCCGTGGGTATACCGCGAAAGGCCGCGGAAACGGGGGATGGATTTCACACACGGTTCGGTTTCGAGACCGACTTCGGGAATGAAACGAAAGTGTTCATCTACCCACGCTACCGCCGCAAATCGCCCCACGCCGCAATCGTCGAACCCGGGGAGCGAAGAACGTTGTGGATCGGCAGCTATGCCTTCGAGGTCCGGAAGGGCAACCGGCCGACTCCGTATTGGTGCCACCCAAACAAGGATGGGTCCACCGTAACCTGCCCCCTCGACCTGGTGCCGAAGGGTTGCAAGGTTCTTCGGTGCCTCCTCAAGATCTGCCGGCAGAAGGACGAGGATAACGAGGAGGAATGCAAGTGAGTTCGAGTTCTGACAGCTCCGCCCTACCCACCGTTTTCGCCACACGGCTGGTCGCCTACGTGGTTGGATTCGGGGTGGCCGTCGGCGTCGGTATGGCCCCCTTCCTGGGCGCCCGGCCCATCCAAGGCTTCGAACCGCTCCTGTCCCTTTTCCCGGAAGATTCAAAAATCCTCTTGAAGTCCGTTTCAGCCTTCCTCATGGGCGTGGTTGCGGTCGTGGCTCAGTTCCACTCCGGCGAGACGATCAGTCGGAGATCCCTCCGGAGACGCTTCACAGTCCTCTCATCCGCCCTGGTCCTCGGCCTGATCGCCCTTGTCCTCTTCCACATCCTTTACGTAGTGCCCATAGAGGGCACGAAAGAGAGCGTCATCGTTGGCTGGTCGCGGCTTCCCGGCTGCGAATGTGAGCCCACCGTCACCAACAGCGAGTGCGTCTTGGGGCTCGCTCTAGACCTCGGCGCCTGCTGGAGCGAGGGCTCGATTCAGGGGGTCAAGATCGGCTTCTATCTCACCTATCTTCTCGCGACCGGTGGATTCGGGGCTCTCATCGGCCTGCTCGCGCTCCAGGAAATTGCGCGGTACCAAGCGACGAGGAGGAAGGCGGAGCAAGAGGCGAAGGAAAAAGCGGAGCAAGAGGCGCAGGAGAAAAAAAAGCAAGAGGCGAGGGAAAAACGGGAGGCCGCAAAACGGGCGCAGAAACCGGAGTCCGCCATATCCCGCGCAGCTGAGCCCAGACCACAAAGAACCGCGCCTGCCAAGCCCACGCCATCCGTCGGCGGTGCGGCGCCCAAGCCAAAGCCGCCGACCGTCCCGCCCGACGACGAGGACGCTTTCTCCGAGTAAACTGCGGGCGTGCCTCGACTCGACCGGCATCCGGCGGCGGCGCTCGCTGCGCTGCTCTTGGGCGGAGCGCTCCACCGGCTCTTCCAAAGCCTGTTCTCGGCCCGGCCCGGCCCGATTTTTGAAGGCCTCGCCCTGGCGGCCGTCGGGACCGCCTTGCTGGTCTGGAGCGCCCGCCGCTCGGCCGATTGGCGGCTCGTCGTGGCCGCGACCTCGGCGGCGGCCGCCTTCTATTTCGTCTGGCGCGCCGAGGCCGTGGCCGAAAGAGCGCAGCGCGCCGGTGCTTTGACCGGCGGCGAGGTCGTTTCCGCCCCCCTCGCCTCCGGTTCGACCGCGCTGGTTCTGTTCATCGTCGCGGGAGTCCTGCTCGGCATGCACCTGCTCGGTTCGTGGCGGGACGACTGACGAACGGGGCCGGTTCCCTGCTATCGCCGCGCCCCAGAGCCCGGGCGGACTTCAGGTACGATTGCCGCAGATCGTGACCAGGGGCTCTCTCCAAAAGGAGCACTATGTCGGGGCTGGCTATCGTCTGTGGAATGGGTGACGTCGGCTATCGGATTGTGGAGCTTCTCCAGCGTCTAGGCGAGAGCGTCGTGGTGGTCACCCGAGATGCACGGGAGGAGCGGCTGGCAGAGGCCGAGGCGCGAGACATTCGCGTTTTCCGTGGCGATGCGAGAAACGAGAGGCTGCTGCTGGAGGCCGGCCTCGCTACGGCCACGGTGGTGATCGCGGCCACCGACCAGGATCTGGTCAACATCGAGATCGCCCTCGACGCCCGGCGCCTCCGGCCGGACGTGGCGATCGTGGTTCGGCTGTTCGATCCCGAACTCGCCCGGCAGCTCGAACAGGTACTCGACGTGCGCCGCGCGCTCGCCATGGCTTCGCTCGCCGCGCCGAGCTTCGCCGCGGCGGCGTTGGGCGACGCGGTCCTCGCGAGCTTCACCTCCGACCAGGTTCCCTTCGTGGTCGGGCGCGCGCCAACGACCGGTCGCCCGTTCAACGATGGCCCCGACGTGAACACCCTGGCGGAGTGCTATGGCCTCCAGACTCTTCTGGTGGAGCACCCGGAGGGGGAATGCGAGGCATTGCCGGACCGACAAGAGCGCTTTCGGCCCGAGGATCGGCTGACTCTATTGGGCACCAAGCACGATTGGGATTGGGCGTTCGGAGCCGCCGATGGAGCCTATCCCCGAGGAGAAAGCCCATCCATTCTGCGCCGCTTGGCGCGCTCGCTGCGTGGCGCCTTCGCCGCCTGGCGTGAGGAGCCTTTGGGGCTGAGGCTGCTCTTCCTCGGCTTCTGCCTGTTGATCCCGGCGACCGTCCTGCTGTTCCACCGGTATCTCGATCTGTCGCTCACCGACGCGATCTTCTACACGGTCCGGAACCTTCATGGCGAAATCGGCCTCGCGACCACGCTGCCGGAGATCAAGCTCTACGAGATCCTGTTGACGATTCTCGGCTCGGTTGCCGTTGCAACGCTCTACTCGATGATCACGGACTATCTGGTGAACGCCCGTCTGCGCAAGATTCTAAGCGGCCGGCCGATGCCGCGCGGCGGGCACGTGATAGTGGTCGGCATGGGTCACGTCGGCTACCGGATTCTGCGCGAGTTGCACCGCGTGGGCGTACCGGTGGTGGCGATCGACGCCGATTCGGGCGCCCCGTTGCTCGCGAACGTGAGGACGATGGCGCCGGTCATCATGGGAGACGCCCGCGCGGACGAGATCCTGGCCCAGGCGGGCCTCTCGGGAGCCCGCGCAGTGGTCGCTGCGACCGACGACGATTCGGTCAACCTGAGCATCGGCCTCACCGCCAAACGGGTCAACCGATCCGCCCGCTCGGTGGTCCGGCTGTTCGATGGGGTATTCGCCCGCAAGGTCGAGAGCGCCCTCGGGA
Source organism: Holophagales bacterium (assembly GCA_031404815.1). GTDB lineage: Bacteria > Acidobacteriota > Thermoanaerobaculia > Multivoradales > UBA5704 > DASYKS01. The sequence continues at coordinate 53,928 of JANNIH010000045.1, read as the reverse complement.
TCGACGCCGCCTTGAGCGCCTCACGCATCGCGGCACCGACCTTCGTCGCCTCGGCGCTCTTCCCCGACGTCGCCAAAGCGTTGATCGTCAAGGATCGGCTGTTCGTGCTGATCGAACGCCCGGCCGGCGACTGGGCCGGCAAGAGCCCCACAGAGCTGCGCGCCGAGGGCATTCGCCTCCTCCGGCGCGGCGGCGCCCTTGCGAACGGAGGTTGGGACAGGGAGGAAGATCGACCTCTCGCGGCCGAAGAGAATGTGCTCGCCGTCCTCTGCCGAGCTCTCGCACCGTCGTGGAGCGACGCCTCGGTGGCCGCCTCCGCCGGATAGGCGGAGGCGATCTCCACCCCCACGCGCCCGGCCAGGTGGTCGTAGCAGAGGCGCGCCTGGTGAAGTGCCCTCGGTTGAAACATCCCCGGCATCGGTCGCTCTAACATCCCGCTCGTCCAATGCGACTCCGGTCAAGAGAGGAAACGCCATGATCACCCTCAGCATCCGCTACCAGATCGACCCCGGCAAACTGCGCGATTTCGAGGCCTACTCCAAGAGCATCGCCGAGCCGATCCGGCGCAGCGGCGGCGACCTGATCGGGTACTTCCTTCCGACCCGGTTCGCCGGCCGCACGAACGAGGCGCTCGCCCTGATCAACTTCGCCGACCTCGCCGCCTACCAGCGCTACCGCGAGGTCCTGGGAAACGACCCTGATAACGTTGCGGCCATCGCGCAGGTCGAGAGCACCGGCTGCATTCAATGCGAGGACCGAAGTTTCTTGCAGAAGGTCCCATAAGCCCGGCCCCCTCGACCTGGGGCGACTATTCCTGGAAACGATCTCGCGCGTGCAGGTCGGCGCTATTTGTGCGGCAACAGGAACCGACGCTGTGCCGCGGTGGCGGGAGAGAATAGAAGAAGGATTGCCACGGCAGCCTCATGCCGATCGGTGCTTCCCGGATCGAGGTAGAGCTCCGCGAGAAGCCCGCGCCAGCGGCAGAGCTCGCGACGGAGAGTGATCCTCATCGAACCTGCGGCGGTCAGCTCGACCAGCCGGAGCGCCCGCTCATAGGAACCGCGGAGGCTCTCGATCTCGCCCAGTGCCACAGCCTTGCCGGCGCGGTTCATCTCGTTCGCGATCATCAGGAGCTGTTGATCGAGCGAGAACCGTTGCCAGCGCTCGTGGGTCAGACCGGCATGCTGAGGAGGCGTCATTCGCCAGACTCCGAAGCCAGCAGAAAGAGGGCGAGATCGCGAACGCGAATCTGAATCTCGGGGCTTTCGATCATCATGCTCCGGTTCCCTTGGGAAGGCCGAATGTTGATCAGGGAGGTGAATTCGACCCGGTCGTCGCCCGCTCGATCCGGATAGAAGTTTCCACCCCAAACATCCTCTTGCCGACTCCCCTGCTCCAGGAGAAGAGCCTCGCCGTCGGCATGAAGCTCGCCCCCCACCGCGATCCGACCTGTGGCGAGATCGACCTCGAACTTGACCATGTCGCCGAAGAAGGCACCCGCGAGACGACGCACCTCGTCCTCAGGAAGCGGAGTCGGGGTGACGACGATGGTGTCCTCGGCGCTCATCGAGATCGATCGTACCAGGCCGAGCAGGCCGAAAGGCGCACAAAACTCTCTGGAAGACGCACAAAACACGGCGCCGGGGCCGAGGTAAACGTCGTCGGATTTCGTCCCTTGACCGCCGGGTTCGAGATATTCTCTGAAAGGCGCACAATCTTCTTAGGCGGGCGCACAAGATTCGCCGTCGGGGCCGAGAGAATCGTCGCCGGGATGGAGTCCATCGCCGTCGGGGTCGAGAGAATCGTCGAAAGGCGCACAGAACTCTCCGCCGGGCGCACAAGAAACGGCGCCGGGTTCTCGGCCCTTCGATCGACCCCGGCAAGCTGCGCGGATTTCGAGGCCTACTTCAAGAGAATCGCCGAGCCAGTCCGCCCGGCCCCCTCGACATGGTCCTACGGATCAAGCCCCTCCGGCCAAGGCGCGAATCGCCATGGCGATCGAAGTCGCCACCAGCCATGCGACGCCCGAGACGGCCAGGACGAGCCGGACTCTGCCGCCGTTGACCTGATCGATGATCAGCTCGTCGAGATTGGCGCCCAAATGGGCACGAAGGCGCGGCAGGTCGATGCAGGGCTCGGCCGCGGCGGGGTCCGTCCCGATCTTCGCCACGATCCGTACGACGGCCCAGACCAGGACGCGGCGAACGCCCTTCACAATCCATTTGAAGGGGGCACGCGCCGTCAGCTTGTGGTCGAGCACCCCGGAGACGACCACCTCGACGCGGGCTTTGAGATCCCTGATCGGCAAGCCGTGCAACTCGCTCGCGAGGCCCGCGGTTTCGAGGTGCGTTCGAACCGCGGCCATCGGCCCCCGCAATTCCTCCGAGAGATCCACACTCACCCCGCCCGGGACCTCCGAGACGCCGCAAGCGGCGAGAAGGTTCTTGAGGATCTCCTCCCCCACTCCCGCTTTCCGCACCAACTGGCAGACCGTGTGGAGGATCGCAAAACGTGCCGCAAGAAAGCCGCTCGCCAGGAGGGCGCAGACGATCCCACAGCCGAGCGCGGTCCAGCCGCGCCAAGACGCTTCGCCGACGGCGATCCAATACGAGCCGCCACCCAGCAGAATGCCGAGGATGACCGCCAGAATCGCGAAGGTGAGGCAGAAGACGGCGGCGGATGCGGCGGCCATTTTCGCGCCCACTTGAACCAGGCCGACGGCGAGAGCCAAGCCTTGGGGCGTTTCCACAGAGGTCTCAAGGTCGTTCCGCATCGGGCGATTATGCCGTAGGGGCGGACCTACGTGTCCGCCCGGGATCGGCCGGCAAGGGCAGACACGCGAGGTCCGCCCCTAAGGCACACCGTTCGATTCAGCCACCGCCCGCTCGCCCAGGTACCAGCGCGGCTTGCGGGGCGCCTTCTTCTTCTCGTGAGCGAGGCCGAACTCGCCGGTGGCGGCATTCACGATCTCCGCGACCGCGTCGTCGACCGAATCGGTGAGCGTAATCCGATCGAGATCTTCGGGCGAGATCGTCCCGGCGGAGACCATGGTGTCGCGGAGAAAATCCAACAACGGCCGCCAGTAGTCGGACCCCAACAAGACTACGGGGAAGTTGCGGATCTTGCCGGTCTGAATCAGCGTCAGGCACTCGAACATCTCGTCCATCGTGCCGAAGCCGCCGGGCAGGGCCACGAACGCGTAGGAGTACTTGACCAGCATGACTTTGCGGACGAAGAAGTAGCGGAACTCGAGAAACCGGTCGAGGTAGGGGTTCGGCTTCTGCTCGTGCGGCAGGACGATGTTGCAGCCGATCGACCGGCCGCCGACTTCCCTTGCGCCCCGGTTGGCCGCCTCCATGATCCCCGGCCCGCCTCCGGTCATCACCGTGAACCCGGCCTGCGCCAAGCGGCCACCGACCTCGCGGCCGAGAGCGTACCAGGGGTGCGTCTCGGTAAAACGCGCCGAGCCGAACACGGTGACGCACGGCCCCACGAAATGGAGCCCGCGGAAGCCACGGATCAGCTCGGCCACGATGCGAAAGACCCGCGCCAGCTCCGAGCTGCGCGAACGCGGCCCTTCGAGGAAGCGGATCTCTTCGCGGTCGCCTGGGGCTTTTCCCCACTCGGGCCCGCAGGGAGGTCCAAAAGAAGCGGTAGGATTCTCCGGCATGCGCGGGAGTGTATCGTCTACCATGTCCGCTGGACCGAGTAGGCATCGAAAGCCGCGTCGGCGCTTACGATCGGCAGGTTCTCGACGCGAGCTTGCGCGATCAAGAGGCGATCGAACGGATCCCGATGGTGAAAAGGCAGCCGAGCGACCTCGAACGTGTGACAACACCGGGCCGAGAAAGACGGTGATAAGGCTGATGGCGACCGCAACAATCACCGCGTCGCCGTGATCCACCCAGAAGCTCTGCATTCTCGTTCCTCGAAAGAGGCTGCGAGACTATACGTAGTTGGCGCCGGGCGGGAGGCCACGATTCAGCGCAAAGCTGCCAAGCGCTCGGGCGCGCGGTCGGCTGGGGCTAGCCGATCTCGGGCCAGCCACCGTCATGATATCGTCATGACGCCATGCGTCGAAAGTTCAGCACGCTTCTTGAAGAGAGCCTTTACGACCGCACCCGCCAAGAGGCGACCCGTCAAGGCAAGCAGATCGCAGACGTGGTGTGCGATGCGCTCGGTGCGTACTTCGCCAACCAATCGGCGACCCTGGGACCGCAGCGAGTCGTGGCGGAGAGCTGGGGCGTACTCGCGTTGCCGGCCCGGCAGGTCCGCGCGCTGCTCGCCGAAGAGGACGGGCTGCTTGACGGCTGACAGCGCAAAGCCGCTGGCCGAGATCCCGGCGGGAACCAGCGTTTTTCTCGATGCGACCATCTTCCTCTACCACTTCGCAGGTGCCTCACGATCCTGCCGCAGCCTGCTCTCCCGTTGTGAGGCCGGCCTGCTGCAAGCTGTGACATCGACCGTGGCGGTGGCCGAGGTCACGCACCGCCTGATGACGATCGAGGCGGTGGCGCGAGGTTTGGTCGCACCGGGCAACGTCGTCAAGAAGTTACGCGGTCGGCCGGAAATCGTCCGCCAGCTTTCTCTCTACCAGGAGCAGGCCGAGAAGATTCCCAGGATGGGGGTTGAAGTCGTGCCCTTGGATCGCCGGTTGCTCGCCATCGCCGCCCCTCTGCGTACGCGCTATGGCCTATTGACCAACGACTCGATCCTCCTTGCCACCGCACTCGACCGTGGCATCACAGCTTTCGCATCCGCCGATCGCGACTTTGAGCGGGTTGATACCGTGCAGCTTTTCTATCCGCCGGACCTCAACGAAGCTGGGCTCGAGAACGGTTGATCCGCGGCGCCTAACCGGGATCGACAGGGCGGACCGGTCTCGAAACCTCCAGCGCGAAATCGAACGGTTCGCGCACAGGTGGGGCGCGCCGACACGTCGGCGCTACGGAAAGCGGCGACGCGTCGCCGCACTCCAGATCCCGTCCTCCTTCGCGGCCGTGCTAGCCTAAAACGTGTCCGTCGCGAACACTGAGAGTTCCGGGAAGCCCCCTCGATCGCCGCGTCCGTCGTGGCCGGTTCGCTTGGCGCTCAGGAATCCGCGGGCCGTGCTGCTGGCTTGGGGCTTGGCGCTCGCGCTGGGCGTACCGGGCATCTTCCGGCTGACCCTGCGCACCGATGGGCATGCCCTGGTGCCGAAGAACGCTCCGGCTTTGGCGGTCGACCGGGAGGTGCGGCAGACGTTCGGCCGACGCGATCAGCTGTTGGTGTTGATCGAGACGAACCGGCCGGGGGGGATCTACAACCCGCAGACGCTGCGTCGCCTGGCGGCGCTCTCCGCGGCGCTCGGGCGGCTGCCCGGCGTCGGCCGGGCGAACGTGCAGAGCCTCAGCACCACGATCGGCAGCCGCTACGATGTCGCGCGGCGAGATTTCAGGCCGCTGTTCGAGCCGTTTCCGGACACCCCCGCGCGCCTGGCCGAGCTGCGCGAAGAGGTCGCCTGGCTCGATCTGCCGGTGGGACTTCTGGTCGCCAAAGACGGCTCGGCGGCCACCGTGGTGGTGGGGATTCCCGCCGAGGAAACGCTCGTGGGCGGGGATCGCTATATGCTCTGGCGACAGATCGACGGGCAGGCGCGTCGCTTCGCGGATGCCGGGCATCGGATCTCGGTGGTCGGCGCCCCGGCGGCCGAGGCGCTGCTCGGGCGGCATGTGCTCACCGATCTGCGTTTCTTGGTTCCCGGCGCTCTGCTGCTCGTGGCGCTCCTGCTCTACTTCGGCTCGCGGCGGCTCGCCATGGTCGGCCTCTCGCTCGGCAAGGTGGGCGTCTGCTTGGGTGTCCTGTTCGGCGGCATGGGCTGGCTCGGCGAGCCGGTGTTTTTGACCACCGCGGTCTTGCCGGTGATTTTGATCGCCGTCGGCCTCGCCGACGAGATCCACCTGTTGGCCCACTACCGCGACCTGCTGGCGCTCGAAGCGTCGCCCGAGCGGGCGCGCGAGCGGACGTTCGAAGAGATCGGCCATGCGGTGACGCTCGCCCTGGTCACCACCATGATCGGCTTCGGCTCGTTCGTCCTGGCGCCGATTCCGGCGCTCGCCCATTTCGGCGTCGTGGCCGCCGTGGGCGTCGGGCTCTGCCTCGCCTTTTCGCTCACCGCCACCCCCGCGGCGCTCACGCTCCTCTCAGCGGAGCGCTTCCGCGCGCCCGTAAGGCCACCTCTCGCGCCGGGCCGGCGGGCGTTCGAACGGCTGGCCGACGGAGTCGCGGCGCGCCCACGCAGGGTGCTCGCCGCCCTGCTCGGCGCAACCCTCGCGATCGGTGCGGGGATCTTTCGGCTCGAAGTCCAAGACAGTTGGCTCGAAGGGTTCTCCGCCAAGAGCGAGTTCTACCAGGCGACTTTGAGGTTGGACGAGAAGTTTCTCGGCTCGCACCGCCTGCTCGTTGTCGTCGCCTTCAAGGGCGCGGGCGCCCCCACGCGACCGCTGCTCGACCCTCAAGTTCTGGAACGGCTCGGCGAGCTCGAAGCGACCCTCCGCGCGGCACCGGGCGTGGGTGGCGTGATCGGGCCGTACCGGTTGGTGACCACCGCGGCCGGCATCGCCGGCGGAGACGTTCAGTTCCGCCAGGTTCGCCGTCGTCCGGAGTGGAATTCCGGGCTCTATGCCCAGCTCGACCGGGTCCTCGGAGTCGCCGCTCGGCGGAGCTTCGTGACCGATGACTTTTCACGCGGCGTGGTCGAAGTCTTCTTGCGCCGCGCGAACTACCGCGACACGGCGGCGCTGCTCGAAACGGTGCAGCGGTTCGAGCGCGAGCGGCTGGCACCGTTTTCCGGAAACGTCGCTTTTGCCGGCGACATCGCGGTCAGCCAGGAGATGATCCCAGGGATCGTCAAGGGGCAGATCGGTTCGCTCGGCGGCGCGCTGCTCGGCTCGGCGCTCACCGTGGCGTTCGGCATGCGCCGCTTGGGTGCCGGGCTCGCGGCGATCGTGCCGGCGCTCGGGGCGATCCTCTGGACCTTCGGCGCCATGGGTTGGATCGGCATACCGCTCGGGGTTGCCACCTCGATGTTCTGCGCCATCACGCTCGGGATCGGCGACGATTACGCGATCCATTTTCTGGAGCGCCGCGAGCTCGCGAAGCAGCAGAAAGCGACCCGGCCGACCCGAGTCGCTCTGATCGAAGCGGGGCCGGCGATCCTCTGGGACGCCCTGGTGATCGCCTTGGGGTTCGGCCTGCTCGCAGCATCCCAAGTGCCGGCGAACCGGCGCTTGGGGCTCCTGCTCGGGCTCGCTCTACTCGCCGCGGCGGCGTTTACGCTCACCGGCATGAGCGCGGTGTTCAGCTTGAGCGACGAGAAAGTCACACACGATTGAGGGTTCGCTTGTCCCACTTTTGGGTTTCCGGGCACAACTCTAGATAGACAGCTGTCACGCTTCTCGCCGTAGGACCTGAAACGAACCGAAAGGAGCGATTCAATGAGGGCTCGTGTCTTTGTTATGGGTTTCATCGCTGTTCTCTGCTCACTGCCGATGGTCGGGCAGAACATTCCCGCCGGCCCCGATGTCTGGGACACTCTTGGCGGCGGCGCAACCAACACCTCTCTCACCTCCAACGACTGGAAGCTCCTGTGCGGCGTCACCGTCCCGGATACAGCGGTGCAGCTGAAAGGTTTCAACATCCCCGGTCAGGGAACCGGAGACAGCGTGATCAACCGGTTGGACCCCGCGTCGCTGCCGAACATCGGCTCCACCGCGACGGTCAGGATTCAACTTGCGAACCTATCTCTGGTCAACGACGGCAGTCATCCGTGCAGCCCGCTGACTCTCCGCGTCCGCCAAGACGGCGCGCAGGGCATCGGGTCGATGATTATCACCAAGACCAGTGCTCTCGGGGGCACGTTCAGCGCCTCTGTGAAGGTCAGTGCGATCATCGAAGCCGTCGACTCGGCCGGGACCGTCAAGGGAGCCACTCCCGTCAACGGCAGCCTTGATGACGCGAGCGCCAGCCCCTGGAGCTACGCGCCGCAAACCGGTGGAGCGGCACAAGCCGGACCGTGGTATCCGGGCGTCGACCCGGTGACCAAACAGCCAGTTCGCGTCTGCCGCATCGGCAACAAGATCCTCCCCGCTTGGCACTGCTATCGCCCCCGCCCGAAGTGCAAAGTAATCGTACCCCTACCCCTGGGCAACCAGCTCGAAGGCAACGCCGTCGCCGTCGCGGTCGAAGCCTGCTTCATTGAGGCGGTACCGGTGGATACGAACTAGCACCCGCGCGCCCAAAAGCCTTCCGCCCCCCCGGCGGCGCCCTGTCGCCGGGGTCCTCTTCACTCGACAAACTTGTAGCCGAGCCGATGGACCGTGATCAGATAGCGCGGATGCGCCGGGATCGGTTCGAGCTTCTGGCGCAGTGAGGCGATGTGGACATCGACCGTGCGGGTTTGCGCCGCCGCGTCGTAGCCCCAGACCCGGTCGAGCAGCTCGTCGCGACCGATCACTTCGCCGTGCCGTTCGATCAGGTAACGCAACAGTTTGAGTTCCAAGGCGGAAAGCGAAACGGGTAGACCCGCGCGGCGCACTTCGGCACGTTTCCAATCGATCGCCACGTCCCCGAACCGGAAACCATCCACGGCCGGCGGCGCACCGTGCGCATGGCCGCTCTTGCGTCCGGCGCGCCGGAGCAGCGCTTCGATCCGCGCCAGCAGCTCGATCGCCTCGAACGGTTTGGTCAGGTAATCGTCGGCACCGAGCTTCAATCCCACCACCCGGTCGACCACCTGGGTGCGCGCGGTGAGCATCAGAATCGGCACGTCGAGACCGCGCTGGCGCAGGTCGCGGCAAACATCAAAGCCATTTTTCCCCGGCAGCATGACATCGAGCACGATCAGATCGAAAGGCTCGGCGAGCGCGCGCGCCTCTCCCTCGTCGCCGGTGGTCGCCGGCTCGACCCGATACCCCTCGCTCTCCAGCCGATCGGAGAGCGTGAGCTTGAGGCTCGGCTCGTCTTCGACCAGTAGAATGCGTTCGCCGCTCATCACTCGGTTCTCATCTTGCCGCGCTTAAAGCAGCTGGAAGCCGGATCTCGAACGCGCTGCCGGCGCCGCCGCGCCCGGCCCGCCATTGGATCGTGCCGCCGGTCGCCGCGAGCGCCCGACGGGAGAGCGCGAGACCGAGGCCGGCTCCCGCGACGGCACCCACCGCGGCCGCCGCGGCGCGACCGCGCACGAACGGCTCGAACAGGCCGGGGCGATCCTCGGGGGCGATTCCGGGACCGCGATCTAGAACGACGATCGAGATCTCGTTCCCCATTTCGGCGACCTCTATGCCCACCCAGCCCCCCTTCGCGGCGTATTTCGCAGCGTTTTCGAGCAGGTTGCGCAGCGCCAGCCGGAGCGCCGCGCGGTCGGTTCGCGCGAGCGGCAGGGCGCGCTCCGCCACCTCGTCCCGCTCGACGACGAGCCCGGCGCGGGCGAGCGCCGGAGCGGCGTCCTCGACCGCCGGGCCGATCGCTTCGGCGACCGCGAGCGGCTCGGGATGAAACGCCCGGGTGCCCGATTCGATGCCCGCCAGCTCCAGCGCCTGTGCCACGAGCGAAGAGAGCCGCGCCCCTTCGCGGTCGAGCAGGGCGCCGTAGTCGCGCACCTTGCCCGGTTCGGCGACCACCCCATCGGCGAGATTCTGCGCCGCGGCGCGGATCGCCGCGATCGGCGTGTGCAGCTCGTGGGTCACTCCGGCGACGAATTCGAGCCGCTGTTCGGCGAGCCGGTGCGCCCGCGCCGCCGAGCGGGCGAGCACGAACAGGCTCGCCCCGAGCAGCCCCAAAATCGCGAGGCTGATCCCTAGGTTCCGCATCCGGACTCCGGTGACCGCCGCTTCGAGCGAGCCCGCGCGGTCGGAGATCGCGAGCTGCCAAGTCCCCTTGGCACCGGACGGCGGCTCGAGATCGTGGAACATGAAACGGTGTCCGCTCGCGCGATGGGCCGGACCGGGCCGCCCTGGTTCGCGCCCGGCGGCCTCCCGGCCGGCGAGCAGCTCGGGGAGCAGCCGATGAAACTCGCGCGGCCCTGAAAGATCGAGCATCGGCAGCCAGAGGTCGCCCGTATCGGGTTTCGGTTCGAACGCCTGGTCCGAGGCATAGAGAACCCCTTCCGGGCCGACCACCGCGAGGCGCAGCTCGGGGTGTCGGGTCAGGTGAAAATGGCGCTCGGCGAGCTGCGGCAGGAGATCGCGGGCGATGAAACCGGAATCGAGCCAAACCCCGATGATCGTCCCGCTGGTGCCGCTCCGCTCATCCAGGGGCTGCGCGCCGGGGGGCGGGACCGGAAACGGCCCGAACGGCCCGCCGTGCCGCGGCAGCTCGGTCGGGAGCAGAAGAGCCGGCACCCGCGGTTCGACCTCCGGCCCGGTGAGGCCGGCCTCGACCCGCGCGCGAACCGGCGCCAGCTCTCCCGGCCAAGGGACCGGACGACAGCCGGGCGGCTCACTCGTGCAGAGCTCCAGCTCGGCCGGAAGCCCTGAGATCCGGAGCACGGCCCGGACCAGCCCCGGGAAGGGTGCCGTCTGGCGCCAGAGCGCGAGCTGACCGGCGAGCGCGGCAGGCGACTCGGCCGGGCGGACGGATTCTCGAGAGACAGGGGGAAACGGCAGATCCGGGCGCGCGCGAAGCCCGACTCTCACCGGCCGACGACCGAGCTGAAAGTAGAAAAAAGCACGCAGCAGCTCCCGGTCGAGATCCGCGACCAGCCCCTCTCCGGCTTCGCTCAAGGAGCGCCGCGTGCGTTCCCGTTCGAGCCGACTGACCTCGCCGATCCAGCGCCATTGAAGCAGGCCGAGCAGAGCGAGCAAACCGACCAGGGCAACCACCGCCAAGCGGGAGGAGCGGGCACGCGAAGCGGCACTCCCGGCTCCGGCATTCGATCGGGTGGGTAGGCTCATTGGGAGGTGAGCTTAGCAAGGGCGATCGAGGCCCGGCGGGGTGAGGCCGGGTTCTTACATCGCTTACAAGTTTCGGGGGCCGGCGGCGGGGTAGAGTGAGGGCATGAGCGGAGTGCAAAGAGGACCCCAGAGACGGCAGGGACAGCGAGGACCAACGAGGGGTTGGAGCTGGATGGCGGGTCTGGTTTGGCTGATCGCCGGGATGCCGCTTCCGGCGGCGGTGGCTCCCCCTTCCGAGGCGGCGGTCGAACCTCTGCTCGGCGGCTGGCAGCTCGATGCCGACCGGAGCCAGGACTTCCGCAGCGCGCTTCTCCAGGCGAAGTCGGGGCGCTCGCGCGACGGCGGTTTCTCCGGCCCGGGCGGGGGTGGCGGAGGACGGCCGGGGGGGAGCCCTCCCGGCACCGGCAACAGCGGTTTCCAGCCGCCGGTCGAAGCGCCCGATATGGCGAAACTCGCCGGCCGGGTCGAGGCGCCGCTCGCGTTGCAGATCTCTTATACAGCGCCGACGTTTACGATCTCGACCGCGGTAGAAGGCGCCGACCCGAGCTTCGCCAATCCGCCACGCGTCGTCACCGCCGACGGCAAGAAGATTCGCGGGCAACGCCCGGACGGTACGTCGATCAAGACCCGCGCCACCTGGAAGGACGGCGAGCTGAGCATCCTCGAAACCCCCGCCCGCGGGCCCGAGCGGAGCGAACTCTACCGGGTGGCTGCCGGCATCGATGGCAAACCGGAGCTGATCGTGGTCGTTTCGCTCGCCGCTCATGGCCCGCTGCCGCCGGTCTCCGTGCGCTGGGTCTATCGGCGCGCCGAGGCGCCCTGACCGAACGAAGAACCAAGCCGCCCCGCGGGGTGGCGCACCTCTAGGGGCACGAGCGCATACTCTCGGGCGACCCCGAGGATCCCGATGACCCGCCGAGAGATTCGCCAGACCGTTTTGACCTCGCGCGAGGCACGGATCGCACTGCTGGCATTGGGCGCGATCGCGATCCACTTGGTCCTGCGCTACGCCCTTCCCCGCTGGGGCGACTTCGAGACCTTCGGTGGCTTGCCCGCCTTCGACCTGCCGCTCTTGGCCGGTCTGATCTTGGGCGGGGCGCCGCTGGTCTGGACCCTGGTCCGCCAGGCGGCGCGGCGCGAATTCGGCTCCGATTTACTCGCCGGGATCTCGATCGTCACCGCGATCTTGCTCGGCGAATATCTCGCCGGTACGCTCGTTGTCCTCATGCTCTCGGGCGGCCAGGCGCTCGAAGCGTATGCGGTGCGCAGCGCCTCCTCGGTGCTCGAAGCGTTGGCGAAACGAATGCCTGCGATCGCCCACCGGCGCTTAGAGGACGAAGTCGTCGAGGTGGCCCTCGGCGACATCGCGGTCGGAGACCTCCTGGTGGTCTTCCCGCACGAGATCTGCCCGGTGGATGGCGAGGTCACAGAGGGTCACGGCTCGATGGACGAGTCGTATCTGACCGGAGAACCGTATCGGATCGAGAAGACCCCCGGCTCGAACGTGCTGTCGGGCGCGGTCAACGGCGACACCGTGCTCAGCCTACGGGCGACCCGGCGCGCGGTCGACTCCCGCTACACCAAGATCATGGAGGTCATGCGCGCCTCGGAGCAGCGCCGGCCGCGCCTGCGCCGGCTCGGCGATCAGCTCGGGGCGATTTACACGCCGTTGGCGGTGGCGCTCGCGGTCGCCGCCTGGATCATCTCGGGCGAGCGGATTCGCTTCCTCGCCGTGCTGGTCGTCGCGACCCCTTGCCCGCTCCTGATCGGTATTCCGGTCGCGATCATCGGATCGATCTCGCTCGCGGCCAAGCGCGGCATCATCATCAAGGACCCGGCGGTGCTCGAACGGATCTCGACCTGCCGGACCGCGATCTTCGACAAGACCGGCACGCTCACCTACGGCCAACCGCAGTTGACCGAGGTCGCGGCCCTCCCCGGCTTCGCGGCCGACGCCGTGCTCGCCGACGTGGCGAGCCTGGAGCGCTATTCGCGCCATCCCTTAAGCGGCGCGATCCTCGACGCGGCGAAGGTGAAGGCGCTCGCGCTCCAACCCGCGACCGCGATCGGCGAGCGCGCCGGAGAAGGGCTCACCGGCACGGTGGCCGGGCGGACCCTCCGAGTCGGAAGCCGGAGCGGCTTGACGAAAGAAGACCCGAACCTCGTCGCGGCGCTCCCCGCGGCCCAAGGGGGGCTCGAATGCGTGATCCGGAGCGACGGCCGGCTCGCGGCACTCCTCCGTTTCCGCGACACGCCGCGAATGGACGGGGCGAGCTTCATCCGGCATCTGGCGCCGCAGCATCGGTTCGATCGCGTCCTGCTGGTCTCCGGCGATCGCGAGGAGGAGGTGCGCTATCTCGCCGAGCAGGTGGGTATCCGTGAGGTCTATTTCTCCCAAACGCCCGAGCAGAAGGTCGAGCTGACCCGCGCCCTTACCGCGCGGGCGCCGACCCTCTTCTTGGGCGACGGCATCAACGACGCCCCGGCGCTCGCGACCGCGACGGTCGGCATCGCCTTCGGCCAGAACAGCGATGTGACCTCGGAGGCGGCGGGCGCGGTGATCCTCGACAGCTCACTCCAACGGGTGGACGAGCTGATGCACATCAGTCGGCGCATGCGCGGAATCGCCCTCTTAGGCGCGGTGGGCGGCATGGCGTTGTCGGTGGTCGGCATGGCTCTCGCGGCGACCGGTTGGCTCTCCCCCGTCATGGGCGCGATCACCCAGGAAGCGATCGACGTGGCCGCGGTGTTGAACGCGCTACGCGCCGCCTGGCCGCCGAAGACGCTCTCGGACTGTTGAACGATTCGCCCCCGGCTCAGAATTCGATCTCGTCGCCGTCGGCGAGCACTCGGAAGCCGCGCGCCGCGATCGCCTTTCGCACGGCGTCGTCTTCCGAGAGCGCCAGGTTCGAATGGTTGAGATGGGTGAAGCGGACCTCGAGCGCGCCGCCCTTTACCCGCTCGGCCAGCAGGTCCATCGTGTCGGTGATCAGCGGATGGCCAATCGTCGCCGGATCGCGGTCGGGCAGCTCGGCGCGCGAATAGAACGTGCCGTCGAGCAGGGCGAGATCGACTTTTTCTTCGGCGAGAACGTCGAGAAGCGGCTTCTTCCAGGCGCGCCACGAATCGGTGTCGGGGACGTAGAGCACGGTCCTTTTCGGACCGTGGATTACGAAGCCGAACGTGTCGGAGAACTCGTCGCGGTGCGGCACCTGGATCGGTTTGATCGTCAAACCCGGCTCCAGTTCGAATTCGCGCCCGGGGATGATTTCGCGGAGCACAATGTTCTTCTGCGCCACCAGCTGGCTCCACGGTCCGTTCGCGCGCAGGAATCCGGCCATCCGCGGTGACGCGAAGACGGGGATCTCCCGGCTCGCCAGGGTCTCGAAACCGAGCCAGGCGAGGCCGAGATAGTGGCCGATGTGGGCGTGGGTGAGCAGAATGCCGTCGACCGGCTGGCGGTCGGTGCGATCGGTCGGGTGCGCGCGCCAGCGGTGGATCCTCTCGATCTGCTCGGGGAGATCGGGCGTGGCGTCGATCAGATAGGTTTTGCCCGTGGCGGAGCGGAGCCCCAAGCTCGCGACGCGGCGGGCGCGCTCGGGGGTGCGGCGGGCGAGCGCGCACGAAGCGCATGAGCAGGCGACCTGCGGGTAGCCGCCATCTTGGGCGGTGCCTAGGGCGATGAGAGTATTGGGCGGAAGGTTGGGTGCGGAGAAGAGGACATAAGGGACGAAAAGGACTGCAAGGACAACCGAAGAAAAAAGCTGAGAACGGCGGACGGCGGTGGTCATGGCAGGAGCATCACTTTGGTGCAGCCTTCGGCGCGGCGATCGAAGAGGTCGTAGGCGTGCGGCCCCTGGTCGAGCGGTAGGCGATGGCTGATCAGGCGTTTAAGGTCGGCCGTTTTCCGAGTGGCCAGTTCGAGCAGGCGATCCATGTAGAAGCGCGCGGGGCAGCGGCCGGTGCGATAGGTCAGATTCTTGTCGTAGAGTTCTGCGGGCGCCAGGGCAAAGGTCGGCTCGTTGTGGACGCCGAGTGCGGAGATCGTGCCGCCGGCCCGCACCAGGTCGTACGCCAGCCGGAGCGCCGACGGGCTGCCCACCGCTTCGACGACGCCATCGACCCCGGCTCCGCCGGTCGCGTCCAGAACCCAACGGAGCGGAGCGGATTCCAACGGCACCGGCTCGCCGCCATAGATCGCCGCGAGGGCGAGCCGTTCGGGTACCGTGTCGAGCGCGAACACCCGTTCGGCGCCCAGCTCGCGCGCGGCGAGGATCGCCATCAGCCCGACCGGGCCGCAGCCGACCACCGCGATCGAGCGCCCGGGAGCGGCACCCGCCTGCTCGGCACCGAAGGTACCGGTCGCGAGCACGTCGCCCGCGAGCACCGCGATCTCGAACGGCAGCTCGTCGGGGATTGCCACCAGGGTCGAATCGGCGAGTGGCACGCGCACCAGCTCCGCCTGCGCTCCACCCAAACCCTCCCCGTCGTGGACCCAGCCGAACAGCCGGCCGCGCGCGCAGCGCGCGGTGAGACCGCGAAGACAGGCCGGACAGGCGCCGCAGCTGGTCGAGAAGGGACTGGCCACCCTTTGGCCCGGGCGAAACCGTGAAACGGCGCTGCCCACGGCGACCACCTCACCCGCCAGCTCGTGCCCCATCGCGGTGCCGCCATCCAAACCGATCTCGATCCCGCGATAGACGTGCAGATCGGAACCGCAAACGCCCGCGGCGCGCACCGCGACGATCGCATCCTGAGGATCGAGAATCTGCGGCTCGGGAAGGTCGGCGCAGGCGAGGCGACGAACCCCAAGGTACAACAGCGCGCGCATCGAAAGTTACGCCAGAGGATGCTAAAACAGCTCGCGCACCAGCTCGGCGCCCGCTGCGATCAGGTTGGTGCGCGCCCGCGCCACCTGCCCCGGATGGCTTTGCACCAGCGCCAGGCAGTAGCCATCGGGCAGCGGCAGCACGTGAATGTGGACCTGTCGCTTCTCGATGTGGATGAGCCGGGTGGCGCCCAGGTGGTTGAGCGTCATCACCTTGTCCAGGTGACGCAAGTAGATCCCGAGGTAGGCGCCGATCACCTGTAGGTCATAGGTCGGAATCGCAGCGCAGGCGAGATCGACGGTCTCGCCGGTCGAATCCAGAAAGAGGACGCCGATCGCGTCGTCGTGAGCGGCGAGCAGCTGGGTCAAAGTGTCGTGAAACGCCATTGCGTTAACCTCGGGCCACCATCAGTTCGAAGGGTTGAACGGCACCACGCGGTCCGGAAGCGCGTTCTTCGGCAGGATGGATCTCGCCGGTATCGAACGCGCGCAGGAAAGCGGTGACCACTTTGGCGTCGAACCGATTGCCGGCGAGCTTGGTGATCGTATCGACCGCGTAGCGAAGATCGTAAGCCTGTTGATACGGCCGGTTGGTAGTCACCGCATCGAAAGTATCGGCCACCGCGACGATCCGCGCAAACAAGGGGATCTGATCGCCGCGCAGACCATCCGGATAGCCGCGCCCATTCCAGCTTTCGTGGTGCCAACGGACCGCGGGAAGAATGTCGTTGAGCTGCTCGATCGGCGACAGGATCTCGGCCCCGATCACCGTGTGCAGCTTCATCTGTTCATATTCGTCCGGGGTGAGCACCCCGACTTTCTTCAAAATCCGGTCGTCGACGCCGATCTTGCCCACATCGTGAAGCAGCGCACCGATCCAGACCGTCTCGATCATCTCTTCGGTGAGCCCAAGCCGCTTTGCGATCGCGCGGGAAAACGTCGCCACCCGCTCGGAATGGCCGCGGGTGTAAGGGTCCTTGGCGTCGATCGCGGCGGCGAACGCGCGCAGGCTGCCGATGAACAGATCGCGATTCGCTTTCGCCGCGGCGCGCAGCTGCTCGACGAAGCTCTCGAGCTGGTCGCTCATTCGGTTGAAGTCTTCTGCCAGATCGCCGAGTTCGCGGCCGACCCCTTCGGACTCCAGGCGCCGATCGAAATGCCCCTCGGCGATCTCGTGCGTACGCTGAGCGAGCCGCTGGATCGGTTGACTGGCGCGTCGGGCGAGGAAGAACGCGACGCCGAGCGCCACGCCGATCAACACCACGGTCGAGACGATGGTGTTCAAGAGCATCTTGCGGACCATCTCGAACGCCAGGCGCGCCGGCTTTTGGACCACCACACCCCAGCCGCTCTCGCGCACGCTGCTGACCTGCGCGAGGTAGCGGCGCTGCCTGCCCTCAACCGCCGCGTCGTACTCGCTGGTCAGGTTGAGCGGCCGGTTCTTGAAATCGCGCAGGACCGGTGAGGCTTTGAGCGCACGGGTGGTTTCCGGGGTAAAGCCGCGCGACCAGAGGATCTCGCCCCGCTCGTCGATCAGCGCGATCGCCCCCGCCTTGCTCGCTTCCTCACGATACAGATCGACGGCCGGAGTGAACGCGAACAGGGCGACCACCACAAACTGCGGAGCCTGCCTAGGCACCGGCACCGCGAGCGCCGCCACCGGCTCTTTCGGCTCGCCGCGAACGAAAACGTAGGTCGCGGCGCGGTGGCTGAGCGCCATCCGGAACGCCGTGTCGACCGCTTCGCGGCGCTCCGGGCTCACGGCCGGCAGCAGCCCCTGTCCGGACGCCTCCAGGACACCGATCACCTTCGCCCCCGAGGTGCGGGTGACGTCGCTAAGGTAGGGCGCCACCCACAGTTCGCCAAGCCTCGGGAGAGCGGCGTCCGGCCGGGGGGCTGCGAGCAGGACCTGGCCCACCAGCTCTAATTGGCGGCGGGTCGCGGCGAGCTCGGCATCGACCTGGCGCGACAGGGCGCCGACCTCACGGATCAGCACGTCGCGCTCGGCATCTTGCAAGATGCCGCGGTTCTGCATCAACAGCAGCGCGCCGGAGAGCACCAACGGCAGGATGCCCGAGACGAGCAGGACGAAAAACAGCACCGAACGCAGCGACAGGCGACGGTAAAAGCTGCGAAGGTTCGTCATGCGCTGAGCGGTTCGAGCATCGTTTTTGGACTCCAAACCGCAGGATTATATACGACTTGCCGGTTTGGCACGTCAGCTCGACCAGGGGTTCGCGAGGAACGCCCTCAGCTCTTCTTGGATCTCGTCGGGAGGTACCCGCTCCTCGATCCGCCCCTCGCCCAACCGGGCGGCGAGCACCCAAGCCAATCCCGCCTCAAGCGCCTTCTTGTCGCGCGCCATCGCCGCGAGCAGAACCGAGGGGGAAAGCGGCGGCAGCGGTGGCAGGTCGAGCCGGGCGAGCAAGGAGGCGAGCCGCTCCGCCTCTTCGATGGGCAGCCCTCGGGAGCGCGACAGGCGGAGCGCGAAGAGTATGCCGTAAGCCACCGCTTCACCATGGCGCAGACCCGTGAAACCGAGCGCCGCTTCGAGCGCATGGCCGAGCGTGTGGCCGAAGTTGAGCAGCCGTCGATCGCCCTGCTCGCTCGGGTCGCGCTCGACCACCGCGACTTTCGCCGCCGCGGCAGAGGCGACCACCGGGCCGAGAGCGTCGGCCTCACCGGCCAGCAGCGCGGGGAGGTCGCGCTCGATGCGCGCGAACAGTTCGAGATCGAGCAGCGCGGCCATCTTGATCGCTTCGACCAGCCCGGAGCGCAACTCCTCGCGCGGCAGGGTTGCGAGCACGTCGGTATCGGCCACCACCAGCTCCGGGTGATGGAACAGGCCGACCAGGTTCTTCCCCTCGGGCAGATCGATCCCGGTCTTGCCGCCGATCGCGGCATCGACCTGGGCGAGCAGCGTGGTCGGCAGCTGGGCGAACGGGAGGCCGCGCAGGAAGCAGCCGGCGGCAAAGCCGGCGAGATCGCCGACGCTGCCGCCGCCGAAGGCGAGCACGCGGCTGTCCCGTTTGCCACCGGAGAGCGCCATCCGCCGCCAGAGCCCCTC
This sequence comes from Holophagales bacterium, assembly GCA_031404815.1. Lineage (GTDB taxonomy): Bacteria > Acidobacteriota > Thermoanaerobaculia > Multivoradales > UBA5704 > DASYKS01. Next base: position 35,102 of record JANNIH010000045.1, on the reverse strand, counting down.
GAGTACCCCGGCCGATTTCGCCGGCTCGCCGTCGGGAACCTCGAGCACCTCGCACCGTCGCGCGAGGCCGCAGAGCGGTCCGAGCCGATGGCCATGAAGGTCGAGCAGAGGCCGGCTCGAGACCAGAAAGACGGTCCGGTCGGCGAGCCACTCGGAGGCCAGATCGACGGCGATCGAAAGTGCGCCCGGACCGATCAGGATCGAGGTCTCCCCCGTGCCCCCGCTCCGGTGCTTAAGCGTCGCGCGAAACAGGTTCGACCCTTCGACCGGCGCGCCCTTCAAGCGGGGTCGCCCTCGCGCGACGGGCGCGCGAGCCGGATTCCGAGGTCGGAAAGTTGACGGGCATCGACGGTCGAGGGCGCGGCGGTCAGCAGGTCGGTCGCCGAAGCGGTCTTCGGGAACGCGATCACCTCGCGGATCGAGGCGGCGCCCGCGAGCAGCATGACCATCCGGTCGAGACCGAGCGCGATGCCCCCGTGCGGTGGCGCGCCGTAGCGCAGCGCCTCCCGGAACCAGCCGAAGCGGGCTTCGGCCTCAGTGTCGTCGATCCCGAGCAGGCGGAACATCTGCGCCTGAACCTCCGCGTCGTGGATTCGAATCGAGCCGCCGCCGAGCTCGATGCCGTCCATCACCACGTCATAGGCCCGGGCTCGGACCTGCCCCGGGTCGGTGGTGAGAAGCTCGAGGTCGCGCGGATCGGGGCTGGTGAACGGGTGATGGATCGCATCCCAGCGCGATTCGCCCGGGTTCCATTCGAAGAGCGGGAAATCGGTAACCCAAAGAAACGCGTGGCGTCCGGCCGGAATCAGGCCGTAGGTGCGCGCCAGCTCCAACCGGAGCGTCCCGAGCGCGGCGGCGACCGGTTTGGTCGGGCCGGCGACCAGCAACGCAAGGCCCCCCTCTTCGAGCCCGAGCGCGTCGGCTGCGCCTTCGATTTCGGCCGGGGTGAGGGCGCCTTTGACCTGGAAGATCGTCTCGCCCGCTTTGCGCTTCAAGGTCAGGACCCCCGCCGCGCCGCAGCGGCGGGCGATCTCGATCCAGCCGTCCACCTGCTTGCGGCTCGCTTCGGCCGCCCCCGGCACCGCGAAGCCGCGGATCGAGCCGCCGCCGGCCGCCGCCTCGGAAAAGCCGCGGAAGGCGGAGCCGCCGAGCCGTTCGGTGAGATCGCGGATTTCGAGGTCGAACCGCAGATCCGGCCGGTCACAGCCATAGCGCGCCATCGCGTCGGCATAGGTGAGGCGCGGGAACGGATCGGGCAACTCGATCCCATGGGGCGCGAGCGGCGAGAGCGGGAAGATGCGCCGGAACAGACCTTCGATCAACGCGAAGATCTCTTCTTCGGTCGGAAACGACAGCTCGATATCGATCTGGGTGAATTCGGGCTGGCGGTCGGCGCGCAGGTCCTCGTCACGGAAGCAGCGCGCGAACTGCACGTAGCGCTCGAAACCCGCCATCATCAACAGCTGTTTGAACAGCTGCGGCGACTGCGGCAGCGCATAGAACGAGCCGCGATGGACGCGGCTCGGCACCAGGTAGTCGCGCGCGCCCTCCGGCGTCGAACGGGTGAGGATGGGGGTCTCGACGTCGATGAACCCGGCGTCGTGAAAATAGTTGCGCGCTTCGTGAACGACCCGGTGGCGCAGCAGCAGGTTCTGCTGCAGCTCCGGACGGCGCAAATCGAGATAGCGGTAGCGCAGGCGGAGATCCTCCCCCACTTCGCTCCGGCTATCGAGCGGGATCGGCAGCGCCTCGGCGCGGGTGAGCACCAGACCGCGGGCCACGATCACTTCGAGCGCGCCGGTCGCGATCTCGGGGTTGATGTTCTCGGGGGCGCGCGCGACCACCTCGCCCTCTACCTCGACCACCCATTCGGAGCGGACCGGATCGAGCGCCGCCGCCGCCGCCGGCTGAACCTCCGGCTTGACCACCACCTGGACGAAACCGCTCCGATCGCGCAGATCCAAGAAGATCACGCCGCCATGGTCGCGCCGCCGCTGCACCCAAGCCTTGAGGAGCACCGTGCTCCCAATGTCGTCCGAAGTAAGTGATCCTGCGCCGCGCCTGATGTTCACCGGTTAGAACCTCGCAAAACGGAATGGAGAAAATTTCGAATCGGGCGTCGCCGGCCGATTCGTTCAATGTGATTCGAGAACCGGATCGACCGCTCTGAGCCCGATTCGATAGCGCTCTTTCTCCGCACAGTAGCGTGCGGCATTCGCGAGAATATTAGCGCGCTCTTCCTCAGTCAGGGCGCGCACCGGGCGCGCCGGAATACCGAGTGCGAGCATCCCCGCCGGGATGCGATGGCCGGGGGCCACCACCGCCCCGGCGCCCACCTGGGCTCCGGTCTCGACCACCGCGCCATCAAGGATGCGGGCGCCGATGCCGATCAGCGCGCCGTCCTCGATCGTACAACCATGCACCACCGCCTGGTGGCCGATCACCACGTCGGCGCCGATGGTGAGCGGAAATCGCTCGTGGGTGACGTGCAGCACCGTGCCGTCCTGAACGTTGGTCCGCGCACCGATCCGAATCCAGTGGACATCGCCCCGCGCCACGGTATGGAACCAGAACGAGACATCATCGCCGAGCGTCACATCACCCGCCACATAGGCCGAAGGGGCGAGCCAGACCCGCGCGCCGAACTGCGGCCGGCGCCCGTCCAGGGAATAGACCGGCACGCCGCCCTACCGACCGGGCTTCTTGGCCGGCGCCGGCTTCGCTGCGGGCTTGGCTCCGGTTTGGGCCACCGGCCGGACCGAGAACAAGATCCGCTCGTAAAGCGCGCGCGCTTTGGCGAACTCGTCCCGGGTCGCCTGGCCGACGAAATCGACGCTGGTCTTGGGCAGCGGCAGCTTGAGTGTCAGACTGGAGCGCGCCTCGGCCTCCTTGCCCCGATCGACCTGCACCAACACGCCTCGCACGCCATGAACCTCGCGCACCGCGACGATCGGCGCGGTCCAGGTGTCGTCTTTGGCATCGTTCAGGCGGATCGCCGCAGCGACCTTCTCCGGTTCGGCGAGCGAAACGGTGGAGATCCGCACGTAGATGAAACGCACGTCCAGATTCGGCTTCGCGTCGGGCGGTCCGATCCAGAGACCGGGATCGTTCGGCACCTGGCGCGCGGTCCACCCCTCGGGGACTTCGATCGTGTACGGAAACGGAATCTTAGGATCGCCGCTCGGGAGGGTCAGAACGCGGAACTTCGTGGGCATTGCAGGATCGGCTGCTGCGGCGAGCGAAGTCGGTGGAAGTCCACAGATGGCCAGAAGGCCAAGAAGGGTCGAGAAAGAAGAAAGACGCGACATGAAGCTCCTCAAGGGCGTGAACGCGGCGGATGGGGTCCTCAAAAACCCGCCCGTTTTCGCCGGCTGGTTCCCGCGGCCGGTAGGGATCCCGCGGGTTCGGGGAGAGCATGGCATAAAATCCAGAGCCGTCCAACGCAGGCGGAGTCTTTTAAGCGACCCGACATGAACCCATCCGCCGCCATCGACGTCGTCATCCCGGCGCTCAACGAAGAGTCCTCGCTGCCGCAGGTGCTGGCCGCCCTCCCCCATCCGCCGGTCCGGCGCGTGGTGGTCGCCGACAACGGCTCGACCGACGCGACCGCGCGGGTGGCCCGGGCAGGGGGCGCCCTGGTGGTCGAGGCCTCCCGCCGCGGCTACGGCAGCGCCTGCCTGGTCGGCCTCTCGTACCTGCGCGCCCACGACCCGCCGGACCTCGTGGTCTTCATCGACGCCGATTTTTCCGACCATCCGGAGGAGCTGCCCGACGTGGTGGCACCGATCCTCGCCGGGGCTGCCGACGTGGTGATCGGCTCGCGCGTGCTCGGTCGGCGCGAGCGGGGCGCCCTGCTGCCGCAGGCGCGCGCCGGCAATCTCGTCGCCTGCCTGTTGATCCGCCTGCTCTATCGCCACCGCTATACCGATCTCGGGCCGTTCCGGGCGATCCGTTGGGACGCACTCGAACGGCTCGGCATGTCCGACCCCAATTTCGGTTGGACCGCGGAGCTCCAGGTCAAAGCGCTGCGCGCCGGGTTGCGGGTGGTCGAGGTGCCGGTCTCGTATCGCAAGCGAGTGGGGGTTTCCAAAATCACCGGCACGATCCGCGGCACGTTCGCCGCGGGGTACAAGATCCTCTGGACCGTCCTGCGCTACAGCCGGGGACCGCTCGACCGCGTCTGAAATCCAGTCTCTGGAGAACCGCAATGCCCGAACCCGTTCGCTCTACGATCGACATTGAAGTCCGTTACGCCGAGACCGACCAGATGGCGGTCGTCCACCACGCCAACTACATCATCTGGTTCGAACTCGCCCGCACCCGGATCTGCGAGATGTCCGGCTTCCACTACGCCGAGATCGAGAAGATGGGCTACTTGCTGATGGTGACCGGCGTCGCCGCCCGCTATCGCCGCTCGGCGCGCTACGGCGACACCGTCCAGGTCACCTGCTGGGGCGAACACCTGGGCAGCCGCGGCATTCATTTCGCCTACGAGGTGCACTGCCGAGGCGAGCTGCTGGTTACCGGAACCTCCGAGCACCTCTGGATCGACAAAGCGACCGGCCGCCCCTGCCGCATGCCGGAAGCGTTCCGCGAATCGTTCGAGCGGCTGGCGGGGAAGACCGCGGCCTGACGCTTCAGTACTTTCTCGGAAATTCCTCCCTGCGTCCGTCTCCTTTACCACCGAAGGAGTCGCGGAGTACCGAACTCTAAACATCTCGCGACTTCTTCGGGTCCTACCATGAAAATCGCGTGCCTTGCCGCCCGCGAACGAAAGGAGACCCGATGGACCCGATCTTGTATTGGAACGACGTAGCGCTCGAAGCGAACCGGGTGAGCCACAGCAACGGAAAGGGTGAGCAGACCGGACCGACCTTGAGTTCGCGGGCGCTCGCGATCGTGCATCTCGCGATGTACGACGCCTACGCCGGCGTGATCAACAAGCCTGCAAAACTGCCTCCCTACCTGCCGAATCTGCCACCACCGGCAGCCGGCGCTTCGGTCGACGCGGCCGTGGCCGCGGCGGCCCGCGCCACGCTCTCGTTCCTGTTTCCCAGCCAAAAGGACGTCTTTGACCTCAAGCACCAACAGGCGGGCCTGGAAGGGTCCGGCCTGCAGGAGGGGCACGCGTTCGGGCTCGCGGTCGCCGCGGCGATGCTCGCCGACCGCAAGGGCGACCCGGGGGCCGGCGACCAGGGCTACGCCTCCTCGATGGACCGCGGCGCCCACCGCCAAGACCCGGACAACCCGGGTCAGGGCTTCCACGGGCCGTTCTACGGCGGCGCGAAGTGTTTCGCGGTGAAGAAGCGGCACGGGCTGGCCGTACCCCCGCAACCCGGAAGCCCGGATTACAAGACCGCCCTCGAAGAGGTCCGGGTCAAAGGGATCGCGCCAGAGTTGACGGGCACCCTACCGAACGGCGCCAAGAAGCGAACGGTGGACGAGTATCTGATCGGCGTCTATTGGGGCTACGACGGAGCGAACGGCCTCGGAACGCCGCCGCGGCTCTACAACCAGATCGTCCGCGAGATCGCGATCGCCAAGAAGAACAAGCCCGCCGACAACGCGCGGCTGTTCGCGTTCGTCAACGCCGCGATGGCCGATTCGGGCATCCTCGCTTGGGAGCAGAAGTACCTCCACGATCTCTGGCGACCGGTGGTCGGCATCCGCGAGCACGACCCTTCGATGGGACCGTCGGCCGGTGCGGGCGCCAACGACATCTCGAACAACTGCGATCCGGACTGGCTGCCGCTCGGCGCTCCGAACACCAACACTCTGTTGAAGAACGGCACGCCGTTCTTCCCAGCCTACCCTTCGGGCCACGCGACGTTCGGCGCGGCGGCGTTCCACATCACCCGCCTGTTCTACGGGGTGAAAGATGGAGATCGCAAGAAGGACGATCTGTTCGACGGTCTCACCTTCGTCTCCGACGAATTCAACGGGGTGAACAAGGACAACAAGGGTACGGTCCGGCCCCGCCATCGACGCAGCTTCCCCAATGGGCTCTGGCAAATGATCGAGGAGAACGGATTCTCCCGCGTGACGCTGGGCGTTCATTGGATCTTCGACGCCTTCCTGCGCAAGGCGGACGGTACGCCCGACTACGGGAAGAACGTCGGCGGGGTACCTCTCGGCCTGGCGATCGCCGAGGACATGTTCAAGTTCGGCGGCGGCGAGGCGCCGAAAAAGTCGAACGCGTAGAGGTCCCATCTTCACAGGGAGGCGCGGAGACCCGCGCCTCCCCGCTTGACCCGGCTTCGATTTCGCTTGAGCCAACGCCAGCTCAAGGGCTCGCTGCAAACGCGATCCGGATCCGGAAGCCTCGCCGGGTACTTGTTCGAGAGCCGCCGGGCGTCGTGGCTCTTGCGAGTCAGGGCTACGGCACCAGCCCGCCATTCCAAGCCGTGTCGCGTAGCAGATCGGCCCAGTTCACGTCGGCTTCGAGGACGTTGTATTCGCTGCCGATGAAATCGATGTTCAGGCGGGCCGCACGTAGAAACGTGGCTTCTCCCTGAGTTTCAACTCCCGGCCGGAGCGGGGGCAAGACGTAGACCGAAATCCCCGGATTGAGCGGTTCAATGCAGTCGAGCTGCCCCCCGGTGTCACAAAACGGCAGCGCCGCCATGTGGCCTCCCACCCATCGCCCGGCGGCGTCCGTGACCAATCGGAACAGGATCGGAATGCGCGCCTCGCCGTAGGTGCAGGTGCCGTCGTCATTGCAATGAGCGGAATAGAGGAAGACGTCGACGCGGTAGGTCAAAGGCTCCACGCCGCGGTAGATGACGGTCTTGAACCGGTCGCTCAGGCACCCCGGACTACCCACAGGATCGGCTAGACAAGCGGTCGGCCGCACCGTCCGCGCCAGGATCAAAAACACCCGCCGATCGAAGTCCGTGATCAACCCATGGCAGGGGGTGAGCAGATCGTCCACCACGAGCCCCCGCCCCGCGCCGTCGGCCTTCGCTTCGCCGCCATCCCGCCGGGTCGAAATCCGGAGAGGGTTCGTCGGAAATCCTGGGTTCGGCACCTCGGGGGCCAAGTCCACAGAGAAGCGCAGGAGCCCGTTGAACGACGGCGGCGTGTCGAGGTTCGTGGCGGCATCCCGCCGCACCAGAGTCGCCCGCGGTAACACAGGGCGGCTCGGATTCAGGAAATCGCCTTCGGAGCGCAAGAGCAGATCGAAAGCGAGCTGGTGCTCGTCGCGCATGCGGATGTCTACCACCGTGCTCGGGTCGAAATAGAGGTGATTCGAGGTCAGCAGGCCTGAATAGGCACCGCCTTCTGCCGCCGTACGCCAGAGGAATAAGGCTGAGCCGTTGTAGCCTGCGGCGAATCGGTGGATCAGCCGACCCGCCTGTTTCTCCTCGCAGGTCACCTGAGCCGGCGTGAGAGGCAGGCTCATTGGTATCTGAGCGGAGGCGTTGCTGGCGAAAGCCAGGAAGAGCGCCAACTGGGGCGGGAGCTTTTTCATAGCTTACCTTTCAGTCTTCACCGCTGCTGTACGCGCAGCACGATGTCGAAAGCGTACTTCGGGGATTGGATCACACAGCTCCCTCCGTTGCACGTCTTCCGGGCGCCATCCCAGGCGATGGCCTGGGTCGCGACCACGGTGCCGGTCGCCGGGGTAATCCACTGCACATCGAAGGTGCCGTTGGCCGGCCCGAGGTCGAGAAGCGGGACGGTCGCCTGGTACTTGTTCGAAAGCCAGACCCGCGCGTCGTAGCTATTGCGGGTCAGGAATATGGGACTGCCGTTCGCGTCCTTGGGGCAGCCGGTCGCCGTGAAGTCGACCTCGGGGGCATTGGCCCCTGTAGCGGCTTGGCAGCGCGGCGTGCTGTGGTGCAGGTAGAGCAAGAAGAGACGCTTCGCATCGTTCAGCGCGGTTTGAAGCGAAGCCCAGTAGCGATGAGCGATGCGAACCGTGTCGAGGCCTTCGATCCCGGAAGGGTACCGGTTGATGCCGACCCACTTCGGATCCCGCGACGAAAACAGCTTGTTGCCCAGCTCGATCGGTGCCCGAAGGAACCCGGCGAGCACGCCCATTTGGCGGCGGATATCGGCCGGCGTGTTCGGGGTGCCCCCCGAGAGGTAGCCCCAGTGTTCGTGGATTCCCCCTTGATCGAACAGGAACTCCCAGGCTTCCGCGCGGGCGGGCTCCGGCAATCCCTGCTTGAGGGCACCATCCACGTGCGCCCGGGTGCCCGCCTTGCCGCCGAACGGGGTGATCTTCGTTTCGTTGAAACCGAACGGTCGTTGGCGGGTGCCGAGCTTCTGAACCAGCGACAGGGCGCCGGCGTCGAGGGTTTGAATCCTTCCGTTCGGCAGCGTCGCTACCTGATCCGTCTTCACCGTCGTGTAGTGTCCGTTCAGGATGTCCACGTTCGGGTCGTTGCGGTACTGGTTCGCCCCCAAACTCGAAAACGGCTGCACCGCGATCAGGTGCCCGCCGCGGTCGAGCAACGGGTACTTGGCCTCTTCCGCCATCGCCACCCGGATCATCTCCTTCTGCCAGACCGCCACCGCGAGCTGATCGACCGTCTCCACCTCGGGTTCGTTCGCGATCTCCCACCAGACGTTGTCGAAACACCAGAGCTCGTTCACCGTCCAGAGGATCACGTTGCGCTGTGCCTCCCGCATCCGCCGGTTCTCCAGCGCTTCGGGCGTCGTGCGCGGATCGTCGACCACCGCGTATTCTTTCTGCGAGAGCTTCACCGTTTCGAGCGCGCCGTTCGCTCCCGGCAGCCGCCCCCTACCGCCCCAGGGGCCGGTCGAAAAGAAATCTCCTTCGAACGGTGCGAAGAACGTCACCTCGACCAGCATGTCCTTGGTCTGGGCGAACGCCACCACCTCCCGCAGGCGAGTGAAGAACAGGGGATTCGGTTTGTCCAGGCGCCAGAACGGGTAGGCGGTTGGCGGGGCGCCCGCGCAGTCGGTGGTCGCAGCCGAGGTGCAGTAGAGGAACGGTACGTTGTTGGGCGTCTTCTCGCCGGCGAAAGCGCCCCAGAGTCGGAGCTTGTCGAGGCCGGAGGCGCGCGCGGCCTCGAGCGTCGTCCGGTGGTTGGTGTAGTTACAAAGGTTGCCCGGCAGGTCCAGATGGCAGCCGGCGTCGGCCGAGACCCCGAGCGGCAGGCGGGTCTTCAAACGGTACGAGAGGTAGCGCGGGGAGACCGGATCGATCTTGACCGGCACGATCGAGCGGGTCTCCGCGGCGCAGCCGGAGGCCGCGATCTCAGGGCGTGCGCGGTAGCTTGGGTCAGTGCCGATCAGGCTCGGGTCCTCGGTGTACAGCTCGGCCACGTCGAGCGCGAGGGGATCGCCGTCGTAGGGCAGGAGGTCGTCTCCGAGCGTCCAGTCTTTGGCCTCCGGGCTCGGATCGCCGACCGTGCCGGGGTCGGTTCCGATTTCAGGCGGTTCCTCGTCGACGAAAGGATCGGGAGCTTCTGCGGCGAGCGGCGACCCGAGAACAGCGAGGAGGATGGCGAGGAGCAACCCGCTTTGCACCCGATACTGCGCGAGATGGAAATTTCGAGTAACCATGGTTCAGCTTAGTGCTCATGGCGGAATACGTCAATATCTCGAGGGTTGCCGCGCGAGGCCGCGCGTGCGCTCCACCGCTTGCCATCCCCCCCGCCCGGGCGATAGCCTCATGCGCACATGAGAATCCCAGCGCTCGCGCTCGCCGGTCTCGCCGTCGTCGGTCTCCTCGCCCCGCACGCGCCGCTTCGGGCGCAGGCGCTCCGCAGCGGCCCCTTGCCCACCCCGCTGCCGCTGTTTCCGCCCGACAACTGGTGGAACGTGAATGTTTCGGCCGCGCCGCTCGACACCAACAGCGCGGGCTTCATCTCGTTCATCGGCACGACCCGCGGGCTCCATCCCGATTTCGGCGGCGACGAAGATCCGAACGATCCGAACAACACCAACATCTACGGCATGGTGTACATCTCGGTCCCGGGCAGCCAACCGCTCCAGCCGGTCACCTTCGTCGAATTCGGCAGCCAGAGCGACAACGGCTCTCCCGGCCGCCCGAACGGCTACCCGATCCCGACCGAGGCACGGACCCAACCGCGTTGGATCGAAGGGGGGCAGGCCGGAGGCGGCACCGGCGGCGACCATCACATGCTGATCGTCGATCGCGACAACCGGATCCTCTACGAGCTGTACCACACCCGGTGGAACGCGAGCCTCAGCCGCTGGGAGGCTGGGTCGGGGGCGATCTTCGCGCTCGACGCCAACGGCCGCCGGCCGGCCGGCTGGACCAGCGCCGACGCCGCGGGTCTCGCGATCCTTCCCGGCCTGGTGCGCTACGATGAGGCGTTCGGCACCGCGCCGATCCAGCACGCGTTCCGCTTCACCACCCGCGACACCAACGGCCACGTCTACCCGGCGTCGCACACCGCCTGCAACACCTGCGCGGCCGCCGCGCCGCCCATGGGCACCCGGCTGCGCTTGAAGGCGAGCGTGAACATTACCGGCTACACCCCGGAGGTGCAGCGGATCTTCCAGGCGATGAAGACCTACGGCTTGATCCTGGCGGACAACGGCTCGGACATGTACATCCAGGGCGCCTACGATACGCGCTGGAACAACGACGTCTTGAACCCGGCCTTCTCTTCTTTGAAGGCCTCCAGCTTTGAAGTCGTCCAACGCGGCTGGCGCCCTGCGGTCGCCACCACGGCCGCGTCGGCGAAGTTCTTCACCATCTCCCCCTGCCGGCTGCTCGACTCCCGCGATCCCTTCGGAGCCTGGGGCGGCCCGGCGCTGCCGCCGACGGGACAACGCGTCATCCGCGCCACCGGCCGCTGCGGCATCCCCGCGACCGCCAAAGCGATCTCGATCAACTTGAGCATCGTCAACACCGGGCAGACCGGACACCTCCGCTCCTTCCCCGGAGACTTCGACACCGCGGCGGTCCCAAACGCCTTCGTAATCAACTTCGGCCCCGGCCAGACCCGCACCAACAACGCGATCTTGAAGCTCTCCGGCTCCGGCAGCGGCACGTTCGGCCTGCAAAACTTCACCACCTCGGCGTTCACCCATATCGTGGTAGATGTGAACGGCTGGTTCGAGTAGCCGACGCGGATACGAGCGCGGCCCTGCTCAACTGGCTCTGGGGCATTTGGCAACTATGCGGCATTGCCGTATAGTGCGGCCTGTGTACACCGTCGTCGAAACGCCCCTTTTCCAGCGGCTCGCCGATGACTACTGGTCTGAGGAAGAACGTAGCTCGTTCGTGTCTTTCATCGCGGCTCATCCAGAGGCGGGCGACGTGGTTCCAGGCTCCGGGGGTGTCCGCAAGGTGCGTTGGAGCGTAGCCGGAAGAGGCAAACGCGGGGGGGTGCGCATCATCTACTTCAACCGCCTCTCCGTCGGCGAGATCTGGCTTCTCGTGCTCTACGCGAAGTCAGCGTCCGAGAACATTCCGACTCACTTCTTGCGCCGAATCAAGGAGGAAATCGAGCATGGCTAAGGCTTCCGAGAGACTTCGACTCGCTACATCCGGCGAAGAGCTAGGGGCGCAGCTGCTGCGGTCGGTTCGCGAAATGAAAGCCGGTTTGCGCGGCCGGGTGCATACGGCCGAGGTGTCCGGCATCGTCGAGGCCCGGCAAGGAGCGGGATTGTCGCAGGCGGCGTTTGCGGGCCTATTGGGTGTCTCCGTCCGCACCCTACAGGACTGGGAACAAGGGCGCCGGGAACCTTCGGGGGCCGCGAAGACTCTCATCAAAGTCGCTCGACTGCATCCTGAGGTCTTGCTCGAACTGGCCTCGTAGCAACCGGCCAGGCGTTCTTGCCCGAGCAGCGCCCGCGCCGCCGTCGCGCGGGGCCCTCACCTCGGGTTATCATCTCCGCACATGCTCCCCGCTCTGGTCGTTCTCTTCGGTCTCGCGCTCGCGGTGCCCGCTCCTCTCGCGGTGCAGCCGGAGGTGCTCGTGTTCGCCGCCGCTTCGCTCTCCGACGCTTTGACCGAGGTCGGCCGGGCGTTCGAACAGGGCGGGGGCGCGCCCGTCGTCTTCAATTTCGCGGGGTCGAACGAGTTGGCGCGGCAGATCGAGGCGGGGGCTCCGGCCGCCCTGTTCCTCTCCGCCAATCGCGAGCAGGTGAAGCGACTCGATCGCGCGGGGCGGCTATCGGTCGGTGCGGCGATCCCCCTGCTCGGCAACACGCTCGTCGCGATCGTGCCGAAGGCGAGCTCCGCCCCGTCGCTCTCCGGACCGCGCGGTCTGCTCGCGTTTCCGCGCCTCGCGCTCGCCGATCCGGAGAGCGTTCCCGCGGGGGTCTATGCGCGGCGCTGGCTGGAGCGTGAAGGGCTTTGGGACCAGATGCGAGATCGGGTGGTGCCGGCGCTCGACGCGCCCGCGGCGGTGTCGGCCGTCGCCTCGGGCGACCTGCCGGCGGGAATCGCCTACGCGACCGATGCGCGCTCCCCCGCCGTGCGGATCATCTATCGCATTCCAGCCGCCGCGACCGCCGACCTCCGCTATTGGCTGGCGCCCCTGCCGCAGCAGCCGAAAAGCGGCAACGGCGCCGCTGCGTTCACCGCGTTCCTGCGCGGAGCCAAAGCGCGCGCGATCTTCCTGCGCCACGGTTTTCTGGTCCCCCGCCTGAAGGGTTGACGCCATCGCGCCCGAGACGCTGCCGCTGGTGGGGTTCACGGTCGCGGTTGCGCTCGCCGCGACCGTGGTGATTCTGGTTCCGGGGATCGCCATCGCCTGGCTCCTTTCTCGGCGGCGGGCGCCGACCTCGCGGGCGGCGCTCGAAACGCTCGTCTCGCTGCCGCTCGTCCTGCCGCCCACCGCGATCGGCCTCGCCCTGCTGGTGCTGTTCGGCCGCTCGGGTCCGCTCGGCGGTTTCCTCTGGGAGCGGTTCGGTCTGGAGGTCGCGTTCACCTGGCGCGCCGTGGTCGTCGCTTCCGCCGTGGTCGCGTTCCCGCTCCTGGTGCGCAGCGCGCGCTCGGCGTTCGAAGAGGTCGATCCGCGCCTCGCCGCCGTCGCCCGCACGCTCGGCCGCGGCCCCTGGCGGGCGTTTTTCGAAATCGAGCTGCCGCTCGCCTGGCGCGGCATCGCGGCCGGCGCGGTGCTCGCGTTCGGTCGCGCACTCGGCGAGTTCGGCGCGACGATTCTGGTCGCGGGCAACATCCCCGGACGGACGCAGACTCTCGCGCTCGCTCTGTTCCAAAAGGTCCAGGTAGGGCGCGAGCGGGACGCCTGGCTGCTCGCCGGCATCTCCTGTCTGCTCGCGATCGGCACGGTCGCCCTGTCCGAATTTCTGGTCCGGCGACGGGAGCGGACGCTCGCGCGATGACCGGCCCAACGCCACCAAAACCGTTCATCGAGCTCGATCTTGCGCTCGGTCAAGGGGCGTTCGAGCTCGCGATCAGCGCGCGGCTCGGCCGGACCACCGCGGTGCTCGGGCCGTCGGGCGCGGGCAAGACCACGCTGCTCGAAGCGATCGCCGGCCTGCGTCGGGCGCGCGGTCGGCTGGTGGTCGGGGGGACGGTGCTACAAGACGACGCGCTGCGCCGCTTCCTGCCGCCTGAAGCGCGCCGCCTCGGCTTCGTCCCCCAAGACGGTGCGCTCTTCCCCCACCTGTCGATCCGCCGAAACCTGGCGTTCGGCCAAGCGCGCGCGGCGCCTGAGGGAGACCCGCAGCGCGATTTCGACGCGCTCGTTGAAGCGCTCGATCTCGGGGCCCTGCTCGACCGCTCACCCCGGCATCTCTCGGGCGGCGAACGGCGGCGGGTGGCGCTCGGGCGCGCGCTTTTGGCCCGGCCGCGCCTCCTCCTGCTCGACGAGCCGACCGCCGGGCTCGATCCGCTGCGCGCCCGCAAAGCGCTCGCGCGCATCCGCCGCCTCGCCACGGAGCGGAACGTGCCCCTGCTGGTGGTCACCCACAACCTCGAAGAGGCGCTCGCGCTCGCCGACCAAGCGGTTCTCCTGGAGGGCGGCCGGGCGGTGGCGGTAGGACCGGCGCGCCAAGTGCTGTTTGCGCCGCAGCGCCTGGCACGCGGCGAGGAGGGGTTCGAAACCGGTTGGGAGAACGTGATCGCGGCGCGGGTCGAACGCCACGACGCGGCCGGCGGGGTCACCGGCGTGCGCCTGACCGGGGTGGAATCGACCGACCTGGTGACGATTCCCTACACCCTCGACCTCGCGCTCGGGGCCGAGATCCTGCTCGCGATCGACGCGGGCGACCTGCTGCTCGCGACCGAATCGCCGCGCGGCCTGTCGGCGCGCAACGTCCTGGCCGGACGGCTCGATGAGCTGATCGCCGCCGACAGCTCGGTGTTCGTCCGGGTCGGAGAGTGGATCGTCCACCTCACCCCGGCCGCCGCCACCGACCTCGCGCTCGAACCCGGCCAAGCCGTCTGGCTGGTCGCCAAGACCCACAGCTGGCGGGTGGTCGCCGGGTAGGTTGGCAGCCGGTCGGCGGGCTACCCGCGACCGGCCAGAACGTTCTGCGCCACCTGCTGCGCCGAGATGATGACCGGGGTGATGCCGCCTCCCGGGCGGGTCCAGTGGCCGACACACGATAGACCCGCGATCGGCGTTTCGAGTTCCGGCCGGCCGTCGCCGAGCTGGTCGGGGGACATCTCCCAGCCGAGCATCGCGCCGTTGGTATTGAGCGTGAAGCGCTCCGAGGTGCGCGCCGAGGCGCTGCTTTGGACCACGATCTTCTTGCCGATCCCCGGCATCAACCGCTCCAAGTGGCCGAACAGGAACGCCTCGATCTCCGCTTTGTGGGCCGGCCAGTCCGCGACACCCGAGAAGTCCATCTCGAGCACTTTTTGAATGATCAGCACCTGGCCGCCGGGAGGCGCCATCTCCGGCTCGTAGAGGGTCGGCGCGAACAGCTTGAAACGGAGTGCGTCGAGCCCTACGCGGTCCATGTCCCAGCCGTCCCAATAGTAGCCCTGAACCCGCTCCAGCTCTTCGTTCGAGACGCCGACCAGGCCGAGATGGGTGAGCCAACAGGGAAACGTCGGCCGCAAGGCTCGAATCTCCGGCAGCAGCTTAAGGGGCAGGTGCTCGGGGCCGACCAGCTGTTCGAGCGTCTGGAGCAGATCCGCGTTTGAGATCACCACATCGGAGAGCACCCGGCCGCCCGGAAACGTTGCGCGCACCGGCCCGCGCAGGACTTCGAGATCGACCCCTCGGACGCGCCCCTGCTCGACCCGGATGCGGTTCACCCGCGCGCTGGTCAGCAGGTGCCCACCCTGCTCCTCGAAGCGGAGCGCGAGATCGTCGGCGAACGCCTGCGAGCCCCCCTTGGGGTAATAGTTGCCGAGAAAATAAGAGAGCCGGAGCATCGAGTCGAAGACGAACGAGGTGCGCCCGGGGGGAGAGCCCCAGTGAGGGCAATCGGCGGCCAGCAGCAGCTTCAGTTTCCGGTCGCGGAAGCGGGCGTCGAGGACCTCGCGCAGGGTGAGGTCGCGAACCTTCAACAGGCGCTCCATCTGGGCGAGCGGCTTGCCGCGGAAGTAATGGAGGAGGCCAAGGAAATAGACCTCTTTCACCTCGGCGAAAAAGCCATCGAGCGCTGCGGCCTCGGCGGGGAACTCGGCTTTCACCTTCGCCTGATAGGTCGCCAGATCGGCCGGCACTTCGAAGCGCGAACCGTCGGGGAAATGAAAGGTATCGACCGGGTCCATCTTGACCCAACCGGTGGTCACCCCCAGCTCGGCGAGCAGCCGGCCGGTGATCGTGTCCGGGTTGCCGAGCAGCGGATAGAAATGGGTCGCGGCATCGAACGTGTAGCCACCGCGCCGGAACGTGCTGCAATACCCCCCGACCATGTAGTGCTGCTCGACCAGCAGGACTTTCATCCCGGCGCGCGCGAGCAAGTTGCCCGCGACCAGACCGCCCACTCCGGAGCCGATCAGGATCGCGTCGTAGCGGGAGTCGGGGGCAGAGCGCAGACCGCGGAAGCGGCGCTTCACGAGGTCACAGCCGGGGGCGTGGTTTCGTCGGGCCGGTTGCGGCCGTAAGTCTCGTGCGCCGCCACGAACTCGCCGCTCGCGATCGCCCCGGCCATCGACAGCTCCCCCGCGAGCAGAAGAGCGGCGGTGATCTCGGCGAACTTCTTCGCCTTGCCGGGGCCATAACAGCCGAGCATCTCCAGGCACTCGCGGCCGGTACCGAGCCCGGTGCCGCCGCCGACCGTGGCGACAGTGAGCGACGGAAGGGTCACGCTCGCATAGAGATCGCCGCTCGCCGTCCGTTCGAGACAGCTGATGCCGACCGCGGCGTTGGCGACGTTCGCGACATCTTGACCGCAAGCGATGAACAGCATGGTGAGCCCGTTGGCGAAGTGCCCGTTGTAGCCAAGCGCCCCGGCCTGGAGGTGGCCGAGCGCGGTCTGTTGCCAGACCTCGACCATCTCCTCCGGCGTGCAGTGCAGATAGGCGCGGACGATCCGCGCGGGGAGCAGGGCGCCGGCGGTGACCCGCTTCCCCTTCCCCCCGGCCAACAGGGAACCGCTCGCGTGCTTTTCCGATTCGGCGCCACTGAAGATGAAATAGCCGCCGCGATCCGGAGCGGGCGGAGCGAGCAGCCGGCAGGCCGCGTCGGTCGCCTTGACGATCATGTTCATGCCGTGGGCGTCACCGGTCGAATAGACGAAATGGAGAATCACCTTGCGGCCGTAGGGCTGAGGTTCGATGCGCAGCAGCCGCCCGTTCCGCGTGGTCGCCTCGGCCGCCGCGGCGAGTTCGGCAAAACGCCCCGGCAACGAACGAACCAGCTCGGTCGCCGCCGCGATGTCCGCGCAGCGGAAGATCGGCGACACGCGGTTTTCGTCGGCGGTCACCCGGGCGGTGGCGCCCCCGGCGCGCGAGATCGCAACCATGCCGCGTTCGTACGAACGGACCAGCGCCCCTTCGGTCGTGGCGATCGGCACGTAGAACGTTCCTTGTGCATGCTCGCCGTGGACCACCAACGGCCCGGCGACCCCGAGCGGCAGGCGCGCCTCGCCGATCGGATTCTCGATGTTGCCGCGCATCGCTTCCGCCGGAATCGGCGCGCCGCCGACGCCTGAAAGAAGCGTCCCGGTACGCTCTTCGACCCAGGCGCGCCGCGCGGCGAGCGCCGCCTCGGTATAACCCTGATCTTCGAAGCGTGGCACCAGCTCGCCGCCGCTCCGAGGCGAGGTGGGCGAATCGTTTTGCGACTTCGTTTCCGTCATGGGGCGGCGATGGTAACCGCGTAGGGCGCGGCCGGGCAAGGTGGCACGGGCGTTTCAGAACTGCCGCTCGCCCTGGCGCCAGCCGAACATCGACCAGGGAGGCAAGAGGCCGACGAAAAAGAATCGACCCCAAGCATCAGATCCTAGATCCGTTGCGCCTCGCCGGGATACTCTGCGCGCTCCAATGCAGCTTCTCGATTCCCGCCGCCTGACCGGACCCGGCCTCTTGCTCGACCGCGAAGGGGCCGCGCTCGAAGTCTCGTTCGCCCCCGCGGACGAGGTCGTGGTCACGCTCTGGCAGGAGCAGGTACGTCACCTGCTCGACGATCTCGGCTGGGCCGGCGAACGCATCGCCATCCGCACCTTCCCCGGCGGCGCGAGCCTCGCGATCAGCGCGCCGTTCGATGCCCTGTTTGCCGCTTGCGATGTCGCGGAGGCCGCCTGGGCTGCGGCGACCGCCGCCCTCCGCAAACGCCGCGGCGAGCCACCGCCGGAGCCCGATCCCGAGGCGGAACCAACACCTCCGTTGACACCGGAGGCGCTCCGCGCGGGAATCGAAGCGGAGCGCGATCCGCAGCTCGCGGCGCTCCGCGCGGCGGCGGCGGCGCACGGAGTGTCGTTCTTGATCGACGACAAGGCGGTGACCGTCGGTTTGGGGACGGGGAGCCGGACGTTTGCTCGGCGGGAGCGGCCGGAGACTGAGCAGCCCTCACCCCCGACCCCTCTCCCAGAGGGAGAGGGGGGAACGGCAAAAGCACCTCCGCTTGTCTCCCCTCTCCCGCTGGGAGAGGGGCCGGGGGTGAGGGCTGTCGAACCCGATCCACTCTCGGTGATCGATTGGGCGGCGATCCACGACATTCCACACGCCGTGGTCACCGGCACGAACGGCAAGACGACGACGGTGCGGCTGCTCGCGAGCATCGGCCGGGCGGCGGGGTTCGTGGTCGGTTTGAGCTCGACCGACGGCGTAGTGGTCGGCGGCGAGCGGATCGCCACCGGCGACTATTCCGGGCCGGAAGGGACGAGGAAGGCGCTGCGCGACACCCGCGTCGAGCTCGGCGTGCTGGAGCTGGCGCGCGGCGGCCTGCTCCGCCGCGGTGTGCCGCTCGCGCGCGCCCGGGCTGCGGCGGTAACCAACGTGGCCGCCGATCACCTGGGCGAATACGGCATCTTCGACGTGCCGAGCCTGGCAGAGGCAAAACTCTCGATCGCCTACACGCTGCCGCCCGGCGGGCGGCTGGTTCTCTCTGCGGACGACTCAGGGCTGGCGGCCCGCGGCAAGGAGACTGCGGAACGATTCGGGCTGGAGCTCGCCTGGTTCTCGCTTTCACCGCAGACGGAGCCGCTCGCTTCGCACGTCGCCGCTGGGGGTGTTGCGGCCTTCTTGGATGGAGACGCGCTGATCCTCGCGCACGGTGCCGGGCGCACCGAGGTGATCCGGATCGCCGAGATCCCCATCGCGCACGGCGGCGCCGCCCGGCACAACCTATCGAACGCGCTCACCGCGATCGCGATCGCCGACGCGCTCGGGATCTCCCCCGAAGCGATGCGCTTAGGGCTCGCCGCGATCGGCACCGGCCCCGCCGACAACCCCGGCCGGGCGAACCTGATCCCGCTCGGCAACGGCGCCACCGTCTTGCTCGACTACGCGCACAACCCGCATGGCTACGAGGCGCTCCGCCCGCTCGTCTTCGCCCTCCCCGCCAAGCGCCGCATTCTCCTCTTCGGCCAAGCGGGAGACCGCGATGACCAGGCGCTGCGCGACCTCGCCGCGGCGGCCGCCCGCTTCGCACCCGATCTGGTGATCCTCAAGGAGATGCCCGCGCTCCTGCGCGGCCGGCAGCCCGGAGAGGTCCCCGCCATCCTCGACGCGGAGCTGCGTCGCCTCGGGGTAGGTGAGATCCTGCCGGTCGAGACGGAGCTGGCGGGAGTCGAGCTGGCGCTAGATCTTTCGGCGGCCGGGGATCTGCTGATCCTTCTGGTGCATACGGATCGCAAGGGGGCGCTGGAGCGGATCGAGGCGGCAGAAACCCGTCAAAGTCGCGCTTGCATCCCGCCGCGGGAGCGGGGTACCGTCTAGAGCGACGGCGAGCGCGAGGGAAAAAAACGACGGGCGGGGACCAGCCGCCCGTCGGAAGAGATCAAACGTCCGGATCGGGGATCAAGCCGGGGCGACTTGCGAGTCGACCTGACCCGCTTCCACCACCTTCGCCTTCGCCGTCACCTCCTTCTTCTTCTTGGTGGCTTTGCGCGGCCGGCCTTTCGGCAGCAGGCCGTAGCGGATCAGCTCGGTGCTGTCCAAACCGTGGTGCGCCTGCAGATCCGCCGTGAACCGCCGGTAGATCTGGGAACCGCCGAAAGCCAGCTCTCGGCGCTGCTTCATGATGCTCGACAGCTCCGAGCGAGTCGCCTCGGCCTGCTCGTTGAAACGGACCAGATTCTGGACGTTGGTCTCGAGCGCCTGATGCCGCTCGACCGCGGGCCCGAGCGACCCCACGATCGGGCGGGCGTTCTCGACCATCACGTTCCAGCTGTTCGCGATCTCGGCATAGCGTTTCTGCCTCATACATCCTCCTTCGCTGTAGCGAAGTCAGGTGTGGGATCAGCCCCACACGACAAGGATAGGGAGCCGAATCCGAGAAATCGAGTCTTTTGGGCTTTTCGGCGAAAAAAATCTTTGCGGCGCCCCGGGACCCTGCTTTTTCCGGGTCGATCGAGCCGCGGAATGCAGGAGAAGCCGTCGCCGGCCCTCACATCGCGCGGAAAAAGTCGGCCATCCACTGTGTCGCGCCTGTACCCCTCGAGAAAAAGTCGGCACGGCACTCTGAAAAACCCGCACTCGGAAAAAATAAGTCGGCCATGCACTTTGTCGAGCCGGCACTCGCGAAGAAAAACTCCGAACTCACGATGAAAAAGTCGGCACTCGCGAAGAAAAAATCGGCACTCCGAAGAAAAAAGTCAGAAATCTGCATCACAAACTCCGAACCTCCATTCGATAAATCGGCACTCCGAAGAAAAAACTCAAGGTTGCACTCTGCCAAGCCGAAAATTACGAGTGCGGAGTGAAAATTTTGGAGTGCGGACTTAAAACTTCCGAGTGCAGAGTTGAAACTTCCGAGTGCGGACTTAAAACCGGCGAGTGCGGATTCGGAAATCAGGATGGCCCAATTTCCCCTCCGGAGATCCCGCTCAAACTTTCCGCGCGCCGCGCTAAAATTTCGCCGGGCGGAGCCGACAATCACCTGGCCCACACCAAACTTCTGCGGCGCCGCGCCGACAAGTGCGCGTACTGGACAAGAATGAGGGCGTCCCTCACCGGTCTTGCTCGGTGAGCCGGTGGTATCCAGGCCCAGAACTCAGAGTCCAGAGGGTCAGAGTTCAGAGCGGAGGAATGGGGACACCGCCAATCGAAAACCAAAGACGTTTTGGCGGACATCGGCTACCCTCCTGAAGCGAAACACGCAACGAACGTACCTCGGGCCGTGGAGGAACGACCCCCCCCGCAAGACACGACGGGAGGAACTACCGAGACCTTCTCGGCCATCGGCCGCCACGTAGGGGTAGGACCGAAACTCGCTCTGCGTCCATTCCCAGACGTTGCCCGCCATGTCGGCCGCGCCGCACGGGCTGTCCCCAGCGGGAGAGTACTGGCCTACCGGAGTGGTACCACCCTGGCCGCCGTCCACGCTATTCACTTTCTTCGGCGACCAATCGTTCCCCCAGGGGTAGATTCGCCCGTCGGTACCACGGGCGGCCTTCTCCCACTCGGCTTCGGTCGGCAGGCGGTAGCTCCTAACCCAACCGGTCTTCTCGGTCAACCAGTCGCAGAACGCACGGGCGTCGTCCCAGGAGACACCGACCACCGGGTGATCGCCTTTACCCTCGGGGTAGGCGTCCCCGGTCCACCCTTCGGGCGATCGGTGCTTCGCCTCGCGGACGAAGCGTTGGTATTCGAGGTTCGTCACCGGATACTTTCCGATCCGATACTCCGGCAGTTCCACCTCGTGCTGCGGCAGTTCGGAACGGAAAAGGTCCTCGTGCTCCTTCTTGAAAGTCCCCTCGGTGAGGACCTTCTCCACCTGCACCTCGGTCGATCCCATGAGAAACGTACCCGCCGGCACGCGCACCAGCTCGGGCTCGAAGAAAGCGCGCTGCGCCTCCTCCGCAACCGTTGCTGGCGCTTCCGCGCTCCGGGTGAGGGTGAAATAGAGCTTCAGCTCCTCCGGCGATAGCCCGGCGAAGTTCGCGTCCGCCACGTCCGGCTCGTGCAGGGTGAGCACGCGCCGCGCCGCAGCGTTGTTCACCAACCCGGCGAGACCGGGCGGCGGCCCGACCGCTTCCCCGGTCGCTTCTTCCCCACCCGGAGCTTCTTTTCGCACCACCCCCCGCAGCCCCGGCTCGCCGCCGCGCGCCGCATCCGCCCGAAAATAGGTCTCCAACTCACCCAACCACCGCGGGGTGCCGCGCACCGCCTGATACAACTCCGGCGCAGCGTGCTGAAGCACCACCACCTTCGCCAGCCGGATCGGCTTGATCCTCTCCCCGAGCTTCTCCTTCCGCGCCTTGGCCAACCCCCAGGTGAGCAGGAAGACGTTGATCGCACGCTTCACCTGCCGCGGGCTCCCCTCCAACCCGACGGCGAAAACCTCGGCGCACGCCGCATCCGGCCAGCTCGCCACCAACCCCGAAACGAACTTCTGCATGTCCGCAGCTTCGATCGGCGGGATCTGGAACTGGATCTGGATGATCTTCTCCAGATACCGCGCGCCATCGATCGGCAACGCCTTGCCCGCTGCGCCGAACTCCCGGTACTTCACCTCGATCCCACGCGCGATCACCTCAGGGGCAACACCCAGAGCGAACGCACAGCCGCGGACATCCAGGAAGAGCTTGATCGCCTCCAACACCTCCACCGCCTTCTCGGGCAGGCAGCGGTCCAGATCGTCCACGAACACCACCAGCCGGCCCGCCCCCTCGCCGCGGCCGATCACGTACTTCTTGACCAGGTGCTCGAACTTCGATTGGAACTGCTCCAGGAACTGGACCTGATCGACGTGGATCTGCGTCCGCGCCCGGCGGATGCCGGCGAGCAGATCGTCACCCGCACCCTCCCCGGCCTTCTCCCCTAAACCCGCCACCAGATCCGCCAGCACCTTAACCGGCGGTATGAACGAGAGGCCGATCCGAACCGCCCCCTTCGCCAACCCACCCAGCAGCTTTTCGCCGTCGATCTCGACCTTGCCGACCTCCTCGCGATCGACCGCGCGGTAGAGGGCGTTTCTTAGATCGTCGAGTTCGTTCAGATCTCCTGGCTCCGCATTCTCGTCCTGTCGAATCGCCTCGCCCACCTCCGTCAGGACGAGCAGCAGCAGCGCGCGCCAGAGCGTCTCCTGGTGGTCGTACTTCCAGGCATCGAACCAGACCGTACGGCATTCCGGAGGGAGCGCCTTCTTCACCAACCGCAGCAGCGTCGTCTTGCCCGAACCCCAATCGCCGTACACACCGAGCGTCAACGGCGTGCGCGTCTCGCGCCCACCGAGCAGCCCGGCGAGGGTCTCTACATACGGCGCGAAATCGAGCCCGTCCGATTCGGCCGGCAGGTCGTCCAGCGTGGGATAGATGTCGGCATCGGGCATCGCGGGCGCAGCCTCCAGCGGCTAGAGAAGAAGGGGTGAGGGTATTTACGGCGGGGGGCTACTCGCCGCCCTCGCCGCCCGGACCGGCCGTCTTGCCCCCCTGGCGCGAGAGGAAATCTTCGACCGAGAGCAGCCGATCGGTGCCCGCGCGCTGGATCACCTGGAGCAGGTTGCCCATCGAGCTCATCTCTTCGAGCTGCTCGTCGACGAACCAATCGAGGAAGCGTCGGGCAATGTGGTTTCGGTCCTGGTGCGCGATGTCGAGCAGGTCGTAGATCTGCTGGGTCACCTGCTTTTCCCAATCGAGCGCGAGCTGGGCGGCCTCTTCGGCGGAGGCGAAGTCGCACTTCGACTTGGCGATCGCGGGAATCTCCACCCGGCCGCCGACATCGACCACGAACTTGACGAACTTCATCGCGTGCATCCGCTCTTCGTCCGACTGGCGGTAGAAGAAGCTGGCGAGCTCCGGCAGCGCCGCGGAATCGAAATAGGCGGCCGAGGCGATGTATTGAATCGAGGCACCCATCTCGTTGGCGATCTGGGTGTTGAAAGCGGCGAGCAGGCGTTCGCTGGCGTACATGGTCTCTCCTGGGCCTTTTGGGTTTAAGCGTTCGACGACCGGCATTCTCACCGTTCGCGGTGTTCGGTGCCCTCGCTCAGCATTCGATCACGTTGATCGCGAGGCCGCCGCGCGAGGTTTCTTTGTATTTGGTCTTCATGTCGGCGCCGGTCTCGCGCATGGTCTTGATCACCCGATCGAGCGAGACCTTGTGCGAGCCGTCGCCGCGCTGGGCGAGGCGCGCGGCGTTGATCGCCTTGACCGCGCCCATGGCGTTCCGCTCGATGCAGGGAATCTGGACCAGGCCGCCGACCGGATCGCAGGTCAGCCCCAAGTTGTGCTCCATCCCGATCTCGGCGGCGTTTTCGACCTGGATCGTCGGCCCGCCGAGGGCGGCGACCAACCCGGCTGCGGCCATCGAGCAGGCGACCCCCACCTCTCCCTGACAGCCGACCTCGGCGCCGGAGATCGAGGCGTTCTCTTTGTACAGGATGCCGATCGCCGCCGCGGTGAGGAGAAAGCGAATCACCCCCTCGTCGTCGGCCCCGGGGGTCAAGCGCCGATAGTAGTGAAGCACCGCCGGGATGATCCCAGCGGCACCGTTGGTGGGCGCGGTCACCACCCGGCCGCCCGCGGCGTTCTCTTCGTTCACGGCGAGCGCGTAGAGGTTCACCCAATCGAGCAGGGTGAGGGGATCCTGGAGACCGGCCTCGGGGCGACTGGTCAGTTCTTGAAACAACCGGGACGCCCGGCGCTTGACGCGCAGACTCCCGGGCAGCACGCCATGCTCGCTGCAACCGCGGGCGACGCACGCCTGCATGGCGCCCCAGATCTTGAATAAGCGGGGGCGGATCTCTTCTTCGCTCCGCCAGGCTTTCTCGTTTTCGAGCATCAGCTGCCAGATCGCGAGTTTGTGCTCGCGCGAGAGGCGCAGCAGATCTTCGCCCGAAAAGAACGGATAGGGCTGAGGCGTCTCGTCGCGAACCAGCCGGTCGGCGCCTGCCGACAATTCATCGACGACAAAACCGCCGCCGACCGAGTAGTAGACCCGCTCGTCGAGGATCGCGCCAAGGCCATCGAACGCGCGGAAGCGCATGCCGTTCGAATGGAGCGGCAGCACCTCGCGGCGGTTCCAGATCAGGTCGCGCTTCTCTTCGAACTCGATCTCGCCCTCATGGCGCCGGTGCGGTCGCAGCCGAAGCGTCTCGCGAATCACCGCGACCCGGGGAGCGACTGCGCCCGGATCGACCTCTTCCGGAGTCTCCCCTTCGAGCCCCATCAGCACGGCCTTGTCGGTGCCGTGCCCCTTGCCGGTCATCGCGAGCGAACCGTAGAGGGTGGCCTCGATCCGCGCGAGAGACCCCAATTGCCCCTGGCGTTCCAGCCGTTCGACGAATCGCTTCGCCGCCCGCATCGGCCCCACGGTGTGAGAGCTCGACGGGCCGATACCGATCGTGAACAGGTCGAAAACGCTGATTGCCATGCGGGGACGGTCCCTCCTCTAGGAGGGCGGATCATACGCCATGGGGGGAGGGCGCCGCTTCCGGAAAGAGGGGGCGCCTTGAGCAATCTCTAGCCTATAAAGCTGGAAATCTCAGCCTGCCAGGCATAAACTGTCCACATGTGGATTCCCCGCCTTCTCTCGGATCGAGTGCGCGCCGCGGCGCTTCAATACCCTGCGTTGGTCGTGACCGGCGCCCGCCAGACCGGTAAAACCGCCCTCTTGCGGCACTTGTTCGACTCCGCGGATTTCGCATCCCTCGACCTCCCCTCGGCGGCTGCCCAGGCCGATGAGCGGGGTGAGGAGTTTCTCCGCGGATTTTCCGAGCCGGTGATCCTCGACGAGGTGCAGTACGCGCCGGGGCTGTTCCGCTATTTGAAGGTCGCGATCGACGCCGAACGAGAGGCGCGCGGACGTTTCCTGATGACCGGCTCGCAGAAGTTCTCCCTCATGCAGTCGCTCTCGGAGAGCTTGGCCGGGCGCTGCGCCGTGCTCGAACTGGATACGCTCGCGAGCGTCGAGATCCTCTCCGCCTTTCCGGATGAGGAGATCCGCACCGAGGAGATCCTTTGGCGCGGCGGCTTCCCCGAGCTCTGGCGCGATCGCGGCAACGAGCCGCGCCTGTTCTATTCGAGCTATGTCGCCTCCTATCTGGAGCGCGATGTCCGCCTGGCCCTGCGGGTCGGAAGCCTGCGCGACTTCGAGCGCTTCGTGCGCGCCTGCGCGCTGCGCTCCGGCCAGCTGCTCAACTTGAGCGATCTGGCGCGCGATATCGGCATCGCCGGCTCGACGGCGCGCGACTGGCTCTCGGTTCTGGAGGCGTCGAATCAGGTTCTCCTCCTCGAACCGTATTTCGCCAACCCGACGAAGCGGATGGTCAAATCGCCCAAGCTCTATTTTCGCGACACCGGCCTGCTCTGCTTTCTGCTCGGCCTCGAAACGCCGGCCGCGCTCGCCGCCTCCCCGCTGGCCGGAGCGGTCTGGGAGACCTTCGTGCTCGGCCAGATTTTGCGCGCGCGGGCCGCGGCGGGCTCCGCCGGCAACGTCTTTTTCTGGCGCGACGCGCGGGGGGTCGAGGTCGATTTCGTCATCGAGCGCAACAGCCATCTCCGCTTGATCGAGGCGAAATGGACCGAGACCTTCTCCGACCCGCGAGCGCTCAAACCGCTGCTCGCGGTGCGCGAGGAACTTGGGGATCGGGCCGAGGCCGAGCACTGGGTGGCGAGCCGGACCCGCCACGCGCACACCCCGCGCGGGGTAGAGGGTGTCCGGCTGATCGATACCGCGCGGTTCACGGGTTGGTTTGCGGATTCGTAGGAAGACCCCCAGGAACAACTCTACCCCCTCCCCTGTTCTCTCCGAGCGGGTCGGTCGCCGCGGTTATACTCGCGTTGAGCTTCTGCCACCCGTTTGAAGCGATCCGATCCCCAGGAGGTCAGGTTCTCGACATGTCTATTCCCGATGCGCAACACCCTACGAATCCCATCCACCGCTTGATCATCCTCGGTTCCGGCCCGGCCGGCCTGACCGCCGCTCTCTATGCCGCGCGCGCCGATCTCGCGCCGCTCGTGCTCGAAGGGAACCAGCCGGGGGGGCAGTTGACGATCACGACCGAGGTCGAAAACTACCCCGGGTTTCCTGAGGGCATCATGGGTCCCGAGCTGATGGACAAGATGCGCGACCAGGCCAAGCGCTTCGGCGCCTTGGTCAAATTCGAGGCGGCGATCGATGTCGATCTCTCGGCGCGGCCGTTCACCGTGCGCACCGACGAAGGGGTCTACCGCGCCCACTCGCTGATTCTTTCGACCGGCGCCACGGCGAAGCTCGGCGGCCTCGCGGCCGATCAGGAGCTGATGGGCTACGGGGTCTCCGCCTGCGCCACCTGCGACGGCTTCTTCTTCCGCGACAAGGAGGTCGTGGTGGTCGGCGGCGGCGACTCGGCGATGGAGGAGGCGAGTTTCCTCACCAAGTATGCCTCGAAGGTCACGGTGGTCCACCGCCGCCGCGAGCTGCGCGCCTCGAAGATCATGCAGGACCGGGCGCTCGCCAACCCGAAGATCGCCTGGCTCTGGAATTCGGAGGTAATCGACATCCTCGGCAGCCGCGAGACCGGCGTCTCCGGCATCCGGGTGCGCGACACCGTGACCGGCGAACTCTCCGAGCATCCGACCCAGGGGCTGTTCTACGCCATCGGCCACGTGCCGAACACCCAGCTGTTCCGGGACAAGCTCGAAATGAACGACGCGGGTTATCTGATCGTCGATGAGCCGACCACCCGGACCCAAATCCCCGGCGTCTTCGCCGCGGGCGACGTGACCGACCCGAGCTATCGCCAAGCGATCACCTCGGCCGGCAGCGGCTGCAAAGCGGCGATCGACGCCGAGCGTTTCCTCTCCGAGCACGCAACCGAGCCGGCCGCCGAGCTGGTAGAAAAGGCAAAGAACTGATGTCGAAACGACCGACCACGTTGGGCGCATTGCGCGAGACCGGCTACCGGCCCCGCTCGGTGAAGACCGAGCTGCGCGCCAACCTGCGCGAGCGGCTGAAAACGGGCAAGCCGCTCTTTCCGGGGATCCTCGGCTACGACCGGACGGTGATCCCGGGGGTCGTCAACGCCCTGCTCGCCGGCCACGACTTCATCCTGCTCGGCCTGCGCGGCCAGGCGAAGACACGCATCCTGCGCGGGCTGGTCGACTTTCTCGACCCGGAAGTGCCGATCCTCACCGGCTCAGAGCTCAACGACGATCCGCTCGCGCCGATCTCGGTCCCCGGCCAGCGGCGGGTCGCCGAAGCGGGGGACGAAACACCGATCGACTGGCTGCCGCGCGAGGCGCGCTACAACGAGAAGCTCGCGACGCCGGACGTGTCGATCGCCGACCTGCTCGGCGACATCGACCCGATCAAGGCCGCGACCCGGCGGCTCACGTTCGCCGATCCGGAGGTGATCCACTTCGGCATCATCCCGCGCACCAACCGGGGGATCTTCGCGATCAACGAGCTCCCTGACCTCGCGCCGCGCATCCAGGTCGGCCTGTTCAACCTGCTCGAAGAGCGGGACTTACAGATCCGCGGCTTCCCCGTGCGCATCCCGCTCGACCTGATGATGTGCTTCTCGGCGAACCCCGAGGACTACACGAACCGCGGCTCGATCATCACGCCGCTCAAAGACCGGATCGCCTCGCAGATCCTCACCCACTATCCGCCGGACGCAGAGACCTCGGCCGCGATCACCGCCCAGGAGGCGTGGACCGACCGCGACGTGCCGGGCTTGGAGATTCCGGACGAGATTCGCATGTTGGTCGAAGAGATCTCGATCGCGGCCCGCGAGAGCGATCTGGTCGATCAATCCTCCGGCGTCTCGGCCCGCGTGGCGATCGCCGCGCTCGAGCTGCTCGCTTCGAACCTGGAACGCCGCCAGCTGAAGACCAACGAGGCGAAGATCTTCCCGCGCCTCGCCGATCTGCAGATGCTCCTGCCGGCGATCACCGGCAAGGTCGAGATGGTCTACGAAGGGGAACAGCAGGGGGCGGAAGTGGTCGCCCGGCGGCTGATCGGTCTCGCGGTCAAGAAGGTGTTCGACGCCGGCTTCCCCGAGATCGGCAAAGAGCTGGGCAGCCGCGGCGCCGACGATGACGGGCCGTACGCGGGGATCGTCCGCTGGTTCGCGGCGGGGCACGAGGTCTCGCTGTCGGACGAGCAGACCGCCGCGGAGTACCAGGCCGAGCTCGCCCGCGTGCCCGGTCTGCTCGATCTGGTCGAGCGCTACCGCGGCCAGAGCGCCACCGAGCCTGAGAAGGCTCTCGCCGCCGAGATCGTGCTCGAAGGTCTCCACCAGCACCTGAAGCTCGCCCGCCACGACCTCGACAGCCGGATCAGCTACAAGGAGCTGGTCAAATTCCAGCTCTTGAAGCCGCGGCGGCGAAGTGGCCGGTCGGAGAGCGATCTGAACTGACGCGCCCTTCCCGATCTCTGGGGATCAGGCGGCGGGCCCAAGGGGGCCCGCCGACGAACTCAACGTGTGGCCTACGAGCAGGGACAGCTATTCGCTTCGCCGCCGGTGGCGCAACAGGCGACCGCGCTCCCCGTGCAGGTGAACGCGCAGGTCCTTCGGGTACCGCCTGCGGCCTCCAGAGTTTCCTCTGCCGCCAGGCTGCGCAGGGTCTCTTTCGACAGATTGAGCTTCAGGTTCCGCTTCTTCATTTCCCTCTCCTTGTTCGTCGATTGGGGAGCGTTCGCGATCCCCTGCACCTCTTAGTGCGGCGAGTGACTGATTTCGTCCTCATCGCCTGGTCCCCACCCCGCCCGCCGTGCGATGATCCCGCCATGGCGATCGCGCAGATGAAGCCGCAGCGTTGCAGAGCGTCGGCGCGCGGCTGCCGCTTTCCGAGATCTACGATGGAGCGCTCGGGCAAGGGCGAGAAGAGTGACGAATAACGAATCGGGAATCTTGAAACCCCCAACTCGCTTCTCCCCTTCATGATTCTCGATTCGACCTTCTAGACTCGCCCGATGCGCCACAAATACGCCTGGCTCGACCCTGAACTGCTCCGCGCCCTCATGGCGGGGATGGACCTCCTTAGCCTGTTCAACCAACTCGTGCTCGCCACCGGGGGAGACCCGGAAGAGGCGATGAACTGGATGCGCGAGCTGCAAGCTCATGGCTATCTGCCCGAGAATCTGGACCTCCAGGAGTTCTTTGAGAGCCTGGAGGATCAGAACCTGATCGGCCGCGACCAAGAGGGTGGCATGTCGCTCACCACGGGCGGCGAGCGGAAGATCCGGAAAAGCGCGTTCGAGGAGATCTTCGGCGGGCTCGACCGCTCGTCGGCCGGCTACCATCCGATCCACTCGTTCGGCGAGGGGGTCGAGCGCCAGCCCGAGACCAAGCCCTGGACCTTCGGCGACGACTTGAACCTGATCGACTCCGCCCGGTCGCTGCAAAACGCGATGCGTCGCACGAAGGGCGAGCTGGAGATGGCCGAAGAGGATCTCGAAGTCTTCGAGACCGAGCACCTGACCTCGTGCGCGACGATCGTCGCGATCGACGTCAGCCACTCGATGATCCTCTACGGCGAAGACCGGATCACCCCGGCCAAAACCGTGGCCTTGGCGCTCACCGAGCTGATCACGACTAAGTATCCGAAAGACCACTTAGGGGTCATCCAGTTCGGCGACCGCGCCGAGCCGATGAAGCTCTCCGACCTCCCCTATCTTCAAGCCGGGCCGTACCACACGAACACGCGCGAAGCGCTCCAGCTCGCCCGCGGCCTGTTGTCGCGGCAGAAGCAGCCGAACAAGCAGATCTTCCTGATCACCGACGGCAAGCCTTCGGCGATCACCGAGGGGGGCCAGGTCTACAAGAACCCCTTCGGCCTCGACATGCGGATCGTGAACCTCACGTTAGAAGAGGCCGATCACTGCCGGCGCCAGAAGATCGTGATCACCACCTTCATGCTCGCGACCGACCCGATGCTCACCGACTTCGTCGAAAAGCTCACTCAGATCAACCGCGGCCGCGCCTACTTCGCCTCGCCGTACAACCTGGGCGAGTTTCTGCTCGCGGACTACATCAGGAACCGGCGGAAGCGGGTTCGGTAGGGGTATCGATGAGACCACGCACCGATTTGCCCGTTTCTTCCCTATTGTTTCTGACTCTGCTCACGGCCGGCTGCGGCACGGCCCAAATTGCCAAGAGCCGCGCGGTCGGCTCACCCGAGCAGGCCGCCGCGATTTTGGCGCGCGCCATCGCGGCTCATGGTGGCGACGCCTGGGGCCGGCTCCACGATGTCAGCGTCCGCTATGAGGGCGATTGGCTCTCGATCGTCGATCGCGTCCAGCCGGTGCTGGTGGACAAACCGTTCCGCAAGAGTTCCGAGGAGCGGTTTCTCCGGGCGGAGGGCATTCTCGCCCAGGCCCATCAAGGCCCGGCGGGCACGAAGCAGGTTGTGCGTACGCCCGAGGGAATCAAGGTCTGGTACAACGGCAAGGAAGAATCCGACGCCGAGAAAATCGCCTCTGCGGCCCTGGTGGCCGACGCCTACCGGATGTTTCTTACCGGTCCGTTCTTCTTTGCCGACCGGCGGGCGGAGCTTCGACCGGCCGGCGGCGACACCGTGGACGGCGCCGCCTGCGATCGCATTCTGGCCATCCTGCGGCCGGGCTTCGGACTGTCCCCGGAGGACCGGGTGCTCCTGTCAATCGACCGCAAGACCGGTCTGCTCCGGCGGGTCCGCTTCACCTTGGAGGGCCTCGCGAGCACCCGCGGCGCCGAGGTGGATACCACCTTCGGCAACTGGCGCGAGATCGGAGGGGTGCTTTGGCCCACCGAGTTTTTCGAGCGAATCCGGGCCCCTCTGCGCCTCTCCGCCCATCGCTGGAAACTGCTGGGGCTCGACCTCGACCGCGGCCTCACACCGGAAGAGGTCACCGGTGCGACGTTCTCCGGAGCCGCCGCCAGGCCGGCCACCGGGATCTGAAGCCGCTTTCGCAAAGAGTTTCGCCGAGCCGACCGGTAGGAAGAACAGGCTAGCCGGGAAGAGATTCCAGGCGGTCCCTAACCTCGGCCACCTTGGTCCCGAGATTTAAACGTATATAGAGAGCCTCGGCTCGCAGCCAGGCCTCGCGGGCGGCTCCCAGATCCCCTTGTGCGTGATGGACGGCGCCGAGGTTGGCCCAGCATTCGGCCTGGCCGTGGGGATCTCCCACCTGCTCGAAGAGCAGCACAGCCTCCCGCAACCTCCCAATCGCTTCGTCAAACCGCCCCTGACGAGCCGCCACGATGCCGAGCCCGGCCAGGCGACTGGCGATGCCCACAGGGCGCCCCAGCTCGCGATCGAGTGCCAGCGCTTCCAAGAGAAACGCCTCCGCCTGCAAATAGTCCCCGCGGTCCATGGCGACGAAACCGGAGATTCCGGCTACTGTCGCCTCACTGAGCTTGTCGCCCTGCGATCGAAACATCTCGCGGCTCCGATCGAGGGCTTCCGCCGCTTCGTCAAGCCTCCCGCCTTCCCGAAACACCGCCGCCAAACTCGAGGTGATCCTCGCCACTTCGGCGGCATCTCTCGCCTCCTCGGCCAGGCCGAGCGCACGACGGTAAAGCTCTTCCGCCCGTTCGAGCTTCGATCGGCGAAAAGCCAGGATCCCGAGGTTGGCGAGATCTGTTCCCAGTGCTCTGTCGTCGCCCAGTGTTTGGTCGAGATTGATCGCTCGGTCGAGCGTTTCCTCGGCTCTCGAATACTCTCCCCGCGCTTCATAAACACCCGCCAGGTTCGTCAGCTGCGCACCGATCGCCTGTTCCTGGCCGATTCGCTCTGCAAGTTCCAAAGACTCGCGATGGAAGCGCTCCGCATCTTCGAGGCGCCCATCCACGAGAGCATTGCGGCCGAGCTCGCTGAGCCAGCGCAATCGTGCAGCGAGTGCCTCTGGAGAGTCGCTGTCTTTGAATGAATCAAGACGCCCCGAGAGCTCGACATCCCGGCGCTCGCGGGCATCGAGACTGGGAACCGGCAGGTCAACATCCGCTCGCGGACTCGGGCTCGGACCGCCGACATTCCGGGTCTCGATTCCATCTTCGGCTCCACCTAGGATGAAATGCGTCCCGCTCTGCCAATCGGCGAAATCCGGTGCCTCCCTACCTACGATCCCCAGCGCGTATTCCGGGACCCAGAAGACGACCGGCCGCGGCAGCTTCTTGGGCCACTCGGGGCGGCTCAAGTTCAGCCCGTGGAGTATCGGATGATCCTTCGCGGTCGAATCGAGCGCGCGTTCGAGGCCCATCACCATCAAAGGACCGCGCCCCGCTGGATCAGCGCGATCCACCACCCCTCGGAGGACGCTCTCGATCCCAGGGTCGAGCACGATCGTCTCGATCGGCCGGGCTGGCACGAGCAGCTGAAGCTTCTCAATGTACTTTCGGACCTGGATCGGCTGGTTACAGACGGCGAAGAAGAGCGCGAATCCCTCCGACCGCGCGAGCCCTCGACCGAGGGCTCGGAGCGAATCCTCGGCCGACCGACCCGCTTCAGTCGGCGGCAGCGAGCTTGGGGAGGGTGCGGAGGACAGGGTTCACCTCGTACCAGGGACTGCCGTTCATGTACTCGAAGACATGCAGGTGGCGGAGCATGGCGAGGTGCTCGGGATCGTGCGGAATCTCTTCGCGCGGCTCGACGAAGCGGCGCAGCCTCGGCCATTCCTCTTCGTCGATCTGACGCACGAGGGAGTTCGCCGCCTCACGGATCGCCTCCAGGGCGGCGGCCCTGGTGATCGGCAGGCCGCTGACGCGGCTCAAGGCAGATTGGAGGAACATCATCAGGTGCCGCGGGTGACCGCCCGTCGCTTCGCACAGCAGGTGGCAGGTCTCTTCCGCATCGAAGACCTCGGCGGGATCGACCTCTGCGTACCGGCACCGCGCCGCGACAATCTCGCGCATCTTGCGCATCCCCGGCGTGTCGGGGGTCACGGCGGAGCGATGGTCTCCGCGCAAACGGATCATCGGCACCGGGATCGGGCGACCGCCGAACGTCTGCTCGACCTCGGCGAACTCCGCCGAGTAGACCAGGGAGATCGGCATCGAGTAGACGACGTGGGCCGCGAGGTTCGCCAGCTGCTCGCTGCGGTGGATGAACAGGCGCTGGTGCGTCGTGACGCCGTTCTCGAGATTGCGGAGGGCCACGCGCTCCAAACCGTCGACGATCAGGACGAGCCCTTCCCAGCCCTCTCTCCGCAAGCTGACATTTGCCGTGATCAGGAGATCGTTCACCGCCTTCTGCAGGCTCGTGCTCTGCTCTTCAATCTTGCCCCGGAGCAGGCCCCTGGAACTCGGTCGGTTTTTGATCTCCAGCGCGAGCGAGGCAAACGGAACGTCGAGGTCTGCGCCGGTCAGATCGAACTTGGCGCCTAGAGCGCTCCGAAGCCGGTCCCACTGGTCGGTCAGGAGCGTCGAGGTGCCCGAGAAGCCCGGAATCTTGGCCGCGCGCAGGTCTCGCTGAATCTCGGCGGCCAGAAACACCAGCAAATCGGGAAAATCCAGGTCGTTCAGATCGAGGTTCTTTTCGACATCCACCAGGATCACCCGAAAGGCCCGCCCCGAGCTGGGATTCTCCAAATTCCCTTTGAGCCGAAGAAGCTCGCTCGACTTGCCTACCCCTAAGTGCCCGGAGAAGATCTTCACTTCCGGCTTCGAGGGATTCGAGAGGCGCAGGTTCTGCTCGTAGAGAAGCGAAGGCGTCGCCGACCCGCGCACTTCGTCGAGGATCACGAAGCGGGGATCTCCCGACGGCAGCGCGTCCCGCGGGTCGCACGCCCGATACAGCCGGGTGATCGAATTGGGGGTGTCGGATGCCATGCCCCGAACCGTAGCCACCTCTAGGGCTGCCGTCAAGCTCCCGGGCGGCCGGGTTTGTGGCCGCGTTCGGCGCTGATCAAGATTTCGACAGCGTACGCTGCGGTTCTGGGATATGGTATTGGAACATTTCCACTATCTGCCACCCTCGAACCGGAGTCCAGGATATGAGCCCTCGCCAAGCGATCCGCACCGCCGCCTCTCTCCTGTTTCTGTTCGCCTACGCCTCGGTCGCCGGTGCTTCGGTCGAGCGCCGCGGCTCTTTCGCTCTGGGCAATGATGCCTGCGATGACAGCGAACCGGAGATCGCCGCGCAACCGGACGGCACGTTTCTCGCCGTCTGGCAGCGCTGCATTCCGAGCACGATCGCGGCGCAGAGATTCGACGCCTTGGGGCGTCGGTTGGGGGCCGAGATCGATCTCGGTGCCGGCTCGTTCCCGCAGGTGGCGACGCTTCCAGGACGCGGTTTTGCGGTCGCGTATTTGCGCCAGTTGAACCTCGACTTCGAGATCTACGGCGTCTTCGCGCGCCGGCTCGACCCGAACGGCACTCCGCTGGCGGATCCCAAGCGGGTGGATGAGGAAGGGGACCTGGAGAGCCGGGTCGCCCTGGCCGTGCCCCGGCTTGCCACCGCGCCTGACGGCCGGCTGTTCGTCGCCTGGCGCGATCTGTTCATCTCGCCGTTCCCGCTTCCGATCGTCCAACTCCCCGCGTTCGGCCGGATGCTAGGGCCCGATCTTTCGCCGCTCGGACCGACCGCCGACCTCGGCGGAGCGAGCCTGCTCGACGACTTGGAAGTTTCGTTCGACGAGACGGGCCGGGCGCTCGCCGTTTCCGCCGACTTCGGCAACGTATTTTCACGGCGCTTCGACGAGACCGGCTCGCCGC
>JANNIH010000044.1:0-3277 GCA_031404815.1 Holophagales bacterium | reverse complement strand
CGGCGTGAACGCCACGGTCACCCTGAACGGCACGGGCTCGTCCGATCCGGATAGCGGACCGAGCGCGCTCACCTACGCCTGGACTCAAGTGTCCGGCCCGGCGGCGACGCTCACCAATCCCAACTCCTCCTCGGCGAGCTTCGTCGCGGCGACCGCCGGAACCTACGTCTTCCAACTCCAGGTGAGCGACGGCGCGGCGTCGGCCACCGACACGGTGTCGGTCGTCGCGAGCACCGGCCCGGTCACCGTCTTCTTCGACGACTTCGAGACCAACAAGGGCTGGACCTTAAATCCGCTCGCGACCGACACCGCGACGACGGGTCAGTGGGAACGGGGCGATCCGGAGGCGACCACCGATAGCGGCGCGCGCCAGCTGGGCACGACGGTCTCGGGATTGAACGACCTCTCGACCGGCAGGCTGGCGGGAACGAGCGCGGGCGCGTTCGACCTCGACGGCGGAACGACCACGATCCAGTCTCCGGCGATCGTCCTGCCCGCGACCGGCACGCTGACGCTCACCTTCTCGTATTACTTCTCGCACTCGACCAACTCCACCTCGGCCGACTTCTTCCGGGTCCAAGTGGTCGGTGCCACCACCACCCAGGTGCTCCAAGAGCTCGGCGCGGCAACGAGCGACAACGCGGTCTGGGCGAGCGGCTCGGCCAACATCTCGGCCTTCGCCGGCCAGACCGTCCGCATCCGGATCCTGGCCGCCGACGCCTCGACCGCGAGTTTGGTCGAAGCCGGGGTGGACGACGTGAAGATCGTTCAGCAGTAAACACCGCTCGAAACACCGGGTGCCGCCGCCCTGGCGGCACCCGTTTTCTCGCATTTCTACGTGCCTCCACTCTCTCGGCCGTTCCGCCGCGATAGGCTCCCTCTCGTCAACTCAACGACCCCGGAGACCTTTGCGATGCTTCGACGCCCGTTCCTTGCCGTCTGCCTGCTCGTCACCCTGCTCGCGCCGCCAACGCTCGACGCGGCGGATTCCGCCTCTTCGGCGAAGCTCCATGAGCTGTTCGATCGCGAGTGGGAATGGCGCCTTGGGCAAGATCCCGAGTTCGCCACCTCGGTTGGGCGCCACGAATACGACGATCGCCTGACCACGGCCTCCATTGAGGATCTGGCGCGCCGCGCCAACCAGACGAAGGCGTTCTTGGCCGAGCTGGACCGGATCGCTCCGGCAGAACTCTCGCCCGAAGACCAGACCAGCGCCCAGGTCTTCCGCGCCCAGTTGACGACCCGGATCGCCGACTTCGAGCTGGGCGACGACGAGATGCCGATCAACGCCGACTCAGGGTTTCACACCGGCTTTGCCCAGCTGCCGGACAGCGTGCCGCTCGGCACCGTGCGCGATCTCGACAACTACCTCTCCCGCCTCGAAGCCTGGCCGACCGTGGTGGCGCAACGGATCGTCTTGATGCGGCGCGGCCTCGCTCGCGGCTTCACGGTGCCCAAGGCGACGCTCGCCGGCTATGAGAAGACGATCTCGGCACACGTGGTCGAGGACCCGACGAAGAGCGTGTTCTGGGTTCCGCTCGAAACCCTCCCGGCGAGCTTCCCCGCTCCGGAAGCCGACCGACTGCGGACGCGCGGCCGGGCTGCCGTGTTGCGGGCGATCTCCGGCTTTCGGACCTTCTTGGACTTCTACACCACCGAGTACTACCCCCAAGCGCGCGGAACACTCGGCGCCTCGGCGCTACCTGCCGGCGAGGCGTTCTACCGGCACCAGATCAAAAAGTACACGACGCTCGATCTCGCTCCCGACCAGATCCACCGCATCGGCCTCGCCGAGGTGGAGCGGATCGACAAAGAGATGCGGGAGGTGATGAAAGGGACCGGCTTTGCCGGCGACTTCCCCGCCTTCCTTCAATTCTTGCGCACCGATCCGCGCTTCTACGCCAGGACCCCCGAGGAGCTGCTGATGCGGGCGGCGTGGATCGCGAAGCGGATGGACGGCAAGCTCCCCGCGCTTTTCGGCCGACTGCCGCGCACGCCCTATACCGTCGAGCCGGTGCCCGACCACCTGGCGCCCAAGTACACGAGCGGCCGCTACGTTGGAGCGCCCTATGGCAGCACCCGGCCGGGCATCTACTGGGTCAACACGTTCATGCTGGAAAGCCGGCCGCTCTACAACCTGGAAGCGTTGTCCCTCCACGAATCGGTGCCCGGGCATCACCTGCAGGGCTCGCTCGCGCAGGAGATGGAGAACCTGCCGAACTTCCGCCGCCACTCCTACATCTCGGCCTACGGCGAAGGGTGGGGGCTCTACTCCGAATGGCTCGGCCTCGAAGCCGGCTTCTACACCGACCCCTACAGCAATTTCGGCCGCCTGACCTACGAGATGTGGCGCGCCTGCCGCCTGGTGGTCGACACCGGCCTGCATGCTTTTGGCTGGACACGTCAGCAGTCGATCGACTACCTCGCGAGCCACACCGCGCTCCCCCTCCACGAATGCGAGACCGAAACCGACCGCTACATCTCCTGGCCGGCCCAAGCGCTCTCCTACAAGCTCGGCGAGATCCAAATCAAGAACCTCCGCCGCCGCGCCGAGCAGGCGCTCGGAGCCAGGTTCGGCGTCCGCGCTTTCCACGACATCGTCCTGGGCAGCGGCTCGGTCCCGCTCGACGTGCTGGAACGGAACGTGGAGCGGTGGATCGGGGAGCAGAAGTAAGGGGAGAAGCGCCGGTGCTGCTCGAAAACCGTGACGGCGGAGCCGCGCGACTCCGCCTCGCGGCTCTACCGCTTCTACGTCGGCCAGACGAGGACCCCATCTCCCTGCGTCTCATCGTTCTCTGCGTTCGACGCATCCACGCCTGATTCGGCTGATTCGGTGCTCTGGGAATCTTCGACGGGATCTGAGTCGCTCATTCTCATCCTCCAAAGTTGCTATTGTTCACTGGGAGCCGGCGCCCTCGCCGGCCGGCTTCTTGGATCGTCCGGATTCTCCTGGGTTCGCGAGCAATCTAGCACGGGAATCCGGGGCGCCGGAATCCCTCACTTCCCCCGGGCTGATGCAGGCCGCGGGTTACATCCTCTTGCAGCGCGCAGCCCGGGAGAATCGCTGCGCGGAACGAATTCCTCCGGTCTACCATCACGAGACCCTCGACCAGCCCGAAGGGGGCGGCTTGCCACTTCAGCCCTCACCCCCGGCCCCGCGCCCAAAAACGGGAGTGGGGAGTCAAGCCAAAAAGTTACCACGCAGGTCTCCCCACACCCGTTTGGGAGTGGGGCCGGGGGTGTGGGCGGTCACGGCGCCCAGCCCCACCGAGGATAC
>JANNIH010000043.1:0-73424 GCA_031404815.1 Holophagales bacterium | reverse complement strand
TCACTAGCGCCACGCAAGACTCGCTTCCGGTGGGTGGCTAGCCCTTGCCGGGTAGGATTCGGACCTACTGGGTCCACATCAGAGGGTTTCAGGTTCTTACTGCATCCTTCCTCCCTCCCCAGGCTTTGCCTGGCGCAAGGGACGTCTCTACACCGATGTCGGTTCCATCTCGAACGCCGGGATCTCCTCGGCGACGGCGGCGATCGCCAGCGGTTCTTCTTCCGGTTCGGGTTCTTCCTCCACCAGCGCCAGCGCCTTACGGTTCGGTTCGATCGTCAGATCGCGTTGGAGGACGATGCCGGCGAGGGGCGGTAGGGTCAGGCGGACGGTCCAGTCCCAGGTTCCGTGCGCTTCTTTCTTCGCTTCGACACCGTCCGGATTGCCCGCTCCGGTGCCGCCGTAGATTGTGGCGTCGCTGTTCAGGATCTCGCGCCAGACGCCACCTGAGGGGAGTCCCACGAGGTAATTTTCGCGCGGGACGGGGGTGAAGTTGAGCACGATGGCGATCGGCTCGCCTTCGGGGTCGGCCGGTTTCCGGAGGATCGCGAGCACGCTCTGGAGCGCGTCGCTGCAATCGAGCCACTCGAAGCCTTCGCTTGGCTTGGCGTCCAGCTCGTGGAGCGCCGGCTCGTCGCGATAGAGGTGGTTGGCGTCGCGCACGAAGGCGTTTAGCCCCGCGTGCTGCGGATCGTCGAGCAGGTGCCAGTCGAGGCTCGAATCGTGGTTCCATTCGCGCCACTGGCCGATTTCGCCGCCCATGAACAGGAGCTTCTTGCCCGGCTGGGCGAGCATGTAGGCGAACAGGAGGCGGAGGTTCGCGAAGCGCTGCCAGAGGTCGCCGGGCATCTTGCCGATCAGCGAGCCTTTCATGTGGACCACTTCGTCGTGCGAGAGCGGCAGGACGAAGTTCTCGCTTCCGGCATACATGGCTCGGAAGGTGAGCAGGCCGTGATGGTGGCTGCGGGCGAGCGGATCGAAGGCGAAGTATTTGAGGGTGTCGTGCATCCACCCCATGTCCCACTTCAAGTCGAAGCCGAGGCCGCCGTCCGCCACCGGACGGGAGACCAGCGGCCAGGCGGTCGACTCTTCGGCGACGCACAGGGTGTCGGGGACGCGCGCGGCGATCTCCCTGTTCAGCGTGTGCAGGAAGTCGATCGCTTCGAGGTTCTCGCGCCCGCCGTGGATGTTCGGAACCCAGCCCCCCTCGCCGCGTGAATAGTCGCGATAGAGCATCGAGGCGACCGCATCCACACGCAGACCGTCGGCGTGGTAGAGCTCGAGCCAGAAGAGCGCCGATGAGACCAGGAAGCTGATCACCTCGTGGCGGCCGTAGTTGAAGATCAAGCTCCCCCAATCGGGATGGAACCCCTGGCGCGGATCGGCGTGCTCGTAGAGATAGGTGCCGTCGAAATAGCCGAGGGCGAACTCGTCGGTCGGGAAGTGTGACGGCACCCAGTCGAGCAGGACGCCGATGCCGTGTTGGTGGAGCGTGTCGATCAGGAACATCAGATCCTGCGGCGAACCGAAACGGCTGGTGGCGGCGAAGAACCCGGTGACCTGGTAGCCCCACGAGCCGTAGAACGGGTGCTCCATCACCGGCAGCAGCTCGACGTGGGTAAAGCCCATCTCGACGACGTAGGCGGCGAGCGCGGGCGCCAGCTCGCGGTAGGTCATCGGCCGCGCCTCTCCCCCGTCTTCGGGCACCAGGCGGCGCCACGAGCCGAGGTGCACTTCATAGATCGAGATCGGCGCGGCGAGGCCGTTCTTTTCCTTCCGCCCGGCCATCCAGTCGCCGTCCCGCCACTCGTAGTCGAGCCCCGCCACCACCGAGGCCTGCTCGGGCGGAACCTGCGCGGTAAACGCGAACGGATCGGCCTTGTCCGCTTGGTAGCCGCCGAAGCGCGACTCAACCTGATACTTGTATCGTGCCCCGGCGCCAATCCCCGGCACGAAGGTGGCCCAGACGCCCGAAACGCCGAGCCGTTCGAGGGGGGTGAAGCCCCCTTGCCAGCTGTTCCAGTCGCCGATCAGCGAGACCCGCTCCGCATCGGGCGCCCAGACCGAGAAATAGGTGCCGGCCACCCCTTCCGGCGAAACGCCGACATGCGAGCCGAGCTTTTCGTAGAGCCGAAAGTTGCGCCCGCCGTTGAACAGGCGGAGGTCCTCTTCGGTGAGGAGGGTGAAGGGTGCCACGCGCCCTCCGGTGCTCGATTCGGTCTCGCTCATCGCCTTCCTCCCGCGGCTCGATGGTCGCGGCTTCGGAGCCCGCTTCGCTTCCGGGTCTCCAGGCACCGCGGCCGGACTCGGCGCGGCCTGCTTGCTGGCCTTCTTGGCCGTCTTTGCAACGCTCTTTTCCGCCGTCGGTTTCACGGTGGCAGCGGCGGTGGCAGCGGCGGTGGCCGCCTTGAGCGCCACCGGTTTGGCCATCGGCTTCGGTGCCTTCGGGGCGACCCCTTTCGCGGCCTTCACCTCGATCGCCGCCCCAGGCGCTACGACCGTCTTTTTCTTCCCACCTGATGCTTTTGAGCTTTTTTCGTTCGCTGCTTTGGCTTTCTTCGCTTCTTTTGCTTCTTCCGCTCTGCTCATCGGTTCTCGAAATCCTTCACGCGAAAGGCCCAAGAAGACCCGTCGCGAATTCGTTCGCTCTTGTGCCGGCCTCCGAGTAGGCGACGCGCCTACCTCCGGGACCGCGAACCGATGGTATCAGGCCGATCCGCACGGTCAGCGCCGCGCCGCCTCCTTGCGCACTTCGGCGCGTAACTCCTCAACGCGCGCGAGGGTCTGCTCAACCTCCGGCAGCGCTTCCATCTCCTCTAAGGAGTAACGCGCCTTGCGCTGCCAGTTCGGTCGTTCGCGGTGGGTTCCCGGGACGTTTTGCGGCAGCGCCTCACCCCAGAGATCCTCCAGGTTGATCAGGACGATCGGCGCCGGGCTTGCCGCCAGGTGCTCATGGAGCGCGAGCGACACCTGCGAGAAGGCCTGGTCGGCCGACACGCTGCCGCCGTGCGTGATCGCCGCCGCGTTCGCCAGGCGGGCGCGCAAACGGCCCCGCCGAGCGCGGTCGCGCCCGGCCACCTCTTCGTCGATCGCGCCGAGCGCCAAGAGGTCGTCGATCTCGCTCCCCTGCCAATAGGCGTGGAACGGCGGCATGTCGTGGGTGTTCAGACTGGCCGCGGTGTTGGCGGGGGGCTCGCGGATCAGGTTCGCGCTGTCGGGGTCGAGCTCGTACTGGGCCACGAACAGGCCGAGGATCGCGTGGCGGTCCATCGCTTCGTAGACTTCCGGAGGCACGGTGCCGAGGTTCTCGCCGACCAGCGCCGCGCGGTGGCGGTGCGATTCGATCGAGAGGACGGCATAGAGCTCCTCGGCCGGATAGGTCACGTAGACCCCTTCGGTCGCCGGCAGGCCACGCGGCACCCAGTAGAGCCGGTGGAGCTGCATCACGTGGTCGATGCGGAGCAGGCCGGCGTGCGCCAGGTGATGGCGAAGGCTCGCGATCAGGTAGGCGTAGCCGCTCTCGCGCAGCCGCTCCGGGTGGATCGGCGGAAAGCCCCAGTCCTGCCCCCCTTGAAACAGCGCATCGGGGGGCGCGCCGGCCGACGCCTGGCAAGCGAACAGATCGGGGAACTTCCAAACGTCGAACGAGCTGCTGTGCACGCCGAGCGGCAGGTCGAGATAGAGGCCCGGCCCGCGCGAGCGCGCGGCGGCGGCCATTTCTCCGAGCTGCTGCTCCGCGGCCCACTGTGCGTATTGGTGGTAGCGCAGATCTTCGGGTAAGAACTCGGCCTCGGCGAGCGACCCGCCGCGCTCCTGCTCGGGCCACCCCTGCCACGAGGTGCCGCGCCGCTCGCCCACCGCGCGGAACCTGGAGTACTCGTGGACGAAAGGCTTGGTGCGCAGGAAACGTTCGAATTCCGCTCGGCGGCCGTCGGAAAGGGCGACCGTGCTCTGCGCCAGCTCGGCCAGAACCCGCCGCTTGAGCTTCGCGGTGCGCGCCCAATCGACCCCTCCGAGCGCTTCGAGCGCCGCCACCTCGGCGCGGAACTCCGCGCTCTCGACCAGCGCCCGGGCGGGCAGGCACGAGGCGTACTCCGGCAGCCGACGAGGATCGACATAGGCCTCGTTCCAGAACAGGCGCGAGGCGGGTGCGTAGGGGCTCGGCTCGAACGGCTCTTGCCCGAGGAACGTCGCGAGCAGCGGCAGGGTGGCGACCAGCCCACCCCCCTGTTCGCCGAGCCATTGGGCGAGCCGCAGGAGATCGGAAAAATCTCCGGCGCCCCAGCTCTCTTTCGTGCGCAGGGCATAGAGCGGCAGGAAGCCCCCCCAGAGCCCACGCTCTTTAAGCTCGTAGGCCCGGCGCGGCGCGGCGAGAATCGAGATCTGGATACGCCGATTGCCGACTTCGACGGTGAGAGAGTGGTAACCGATCGGCACCGATTCGACCACCGGCAGGAGCGTCTCTCCCGGAACGGCGCCCGGCTGTAGGGTCGAGGCATCGATCGAAGTCAGCCAGCGATCGCCGCTTTCGAGGTCGAGCTGACAGGCGAACGTCCGGATCCCTGCGGGGAGGCGGAGCGGCACGTAGACCTCTTTCCCCTCCCAAACCACGACCACCGGCGGCGCCAGCCGGGTATCGAGTTCGCTATGTCGCGCGGCGAGCGCATCGGCCGCATCGGAAATCCGGGCGAGCGGAGCGCCGAGTGCGGCCAGCACTCCGCCGAGCGCCTCGGGGCTAGCGACCCGGTCATGCCCCCAA
This sequence comes from Holophagales bacterium, assembly GCA_031404815.1. Lineage (GTDB taxonomy): Bacteria > Acidobacteriota > Thermoanaerobaculia > Multivoradales > UBA5704 > DASYKS01. The sequence goes on along the minus strand of JANNIH010000043.1, from coordinate 68,668 downwards.
GCGTCGCGATAGGTAGTCTGGACGCCGTGCAAGCGGGCGAGCTCCAGCAGCTCTGGGGCAGACGACATGAAGCTCTCCTCGAATTCGAACTGAAGAATCAGGTACCCGGTCCAACGCGCCTGACGAGACGGACAATTCCCGGGCGGAATCTATCGCGATCGACCGCGATCGACCGCGGTGGGTGGCGAAATATGCGCTACCGGCGTAAACTCTCGCGGAATTTCCTGGCTCGAAGCCCAGGGACCCTACTTTTCATAGCCTGAAAGGACCGCGAGCCCATGTCGAGATCCCTCAAACTGCTACTCCCCTGCCTGGCCGCTCTCGCCGCCGCTCCGAGCTTCGCCGAAATCCGCTATGTGCCGGTCCCGATGGTCGGCGCCGGAACGGTCAAAATTCTGGTCGAGTACGGTCGTACGAGCACCACACCGCGCAGGGTGGTGGTCACGCGCATCCCGGAAAACGTCTCCGGAGTAGGCCGCCCGTCCAACAACGAGCAGGTGTACATCGGTCCCTCGACCTCGACGAAGTTCCCACTGCTCAACATCACGCCCGACTCCCCCGGCCTGATCGTGCTCAACTCCGAGGCGGGCCTCACCCACAATGAAGTTTCCATGGAATTGGGCAAGGCGCCGACCAACTCCGGATGGGAGCTGCCGCTGCTTTCCGACGCGAATATTTTTGCGGCCGGCCGGACCGCGTTCGTGCAGAACCTGACTAAAACGGCAGATGGAACGAGCAACCTGAGCCTGTTCAACCTCGGGATCGCCGAGGCAACCTGCAGCTTTCGGGTCCTGCGCCCCGACAACACGCTGATCGAAGAGCGCACCGACCTCGCCGTACCCGCTCTCGGCGCCAGGCGCTATGACGACGTGCTGACGAGAACCGCAGTGGGCGGCGGCTTCGTCGCCGCGGTCACCTGCAACCAGCCGTTTTATTCCTTGGGCGCCTTCCCCAACAGCGACCGGACGCGCGTGCGGACCTACTACCCCACGACGGCGTTTCCGGTCGCGGGTACGGCAACCACGCTGGTGGACAAGCGCGGCCTGGTTCTTAACGTCCAAGAGGGGAACTCGTTCCTGCGCATCCCCATACCCTTGGTGACTGCGCCCTCGGGCCCTGGACCGCGCTACCGCTCGCTGGTGCTCGATTTCGATGTCAGGACCGCCGACCCGGAGGGTTTCACGGTCATCCGCAACATCGCCGGTTTGCTCCGCAGCGGCGGTCGCCGTTTCAACAAGACGCTCTACTTCGGCAACTTCGACCGACTGGACGCGACCGGCGGCCCGAAGACGCTGATCGATGTCGGCACCCCCTATATCGAGACCACGATCAAACGCGCGCTCGATCTCTCCGGTCCTTCCAAGAATCTGCGTTTCCACATCGAGCTGAACGCGGACCAGCGGCTGATGGTCTACCAGATCTTCAATGGCAGCACCGCGATTCTGAACGTCTCGACCGGCCTGTTCAACGACGACCTGAACGCCCTGGGAGCCAACGTTCCGCAGCTCGAATTCGGTCTCCCCGGAATCGCGGACGACGCCTACTTCCCGCCCTACGGCTGGCGCTTCACGAACTTGAAGGTGGTGGGCAGGCGGTAAGGGCACGGCCGGCAGAAGCGGGTCGGAAAACGGGGGCGGGGATCTCGCGAGACGCGAGACTCCGCCCCTCGCCGCATCAGGGGCTGGAGCTTGGCTACTCCCATGCCGTCTACGCCCCCATGATCCGCGCCGTCCCCGATACACGGATCGAGCTGCCGGGCGCGGGCGGAATCTCGGCCCGGATCAGGGAGCGGAGGCCCATGTCATTGGGGTTCGTCGCGGCGAGCGCTTCGCGGAGATCCTAATCTCCGCCCCGCCCGATCAAACTGTGGGCGCCTCAGCCCTAAGACTTAAAGGAGGCGCTACGCCGCAGGTTGACGATTAGAACCCATGAAGTTCCCGAACCTGGTCGTAACAAGCCCCGCACAACAACTTGATGGACGCAAAGGCCTCAGATCGTTCGTTCCAGTCACCCGACGAGCCCCCCTCGCGCACGCGGACATCCTCGCACTCTGAGCACCAAGCGTCTCCCCGTGGCGAGCTGGCGAAGCAAAAACCAACAGTCTCTCGCGTTTGCAGCGCTCGGAGCAGGTGCTGGCAAACAAAGGTCTCCTCCTGCTCGCCGTGTTCGCAACAAACAATGAGCCCGCTCATGGCCGTTTACGGTGGCCTATATGAACAGCCCGTCGAGAAATTGGAACCTCCGAGACCAGACGAGAGCGATCTTCAACCTCGCGAGCCTTCAGCCGGTCCATCAGCTTGTCGAGATCTCCTCCCGATTCGCTCAAAAGCTTCTCCCGAACCCGATGGATCTCTTCAACTAGTGGGTCGTTCATGTCAGCTCAGTTCCTCCGGCGTCAAAATCAGTGGCGTGTGTTTCCCGATCTCGCTGTTGACCTCGATCAAGCGGTAGATGACTTGGCCGTTCGCGATGTGCTTGCAGTTCCAGGTTACCAGATAGTCCAACTGATAGGTCACAGCAAAGGCGATGTGAACCACGTCCGTCCGTGCTTGAGTGGGGAGCCCGAGGCGACGGGAATATGTATCCACTAGCTCTCGAACCTCGTCTTTCAAGGTGAGGACCGGCAGTTCTCGAATGACTTCCATCCGTCTCGCTGCGGCTTCTGGATCGCCCGCACGGATCTCTTCTAAGACCGCTTCCGACAGAAAGAGATCGAATCTGCTCCGTGCTTGTGCCCACCAATCGTGGGTGATCTGCTGGTGGGCCGCGACAACAAGGTCACGGCTTGGGCGACTGGCGAGATAGCTGGGAATGGTAGTTTCCAGGTAAACGGTCGCCATCGACTCTCCTCGTGCATGGAGCATAACCCTTCGCCCGCCCGCACGCACCACCGTTAACCGGCCTCACGGACAGTAGTCGCCCAGGAAAAGACCAGTTGGCTATTGCCATGCCGTCTACGCCCCCATGATCCGCGCCGTCCCTGATACCCGGATCGAGCTACCGGGCGCGGGCGGAATCTCGGCCCGAATCAGGGAGCGGAGGCCCATGTCTTCCCCTTGCACGATGTCGATGACGCCTTGGTGGGGCCATTCAAGGTCGCGCAGGTAGCCGGCCAGGGCGGCCGAGGCGGCGCCGGTCGCCGGATCTTCGTAGACCCCGCCGGAGGCGAACGGGTTGCGGGTATGGAAGAGCTGCGGCGTTTCGGCGTATGCGAGCAGGATGGTCACCCAACCCGCCCGGTTCATCAAAGTGCGACCCGCATCCAAGTCGTAGGTCATCGCGGCGAGCGTTGAGCGGCGGTTCAAGACCAAGACCAGGTGGTCGGCGCCGCCGTGAATCAACGCGGGCGGAATGCGCGGGTCGAGATCGGCCGCCGTGTAACCGAACAGATCGAGCGCAGCGGCCACCAGGTCGGCCGGCGCCTCTGCGCTCCGGGTCGGCGGCGACTGAAGCGCCGCGGCGATTCTCTCCCCGTCCCGGCGCCCTTCGACCGTGATGTCGGCTTGGTTGAGCTTCAAGGTGAACACGCCGTCGCCGTTTTGGAGCGCGAGCGCGGCGCCGAGCGCGATCGTCGCATGGCCGCAGAACGGCACTTCGGACTCCGGCGAGAAATAGCGCACCCGAAAGCCCACTCCGAGCGGCGCCGCAAACGCGGTCTCCGAAAACCCGACCTCCGCCGCGATGCGCTGCATCTCGGCCTCGGCCGGGAGCTGATCGGAAATTGAAACGCCCGCGGGGTTCCCCCCGGCGTCACCGTCCGAGAAGGCGGCGATCTTTAGGATGTCCATGGGTTCTCCGAAGATATCGAAGAGGGGGCACAACTTACGTGGAGCCGACGATCGGATTTGAACCGATGACCTGCTGATTACGAATCAGCTGCTCTACCACTGAGCTACGTCGGCCAAAAGAAGCAGGGCGCGCGCTGGGGTCGCGAACGCTGGCGGATTGTAGGGGATCATCCCGGCGCGCGCAACTTTGCGGAACGCCGTCCCAACTGGACACCGAAAGCCGCTGAATCCGGCTACGGGTGGCGCCCGCCCCGGGCCGGATCGAAGCCCGGCTCGGCGGCCAGGCTGAGGTGAAGTTCCATCCGCTCGGCCCGCTACGCCGCCAACTTCACCCCCACCGAAACACCCGCTTTGGCACAAAGACCCACCAAATAGTCGAGCGAGAGCTTCTCCAGCCGATTCCGGGCGATCTCGGACATCCGTGGCTGCGAAACGCCTAAACGCTTCGCCGCCACCCCCTGGGTCAAGCCCTCGCGGTCCATCCATTGCCGCAACGCCTCGGCAAGCTCGGAGCGCAGTAGCAGAACCGCCGCCTCGTGGGGAGGGAAACCCAGGTCGAGGAACACGTTTCCGGTGCCCAGGGTGATTCGGGTGTCGATACTCTTCATGACAGCTCTCCAATCGCCTTGTAACGCCGCGCCGCCAGCTCGATGTCCAAATGTGGGGTCTTCTGCGTCTTCTTCTGGAATGCGTGGAGAACGAAGACGGCGTGCTCGAATTTCGCGACGTAGATGACGCGAAAGGCTCCAGCCTCGTCCCTGACCCGAATCTCGAAAGCTCCCGATCCGACTGCGGGCATTGGTTTGAAGTCCGCGGGTTCACGCCCAACCTGCACCATGAACAAATCCTGCCCGGCCCGTCGGCGAGCCGAATCCGGAAAAGCCGCCAGATCCTGGCGGGGCAGAGCCTACGAAGCGCACGACCTCCACGGCCCTGAATTATACGACTGCTCGTATAGGAATGGCACGACCGGATCCGTTACAAGAGAGGTGCGTTTCTACCCCTTCCCACCCCACCCCCCTGCCGATATGCTCGCCGCCCCCAGCCGATATGACCGAACCCGCGCCCCTCCCTCTGCCGCAACCTCGACCAAAGCTCGGCTGCGTCCGTCGGCTCTGGCTGCCGGCTCTTCTGCTTCTACTCGCCTACGTCGGCTGGAAGGTGGTCACTTGGCCGGATGTTGCGGCCCTCGCCAAGGAGAACCCGAAGTCCACGGCGTTCATCGACGACTACCGCGAGCGCTGGTTTTTCCCCGACCGGAAGGTCGAGTGGAAATGGGTCCCCTACACCAAGATCTCGCGCAACCTGCGGCGCGCCGTGCTGGTCGGTGAGGACGCCGCCTTCTTCGGCCACGAGGGGTTCGACACCGAGGAGATCAAAGCGGCGATCACCACGGCGATCGAGAAGAAGCGGCTACCGCGCGGTGCCTCGACGATTTCCCAGCAACTGGCGAAGAATCTCTGGCTTAGAGCGTCCAGAAACCCACTGCGCAAGATTGAGGAGATCCTGCTCACCCGTCAGCTGGAGGCGCACCTGACCAAGAAGCGGATCTTCGAGATCTACCTGAACGTGGCCGAACTCGGCCCCGGCATCTACGGCGCCGAGGCCGCCTCGCGCCACTATTTCCGCCGTTCGGCCGCCGGCCTTTCCCCCCACCAGGCGGCGCAGCTCGCCGCGAGCCTGCCGGCTCCCAAGAGCTGGCATCCGGGAAGCGACAGCAAAAAGTACCTCTGGCGCGTCCGCTGGATCGAACGCCGGATGTTCCGCACCGGTTGGGTGAGCGGCCGGGTCTAGCTGCCGGGCGGGCGACCTCGTATCGGCGGCACGATTGGCGGCACGATTGGCGGGTCAGTTCTCCGCCTTCTGCTGCTCCTGCGCTTCGGCCGACTCTTCGTACGGCTCCTCGGGCGGTACCGTGATCGCGTAGGCCCCGGAGGCTCTTTTGGTATCTCCCGGCTTGATGTCTTCTTTGAGCTCTCCAACCGCGGCCTGCACCCTTGCCAGCTCCTCCGGACTTAAAGTGATGGTGAGATTTTCCTCCGATCGTCCCGATCGCCGAGCCGAGCTGCCGCTTTCATTCACCGATCGTCGTTCCATTTCTCGTTCCTCTCCTCACGGACGCTCACACGTTGGACGTGATCCTGTCCTCGTTAGATCGACCCAGCATGAATGGGGTTCCGGTATGAAAGACACCGCGCTGCGGGTTCTGTTGAGATCTCGCCGAGCCTCTTTAAGCGGGTTCGGCCCGTGCGGCAAGGCGCACGGCGGGGTCGCCAAAAACGGCGTAGTACTTGGCGTCGTGGCAGGCGGCCTCGACCTCCCAGAGCGTCTCGGAGGCGACCTCCACCTGGTCGTGCATTCGCTGGCTCAACTCGGCGCGCTCGACCAGACGCACCTGGTAGCAGGCGCGGAACGGGCTCATCGCCTCCCCGACCGGACGACCGCGGAGGAGATCCCGGAGGCAGCGGTCGTAGAGCGGCGGCGGATCGGGATTCTCCTCTTCGCCTTGCCCCTCGCGGAAACTGTAGGCGAACACCAGATCGAGATGGCCGATCGCCGCGAGCGCCCCTTGCGCGAGCATCTTCTGCGGCAGCCGGGCGACCAGGTCGAGCGGTGCGAGCCATTCGGGGATCGGCAGGCCCGCGAGGTGCAGCTCGTTCTGCGCCGGGACGCCGAGGCTGCAACAGGCGAAGTGGAACGCGATCATCCCGCCGAGGCGGGTCGCGGCGCCCAGGTCGTCGGCCGAGAAGTAGTCCGCCGCCGAGATCGCGGCGGCTTCAGGGCCGCGCCAATCGGCGCAGACCAGCGCCCCTTGGTCGGCCGCCTGCCGCTCGTCGCCGCTCTCGAAGACGGCGCCGTGACCGGCGGTGAACAGGATCGACGGCGGCACCTCGCGCAGGAGCAGCTCGGCGAAACGATGCTTGGTCGCCCGTTCGCCCAGGATCCGCTCGACGGTCCAGCCGTCGCCCGGCAGGGCGCAGGCATCCGCGAGCGGCGAGGTCAACCTCTTGCAGCTCTCCTCCGACAGCGGGTCGGCCGGATGCTCGGGGGCGAAGAAGGCGATGCGCCGCGCGGCTCCCGTGGAACTGCCGGGGGTGGCACCGTTCGGACGTTCCGCGCGCACCACGCTCTCGGCATAGCGGGCGAACTCCTCGATCGAATCGAAATCGATCCGCCCGACCGCGTACTCCTGCGCCGCGAGCTCGGTTTGGAAATCGAACGGGATCGTCTGCGGGCCGCCGACCAGGAGCAGGTAGCCCGGGATCTTCTTCGGGTCCGCGATCCCCGCAGTCGCCCGGTGGCGTCGGCGGAAATCGAACAACAGCTCGCCCGCGCGGTAGTCCAGCTCACGGAAATGGCGTTCGGAGACCACCCCGACCTGTTGTCGGCGCAGAGCGAACAACGGCAGGAGGGCATCGCGAATCGCGGGGACCCGCGGATCGCCGGCCGCAAACACGACCCCCCAACCGCGCCGGGCGATCTCCCACTCGGGAAGCTCCGCACCCGGAGTGCGCCTGCGGCCGGCGCGCATGGTGACACCCGTCCCCGGACCCAAGACCCCCGCAAAGCTCGCGTTCTGCCGATCGGCCTGCCGGCGCCGCGCGTCCGCCACGAGCTGAGGCGAGGCAACGACGCGGCGGGAGGCCGCAGCCAGGTCGTCGCTCGATAGAGGCGGGATAGCATAGCGGCCGGTACGGCCGTTGACGCCGAAGAGCTGGATCCCTTGAAGGTGGGCGGTCATCGCTCGGTGCTTAAGGACGCGGCGGCAGGCCGAAGCCGCCACCGCGCACGCCTCCTCTAAGAATCGGGCTTGACGCTCGAGATCAAACCCGAGAACGCCCCGGATTGGGACAACAGCCGCTTCGGCGACCCTTTCGGATCGCCGTCCTCAACAACGCTGCCCTTTACCTTCGGCCGCCGCCGGGCCTGGCCCTTGAGCGGATTCGTACCCGTTTTCACATCGACACGTACCGGCGTCTCATTCGCCATGTCCGGCTCCTTTTATCGTAAGCGCCGAGGCCGCTTTAGGCACTCGGCTCATCCCAACCGTTAGAGACACCACTGCGTCGTTTCCGTTGAGCATTTTTTCTTGGACCAGCCCATCCTCCTGCCAATCGCCCTCCAGCACAAATGCGCCCCAAAAATAAGGATCGCTCCACCCGGGGCGAGACCGGACCTCCAGCTGGGCCTGGCGCAAAGCCGCGGCCGGATCGAGCCCGCGCTCCAGGAGCTGACGGTAGAAACCGACCATCAGCTGTTCGGTCGACGAGTCGTCGACACGCCAGAGGCTCACCAGTGCATTCGCCGCCCCGGCGGCGAGGAACGCCCGGCCGAGGCTTTGTGGCCCCTCGCCGCGCTTCTGCCTCCCTAGCGCGGAGTCGCAGGCGCTCAACGAGACCAGGTCGGCATTCAGTTTGAGTCCGGCCAGGTCGCCCAAGCGGAGGAACGAATCGCCGTCGAGCTCGGCGCCGGCCGCGTCGCGCCGGGCGAGCGCGAGCCCTGAGCGGTCGGGGTGCACCGGATCGACCAACCCGTGGGTCGCGAAATGAAGGATGCGATACCTCTCCAGATGAGCTCCGAGCACGGCGCTCCGGTTCGCGTCGAAACCAACCCGCGACGAGACGGGCAAACCCTGGGCCAACCGCGCGATCGCCGCCACTTCCGCCCCGGTGCGCGCGATGCGCGGCAGGTCGGCCCCGGTCACCTGGCGCTCTTGCCGGGCGGGCTTGAGGACGGCCCGGACCCGCTCGGCGATCCGCTCGGGCAACGACGAGGTCGCCCCTTTGGCTGTCGGGGTGGCACACACCAGCCGATCGTCGGGACAGCCGAACACCGGATCGCCCACCGCGAGCAGGCCGCCGGGAGCCGGCGGCCGGCGGGCCACCGCGTCGCGAATCTCGAGCGCCAGCGAGGCCGAAGGGAGGGTGACCACCGGACCGCGATCGATCAGCCGTTCGGGGGCACCGACGCCCGAGCCGGGGATCGGCAGCGCGGCGAACGGAACATCGAACAGCACCCCGTCCGGCACGATCACGAACCGCTCTCCGACCAGCTGGTGCGCGATCGGGCCGAACAGCATCCGGGCGAGCTGATCGATCTGGCTCTCCCGTTTCGCGATCCGGACCGTCCCCGGGGGCACTCCGAGCGCCGGGGTCGCCGATTGGCTCGCGGCCTCGATCACACTTTCTCCGGGCAGAATCGTCAACGTCATACCCTCCGCCCGCACGACCCAGACGAAACTCCGCGCCTCGGCGAGCCAGAAGTCGAGCAGAACGTATCCGGGCGGGAGGGCGGCCCGAATCTCTGCCAGGCTGCGCGGCGGGGTCACCCGCCGACCGCTCACCTCGTCCAGCAGGGTCCGCGCCCGCGACCTTTCGCTCGCCTCGAACGCTGCCGCCGGCCGTCTCTGCTCGACCCGCAGATCGACCAGCCGCTCGAAGAAGCGATGCCGATCCGCGAGCAGTGTCGCGCGCCCTTGCGGCTCGAGCGCCGGGCGCAGCGATTCGAGAATCGCGATCGCCTGCAGAAGATCGGCGCCGGCCTCGTCGAACCGGCCGGCCCGGCGCAGGGCGTCCGATCGACGAGAAAAAACCCAGGCCCGCGCGCTTTCGTCCCCAAGCCCGCGGTACCCTTCGAGCGCTCGACGAAAACGTTCGAACGCCAAGGGATAGTCGTCCTCGCGCGCCGCGACGACGCCGAGCATGCTCGACACATTCGCGAGCGAGGAACGATTGGGGATCTCGCTCCGATAGATCGCCTCGGCCGGCAGGAGGTAGGCGACCGCCTCCCGCGTCCGCCCCAGGTCCAATTCCATCGCCCCCAGGGTCAGCAAACAGGACGCTTCCCGGCCGCGATCTCCCAACCGCAGGGCACCGGCGATCGCCTCCTCACCGGTCTGCCGCGCCTGATCCCAGTGGAACAATCGACGATGCGCAAGGGCGAGGTTGTCGAGCAGATCGACCTTCAACCCCGGGTCGGTGACCTCAAGCGCCAGACCCGCCTCCAAATCGATCACCGCCTGCTCGGGATCTCCGAGATTCAAGGAGAAGCCCGACAGGGTGTAGGCGGCCTTCACCTGTGCCGTCCGATCGCCGAGCTCCTGCCAGATGCGGAGAGCTTGGCGATTGAGCGTGAGCGCTTCCTCGAAATCACTCCGGCGCCCCGCGAGCCAGGCCAAGCCACCGAGGGCATGCGCCTCCCGGAACCGGTCGCCCGCGCGTAGGGCCAGGCGGTGCTCGGCTTCGAAGGCCGCTTGGGCCTCTCGGTGGCGATTCAGATCGTCGAGCAGGTTGCCGAGTTTGTGCCACGCCGCTCCGCGGAGTTGCGGCTCGTCCGCCATGGCGATGGCAGCACGCAGGTGACGGAGCGCCTCCGGGTCGTCCGGCGGCAGCCGACGGCCGAGCCGATCATGGATCAGCGCCGAGAGATCGGGCGCCCGCGCCTGTTCGGCCAACCGCAAGGCGCCTCGGAGTCCGGCGACGCACGGTTCACCCCGCGTCGTCTCGGCGGCCAAAAAGCCGGCGAACGCCGCGGCGCGCAGCCGCTCGCGCGGCCCCGCCGGCCGGGGCGTCGAGATCGCCAGTCGATACCCCGGCGTCGCCCCGACCGCCGTGCCGAGCACCACCCGCAAACGCGCCTCGCCGGAGGCCGTGGCGACCCATTCGAACGCGTCGGTTCCCGTGGCAAAGGTGAGGCCGTCGACAACGCCGGGCGCCGCCTCACCCGGTGCGAGCACTTCGAGGATGACGTCGCTCGATCGCTGGTCGGCCGCGACCCGCACGAAGTCTCCGGCCCGGAGCGGAATGCGGTAGAGGTGCGCCACCTCTCCATCCCGCCAATGGCGCTCGACAGCCAGCCCCCGGAAGGGAGCCTCGGGAACGATCGCGGTGTTCCCGACGCTCAAGGCGAGCCCGCCGCCCAGGGCGAGCCCGACGGCCAGAGCGAGCAGGGTGGAACCTCGGGACACCCTCAAAGTGAAGCAGAGACTATCAGGGCGCGGCCTGAGCCGTGACGACGTAGGTGCCGAGCACCCTCCAGTCGGGCGCAACGTCGGCCTTGGCAGGGACCGACAGCCGCACCCGGCAGCCGACGATCCGGCGGAAGCGGGCCGGCAGCTGCACGCCGAACTCGTCGTCCGCGAGCGCCGGGCTCTCACCCGCCCACTCGACCGCTCCGTTGCCATTAAGGATTTCGATCCGCACCCGTTGCCCCGCCGTCACGCCAGGAGCGGAGAGGAGGAGCCCGAGGGGACGCCCGTCTCCCTCTGCGATGCCACCTGCCGGACCGCCGCGCTCTGCACCCACCGGCGCCAGCTCGGCGATCACCAGGCCGAGCACCGGTCGATTCGCCTGGCGCCAGAACCAGCCCATGCCGCAAAGCGCCAAGACCGCCACGGCCATAGGCGCCCAGGTCATCCAGCTCCGGGCGGCCGGAATCGGCGTGGGCAGCCCGGCGGGAAGCTCGACGAGGTCGATTCGCCGGTGGAGTTCGTGCCACGCCTGCCGCTCTAGCACGTCCGCTTCCGCAAGGGAGAGCGCCGGCTCGGGAACGATCGTGGTGCCGGCCCTGGGCGATTCGAACAGGACGGTGCGGCAGGCGCGACAGGCGACCAGATGATCGCGCAGCCGCTCGATCTCCGCCGCCGGCAACTCCCCCGCGTTGTAGCGGCTCCAGATCGCCGATTCCGGGTGCCCCAAGAGAGCACCCTCTTCCTCGTCGATCCACCGCTGGGCCATTTCCGAGAGCCGAGGTTCGAGTTTCATGGTTTCGCCTCCTCGCGGGCTCAATGGACCGGACCGGCCGGATCGACCAGGATCTCGCGCAGACGGCGGCGGGCCTGGAACAGGTGGGCGCGCACGGTCTCTTCCGAGACCAGCAACAGGGTGGCAATCTCGCCGTAGCTCTGGCCGTCCAGATAGAGCATGACGACGCGGCTCATCTTCTTCGGCAGCGAATCGATCGCCGCGCGTAGCCATTGGGCGCGCTCACCTTCCAACAGGTCGGAGAGCGGATCGATCTCCGGGTCGGGCAGCTCAATCGACGGCGCGTCAGTGTCGTCGATCGCGACCTCGCGCCCCTTCCGCTTGCCCGCGTCCCGATGGCGCAGGTGGTTCTTATAGATGTTCTTGGCGATTTGGTACAACCATCCCTCCTTCGCCTCCAGATCGTCGAGCTGGCGGATTCCCCGCCAGGCACGCGTGAAGGTCTCTTGCGCGAGGTCTTCCGCCTCCTCGGCGGTACAACGTCGGACAATGAAGAAGACACGGATCGAGTGCCGATGGTTGAGAAAAAGTTCTTCGAAGAGAGGGGAGACATCCCGATCGGGTCGAGCGGAGGTAATGACCATGGTTGCCGATCAATTCTAGCTTACCGGCTCGGGGAACAATATCCGGAGTCCCCGCGGCGAGTCGCAAGAGGCAGGTCAGCTCGCCGACGGGCGCGTGGCCTCGATCGAAATCGTCACCTTCACCTCGTCGCCGAGCAGGGCGCCCGCCCCTTCCAACACCCGGTTCCAAGTGAGACCGAAATCCCGCCGGTCGATCGAAAACACCGTCTCGAAACCGATCTTCTCGCCGCGCGGGGTGGGGACCAAGCCGAGCAGGGTCGCCGGCAGCGTCACCCGGCGGACCACGCCATGAATCGTCAGGTCGCCCGTCACCTCGAAGCGAGTGGAGTCGAGCGCCCGCACGCTCGTGCTGGTAAAGGTGAGCTCAGGGAAGCGCGCGACGTCGAAGAAGTCGGCCGAGCGGAGATGGGTGTCCCGGTCGTCGTTGTCGGTCGCGATCGAAGCGGCTTTCACCCGAAACTCCACACTGGAGCCCGCCGGCTCGTCCCGGTCGTAGCGAATCGTGGCGGAAAAATCGCGAAACCGCCCCGGCACCGGGGTGACGAAATGCCGGATCGAGAACGCGACCGAGCTGTGATCGAGATCGGCACTGTAGATCGCCGACTGCGGCGCCGGGGGGCTTTCCCCCGGAACCGCCACCGCATCGAAGGCGCCGGCCAGCAGCAGGGCCAGACCGGCGCCGACGATACGGGGGAAGCGCATAGGCGTCACCCTAGACCGCGAGGGCGAACGGTTTCTCGGGATCGACCCCGAGCTCGGCGATCGCCTTGCCCGGCAGATCGGCCGGCACGTCGCCGCGCAACGCGAGTTGATGCAACGCCGCCACCGCAACCGACTCGGCATCGACCTCGAAGAAGCGGCGCAGCGCCTCGCGCGTGTCGCTCCGGCCGAAGCCGTCGGTGCCGAGCGCGAAGAAGCGGCCGGGGAGCCAACGGGCGATCTGGTCGGGCACGATCCGCATGTAGTCCGAGACCGCGACGATCGGCCCGGGCTCGTTTTCGAGCGCGGAGACGACGTACGGCTTCTGCGCCGGCTGGTCGGGGTGGAGCATGCTCCACCGCTCCGCTTCGAGCGCCTCGCGGCGCAGCTCTTTGTAGCTGGTGGCGCTCCAGACATCGGCCGCCACCCCGAACCGCTCGGCGAGCAGATCGCGCGCGCGCAGCGCCTCGCGCAGGATCGGTCCCGAGCCGAACAGCTGCACCCGCGGCCGGCCGTCGGGCGGCGTGCTCGACACTTTGTACAGCCCCTTCAAGATGCCTCCGTCCGACCCTTCCGGCTTGGCCGGCATCGGGTAGTTTTCGTTGCACAGAGTGATGTAGTAGAAGACGTCCTCGCGGTTCCGGTACATCCGGTGCAGGCCGTCGCGCACGATCACCGCGATCTCGTAGGCGTAGGCCGGATCGTAGGCGAGAAGGTTCGGCACCGTGCTCGCATGGACGTGGCTATGGCCATCCTCGTGCTGGAGCCCTTCGCCGTTCAAGGTCGTCCGACCGGCGGTCGCGCCGAGCAGGAAGCCGCGCGTGCGCTGGTCACCGGCCGCCCAGATCGAGTCGCCTATGCGCTGGAAGCCGAACATCGAATAGAAGATGAAGAATGGGATCATGTCGACGCCGTGGGTGGCGTACGAGGTCCCGGCCGCCGTGAACGACGCCATCGAGCCCGCCTCGGTAATCCCCTCTTCGAGGATCTGGCCGTCGGTCGCCTCCCGGTAGTAGAGGAGCATCGACTTGTCGACCGGCTCGTAGAGTTGGCCGACGTGGGAGTAGATGCCGAACTGGCGGAACATCGACTCCATGCCGAAGGTGCGCGCCTCGTCCGGGACGATCGGCACGATCCGCTTCCCGAATTCCGGGTGCTTCATCAGCTGGGTGAGCATGCGCACGAACGCCATGGTGGTCGAGACCTCGCGGTCGACCCCATCGGAAAACTCCTGCCAGAAGCTTGTCCCCAGGCTCTCGATCGGCTCGCTCCGGGTCTTCCTCGACGGCAGAGGCCCGCCGAGCGCGCGGCGCCGCTCGCGCAGGTACTCCATCTCCGGGCTGTTCGCCGCCGGGCGATAAAACGGCGCCTCGGCCAGCCGATCATCGGGGATCGGGATGCCGAACCGGTCGCGGAAGTGGCGTAGCTCGTCCTCGTTCAGCTTCTTCTGCTGGTGGGTGACGTTGCGGCCCTCCCCCGCTTCGCCCAAGCCATACCCCTTGATGGTCTGAGCGAGGATGACGGTGGGCGCCCCCTTGTGCTCGACCGCAGCGCGGTAGGCGGCATAGACCTTCGCCGGATCGTGCCCGCCGCGGCGGAGCTTCCTCAGCTGGTCGTCGGAATAGCCGCGCACCAGCTCGAGCAGCGCCGGATACTTGCCGAAGAAATGCTGGCGGATGTAATCGCCCGACTCGACGGTGTACTTTTGGTACTCGCCGTCGACCACTTCGATCATCCGCTGCATCAAGAGGCCCGAGTTGTCGCGCTCGATCAACGGATCCCAGTCGTCGCCCCAGATCACTTTGATCACGTTCCAGCCGGCGCCACGGAACGCGGTTTCGAGCTCTTGGATGATCTTGCCGTTGCCGCGCACCGGGCCGTCGAGGCGCTGGAGGTTGCAGTTGACGACGAAGATCAAATTGTCGAGCTTCTCGCGCGAGGCGAGGGTGATCGCGCCCAAGGACTCCGGCTCGTCGGTCTCGCCGTCACCCAAGAACGCCCAGACCTTTCGCGCGCTGGTGTCGAGGATGCCGCGGTCGGTTAAGTACCGGTTGAATTTCGCCTGGTAGATCGCAGAGAGCGGCCCGAGCCCCATCGAGACGGTCGGAAACTCCCAGAAGTCGGGCATCAGCCAGGGGTGCGGATACGACGACAGGCCGCCCGGCACCGAGACCTCGCGGCGGAACGCCTCCATCTGCTCGATCGAGATCCGCCCTTCGAGGAACGCCTGGGCGTAGATCCCTGGCGAGCCATGCCCCTGGATGTAGACCAGGTCGCCGTCGAAGCCGCTCTCGCCCCGACCGCGGAAGAAGTGGTTCAAACCGACCTGGTAGAGCGTCGCCGACGAGGCGAACGTGGAGATGTGCCCACCGAGCCCGGGATAGTGCTTGTTCGCCCGCACCACCATCGCCATCGCGTTCCAGCGGATCAGCCCTTTGATCCGGCGCTCGATGTCGCGGTCGCCCGGGTAGATCGGCTGCTCGGCGACCGGGATGGTGTTGACGTACGGCGTATTGGCGGAAAACGGCAAGGTCACGCGGTGCTCGTGTCCCTTGTCGATCAGTCGCTGGAGCAGGAATCGAGCGCGCTCGGCGCCCTCGATGCGAACGACGTCCTCGAAGGCTTCCAACCACTCTTCGGTCTCGTCGGGCGCGGCATCGTTCGCCAGGTCGGCAGACCGGGGCGAGGACTCAATCTCGGCATTCATGCGGATCCAAACCTCCTAGGGGGGGCCGGGCGAACCTCTGGCCCGAAATCAGAGGGCATAGGTTCTCACGGATCGATCGAGACCGAAAGGAGTCTTGACAGATGAGTCCACATGTAGCTACATTGCTCGACATGAGAGATGTTGGGATCCGTGAGTTGAAGGCGCAACTGAGCCGCGTGGTTCGCGAAGTCGAGGAGGGGGAGACCGTGATCGTCACCGATCGAGGGCGGCCGATCGCCGAGATCCGCCCAATGGCCGCAGCCAACACCACCGAGGCACACCCCGGACTGCTGGAGATGGCGCGCCAGGGGCGGCTGGTCCTCTCAGAGGTGCGCAACCACCCGGGGCTCTACGCGCGCCCCCGCCGCCCGCTCGGACGGCCCCATCCGCAAGTGGCAGAACTGCTGGACGCCGGCCGGGAGGAGTGATGAACGCGCCCCCCCTCTACGCCGAATCGAGCGCGATCTTGAACTTCCTGCTCGGCGAGCCGGGAAGCGACGCGGTCGCCACAGCGCTCGCGAACGCAGAGAGCGTCGTGGTCTCGGAGCTTACCCTCGCCGAAACCCACCGCACGCTGCTGCGCGCACGGGCGATGGGCAAGCTCGACGACGAACAGATCGAACAGGCGCGAGCCGAGCTCGAACAAGTGGGTCTCGGCTGGTCGCTCCAGCGCCTCGACGCCCAAACCTACCTCCGTCTCCGCCGCCCTTTCCCACTTGAGCCGATCCGCACCCTCGACGCCCTCCACCTCGCCGGAGCGCTCGCCGCCCGCCGAGAAATCCCGGAGATCCGCCTGCTCTCGCTCGACAGGCGCGTCCGCGACAACGCGCGGGAGTTGGGGTTCGAAGTCGAACCCCTCCTCGTTGAATAGCGGCGTGCTGCGGCCCCCGCCTCACGGCGACGCGGCTTCCTTTGATTTCAGGCCGGACAGCGTGATGGGCGCACGGAATCCCGCGATCGCGCCGGGGTGGTTTCGCTCAAAGATACCCGAGCGCCCGGGATGCGCCCCGGCCCCCAGAGGATCAACGGCACGCGCAGCACCTCGTCGTACAGCGTGTCGCCATGGTCGAAGCCGCCGTGCTCGAACAGCTCCTCCCCATGATCCGAGGTGAGCAGGACGATCGTATTGCGATCGAGGCCGGTGGCTCGTCTGACTAGCGAAGGCAACGAACTTCTCCGTTCGCTTTTCGGGCTCGGCGCCACCGCCGGCATCGTCCTCTTCTTGGCTCAGCTCACAGGGGACCTCCGGCGCTCCTGATGATCGGCATTGATCACCGAATCGCGCTCGCTGCAATCGCCAACCAGTACAACGACTTAGTGAGCGAGGGGCGCTCCCGCGAGGACATTGCCCGCGACTATCTGGGCAAAATCATCCAGCTGCCTATCCGGCTGGACCGCCCGAGCTCGACCGACCTCGAACGATTCGTCCGGGAGCACCTCTTCAGGGGAGTCGATCCTCCGCCAGAAGCAGAGAGTGCCTCGAATGCCGAGCTGGAACTCGGCGTTCCCGGGAAAGGTGACGGGGGCCTACTCGTGGCGGCCGGAGCCCAACGCCCCGGGCGGTGACTCATGGCCGCTTCGGTGCGCAACTCCCTTCGGCCGACAGGAGACACTCGGCTCTCAGTCACAGCCTTCGAATCGACATCGCGACGTAGCGAGCGATTTCAATGGCTCGGGGGGTGTTTCGGGGACCCGGAAACCCAGGGCGTTGCCCTGGGCTAACATGAGCCGGGCCTTCGGCCCTGAGCAGGAAGCGGCAACTTCTCGCGCGAATTTCTGCCCTCCCCAATTCGCTGCCAGGCCAGAAGCTCGCGCTCCTGATCGAACGGTTTGTCGCGACCGAGGTGGTAAAGCCCTCCCGTGGTCACCAGCGCCAGCCGGCTCTCGGCCAGGGGTTTCTTGAGCGGAGTGAACGGAATCGGCAGTTCCTGGCTCACCCGGCTCAACTGGTAGTACCGCTTGATCAGCGGCGAGACGAATCGAAAGCTGTCGACTTTCATCAGCGGGCTCCTGGGTCACGCAAAGGCGCGACGCCAAACGATGGCATCTTGCGGTCTCCGGTTTGAATCTCGGCCGCGTCGGACGCACAGACTACAAGCGCCGCGCCCGCCTGAGGGCGCTCAGGCGGCGAGCTGCACCCGATTCGTGGCGCGAAGCTCGCGGTGAATCTCGCGCAGCTCCAGGCGGGCCAGGCCGAGATTCGGATTCGCGCCTTCGAAGCAGAGGATCAGGAAGGCGGAGTGCTCGATCGGTAGCCGGCGGGCGAGCAAGATCTGGGGACGGGAAGAGAGCATCAGCTCGTCGAAATCGTCCGACGGGTTCAACCGGTGCTGCACCGATTCCAACAGGCGCATCATCTCGGCCGCCGCGCCGGCTCTCTCGGCAAACCCGGCCTCGGTACGGCCGACCTGACCCAAGACCCGGCCGCTCTCTACCGCCACCACCGCCGCCGAGCCGAGGCCCTGAATGTGGGAGGCCCTCTTGAGGGCAACTTGCACCAGCTCCGCGGCTTGCGGGTCGAGCCGCTCCGGATGATCCAACGGCGGGGCGACCATTGAGGCAAAGGCTTCAAACGCCCGGTCCTCTTCCATCTCGCCCTCGGACCGGCCGTCCTCATCGGCCAGCCGAGCGGCTTCGAGCAGCAGGTGGGTCAGCTGGCGCTTGATCGTGATCTCGGCCGGTCGGCGAAAGGCCTGGATCTCGATCCACGGCGTCTCGTCGCCGGCGAGCAGGGAATAGATCAGCTCCTCACCCTTCTCCTCACCGGCTTCGGCATGCACCAGCTGCCCATGCTCAAAAAACAGCAGCCCCTCCCGATCGCTATACCGGAGGCGAAGGCAACAGGACTTCCGCTCGCTCGAAAGGAGCTGGAGAAAACTGGGCAGGGCGATGCCCCGCACATTGCCTGCCGCGGAGCGCGCCAGGTGGAGCTCGATGCGCTCGGTCAGCTGCTGGGAATCGATCGGCTTGTCGAGGAATGCGCAGGCTCCCGAGCTCGCGATTCGGCTCTGGGTGATCGGATCGCCCATGGAGGTCAGAACGATCACCGGAACGCCTGGAAAACGGTGCATCATCGCGGCCAGCAGCTCGAAGCCGTCCATCACCGGCATTCTGAGATCGGTGATCACCAGATCGATCGGCGTCCTGTCGAGCACCGCCAGCGCCTCGCTGCCGTTGTCAGCCATCTCGACGAGGTAGCGCAGCGCTTGATGGTGCGGCCCCTGAGCGGCCATCGCAAGCACATTCGACTCCCCGGCGATCCGCGGCAAGCCGTCGCCTACGGCGCCCGACCCGCCAAGCTCATAGCTGATCGAGCTCCGCCTCAAGGCGCGCGTCACCGCCTGGCGATCCACGTCGTCGTCCTCGACAACCAGCAAGCGAAAGGTAGGACTCACGATAGCTCCTTTCACGATGAAGCCGGCAGCTCGACCACACGCCAGTAGCAATCGAGCATTTCTACGACGCGCAGGAAACCGTCTCCCATCTGGCGTTTCACGATATACCCGGCAATATGCTGCTGATAGGCGGCGACCATGTCTTCATCCGCTTTAGAGGTGGTCAGCACAAACACCACGGTGCTGGTCAGAACCGGGTCGCGACGAAGTTCTTTGAGCATCTCCAGGCCGTTCATACGCGGCATGTTGATGTCCAACAGGACAATGAAGGGGGGTTGAATCGCTTGCGGATCGCGCAACATCTCGAGCCCCTCCACCCCGTCGCGCGCCCGCAGCACCCGGTTCGCGATCTTCTGCTTTCTGAGCGCGCGTTCGAGCGCTTTGAAATCGATGTCGTCATCATCGACCAGCAGGATGGTGACGTCGTTGTATGCAGTCGTCTCTGTCGTCATTTCGAGTTCTTTCTATACCGTCACAAGGGTCGTCGGCCAGACGAACAGAAACGTGCAACCGCTCGTGCCATCGGACTCCAGGGTCACCCGGCCACCGATCGATTCGATCGTCTTTTTAACCAACGCCAAACCGATACCGCTCCCTTCGACCTCATCGCGCGGCCTCAAGGTCTGGAACATGCCGAACACACGCTGCTGGTGTTCCGGGGCGATGCCGGGACCATCGTCACCCACCGCGAACTCGAAGCCATCGACGGTCGGTTGCGCCGAAATGCGAATCACTCCACCAGGCTTGTCGTGGTGCTTGATCGCGTTGCCGATCAAATTTCGGAACACCAGCTCAAGCGGGGCCCGCGCGGTGTGGAGAAGGGGCAGGTTCGCCGCGATCTCCAGCTTGAGGGGCTGGTCGCCGACGTTCAGCTCGAAGATACCCTCCACCAGATCACGCGTATCGACCGGGACCGAGTTCTCGCTCACCCGTCCGGCGCGGGCGTAGGCGAGGAGGTCATCCAGCAGGCTCTCCATGCGGCTCACGCGACTGCGCATCAGGCGCAGGTGCTCCTTCGTCTCTTCGCCCAACTGGTCGCCCATATCCTCGGTGATCCAAGTTGCCAACTGACTGATTCCGTGCAGGGGCGACTTGAGATCGTGCGAGGCGACATAGGCGAAGCTGTTCATCTCGTCGTTGGAGCGCTTGAGGTCGCGGATCATCTGGTTCAGCTGGCGTTCCGCCTGCTTTTCTTTGGTGACGTCGCGCGTCACCTTGGTGAAGCCGCGCAGCCGGCCGGTCTCGTCGCGAACGGCGGCCATCGCCACGTAGGCCAAAAAGCGGGAGCCGTCTTTGCGCACCCGCCAACCTTCTTCTTCGTATCGCCCCTCGGCCGCGACCACCTCGAGCTCCCGTTGGGGATTTCCACGGAGAACATCCTCTTGCATATAGAAACGCGAGAAATGTTGCCCCAAGATCTCGTGATCACGATAACCTTTCAACCGTTCGGCCCCCCGGTTCCAGCTGTCGACATGGCCACCGGTGTCGAGCGTGATGATGGCGTAGTCCGTTACGCTCTCGATCATCTTGCGGAACCGCTCTTCACTCTCCCGCAGCAACCGATCGGCCCGCGCTCGTTCCAGAGAGATGTCCACAATTGCAGCCAGCCCTTTAACACCATCAGACGTTTCGATCGGATTGAGGCTGATCTCGGCCGGGAACTCGCCACCATCCTTGCGGCGCCCTAACAATTGACGCCCGTCACCCATTCCACGAGCGCTCGCTATGGCGCGAAACGAGTCAGGATGTTCCGAATGTAGATCTTGCAACCATCCCGGCAAAAGAGTATCGATCGATCGACCCAGCAGCTCCGTGGCCGAATAGCCGAAGGTCGCTACCGCTTGGGCGTTGACGATCTCGATCACGCCATTCCTGTCCACCATAACCATGGCGGTCGGCACCATTTCGACAACCTGGCGGAACTGATCGACTGTCACCGAACTTTCCATAACTTGGACCACCTCAAAACAAGTACTCACACGATGATTCCGGCGAGTCGCTCCAGACTGAAGCCGCTCCCGGCTGCGTGCAAGAAGGGTACCGAGCGGTCGCCGCTCAGAGGTAGCCGAGCGCCCGCAGCCGCTTTTCGGTCTCGGGATCGAGCGTCTCGGTCGCTTTGCCGTAGAGGGCAGCGAGGCGGGCGTTTTCTTGTTTCCAGGCGAGGATCGCCCGACGGAGGCGGGCAACCGTTTCGGGCTGCTCTGTGGCCAGGTTGCGGCTCTCGCCGGGGTCGCTCAGGAGCTCGAACAGCTCGGCGGCTTCCGGGTTCGAACGGTGGATGATCAGCTCGGTCGTACCCTCGCGCACCGAGGCGAGCGGGATCGAGGCGTCGGTGTCTTGGAAATGGTGGAACGCCGTGGCGAATCCTTCGGCGAACAGCAGGCGATTTTTGACGCCTGCGGTTGGGTCCGCAATCCGGGGGACCAGGCTCTCCCCTTGGATCGGCGGTGCGCTCGGCCCGGTGGTCGTGCCGCCCGCCAGCTCGACCAGGGTGGGCAGGAGGTCGATCGTTCCCGCGGCTTGTTCAGGCCTCCGCCCCGCCGGGATGCGCCCCGGTCCCCAGAGGATCAATGGCACGCGCAGCGCTTCGTCGTACAGCGTGTCGCCATGGTCGAAGCCGCCGTGCTCGAACAGCTCCTCGCCATGGTCCGAGGTGAGCAGCACGATCGTGTTGCGATCGAGGCCGGTGGCTCGGAGCGTCGCCAGCAGACGACCGACGAAGTCGTCGACGTGGCGAACCTCGCCGTCGTAGCGGGCGCGAAACGCTTCGATGTCCGCCGCGGTGGGGGGAAACGATCCGTCTTTGAACTTGTCGAGCAGCGCCATGGGCAGCGACGCTCCGGGCAGGGCGTAGCCGCGATGGCCGGGCGCTACGAACAGCGAATCGTAGGGCGACGGCTGGTGGTACGGCTGATGGACCTGGTAGGTGTGGACGAACAGGAAGAACGGCCGCTCCGGCGTTTCTGGCGTTGCCGGCGTTGTCGGCCGGTTGGCGCGCGCGGCGAGCCAGGCGAGGGTGAGCCTCTGTGTCCCGGCGTCCAGATTGTCGTTGTCGTGGGCGACGTAGGTGTCAAACCCCTGATCGAATCCGAACTTGGGAGCGACCCAGCCCCCTTCGGTGATCGCGGCGGTCGCATAGCCGAGCCGGCTCAACCGCTCGGCGAGTGTTGCGAGCCGGCCTGAGCCGCGAATCTGGAAACTCGCGCTGGAGTCTTGGATTCCCGCGAACGTCCGGCGATCGGGATTCACCCCGTGCGCCGAGGGGTAGAGCCCGGTCATCATGGTCATGTGCGAAGGGAGCGTCCAGGCCGAGGACGAAAACGCGTGGGTAAGAAGGGTCCCCTCGCGCGCCATCGCATCGATCGCCGGGCTGGTCGGATGAGGCCCGCCGTAGCAACCGAGCCGGTCGGCGCGCAGGGTGTCGATCGAGAGCAGGATCAGATTCGGCCGGCTCGCGGTCCGACGAGCTCCGCCCCGAGCGACCGGCGGAGTGGTGATTGGGGTTGCCCGCGGGGACGCCGGGGGGGAATAGAGCGCGGCGAACCGGGCGAGCGCCCGATCCCGGGCCGGAGCGTCGCCCAGCCGATCGCAGGCGTTCGCCAGTTGGTACCACCCCTCCGGCGCCTCGGGCTCAAGCGCGGTGGCCCGCTCCAGCTGCTCCTTGGCCGCTTTCGGCCGACCGGTCGAAAGATAGAGCAGCCCGAGCGTGTAGCGCGGATAGGCCCCGGCGCCCGGTAGGGCGAGTGCTCGGAGCAACTGTTGTTCGGCTTCGGCGAAACGGCGGCGTTTGAGCAGCGCGTCGCCGTACCAGGCGCGCAGCTTCGGATCGGAGGGACAACGGCCCACCCCTCTGCGCGCGACGGCGAGCACTTCAGACAGGCGACCGGAACGCACCAGCAGGCGGCTCAAACTCAAGTAGGCGGGGGCGTAGTCGGCGTTCGCTGCGAGCGCCGCTCGATATTCGCGCTCGGCTTCGGCGGGGCGCTCGGCGCGATCGGCCGCGGCGCCGCGATCGAAATGTTTGCGTTCGGCCGGTCCGCAGGCGGCGAGGGGTAGGGCCAGCAGGAGAGCCAGCAGGCGGAATCGCCGAGGCAGGCCTCGCGCGCTCATTCGCCTACCTCGGCTCGGGCTCTGGCGGCTCCGGGTTTGGCGCCGGTGGCACCGGTGGCGCGGACGACCCGAGCGACTCCGGCGATTCGGGCTGGAAGGCGGGCGGCAGGCCGGTCTCGTCGAGGGCCGGCGTCGCGAACGGTACGACCGAGCGGGAAGCGCCCTCCTCCCCCGGCCCACCGAGCTGCGGCAGAACGATCCGCTCTCCGCGCACCGGCTCGATCGGCGCTTCGGGCGGCGGCCCCGCGGCGACCAGGCGAGGGGTGATCACGAACAGGAGTTCTTGCTGCTGACGGCTCTTGCGCCGCCAACGGAACAACGGGACCTTGCCCAGAACGGGAAGGCGGGCCTCTTCGAAGCCCTCTTCGAAGCTGAGCAGCCCGCCGAGCACCAGGCTCTGGCCGGCCGAGACGCGCGCCGTGGTCTGGACGCTCTGGACCTGAAACCCGGGGACGCCGCCGACCGACAGCCCCGGAGACGGCCGGATGATGCTGGGCGCCACTTCGAGCGCGATCACCCCTTGCTCATCGACGGTCGGGCGGATGTCTAGTCGGACGCCGAAGTCCTGGAAGGCGAACCCCTGCACCGAATTCGTTGTCGAGAGGGTGGTGATCGGGATCGGGATCTCGCCGCCGACCAGCACCGACGCCTCCTCCCCCGACAGGGTGAGGATGTTCGGCTCCGAGACCGAGCGGGCGAGATCCCGATCCTCCAGGAAATCGATCGCCGAAACGATCGAGAGCGTGCGATCGACGAAGCTCCCGACCACGTTGCCCGCGATCGCCGTGACGTCGGCCACCCCTCCGAGTTGGCGCGGCGGCCTCCCCTGCGGACCGGGGAAGCTGCCGAGCGACAGGTGCTCGGCATCGAAGCGGAAGTTGAATCCGGCCTTCTTCGCTTTCGCCCGATCGACTTCGAGAACGCGGATCGAGACCATGATCTGCGGCAGGTCGTCCACTTCCAACATCGAGAGCACACGGCCCGACTCGCTGGTGATCGCCAAGCCGCGCGCGATCTGGCCGGCGAGCCCCCCTTGCGGCCGGTCGAGCCCGGCGAGCGACGCGCTGCCGGCCGCACCGGTGGCACCTTGGGTGCCGGGAAAGCTGCGATTGCGCCCGAAGCTCAAGCCGCCGGCCGGCGACGCGACGCGCACACCCGGGTTGCCGAGCTGGCGCTCGGCGAGGATCACCGCGCGCGCGAGCGCCTGGACGTTTTTGACCCGCCCTTCGAGGATGTACGAGTCGCGTTCGGGGTTCGGCTCGGGACCGACCTGAATGCGCCGCAGCCGGATCCGGGCATCAATCGCGCCGAGCGCTTCGGTCAGCCAGAGATCGGGCTCGGCGGTCGAGGTCGGCGAACGGAGTAGATTCACCACCTGCACGGTGCCGCCACCCGAGGCCGCCGGACCCTGCGCCCGCAGAATGCTGTTGACCAGCCCTTCGGCCTGCGCCGCCGTCTCGCGGTCCGCGGTCTCGCCGGTGAGCACGACCGACGAGCCGTCGCCGCTCGCCGCGACCGCGATGCGCGGATCGAGATCGGCGAGCACCTTGTTGAGGAACGACAGATCGCGCCGGATCTCGACCTCGTAACGCAGCCGCTGCCCACCGGCCAGCCAGACGTAGAGCGTGCTCTTTCCGGTGCGCAGGCCGGTGAGCAGAACCTCGCGCCCGGAGACCACCTGCAGCCGGGCGAGCCCCTCGTCGGCGAGCGCCACCCGCTCGAGGTCGAGTGGCAGGGTGACCAGCCGGCCGACGCCGATTGTTGCCGAGAGCGTGCCGCGACTCTCGACCGACTGAAGGTCCGGCGCCCCCTGCCCAAAAGCGACCGTCCCGTGCCACCCGCACAGGGCGGCGAGCAGGAGGCCGACGATTTTCGGGAGCAGCCGCTCTTGCATTCGCGGGTACCTTCGGCTCATTTTGTTCATGGCGATGGCGCGCCGCCGGGCAGGGTGACTTTTTCGCGGTTGCCGCCGGTGATCACCTCGACCTCGCCGAAGCGTTGCATCGGCAGAGTGAGGACCTTGCCCTTCTCGACTTCGGCGCGGCCATGGAGAACCAGAGAAAGGGGCACTCCAGCCGCCTGCGCTTCGGTGAGCGGCAGCGCCTCCCACGGTTGGACCGCCAAGAGCAGTGGCGATTGGGCGGCGCCGCCCCCCTGCTGGCCGGTGGAGGAGGCGAGCGCCTCGGCGATCTGGCCGCCCAGCCCCTCGGCTTTTTTCTCGCCCGCCGCGGGCGGCCGCTCGGAGACCCAGCCGACGAAGAAGCCGTCGTGCACCAGCGGCACCGCCCCCTGGCCGCCGCTCTTTAAACCGCCGAACGCGACCACGTCGAACCGGTCGCCGAAGCGGAGCTGTTCGACCAGCTCGGCAACCGGCAGGTTCGCGAGCGGCAGGAAGACGAGCACGCGCCCCTCCGGCACAATGCCGGCGAGGCCCGGTCCCTGATCGGGCGGAGCGAAATCGGCGACGAAAAACGGCGAGCCCGCACGCTTGGCGCGGGCGAGGCGCTTGCCTTCGATCGCGCTCCGCTCGCGCAGAACCGTCCCGGGCACTTCGCGCTCGCGGACCCGGATCGATTTGAGGTTGGTTTTTGCGACTTCGGCGCCGGGCGCCAGATCCGATGCCGCGACCCACACTTCGAGGTCGCCGCGGAAGCGCTGGACCTGGCGGAAGAGCAGAACCGCGACGAGGATCAACGCGACCGCGAGGACCGCGATCCGCGCCCAGGGCTTTTCCGCGACGTTTCGAAAGGTTTCCCGGCGCATGATGGGTGAGACGGCAGTCTAGCGGAATTCGGCGCCCGATGCTTGGCGGGAAGCGGCCGAATGACAGCCCGGGCAAAGCAAAGGGCTCCGAGA
The DNA here is from genome assembly GCA_031404815.1 of Holophagales bacterium. GTDB lineage: Bacteria > Acidobacteriota > Thermoanaerobaculia > Multivoradales > UBA5704 > DASYKS01. The sequence goes on along the minus strand of JANNIH010000043.1, from coordinate 42,766 downwards.
GACGCTGCCCTCGAAGCCCTTCGGAACCGCTCCCGAAGCCGGCTGCACTCTCGGGGTTACGGTAGCGGCGGGCCTTCCGGCGTCGGCGGGATGCACATCCGAACGCCACAGCGACCGCCCTGATCACAGAAGTCCTGGGTGTCGATGAACGCGCTGCCCGACCAGCTCGCGATGTCGGTGGGATGGACCGGATCGGTCGGGTGACCGACCGCCATACCGCTCATGCTGTAGCTCTGGTTGAGCGAACCGATCGCTCCGCCGAGGTCGCCGATCTCGCCGATGATCTTGGCGCAGATCGAAGACCACCCGATCGCCACGCAGCAGATCATGATCGTCATAATGAAGATGATCTCGGCGCTGACGATGAATCCGGCCTGCCCCTTCTTTCCCCTGCGTACCATTGGACTTCTCCTTTTGTTGTTCTTGCGACGTAAACCTGGTGGCCCTAAGAAGCACTCTCCCGAAGCTCCCGCCGACCCTTGCTCCACCCGAGAAGACCCGGTCGGGAACCGATGAACCCTGTTGCTCGTGACAGGTTGAACTGTAAGGCCCAGCCCCTGCCCGGGACCATCGGCGGGTGGCTGAATTCGAGGTACCAAAAAACTGATTCGGAAGGTGGCGGAGCCTGATCGGCGCGAGGGGCCAAAGCGCTACGCCGGAGCGACCTCGGAGAGACCGGCGCGGACGGCGTATTTGGTGAGACCGGCGATCGAATGGATGTCGAGCTTTGCCATCAGGCGCTCGCGGTGGCTGCCGACGGTCTTGACGTTCAGGTGGAGCCGGTGGGCGATTCCTTTCGTCGAGTGCCCCTCGGCGATCAGCTGCAGCACTTCGCGCTCGCGCAGGGAGAGCGCCTCGTCCGCCGAGGCGGCACGGGCTCGTTCGTCCGCGAGCGCCCGGACTACGGCGGCGCCGACCTCCGGACAGATGTAGATCTCGTCCGCGACGATATGGCGGATCGCCTGCACCAACTCCGCGAAGGAGGCCCCCTTGAGCAGGTAGCCCGAGGCGTTCGCCTTGAGCATGGCCACAACGAATCGGGGCTCGGTATGCGCCGACAGACAGAGCACTTTGATCCCGGGTCGTTTCGTCTTGACCTGGCGCGTCGCATCGATCCCGTTCAAGCCCGGCATCGTGATGTCGATGACCAAGACATCCGGCCGTTCGGACAGCGCCTTCTCGACCGCCTCGTTTCCATCCCGAGCCATACCAATCACTTCGAAACCGGGCTCTTGGCCAAGCAGGGCGCTCAAGCCGTCGAGCAGGATCTGGTGATCGTCGGCCAGCAGGATGCGGATGCTCATAAAAACCGTGGGCCGGTGGGCACTTCCGAGGCAGAGCCGAACCGTAAGAGAAACCGCTCATCCCGGTCTATCGGCGGGCGGCTGAATTTACGGTGCCGAAAAACTGATTCTTGGCGTCTGGGGTGCCGGAGGCGGGGAAATCCGGAGGCCAAAACAGCCGACCCGAGAGGCCGGGCAAGCGCTTCCGGGGCTTACGCGGGGAGCGTGTCGGTCAACCCTTCGCGGATGGCGTACTTGGTGAGGCCCGCGACCGAGTGGATATCGAGCTTTTCCATCAGGTGCTCGCGGTGGGTGCCAACCGTCTTGATGCTCAGGTGGAGGCGGCCGGCGATCTCTTTCGTCGAATACCCTTCGGCGATCAGCTGCAGAATCTCGCGCTCGCGCTCGGAGAGCGGTTGGAGCGTCGAGACGGCGTGCGGCCGCTCGGCCCTAAGCGCCCGGACCACGGCATAGCCGACCCGCGGACAGATGTAGACCTCACCCGCGATCACGTGGCGGATCGCCCGCACCAGGTTTTCGTGCGAGTAATCCTTGAGCAGGTAGCCCGAGGCCTCCGCTTCGAGCATCGCCTCGACGAAGCGCGGCTCGGTGTGAGCCGACAGGCAGAGCACTTTGACTCCGGGCAATTTCGCCGTGATCTGGCGCGTCGCGTCGACGCCGTTTAGGCCCGGCATCGAGATATCCATGACCACGACATCCGGCTTCTGCGCATGCGCTTTGTCGACCGCCTCTTTGCCATCGCTTGCGACGCCGATCACCTCGAAGTCCGGCTCCTGGGCGAGCAGCGCGGCGAGGCCGTCGAGCAGGATTCGGTGATCGTCGGCGAGCAGGATCCGCACGCTCATGGAGTTTCTCCTTCCAATGGGATGATCATCTCCATCCGGGTGCCCGCACCCGGAGCGGAATCGATCTCGAGCCGGCCGCCGAGGTGCCCGAGCAGCTGGCGCACTCCCGCAAGGCCGAGCCCAAGGACCTTGGTTGCGACGGCCGAAACGTCGAAGCCGATGCCGTCGTCCTCGACCGCGATGTGCAGTTTCCCCTCAACCCGTCTCATCGTCAGCTCGATCGCCCGCGCCCGGGAGTGCTTCGCGGCGTTGACCAGCAGCTCTTCAACCAGCCGGTAGAGGATCGTCTCGGCATCTTCGCTCAACGGTTTCGGGCTGCGATCGGTCGAAAAGTCGAAACGGAATCCGCGCAGCTCGGCGATCCGCTCGCCCAAGCTCTGGAGCGCCGGTTCGAGACCGAGCTCGGAGAGCACCAACGAACTCAGCTCGAAGGTCAGCGAGCGGGTCTCTTCGATCGCCTGGGCCAACAGCTCACTCACCTGCTCAAGCCGGCGCTGCCGTTCCGGCGCCGGCTCGCTGGCGAGCAGCTGCGAGATCTGCATTCTGGCCAGGGCGAGGGAATGCCCCACGACATCGTGCAAACCGCGGGCGATCCGCCGCCGCTCGCGCTCTTGAACCAGCGCCAGCTGCGCGGCCAACGAACGGTTGGCCGGCTCGGCCGGCCCTCCGACACTGCGCGATCGATGGTTCTCCATCCGTCGGACGCTTGGCATCTCGGCCTTCTGCTCTCTAGTAAGTATGCTCGCCACCATACCACCTCCGGTCTGACCGTGCCCGCTCATTGAGCCGGTGGCTCCAGTTGCAGGACCTCGACCGGGGAGCGTCGGCGCCACTGCGCGAGCGCCCGGCCGGCGTGGGAGAGAAACGAAAAGTCGGTCTGAATCTCGTCCGCCGACATGCCGTCGATCGTCCGCACCAGCCAGTGCCCGGCCGCGGCGATCACCCGTCGCGGCGGCAGAACCTCGCGCGGCGCGAGCGACCACCATTCGAGCACGTGGCCGGTGACGATCAACCGATCGCTCCGGTGATCGCCTTCTCGGTCTGTCGCTTCCCTCGAACTGGGTGTCGCGGTCGGCCAGTCGCCGTTCCAGAACCCTTCGGGGTGCTGGTGCGCGACGAGCGACGCGGTCACCCTCCGAAGATAAGCGACGATTCCGCGCCGCACCGCAGGCGACAAGATCCGGGGCATGCCGTCCGCCGCCATCCGGTCGTCGATGCGCAAGAAGACGACCAGCGCGTGCAGCCGATGGTTTCCCGAGCAGACCCCGCGCGGCAGCTCCTCGCGCACGATCCGCCCGGCCAATCGGTCGAACGTCATCTCCTGCCCCTCGGACGTCGTCCAGCTTCGGACCGGCGGCAGATAGAGCGCATAGGCGAGCGCCGACCATTCGTACTCCGCCTGGTTCAGATTGAACGTCCGGAGCGACTGTTCGAGCACGGCGCGCAGCGTCGTGCGCCGACCCGGGGTCACCAGTGGAAAGTCGAGCGACGTGCCGGCCTCGGCGAGCGAAGCGAGCGTATGGTCGATGTGCGGGCTGGTCGCCACCCCTTCGAGCGCCCGCACGCGGACCCCCCGTCCACCGTGCCCGCCCCACAGCGACGCCCCATCTTCAAGAGGGGCGTCGTAGAGCAGCGACGGCCGGCCCGGGCCGTAGGTGCCCAAGAAACGCCAGTTGTCGGTGAGCAGGCGGCGCAGATCCGAACCCGACAGATAGGGCTCGGGCAAGCGAGCGTCCGGTCCCCATTCGCGCAGGGCATGCTCGACGTTGCCGATCACCGTCAACTTGCCCGCATCGCGCAGGGCGAGGCGAGGGATGGTGCGGGCGAGTTCCGCTCCTGAGACCACCGCCGGGTCGTCGTAGAGCGGGGCCACCGCGTACGGTTCGGTGCGCAACGGCGGCAAAGCCCGGGCGCGAACTTCCGCCCGCGCCTGCCAGGCGCCCCAGGCGAGCGCACCAAGCAGAAGCGCCACCTCAAGACCCAAGGTGAGCGGGCCACCGAAGCGTGCCGCCCGAGCGGGGCGCGCGGTTTCGTGCGCGGGGATCGCAGGGACCTCGGGGATCTCGGGAATCGCCGTCATGACGCCCCTCCTTTTGCGCCAACCGGCGCGATCCGCTCGAAGACGAACGCAGAGTCATCCTCGTAGGCGATCCGCCACTCGTCGTCATAGCGCAGCGATTGAATCTGGCCGTGCTGCGCCGCGCGGTCGAAGATCGCGGTGCGCACACCGTACCGCCCGAGCACCCGCTGCCAGTCGGCGGCGCCGCCGGCGATCCGCAGGTAGTCCTGCCAGACCAGGCCGGGCAGTCGCTCGATGCGGGTATCGGCGAACGGTTGCAGCCGGTCGCTCTCCTTCGGCCCTTCACGCACCAACCAGTCCGCCCAAGAGGTCGGCACGAACGTGACGCCCCGCGGCGGGTGGGCGCGTAGGTAGTTGCCGAGCGCCAGAGGCACACTCGCGGACAGGGTGCGCTCGGGCGGCCTCGCTTCGCCGCGCAGCAGAGCCGCGCCGACCGGCGACAGCGCGAAAGCCGCCCAGAGCAGCGCCGCAGCGAGCACCGATTTGTGCCAGGACGGATCGGCGAGCGACCCGAAGCGCTCCCGCGCCCAGGCGGAAAGCCGGGCGTGCACGCCGCGCGCCGGGGCCCGGGTTTCGCCGTTGCCCCCGACCACCCCAACGATGGCGGGCAGCACGAATCCCACGAGCAGCGGAGCGCAGAGCGCGAGCAGCCCCGACGCGGCGAGCACCGCACCGCCGAACGCGGCCAGCCCGAGAGTCCGCGCCGAGGACAGCATCGGGCGGCCGGTCCGAGCGGTGCTCAACGCCCAGAGCAGCGCACCGATGAGGAGGGCGAACGCCCAGCCGCCGGCCGTCGCGACGGAAAGCGGGCGCCAGTCCGGCAGGTCGCGCAGGTTCGCGGCCGAAGGCAGGCGCCAGATATAGAGCCAGAGCCCGACACCGTAAGGGTTTGCGAGCGTCGCCGCCGCCGCCAGCTCGAAGAGCCGGAACCAACGCCGGAACGGGCGATCCGCCGCCAGCGCCCGAAACACCCCTTCGCCCAAAGCGCGACCGCGGACGACCTCGACCGAGCGGCCAAGGGTAAAGATCGCGACCGCCGCGAGACCGAGCACGAACGAGACGTGGAGATTCGCCCAGAGCGCAAACAGCGCCACCCAACCGAACCCGAAGAGAATCGCCGCGGGCAGCCCAGCTTGCACCGGCCGGCCCTCCCCCGCTTCGACGCGGACGATTCCCGCGAGCAATAGGGCGAGGCAGAGCGTGCCGAACGTCGCGGGCGAGAGCGCCGCCCACGGGCCGCTCGCGCGCCCGGCGAGCGCGAGGACCAGGGCGAGACCCAGCGCGCTCTTAAGCGCGCTCGCCGTGAGGCGTCGAAACGTCGCGAACAGGAGCGCCGCGGTCGCCACCCGGAGCAGCGCGAACAGCGCCCCGAGCCAACCGATTCCGGCGCCCCGGGCCACCCCCTCCCCCGACCGTTCGACCGTCGCCAGGATCACCTGCGAAAGCCAAGAGGCCTCGAGGATCGGCATCCCTTCGGCGAACCGCAGGATCGGATCGGAGAGGGGGAGGCTGCGGTGGTCGAGAATCCGATCGCCCATGGAGAGCTGGGCCCAGAGACCCGCGGGTTCGAGCGGCAGGTAGCAAAGCAGCAGGAAGGCGGCGACCGAAAGCGCCAGAGCCACGACCGCCGCGGCACCGAGCGCGAAACGCGTGAGGAAGGCGCGTTCCTCGACCTCCTTCACTCCGATCGATTCCTGCGGCCTGCTTTGGGCATTCGGGATCATACTTTGCACCTCGCGCAACGGGTCTCGATCAACCGAGGACGGCTCGGACCTCTTCCAACAGCTCCAGGATGGCCGGGAAGAAGGTGAGCAGAAAAAACAGGGGAAAACCGGCGAGCATCACCGGGAAGGTCACTTTGACCGCGGCGGCGTTGATCTTCTTGAGCGCGGTCTCGCGCCGCTTGGTCCAGAGCAGCTCGGCGTGCGCTTTGAGCGTCGTTCTCACCGGCGTGCCGAGCCGCAGCCCGAGTTGGAGCGCCGCCGCGATACCGCGCAGCTCGGGTACGCCGGTGCGCTCCGCGAGCGACCGGAACGCCGCGGACGGCTCCGCCCCGGCATCGAGTTCCAATCCGACCAGCGCCACCTCGCGGGCGAGCGGATGGCCGGGGGCGAAGCCTTCGCGTCCGGCGCGGCGGAACGCCTGTTCGAGGCTTAAGCCCGAGTGCAGAAAGGCGACCAGCAGGTCGGCGAAGAAGGAGAGCCCGTGCGCCACCTTGCGCTTGCGCCCGCGCCGGGCCCCAAGCAGCCAGAGGTCGGGCAGCACGAAACCGAGCAGCGCCGGCAGCACCAGCCAAGCGGCCGAGAGCGTCGCAGGCACCGCCCCCCAGGGTGCGAGCAGCTCGATCAGCAGGGCGGGGAGCAGGAGCGCGAAGATAGGGCGGGCCGCGACGAAGAACCCGGACAGCGCCGCCGGATCGAAACCCGCCTGCCGCGCCAAGGTCGGAAAATAGCCGCGCAGCCGAGTGGTGGCCTCCGCGCGCCAGGCGACGGACGCAGCCTCCGCACCCGGATCGGAGAGCCCGAATCCCGACGCCGCTTTGAGCGCCGGCAGGGTGCCCTGGTTCAACCCTTTAGCCCCGCGGATCAGCCACGCCACAGCCGCGAGGAGAGCCAGGGCGAGCAGCGCGTCGAGCCCGCCGCCGCTCACAGCTCGATCCTCAAGATGCGCCCCAGCCAGAGCCAGGCGACCACCTGGAGCAGCACCACGACCACGATCAGCGATGGGCCGTACGGATGGTCGACCAGGCGGCGGATCATGTTCGGCAACTTCCAGAGGTAGATCGGGATCACCGCGTAGGGCAGCAGGGCCACCGCCACCGCGGTCACGCGCGCGCCGCCGAGTTGGGAGAGCAGGCGCAGGCGCACCTGGATGCGATCGCGCACGATCCGGCCGACCGACTCGAGCAGCGGCGCCAGATCGCCGCCGACCTCCCACTTGGCGATCAGGCTCTGCGCGAACAGACGCACTCCTTCCGAGTCGTAGCCGAGGACGATCCGGGAGAGCGCCCGCCGGATCGGCATCCCGAGCACGAGGCGGTGCGCGACCTCCGCGAACTCGCGGCGGATCGCGCCGGTCGAGGCGTCGGCGACGCTCGCGAACGCCTGGGTCGGGTTCTCCCCCGCCTGGAGCGAGCCGACCATGAAACCGAGCGCATCGGCCAGCTGCGACTCGAAGCGGCGCGCGCGCCGTCGCGCCAGGGCGCCGACCCAGCTCCACGGCAGATAAGCGGCGAGCAGCCCGCCGCCGAGCGCCGCGGCCGGCACTTTGGGAAACGTCGCGAGCAGCGCCGAAACGACCACGACCCCGAACAGCAACACCGCCGCCCAAAAGGTGAGCGGGCCGAGCGGCAAGCCGGCCGCGCGCAGCTTGCGCTCAAGGCCCGACGTACCGGCCGCGGAATCGTCCTCCGGCTCCGCTCCCGCCGACTCATCCCGCGACTTCAAGCGCGGCCGGTCGGCGAGCCGGTCCAGAAACTGTCGGTCGCGCCGATCGCGTAAGCCGGCGCGCAGGAAGTCCGCCGCCGCCGCCGCGACCACCAGGGCGGCGGCGAGCAGGAGCAGCCCCTCGGCCCAAGTGGGCATCACGCCCCCTCCGGCGGAGTTTCGGAATCGGTGGCCTTCGGCCCGAACAGATCGTCCGCGAACCCCGCCGGACCGACCAACCGGGGGAGAAACACCGGGCGGATGCCGGTCGCGACATGGCGCCCCGCGCCGCGCTCGCGCCCCTCCACTTCGGGCTCGAAGCGGAACAGCTCGCGCGTGATCAGCCGCCCCTCCTCGATCAGCACCTCGCGGATGGCGGTCACCCGGCGCGAGCCGTCGCGGAAACGGTTCATCTGGACCACCAGGTCGAACGCCGCGCCGAGCAGCTCGCGGATCGCTCCGCTCGGCAGCTCGAAGCCACCCATCTGGACCAGGTTTTCCAGCCGCCGCAGAGCGTCCTCCGGGGTGTTGGCGTGCACCGTGGTGAGGCTCCCCTCGTGCCCCGTATTCATCGCCTGCAGCATGTCGAACGCCTCGGGGCCGCGGACCTCGCCGACGATGATCCGATCGGGGCGCATGCGCAGGCTGTTCTTGACCAGCGCGCGCAGCGACACCTCACCCTGCCCCTCGATGTTCGGCAGCCGCGCTTCGAGAGCGACGACATGGGGGTGGGCGAAGCGCAGCTCGACGGTCTCCTCGATTGTGATCACCCGCTCCTGGTGCGGGATCAGCGCCGCGAGCACGTTCAAGAGCGTCGTTTTGCCCGACGCGGTGCCGCCCGAGATCAGGATGTTCAACCGGCCGCGCACCGCGGCCGCGAGCAGGGTGCCCACCTGCGGCGAGATCGTGCCGCCCGCGGCGAGCTCCTCCAGGCGAAACGGCACCGGGCGCATCCGGCGAATCGACACCACCGGGGCGGCGGCGAGCGGCGGGATCAGGGCATGGAGCCGGCTGCCGTCCGGCAGGCGGACATCGACGTGCGGCGACGCCTCGTCGAGATGGCGCCCTTGCGAGCCGACCAGGCGGCCCAAAATGCGCAGTAGGTGCGCGCCATCGTCGAAGCGGACCCCCGTCCGCTCCAGGCGGCCGAAGCGATCGACCCAGACCTCGTCCGGGCCATTGACCAGAATGTCCGAGACGGTCGGATCGGAAAACAGCGGTTCTAAGGGACCCAACCCCCGGATCTCGGCGACCACCTCGTCTTCGAGCCGGGCGCGCTCGCCCGCGTCGAGCGGCGCGAGCTGTCCGGCCGCGACCGCCTCGTCGACCAGGCGCCCGACCCGGCGGCGCGCCTCGCCCGGCCCGGGGAGCGCGGCGGTGCCGCGCTGATCGACGCTCTTTAAAAATCGATCGAGGATCTGTCGGCGCTGCCGCCGGGGCACCGGAGCGCTCGGCGCGCCCTCGGCCCCGAGCACTCCGACGGTGCGCTCGGCGCGCGCCGCGCGCCGCGCGGCGCCCGGGTTCTTCCGCTCGGCCCAGCTGGCGCGCAGCAGCTCGCGGTAGTCCATCGCCCTACCCCCGCCCCGCGAGCACGGCGCCGGGCCGCGCGACACCGCCGAGTATTCCTTCGGCCAACCGGCCCACGGCCAGCGAGAACGCCGCTTTCGGCTGCGCCAAAACCATCGGCGAGCCGATGGCGCCTGCGGCTCTCACCCCGTCTCCCTCCGGGACGACCTGATCGATCGATCGGCCCAGGTGCTCGGCCACCGTCCGTTCCGACAGATAGCCCGCGGCGGCGGAGTGTCGGTTGAGCACCACGCGCAGCCGCTCGCGGGCGAACCCCTGCTCCTCGATCAGGTCGAGCCAGAGCGCGCTTGCGACCACGGTCGGGGCGAGCGCCTCGGTGACCAGAACGATCGTCTCCGCCAGATCGAGCACCGCGAGCGTCATCAGGTCGAGCGAGGTCGAGGTATCAACGACCACCAGGCCGAACCGGCGGCGCAGCGCGATCAGCGCCCGGCCGAGATCCTCCGGCGAGATTCGCTCGGCCGCGCGCGGATCGCGCGGGCTGGCGAGCAGGGCGAGCCGGCTCTTCGGCTCGTACGCCAGGTAGCTCAGGAGCGCCTCCGGCTCGTCGAGATCGCGGACCAGATCGGCGAGATCGACCTCGGGCACCAGGCCGAGCATGGGCGCCGCCCCACCGAACTGGAGCGCGGCGTCAGACAGCGCAACCCCGCGCTCGACCCGCCCGGAGGCCGCGAGAGCGAGCGCCGTGTTGACCGCGAGGGTCGTGGTGCCGACACCCCCCTTGTGGCTGACGAACGCGATCAGGCGCCCCTCCGCCCGCTCGCGGTCTTCGACCGCGCCGTCCACCCCGCCACCGATTTGCGCCGGGAGGAACGCCGCGGCGAGTTCGGCCTCCGCAGCGGGGAGCGGCACGAAATCGCAGAATCCCGCGCGCGCAGCCCGGCGGAACAGATCGCCCTCGCGCTCCGAGATCGCGAGCGGACTGTAGAGGCCGATGATCAACCGCCCCGGGCGCCGCGCCGCAACCGCCAGCTCGAACGCGAGCTCGCGCTCTTCAGAAAGATCGACGAGCACGACGTGCGGATCGACCCGCCCCAAGCTGCGCAACCCGGCGAGCAGTGAGGGCGCTTCGTAGATCGCGACCGGGCCCTTAGCGCTCCGCCGCAGCGCCTGATCGATCGCCCGTCGCGTCGCCGCGTCGGCATGAACGAGCAGGATCCGCAAGACCCGCGACTCTTCCCTCCCCGCACCGATCCCCGAAGTGATCACCACATCTCCTTCCTCGCGCCCGCATCCTGGTGCCGGTTCGTTCCTGCGATGCGAAGCTGGATTGCAAGGCTTTGGCCAACTATACCCACGGATCTTGTGCCCGCGACGAGGGCCCCCTTTGCTTACAACTTTTCCCGATGAAACCGGCGCCGATCCGCCAAAAGACCGAGCGTGGTCAGTTTTTTTGAAGGTCGATTCCAGCCCCGAACCGATGGTGTTTTGATCTACCAGCTGTCATCTTGAGAGTTGATGGAATAGGTCTTTGCCGTTCAACCCGCGGGCGGCTACGCACGACGAGCACAGAATCGATCCGACCGTAGCGCCCGGACTCGAATCTTCGAGGAGGACCACCATGAAACCGCTCCGACTTCTCGCCCTCGCCCTCGCCGCAGGGCTTACGACGGCCTCCGCCGCTTCCGCCGTGTCCATGTTGGATTGGAATATGGCCCCCATCTGGAACCCCGGTGACCTGGTCCATACCTACTCTTTTCCGACGGACAGCGTCGACGTGACGATCCGAGTCTCGGCTACCGGCTCGGGCACCGGTACCTTCACATCCTGGAACGGCTTCCCCCCGGAAACTTTCCCCTGCACCTCGCTCATGACACCCTACAGGGACGGCAGTCCGGCACCTTCAACCTATCCGTCGCATCGCTTCGGCACGAAGCTCGATCTGGGAGTGGTCTTCGATCCCGGCGCGAGCAACAACCGTTCAGTGTTGATCCGGATCAATTTCACCAATCTGGGCACCGGCGAGCTTGGGCCGGCCAAGGCGGTCAGCACCTTGAAATTCGAGATCTCCGACATCGACTGGTCGGGAAACGGTACCGACTGCGTGACGGGACTTGCCCAGGGGTTCCGCCAGGACCAGGTGGTCATCACGGCCAACTCCGGCGCGGTCAACCCCGCTCTCACCGCGGCTGCACCCGGGACCGCAACCTTCACCATCTCGCCGGCCAACACGGCGACCGCGATTCTCAATCAAGCTTCGAACACGGACGACAACGGTACCGTTATGGTCAATTTCGGCGCCTCGATGGTGACCGACGTGCTGATCACCTACAACGAAGCGGCCTACAACCTGAACACCAACAACAATCCCGGCTATCGCGGGATCGGCCTCCTCGGCCTCACCATGTTCCCGGTCGAGCTGATGGAGTTTTCGATCGAGTAGATCGTGGCGTCCGACGCGTCGCCGACACGTCGGCGACGCGTCAGACGGAACATTCGTTAGGCGCGCTCCCCTCCCTTCCCCCGGAGCCCGCTGGCACACCGATTGCCCTTCCCTTCCGCAGGTAAACGATTCATCGAATGGGCCTAGGTCCTGCTCGACCTCGGCTATCCGGGAGATGAATTCCTGAGGAGGGCATATGAGACACCTGAACATGACGTCGCTCGGCCTGCTGGCTCTGACGTTCGCCGCCGGCCTATCGATCGCGTCCCCCGCCGCCGCCATGACCCAATTGGATTGGTCCAACGAGGTCCTGTTCCGCTGGGACGCCGGTGAGCTGGTCCGTACCTATTCGTTGGAGGCGGACAACGTCGACCTGACGATCAGCATCTCGGCCTCTTCCCCGAATCCGGGGATGGGCCAAGGATCCTTCGCCTCTTGGGACGGCCTGTCGGCCTCCCCTCCGGGAGCTTGCGTCTCGGTGGTTTCACCCAACAAGGACGGCGCGCCGGCTCCGTCCCTCTACCGGACGGACCGGTTCGGCACCGGGCTCGATCTGGGGGTCGTCTTCGATCCCGCCGCCAATAGCGATCAGGCGGTCTTGATCAATCTCAAGTTCACCGAGTTGCACTCGGGAGCGACCGGTCGGGCCAAAGCGGTCGCCACGTTCAAGTTCGAGATTTCCGACATCGACTGGTCGCACGGCGGCAACGACTGCTTCCAGCTGGCAATCCAAGGCTGGCGCCGCGACCAGGTGGTGATCACCGCGAACCACGGCGCCACGTCGGTGCCGGTGTCCGCCTTCACGCTCAGCCCGAAAGTCGGGTCACCGACCTTCGCGATCGGGCCGCCCAACACGGCGACCGCGATCGGCAACGCGACCAGCGGAGCGGAATCCAACGCGGACGACAACGGCACGCTGATCGTCTCTTTCGGTGCCACGTTCGTCACCGAGGTGCAGATCAGCTACAACGAGGCCGGATTCAGCAACAGCGGCGTCATACCGAACAACAACCCGGGCTACCGCGGCATCGGCATCCTCGGCGGCAACACGACGCTACCGGTCGAGCTGATGGAGTTCACGATCGAGTGAGGGCGATCGACCTTGGGCGCTTCACCCCGCTTCACCCCTCCTCCGGTGGCGCAAGGAGCCATTCGTACGCGGGCCGAACCTCGATCCCCGGCGCGCCGGCCGACGCGGACGCGTCGCGGTCGAGAACCAACAGACGCTGCGTCGCGCGGGGATAGGCTTTTCCTGCCGCAAAGAGCGCCCGGAGTTCGCGCGCGCGGGTCTCGGGAGACGACAGGTCCGCGCACACTTGGATCAGCTCCTCGCCGCCCCCTGGCCTGAGCGCGAGGAAATCCACTTCGAGCCCGTCGCCGGTCTTCACGTAGCCGACCTCGGCGCCGCGCCGCTCCAACTCGTTGTGCACCACGGTTTCGAGCGCATGGCCGAGGTTCGACCGGCCGCTCGCATCGAACGCTTGGATCAGACCGGGATCGACGGGGTAGAGCTTCCTCGGGTTCGAGTTCTGTTGGCGCTCCGATTCGGTGGCGAGCGGCACGGCGGTGTACAGAAACGCGTCCAACAGATGGCCTAGCAGGGCATGCACTGCGTCCTTGGCGACGCCGTGCCCCTGGGCTTTGAGATCCTGGTGCAGCCGGTGGACGCTGAAACTGCCGGCGGGATTGCGCAGGCCTTGGCGCACCAGCCAGCGCAGGGCGGCCACCTGCGACACGCCGTAGCGCTCGACCACGTCGCGGAATAGAACGGTATCGACATAGCCCTGCAGCAGCTCGATTCGCAGCGCCGCCGGCACTCCCAGCGTCTCGGGAAAGCCACCCTCGACCAGGTACTCGCGGAAACGTTTCTCGATCAGCGACCGTTCGGCCGATGTCCACCGCCCCGGTGCTCGGGAAGGCTCCTCGCCCCGGTGGCGCAGGAACTCACGAAAACTGAACGGCCGGATCACCGTCGCCATCCCGCGACCGCGGAGCGAGGTGTGGACCTCGCGCGAGAGCATCCGCGCCGAGGAGCCGGAGACGACGATCTCGACTTTCTCGGTGTCGAGCACCCGGCGAACGAAGCGCTCCCATCCGGGCACGAGCTGGATCTCATCGAGAAACCAGGAGACCGTCTCGCGCCCGCGGGCGGAGGGGTAGCGGCGGTAGTACTCTTCGAGCAGGAAACCGAGCTGTTCGAGTTCCAAGTCGGCCAGCCGGTCGTCGTCGAAACTGAGATACACCGCCCGCTCCGGCGCCCCCGCCGCCCGCCGCTCGTTCAATAGCTGGCGCAGGTAGGTGGTCTTGCCCGCCCGGCGCATCCCGATCACCGCATGCACCTTGCCGGCGATCCCAGGAAGCCGCGCATCGCGCCGCGTCAGCACCTCCGGCGCCCCCTCTTCCAGAGCGGCGCTCAACTTCTCGGCCAAGACGGGATGAAGGCTCACCCCCCGACGCTAGGGCGAATGTGTCCTTCTGTCAAGGACACATTCCTGGGAATCCGGCCTTGGGGGAAGGACAGATTTGCCTCACGACCCAACGGTATCTTGGAGACTTGGCCGACCGCGGAGCCTATGGCTTGTCCTTCGGTGAAGGCGGCAACTTCTTGACGGCGCGATCGAAGTCGGTTTCGAGATTCCGATCCTCGACCCGGCGAAACTCGACGAGTTCGCGCTCCGCGTGCGCTCTGGCCAACTCGCCCGAGACTCTGCCCGCGCCCCGCAGGATCTCGCGGTCGTTCAGGGCCAAGAACCCCTCCAACTTCGCGATCCAGTCGCTCATCCGCATCGGAATTCGCCGCTCGGCCTGCGACTCCGCGAAGATCAAGTACTGCTCGACCAGGTTGTTGAGCGCGCGCAGCTCCGGTTCGTTCAAGTAGTTCTTCGCGATCGCGACATCCGTCTTCCGGATGCGCGCCCCATCCCAGGTGGTGAGTCCCATGTTGGGCCTTTCGCGGCCGGCGCGGGACACGATGACCTCGGCGGCGGTCTGGCCGTGAATCGCGAAATGCACCTTGTTTTGCACCGTGGCGAAGAAGTCCTGGGTGGAAGGGGCACCTCTGTCGTAGTCGACGCTCGTGGCGTAGATGTCGGTGATCTTCTGGTAGAACCGCCGCTCGCTCGTGCGGATGTCCTGGATGCGGCGGGTCAGCTCGTCGAAGTAGTCGTTCCCCACCGACGGGTTCTTCAGGCGCGCGTCGTCCAGCACGAACCCCTTGACGATGTACTCCTTGAGCTTGTCCGCCGCCCACTGCCGAAAGCGCACGGCCACCGGGCTGCGCACCCGGAAACCCAGGGCTAGGACCATGTCGAGGTTGTAGTGCGCCACCTCGTACCCCTTGCCGTCGGCGGCAGTTGTTCGGTAAAGCCGAACAACTGAGCCCTCCTCCAACTCTTCGTCTTCAAAGATGTGCTTGATGTGCTCGCTGAGCGTCCCCTTGGCCTTGCCGAACAGCTCCGTCAGCTGCTTCTGGTTCAGCCAGACGGTCTGATCCTCCAGGCGCACGTCGAGCTTCGTGCGGCCGTCCTCGCTCT
This sequence comes from Holophagales bacterium, assembly GCA_031404815.1. GTDB lineage: Bacteria > Acidobacteriota > Thermoanaerobaculia > Multivoradales > UBA5704 > DASYKS01. The sequence goes on along the minus strand of JANNIH010000043.1, from coordinate 27,609 downwards.
GGTAGATGAGAATCTGGTTCGTCACAGGGGCCTCAGAATTGGAGGCGGAATTGGAGTTCAATTGGAGGTGAATTGGAGTTCGCCGCTCTCTCGACGTAACTCATTGATCTGAAAGGCCCCAGTACGCACCACGGCCATGCCCACGCGCGCGGATCAACTCCAATTGCTTGCGCAGGGCCAAGTCATCCTTGACCTCCCACTCTGCAAGCGTTCCAGCCAAGCGTGTCCGAATCTCCCGCAATGCCAGGCCTTCCTGGTTGGCGGCGAGGAGCGCAAGAATCAGCGCTTCGACCAGCTCCTCGGGAATCCAGCCGTTGCGCCCGAGGATCTCGAAAAGCTCCCGGTTGTTCCGCGGTTCTCCCAGGCGGTCGTCCGCGACGATGTGCGCCGCCGCATCCAAGGAGGCTTGGATCGCGATCAGGAGTGTTCGCTCGGCGAATCTCTGTTGGACGAGGTCCGTCTGAATCTCGGCCGGTCGGACCATCTCTTGGATCTCGCGAACGCAGGATTCGATCAACGCCAGCTTCTTGCGGACCAACTCGAAGTCGGTCACCGCCGCACCGTCCCCTGTCGGTAGAGCTTCAAATACGGCTCCAGATCCCAGAACTCATTCCGGGAGTCCACCTCGAACTGAACTCTCTTCGATCGGTCGAGATCGACCAGGAGCTTGCCGTCGCGTAGCACGCGGACGATCAGATCGACCGGTGCCCGGTTGAGCACGACGAGCTGGACGGGAAGGCCGAGGGCGCGTTCGAGATCACCTTCCAGATCGAGGCACAGGCCCTCGAAGGTCAGGGGGGGCGTTTCGCGGTAGAGGACTCCAACGTCCACATCGCTGTCCGGCCTCGCGGTGCCCCGGGCGACACTGCCGAACAGCCAGGCCGCGGCGATCCCTTCGGCTGCGGCGCGTTCGCTCAAAACTTCCCGGAGTTCTTTTTCGACGGCTGCCGCGTCCATAGATGGGATCATACCGCGCCGGCCAGAAAGGGGGCGAGGCGGGGCCGAGGCGAGGGTTGGTTTTGAGTTACCAAGGCCACGGACCCAGGCCGTTGGCCTGGGTCAACTGATGCTGCATCCAAATGCCCACCTGAATCGGAGTTGCCTCAGGCGACCCGCGCCACGGGTACCTCGGCGGTCCGAAGCGGAGCCTTCTTGCCGCTCGCGACTTCTTCGATCGCCTGGAGGATCTCGGCGGAGTAATAGCGGTTGCCGCAGGAGTCGCAGACTCCGAGGGTCACGTCCTCCAGGATCACGAAGCCGTTCCTGTGCTTGAAGCTCTCCATGGCGACCTGCTTCGGCCGGACCACCCCTGCGCAGTACTCACATGGATATCCGTACATGTCGTCCACCTGCCCTTGCTCATGTGACTTCATAGATTGTAATGATCAGGTACCTGTCGCGCCGAATCAAGCGGCCGACGACCTCGATCGGGGTTCTCCGGTCGGAGGCGAACCCCGTGATCACGCATTTCGTGCCGCGCGGCTCTGACCGGTCGACCCGGCGGATCGTACCGGTCAGGATCGCATGTTCGACGTCTCCGATCTCCAGCAGATCCTCCGCCATCTCTTCGAATGCATGCGCCGTCATGTCGTAACAATTCCGGCGTATGCAGTCGCGGATCTGCTCCAACCGGCTGCGCGGCACGAACGGCCCCCCCCCCTACTCCGCCGCCCGCAGGAGGTTCCAAACCTTCTCCGGCGTAGTCGGGATGTCGGCGGTCTCGCTCCAGTGATTCATGTCCCCCACGATTCCGGCAGAATACCGCCGCAACCGGGCGGGCACAACGGCGAACTTCGGGCTCGACAGGAGCCCGCCCACCGCGGACGAAGGCGCTCCATCGAGGAGCCCACCTCCAGCCGCACCCCTAGCGCTTCGCGCCTCCGGCCGCCAGCAGGTTCGCGATCAGCTCGCCACCCTGCGGCAAGAGGGTCACGCGGGCGCCGCCTTCGACCAGGCGCTGGGTCTCCAGGATCTCGAACAGGGCGGCCTCGATCTCCGGATCTTTCGAGATCTCGTTGAGCGATTTGCCGACGATCTGCGGCCGCATCGCGCTCGCTTTGGCGAACTCGATCGCCGCCTGGCGCTCGGCGGTGCTGGTGATGATGCTCACCTGGTTCGCGCCGTCCTGCTTGATCGCCGAGGTCACCTGGCGGAGCCGGTTGACCACCTTCTCTTCGATCTGGCGGATCATCCCGACATCGCGGAAGTGCACCTTACGAATGTAGACCGAGCCGAGCCGGTAGCCCCATTCGTGCGACTTCTCCGAGACTTCGGCGCGCACGATCGCGCTCATCTGGTGGCGGGTCTCCAGCATGTCGCCGAGCTTCATGTTCGAGAGACTGCGCACCGTCGCGTTGCTGACGTTGGCACGCAACGAGCCGCGCGGATCGGTGTTCTTGAACAGAAAGGCGACCGGATCGGAGATGTACATTTCGTACCACATGCCGATCCCCATCGGTGCGCCCTCTTCGGAGTTGACCGGCTGGCTGCGCAGGTACTCCTGGTCGAGCCGCATGTCGAGCACGTGGCACTGTCCGAGCCAGTTGACCAGAAACGCGGACAATCCCAGCTTGAACGGCAGGATGTGGAGACCCGGCTCATCGAGAATGCCAATCACCTTGCCGAACAGCACGTAGACGCGGCAGGTGCGCTCGTGGACGATGGCGTAGAGCCCGAGCACCCGCACCAGGAACAGGAAGAACGGCACGAGGAACATCATCGCGAGAAACGTGACGAACACGGCGATCAGGAAGGTCATCGCTTCACCTCGACATAAACGTCCTGCGCCTTGCCGAACAAGCCGAGGCGCACGTTTCTCAAGTAGGCGGATAGGGCGTGCGGCCCCTGCTTCTTCAAATCGGCCAACTGCTCGGCCAGGCGGAGCAGCGGCTCGACTTCGCCGTCCGCTTTGAGCGTCTCGATCTCCACCGCGCGCTTGGATTGCACGATCTTCTGATCGGCCGCGGCGTGCGCGAGGCTGATGTCGGACGACACATGGTTGTGGGCGGTGTTGATCGCGGCGAGCGCCGATTCGACCTCGGCCGGCGGGTCGATTTCGGTGATCAGCGAGGCGTCGAGCACAATGCCGTAACGCGCGGCCGACGACGCCGACTCACGGTCCATGTGGTCGTTCAGATCGCGCAAGTTCTTGCGCAGGTCGTTGATCGAGATGCCGGTGACCGCGGTCGAATCGGGCGGTTGGCTCTCGAGCGGCACCCCTCCCTCGCCCGCCTCCGGGGCTTGCGGCGCCTCGAAGTTCGCGATCCGCTGGCGCAGGATCGAGATGAAATAACCCATCACGTGGGCGATCGGTTTCTTGACCCCGAACAGGTAGGCGTAGAGGTTCCGCTCCGAGACCCGATAGCGGATCTGCCCGGTGAGCCCCGTGTTCAGCTGGTCTTTGGTCACCGCCTCCAGCACCTTGCCGCCGGAGTTCGCGCTCGGCGTCTCCGGATCGAACGCCATGTTGAGCGTGCTGGTCGCGATCGACACCTTGTGCACGCGCTCCCAGGGCCAGCGAAAGTAGGGTCCGCCCGGCGGGATGACCCGCACCTGCGGATAGGAGTAGCGCTCCCGCTCGTCCGGGCGCAGCGACTGGGCGATCGGGTCTTGGAGAGTGGTCTGGCCGGGCAGCCGCTGCGCGCGCCCGAGCACGGTTTTGACCGCCCGCTCGTTCTGCCCCACGGTGTACAACCCGGCGAGCAGATAGCGGACGATGAACCACGCGATGAAGCCGACGAAGATGCCGAATGTGGTGGACATGGGCGAGAGTATAGGAGATATGGCCCGCAGACTCGGAACCCAAAGCCCGAGCCGGGTCGATCGCGCCCGACCGGAGATCTCCCCCTGTCCGGCGGCGTGCCCACGATTCGGCTTTAGGGTCCGCTCAGAATTTGCGCCCGATGGCGAGGTACGGCTCCCGGTAGCGGCGCGCCGAGCGCCCCCAAACCCACTGGTTGTAACCGACCTCGCCGAACCAGCGCCCGTCTCGACCGAACGATTTGAACCCCGAAACGCCGAGGCGCGCCATGCTCGCGTCGTTGAAGTTGGTGGTGCGCGAGCTGCCGAAGCGATCGTCGGGGCGGCGCGGGCTGTCGTTGCCGAGCGAACGGACCGCGGCGACCGAAACCTTGCCGACCACCCCTCCCCAGGGCAGCGGGTAGCCGAGATCGAAGAGGAGCGGAACCTCGTCCGCGGGAGCTCCTTCCCGCCAGGTGTAGCCGGATTGCAGATTCCACCAGCCGCGCCCTCCCCTGATCGAGCGGCTGACCAGATACGAGAGCGTGTAGTCGTGTTTGAGCAGGCCGCGCCACTCCGGGCTCACGCCGCGAAAGTCGCCATTTTGGTCGAACAGATGGCGGTTGTAAGGGCCTTCTAGATCGTAAAACTCGGACGACCGGTAGGTGAAACCGATCGCCATCGGGAGACTCCCCTTGTGCACCGCGTACTTCAACCCGTACCAGGCGTCGGTGAGGCCTGAGTTTTTCTCCGTCGCGCCCGTCGGCCCTTCGCGTCCATCCAGGTAGGCGACCAGGAACGTCCCCGAGAGGTTGCGCAGCAGACCGACTTCGCCCGCAAGGTAGCCGTAGCGGAAATCGTGGTACGAGATCTTGCGGTCCAAGGTCCGCCGGTTGTCGAAGGCGTCCCCCTTGCGGTCCCAGCTGCTCCCCGCGGTCTTGGCGGAGATGCCGAAACCGATGGTTCCCTGCCCGGGTTCCGGCACCCAGGCTCCTCCCGCGTGTGCCGCTTCGAGGGACAGTCCGAGGGCGAGCGCGGCCGCTTCTAGGATTCGGTTCCCATTCATTGGCCTTCCTCCTACTCCAGAGAGTGTCTGTGCGGCCGAAAATGTCGCCGTTCGCCCCCTTCTTGATCGCACCCGACAGAGGTGTCACCCTCTGGCCCGATGTCCCGTCACCGAACGCGCCGGCACCGGCTGCGCCGCCTCCGTCGGCTGCTCGCCCCGATCGTGCAACCGCTCGCCGGCCGCCGGTTGCCGGCCGACCTGCGGTCCGACCGCGTAGGCCGGCTCGCCGCGTCGTTGCCCGGCGGCCTCGAGGGCTCCGCCTTCCGGTCGTTGCTGGAACGGATCGACGACTCGTCGGTCCATCGCGGCAATCAGGTCCGGATCTACACCCAGGGCGACGACGCCTTCGGCGCGATGCACGACGAGCTCTCCGCCGCGCGCGAAGAGATCCTGCTCGAGTCGTACATCTTGAGCGACGACGCGGTCGGCCGCCGCTTCCTCGACCTTCTTTCGGCCGCGGTAGCGCGGGGGGTCATCGTGCGCGTGCTCGCCGATGCGGTCGGGTCGTTTTTTACCCGCAGCGCGTTCTGGCGCGAGATGACCGACCGGGGCATCGAGCTCCGGCTGTTCCATCCGCTGTTCGGAAGCCTGTGGAATCAGCTCTTCCGCGACCATCGAAAGATTCTGGTGATCGACCGCCGAATCGGCTTCACCGGCGGCATGAACATCAGCGAGGACTACGGCTCGTTTTCCCACACCCCCCATCCCGGCGGCACCTGGCGCGACACCCACCTCCGGGTCACCGGTTCGGCCGCCTGGGAGATGGCGGTGGTCTTCAGGGAAGGGTGGGAGCGCTCGGGCGGCGACCCGCTCGGCATCCAGCCGCTGGCGCTGCCCGACGAACCGGAGCCCGGCGCCGACGTTCTGGTGCTCGACTCGCGACCGTTCCGCGGCCACCACGAATCGGTCTCGGTGCTGGCGGCGATCGCCGGCGCGGCCCGGCACACACTCTGGATCACCAACGCCTATTTCGCCCCCGGCCCGGCGGCAGTGCGCGAGCTAGGCGCCGCGGTCCACCGCGGCGTCGACGTGCGGCTCCTCCTGCCGGGCAAGACCGACGCGCCGCTCGTCCGTTACGCCGCTCACGGCCTCTACGCCGATCTGCTCGAAGTCGGGGTCCGCATCTTCGAATACCAGCCGGCGATCCTCCACGCCAAGTCCCTGGTCGCCGACGGCCTTCTCGCCCTGGTCGGCTCGAGCAACCTCGACTTCCGCTCCTTCTTCTTCAACGCCGAGTGCAACCTGGTGATCCTCGACAAAGAGAGCGCCCAGACCCTCGAACAGGCCTTCGCCACCGACCTCGCCAACTCGGAGGAGATCCTCCCGGGGCCGTGGCGAGCCCGGCCGCCGGTCGAACGCCTGCGGGATGGGTTGGCGCGGTGGCTGTCGCCGATTCTGTGAGAAGGCATTCTGTCCGATTGGAATCGAACGTGGGCCGGCCAACCTCCTCCCTTTGGGCTCTACGATTTGGAAGGTACCGACTTCGGAGGGGCAGGTGCCACTTGCGCCGGCAGAGTCGCCAACAGCGCCTCGGCCTCGCCCGACCGACCGGTCAGGCGCAGCACCGCGGCGAGATCCTTGATGGTTGCGATCCGGTTTACGTCATCGCGATCGAGATGGCGCTCCTGGATCGCGAGCGCTCGGCGCAGCGCGGCCTCGGCCTCTTCTTTGCGCTTCTGGTTCCACAGGACGTTCCCGAGCCCGAAGAGTGAGATCGCGACATCCGGGTGGTCCGGGCCGTGCGCCGCTTCGCGGATCGCGAGCGCGCGCCGGTGCAGCGCTTCGGCCTCGCGCGGATGGCCCAGGTCATCCTCGGTGTTCGCCAGGTTCGACAACAGCAGGCCGAGGCGCGGGTGATCAGGCCCCAGCACCTTCTCCCAGATCGCGAGCGCCTGGCGATGGAGCGCCTCTGCTTCCTTCGGTCGTTCCGTGTTGTCGTAGAGGACCGCCAGCGCCTCCAGGTTGACCGCCAGGTCGGGATGGTCGGCGGGGAGCACTTTTTTGCGAATCGCCAGGCCGCGCAGAAAGAGCGCCTCGGACTCCTGGTTGTTCCCTTTGCCGGCTTCGGTGATCGCCAAGTTGTTGAGCGTCGCCGCGACCGAAGGGTCGTCCGGACCGAGCACCCGGGTGCGAATCTTGAGCGCGCGCCGCAAGAACGGCTCGGCCCGCGCCGCATCCCCTTTTCGGCCATAGAACGTGCCGAGACCGTTCAGCGCACCGGCGAACTCCAGGTCGTTAGATCCCTTGGCCTTCTCGAGGATGCGTACGGCTTCGGTCAGGAGCTTCTCGCTCTCGCCGAAGGTGATCAGATGGAGGGCGCCCAGGTGGTAGAGGCTGATGCCGACCGCGGCGCTCTCTGCCCCGAGATGCCGGCGATTCAGCTCGAGCGCCTCGGCGAGCAGGACCTCCGCTCGATCGTAGAGTCCGAGACGCTGATAGGTCTGGCCGATGGCGTCCGCCAGGCGGGCACGGCGGGTCGGCTGGTTCGCCAGCTCGGTCTTCAACCGCTCGGCGCCACGGTCGAGCAGCTCGCGGGCGCTGATCCGGTTGCCCAGCGACTCGCCCGGATCGGCGACCCGGAACATGCCGACAAGGAAGTCCACCACGACCTCCGCATCGCCGCTCGCCCGCTCGGCGGCCGCCTGGGCGACGAGCGCCGCATCGCGCTCGCGTTGCAGGTCGTAGGTGTACTTGACCGAACCGAGCACCGCGACCAGCCCCAGCCCCGCGAACGCCGCCAGCCGACCCCGCCGCTTCGGCGTATCGCGGATCCGCCGGATGCGGGCGAGCGTCTCCCCCGCGCTCGGCCGATCGGAGGGCGACAGCGCCTCGAGGCTCTGGATCAACGCCGCGATCTGGCCGGCCACGCCTGAGAGCGGACGGGCGCGCCCCTCTTGCACGGCCTGGAGCAGCTCGAGCTGCGGCAGGCGGATGTCGTAGGCGCTCTTGCCGGTGAACATCTCTTGCAGCAGCAGACCGAACGCGAACAGGTCGCTCGCCGGAGTGACCAGGTCGCCGCGCGCCTGCTCCGGGCTCATCGAAGGGAGCGTGCCCACGACTTCGCCGACGCTGGTGCGGAACCCTTCGGTCTCGAACGTCGGCCAGACCGATCGATCGCGCTCAGCTTCCGAGAGGCTCGCCCATTCCTCATCCGAGGGGCCGTCTTCTGGGGAAAACGCGAGGCCGAAATCGAGGACCTTCGCGCTCTCCCGGTCGGTGATCATCACGTTGGTCGACTTCAGATCGCGATGAACGATCCCCTTGGCGTGCGCGGCGACCAGAGCGGAGGCGATCTGCTCGGCGATTTCGAGCTTCCGCCTCCGATCGATGCCGTCGCGAATCGCCCGCCGCAGGCTCGTGCCGTGGATCCGCTCGAGCACCAAGACATCGCCTTCGTCGCCTTCGATCAGGTCGTAGATGGCACAGATGTTCGGGTGATGGAGCTGCGACAGCGCCCGCGCTTCGCGCAGCAGCCGAGCCCGTGCGAGCCGTTGCCAGGCCTCGCGCAGCACCTTGACCGCCACGTTGCGCTGTAGCGTTTCATCGAAGCCGGCAAACACATCCCCGGTGCCGCCGGTGCCGAGCAACTCGACGATTCGGATATGACCGATGCGATCGCCTGGTTTCATGGTGAGAGACGCATGAGCTAGAGGGTGAGACTACCTCACTCAGGGCGCCTCATCCTGTATCGTTTCGCCGAACCGCCCAGCCAGCCCCTCATTCGGACCTTCCGGAGATTGATCGCGATGAAACGAGCTCTCACCCCGGCCTCCACCCTGTTCCTGGTCGCAGCCCTGGCCGCGACCACCGCGACGACCGCCGCCACCGCAACCGCCGCCGCCCCGGACGCCTCGTTCCAGGACCTCCGCTGGCGGCTGCTCGGACCGCTGCGCGCCGGCTGGTCGATCGTGGCCGAGGGGATTGCGGGCGAGATCGACACCTACTACTTCGGCGCCGCCGACGGCGGGGTCTGGAAGACCGACGACTCCGGGGTGACCTGGCGCCCGCTCTCCGATCAGGCGCCGTTCTCGTCGGTCGGCGGCCTCGCGATCGCTTCCGCGCCCAAGGGGGGGCGGACGATCTGGGTGGGGAGCGGACAGACCCAGACCCGCTACGACGTGATGGACGGGAACGGCGTTTGGAAGAGCACGGACGAGGGAGCCACCTGGAGCGCGATGGGCCTTGCCGACAGCCGCCACATCGGCCGGATCTGGGTCGATCCGCGCGATCCCAACGTGGTGCTCGTGGCCGCCCTCGGCCACCTGTTCGGGCCTTCGCCCGAGCGCGGGGTCTATCGCACCACGGATGGCGGGGCGAGCTGGACCCGGGTCGCGTTCGCCGACGAATCGACCGGCGCGGTCGATCTCGCCGTGGACCGAGAAACTCCGGATGTCGTCTACGCTGCGTTCTGGCAGACCCGGATGTTTCCCTGGCAGGGGTACCACGTGCCGCAGATCGGCCCGGGCAGCGGGATTTGGCGCTCGACCGATGGAGGCAAAAACTGGAGTGCCGCGCCGCGCACCGGCCTGCCGGAAGGCCCGCTCGGCAAGATCGGTCTCGCGGTAGCCCCAAAGACCGGCGGCAAGCGGGTCTACGCCGCGATCGACGCGCCCAAAGCAGCCGGGCTCTACCGCTCCAACGATGGCGGTTCGACCTGGGCTCTCGCGCAGGCGAACCGGTCGCTTTCGAGCAACTATTTCGGTCGTATCTTCACCGACCCGCGCGACCCGGACGTGGTCTATTTCACCGGCCAGTCGTTCCGCAAGTCGACCGATGGCGGCAAAACGTTCCGCTACATCAAAGGCTCGCCCGGCGGCGACGACTACCACTTTTTCTGGCTGAACCCCGAGCGCCCCGAACGGATGATCCTCGCGAGCGACCAGGGGACCACCGTGTCGGTCAACGGCGGCACCACCTGGAGCCCCTGGTACAACCAGCCGACGGGGCAGTTCTACCGCTTGGGGGTGGACGACCAGTTCCCCTACCGGGTGTACAGCGGCCAGCAGGACTGCGGCACCGTCTCGGTCGCCAGCCGGAGCGACTACGGCCAACTCACCTTCCGCGATTGGCACCCGGTGGGCGGCGACGAGCGCGACGGCGACCTGCCCGACCCGACCGATCCGAACCTGGTCTACGGCAGCGGCCTAGGCGGTAAGCTGAGCCGCTGGGACGCGCGCACCGGCCGGGTCGCCAACGTCTCCCCCTGGCCGATCTCGTCCTACGGCCAACGGCCCCCCTCGGTGCCGAACCGGACCACCTGGATCACGCCGATCGCGATCGATCCGCGGTCGCCCCATGCGCTGTATCAAGGGACGCAAGCGCTTCATCGCTCGCTCGACCGGGGGCAGTCTTGGCAAACGATCAGCCCTGACCTCACCGGCGCGGTGCCGAACGCACCCGGGTGCGCCGAACCGGGCCGGATCGATCCGCCGGTGGAGCGGGCGACCGCCTGCGGCTACGGCGTGATCTTCTCGATCGCCCCGTCGCGCGTGGCCTCCGGGTTGATTTGGGTCGGCACCGACAACGGTCGCATCCAGCTGACGAAAGACGGCGGCCTTACCTGGGCCAACGTGACACCGAAAGACCTCCCCGACTGGAGCTCGGTGGCGCAGATCGACGCCGGAGCGCAAGCGGGCTCGGCCTATGTGGCGATCGACCGCCACCGCCTGAACGACCGCGACCCGCGCGTCTACGTCACCCACGATTTCGGCGCCACCTGGCGGCGCGCCGACGCGGACCTCCCCGCCGGAGCGTGGGTGAACGTGGTGCGCGCGGATCCGGAGCGCCCCGGTCTGCTCTATGCCGGCACCCGGATCGGCGTCTTCGTCTCGTTCGACGACGGCGCGCATTGGGCGCCGCTCCAGCTGAACCTGCCGCGCACCGGGGTGAACGATCTGCTGGTCAAGGGGCGTGACCTGGTGATCGCAACCCAAGGGCGGGCACTCTGGGTGCTCGACGACGTCACGCCGCTGCGCGCAGAGTTTTCATCCTCGCGTGCCGCGGCACTCGCCAAACCCGGCACCGCGATCCGGCTCGCCGCGAGCGAGAACCGCGACACCCCCCTGCCGCCCGAGTTTCCGACCACCCCGAATCCGCCGGCCGGCGTGCCGATCGACTACCTGCTGCCAAGCGCCCCGAGCGGTCCGGTGACGATCGAGATCCTCGACGCCGCAGGCGCCCTCGTGCGCAGGTTTTCGAGCGCGGAGGCGCCCGAGCGGCCCGAGGCGCGGCAGTATTTCGCCGACCGCTGGCTGCTGCCCCCCGCCGTGCCCACCGCGAACGTAGGGCACAACCGGTTCTGGTGGGACCTCCGCCATCCGCAGCCGAAGGCCACCGACTACGATTTCTCGATCGCCGCGATCCCCGGGCGCGACACGCCGACGCTGCCCCAGGGAATGCTCGTGCTCCCCGGCAGCTACCGCATCCGCTTGGGCGCCGACGGCACAACCTTGGAGCAGCCACTGATCGTGCAAAAAGACCCGCGCAGCCCGGCTACCGCAGAGGACCTGGCGGCCGGCTTCGCCTTCTCGCGCGAGGTGGGGGCGACCCTGGCCCAAACCGTCGAGGCGATCGCCCAGATCAACACCTTCGACGCCAAGCTCGCCCCGCTCGCGAGCGGAGAACGCAAAGCCGCCAAACGCCTGGCCGAGCGCGCGAAGGTGACGCGCGACGGGCTCGCCCAACTGACCGGCGGCGGCGGCGAGACCGACCTGTCGGCGGTCGGAGCGATCCTCTCCGGGCTCTTAGGGGATCTAGAAGGGGCCGACTCCCCGCCCACCAGCCCCCAGCGCGAGATCCTGGCGCAGATGCGCACCCGGCTCGAGCGCGCGCTCGGCCTATGGCGCGAGCTGCGCGGAGCGGTGGGGGAACAGTTCGGAAAGGAGGTTTCGGCGCGCGCGGCGGGTTCGGCGGGCGCCGACCGTCCGTAGGGGCGCACCTACGTGTGCGCCCGTGTTGGTCGGGCTCGGACCGAAATCGACCGCTACAACCGAGGCCGGGAGGCCACGAAGATGGCGGCCAGGCTCCCGGCCTCGCGCGAACGGGCCAGAGCGATCTCTTCGGCGCGAAAATCGGCGGCGGACAGCCGAGACGGCGACGAATCGGCCAAGTCGATCGCAGCTCCCGAGGGCGGCGCGAGGCGGAACAGCGCGAGGTCGTGAAAGCGTCGTTTGAGCTGCGTCTCCCAATCCCAGAGATAGAGGCTCGACCGGTGCCCCCCCGCCGCCCGGTGCGCCTCCATCGCGCGATCGTCGGCGATCGGTGGCACCGATGCGATCAACGTTCCCTCTGGCTGAAGATGGCGCGACGCCTGATCGATCGCGAGCGCGGGCTGGTCCAGGTGCGCGAGCAGGTTGGCCGCGACCACTGTATCGAACAGGCCGAGATCGCCGCCGAGCGCCTCGGCCCGCGCCACCACGAACCGCACCGACGGACCGGCGAACCGCTTGCGCGCATAGCGAATCAGCTGTTGGTCCACGTCGAGGCCGACGACCGAGGCCGCACCGGACGCCACCAACCGTGCCGCGCCGTAGCCGGTGCCGCAACCGAGATCGAGCACCCGGCGGCCGACCGCGTAGCGCGCAGCGAACAGATAGAGCGCCAGGTGCGCCTGGAACAGATCGTCCGCCACCTCGGGCGACACGACGCCGCGCGCGGGCAACCCTGCGGCTACGCGGCGCAGAGCGTTCGAAGCGCGACGGAGTGGAGAGGCGGGCATGAGGTCCCGAGGGTACAGATTTCGGCCGCGGGGCTCAAGCGGACAACATCGCCCTGCTAGACTCGAAGGCCAGGGAACCGAAGGCGCAGGACTACCCAAATCGCGAGAGGCGGATCCGTTTGCACGAGCTCGAAGAGGCAACGCTAGAAGAGCTGATCCGCACCGAAGAAGCCGGGGCAGGGACCGACCGCAAGCCGGGGCTGGCCGCAGCACCGCTCGCCGAACGGGAACCGGAGTTCCCCTCCGCTCCCGGCGCGGACCACTGGCCGGAGCTGACCCCCGGCACGATCCAGGTGCTCGGTCCGTTCGCCGCGCCCGGGCTCGTGCCGCGGCGGGTGCGGCTCTATGTGCCGGCCGACTTCGACCCGGCGGTGCCCCGTTTCACCCTTTTCCTGTTCGACGGCCAAAATGTCTTCGACGACGAGCCGTCGTATGCCGGCGGCTGGTACGCCCACGAGGCGGCCGAACGGCTTGCCCGCGCGGGCAAGCTCGCGCCGGTGTTGGTGGGCATCGATCACGGCGGAGCGGAACGCATTCGCGAGCTGTCGCCGTTCCCGGTGCAAGGGTATCCAGGCCGGCTCGATACGCTTCTCGATTGGCTGTTCGGAACGCTCAAGCCGGCGCTCGCAAAGCGGCTGCCGCTGATCGAAGGACCCGCCGGTTCGGCGGTCGGCGGGTCATCGATGGGTGGGCTCGCCGCCACCTACGCCCATTTTCGGCGCCCTGAAGAGCTGGGCGGCGCGTTGGTCATGTCGCCGTCGTTCTGGATCGGCGACGGCGAGATTCTCGATTGGATCAACGACCAGCCCCGCCCACCCTACTCGCGCATCTACCTCGACTCCGGCATGCGCGAGGGTCGCGGCACCCTCCTACCGCTCGTCGCCCGGCTCGCCGGCCACTTGGCCGCCCGCGGCTACGGCGACCTCCACCTCCGCTTCCGCACCGACCCCAAAGGGCTCCACAGCGAGCAAAGCTGGCGACGGCGGTTTCCGGCGGCGCTGCGGTTTCTCTATCGGTAGCGCGCGTCACTCCACCGGCGGGTGAAGCGCGATGCTGGCGCCGACCCAGGTCTTGTCCCTGTTGAAATCGACGCCGACCATCGCGCCTTTGGTCATGCGGACCAGGTTGTTGACCAGGCGCGGCCCTTCGGGGAGCCAGAGGTACATCATCCGCACCTCGCAGCGCGCCGGGATGTCGGGGGTCTCGACAATTCCCGCGTACTCAACCTTGCGCTGGAGGATGTAGTCCCCCGGGCGGTCGAGCTGGGCGAGGCGCTCGCGCGTGACGTGGAGCTCGACCCCGAGCCCCGCGAACGAGCGCAGCGGCTTGAGCACATAGTTTTCGAGGTCGGCCGGCGGTTCGGCGAAGTCGGAGACGAAGCCGCAGTGGGGCGAGTAGACGCTGTTGATGAACGGCAGCGAGAATTTGCTGATCCGGAAGAACCAATCGGGGTGGCCGACCCACTCAACGTCGAGCGGTTGGCGAAACACGGGCGGCAGCTCAAGCCCGAGCCGCTCGGCCTCGTCGAAGATCACCCGGTTGTAGATCCGGCGAATCGGCGTCTCCCGCCCGCCCTGCCGCGCATCTCGGTAGAAGGCGCGGTCGCCGCGGACGACCACGTCGGCCAGGTCGACCGTCGGCACGCCGGTGAGCTTCTCGGTCCAGACGAAATCGACCTGGGTCTTCTGATTCTGCGGCTCGATCTCCAAGAGCACCGTCTCGGCCGGATCGCCATCGCCCACCAGCACGCGGCGGAGCAGCGCGGCGTAGCCCGCCTCGTCGAGGCCGCCGAAATAAGGCACCCAGCCGTCCGGAATGGCGAGCTCTTGGTGGTAGACCCGGGAGAGCAGCGACTGGAAACCGTAGAGCGAGGGGAAGCCCTGCAGCTCGATCAGACGCGGTGCGATCGACCCGTCCTCGGCGCGGACCAGCGCGAAATCGAATTGCAGGAAAACGGGAGGGCCGGCAAAGCCGGGCACCGACGACCCTTCGGGCACCGCACGGGCCGACGCGGCGATGTATTCCTGGGTGGTCACCTGGGCCAGGATTTCGCGGCTCGCGCGGGCGAGTTCGCGCGCGGTCTCTTCCGACAGGAAGAGCGGGGTCTCGCAGATGCGAAACGGGATGTGGTGACCGGCGGCACCGTCGAGCGCGGCGCCGATCCGGGCGTAGCTCTCTGCGGTAAACCGCGCGTTGTAGGCACGCCTTAGTTCGGGGATCATTGGCGCGGGATTGTAACGTAGGGCGCCTCGCCGTGCACCGTTCGGGAACCGGTCCTTCGGCCGGACCGGTTTCGCGGCGGCACCGGCGGTACAATCCAGCCCTGATGCCACATCCTGACGAAGCCCGCGACCCACGACGCGAACTCAAAGAGCCGGAGGGCTTCGACGAGGTCTTTGCCGCGCTCCCCTTGCTGCACGAGACGCCGCGCTCCTGGGCGGAGATCGCGGCGGCCAACCTGCCCGAGCTGCTCGCCGATCACGCGGTCTGCGAGCAGCAGGTCGCGATGTACGCGCTCTCGCTCGCCGGTTACTACCCAGAAGACGCCGAGCTGGTCGAACACGCCGCGGCGCTCGCGGCCGAGGAGGTCCAGCACTTCCGACGGGTGATCGCGATCCTCGCCCGGCGCGGCTGGCCGCTTTCCGGGCGGCGAAAGAACCGGTGGGCACAGAGCCTGCGCGAGCGGATCGTGCTCGGTCGCGAACCCTGGACGAAAGTCGATCGCCTCTTGTTCGGCGCCTTGGTCGAGGCGCGCAGCTGCGAGCGCTTCACCCGCCTCGCCGAAGTGGTCGAAGACCCTGACGTCGCACGCCTGCTCGCCGACCTCGGCCCCGCCGAGCGCCGCCACTGGGAGCTGTTCTACCGACTGGCCGGGCGAAACGTCGATCCCGACACTCTCGCCGCCCGCTTCTTGGGCTGGCGCGAATTCGAAGCCGAACTCGCCCGCGGTTTGGGGACCGCCCCCGCGATCCACGGCTGAGAGCGCGGAAGCATCGAGCTTCCCCCCGGACTTACCTCCGAACAGCCCGCGGCGCCTGCCGCACGCTCCACCATCCGGCGCCGCCGACCAGCAGGGCGAGCGCGAGCAGCCCCCACCCGCCGAGGGTCGGGATCTCGGTGACGCTCGTGCGGACGACCGGCGTCACGGTCGCTTGGGTCCCAATCACACCCGGATCGTCGGTCGGCGTCGCGACCAGGTTCGCTCCGATAAACAGACCCTGGTTCGAGACCGAGGTGACGCCGTTTTGGAGCGGATCATCGATCATCACGACGAAGCCGATCGTCGCCGAGACACCCGAAGCGAGCGTGCCGAGATCGACCCCGATCGTCATGTCACCTGGACCGTTGCCGGTGGTAATAGTGCCGAGGGTGGTGGTCACCGAACCGACGAGAAGGGCGGTGTTGGCGTCCGGCGTATCGGAAAAGATCACCGAAAGCGCCGCCGCCGGTCCGCCGTTGGTGATCGTCACGGTGTAGGCGAGCCGGTCACCCGGATCGGCTTGGCCGTTGCCGTTTTGATCGACGCCAAGCGCCGCCGTCTTGGTTGCGGTAACGCCGACCGCAGGGCGGAGCTGGATCGTGACCGCATAGTCCTCGACCTCGCCGTCCTCCGCGCGGCCGGTGGCTGAGACCTCGCCGTCGGTGGTGCAGCGGAAACGGGCGAAGGTCGTGCCCGCCGAGGCCGCGAGCGGCACGTTGACCGCCAGTAGGTTCGCACCTGCACTGAGCACCAAGCCACCCGCGAACAGGTCGTCGTCCGGGTCGTTCCAATCGCCATCGCGATTGAAGTCGATCCACGCCGAGAGCGTGCAGGCTTCGTTGGCCACCACGTTCACACTCACACCGCTCCCCTGCACCATGGGCCCGCCGAACGTGACGCCATCCTCGTCGTCACCCACCGTGGCGCAGCTGCCGAAGGTGGCGGTTCCGACCGCGAGATCATCGCCGAGGGCGTCGGCGGTCGGCTGGCCGTCGAGGTCGGCATCGACGCAGGCACCCAGATAGACCCCCGAGCCGAGGACATGGACGGCGCCGAGCGAGCCGATGGTGGTCGGGAAGGTCGGGTCGGGCGCGTCGCCGTAGTCCGCGATCAGCGACTGGCCAAAATAGTGGCTGGCATCGCTCGCGGCGACGATCCCCCCGCCCGGCAGCTCGGCGAGGACGTTGCCGACGTTGGTGTACTGCCCCGCCTGCGCGACCCCGGCTCCGGTGCAGATCATCGACTCGCCGACCGCCAGGATGGTCTGCGGGCAAGTCACGACCACCCCCTGGTCGTCGCTCACCGCAACGTTGATCAGTGGTTGACTCCCGACGTTGGTGACGACGTAGGTCCAGCTGATCGCCGCGCCGACCGCCACCACGGGACCCGGCGGCAGATCGGCATCCTGGCCGTTGGTCGATTTCTCGATCGACACCGCGACCGACGCCTGGCCGAAGTAGTGGCTGGGATCGGACGCCGAGGCCGCGCCGCCACCGCCCACCCCCGTAGCATTCACCGTGCCGAGATTCGTGTACTGCCCGACGACGGCCACCCCGTTGCCCGTGCAGATCATCGATTCACCCGCACCGAGCGTGGTCGCAGGGCAGGTGACAATTACGCCCTGGTCGTCGGTGATTGCAACATTCTCCAGATCGCGCCCCCCGGAATTGGTCACCTCGTACGTCCATGTGACCGCGCTGCCGACCACGACCACCGGGCCCGGAGCGACGTTCGCATCCTGGCCATTGGTCGATTTCACGAGAACGAGGTCGCTCTGGGCGATCCCCGGCAGGGCGACAGAAAGACCGAGGGTCAGGCAAAGGGAGAAGGACCAGAGCGCTATCCGGGGAGTGCGTTTCACGTTGGTTTCCTCGTGCAAGTCCAAAGGAGTGAACATCATAGCACCGAGGAGGAATGGGGTTGGTCCGGGCGCCGGAGGTCAGGGCGGTCAAGCGGCCGGCACCCCGACCGGCGCCGCGGTTCGACCCATTTCGTACACTGAAGAGAGGGAGAAGGAGACGAAGATGAAAATGAAAATGAAGAGGATCTGCCTGTTCTGCGGTTCGAGCCCGAGGGTGTGCGACGGCTACCTCTCCCTAGCGCGCGACTTCGGCTCGACCGTCGCCGAGCTGGGGATCGAACTGGTCTACGGTGGCGGCCGGACCGGATTGATGGGCGCAGCGGCGGACGGGGCTCTGGCGGCCGGCGGACGGGTGATCGGGGTGATCCCCCGCTCCCTCGCCGAGCTGGAGGTCGCCCACGGCGGGCTCACCGAACTCTACCTGGTCGATAGCATGCACGAGCGTAAGGCCCGGATGGCCGACCTGTCCGACGGCTTCGCCGCGCTACCCGGCGGCCTGGGCACGCTCGACGAATGGTTCGAGATCTGGACCTGGGCACAGCTCGGCTACCACCACAAGCCGATCGGCCTGCTCAACTTCGAGGGCTTCTTCGATCCCCTCCTCACCTTCCTCGACCATCTGGTGGCGGAGGGCTTCGTGCGACCGGAGCACCGGGCGATGGCGGTGGTGGAGCGGGAGGCGGAGAGTCTGATCGGGCGGCTATTGGGCGCGAAGGGAAGCGGTGTAGAATAACCCCGATCGTATGGGTAGCCGGTCGATGGAGGAAACAGCGATGATGCCCAAAGTACTTTCTCGACAGCATGTCGTTCCCCACGGGAAGAGCTGGGCGATCCGCCCCGAGGGAAACACCCGGGTCACCGCGATCTTCCGATCCAAAAGGGAGGCGATCGATCGGGCACGGGAGATCGCCGGGAATCGCGACTCCCTCGTGGTGGTCCACGGCCGAAACGGGCAAGCGTTCCTGGGCCCGGCGGTACCCTCAACCATCGACCGCAACGAGCTCCGCCAAGCGATCCGCGAGCTGCAAGACGCACGAGGCCGCCAGGCTGCTGAGAAGAGAAGCAAATAAGGCGGAGGTGGCATGGCCGATTCGGACGACTTTGA
Source organism: Holophagales bacterium (assembly GCA_031404815.1). Taxonomy (GTDB): domain Bacteria; phylum Acidobacteriota; class Thermoanaerobaculia; order Multivoradales; family UBA5704; genus DASYKS01. The sequence continues at coordinate 9,142 of JANNIH010000043.1, read as the reverse complement.
TCGCTGCGTTTTCATCAATTGTCCATTCGACACCGAATATCATCCACTCTTCGAGGCGATCGTATTCGCTGTTTCGATCGCCGGTTTTCATCCTCGGTGCGCTCTCGAAGCGAGCAACTCGGGCGCTTACCGCTTGGCTAAGATCCTAGACATCATCAATGGTTGCCGCTATGGGATTCACGACCTCTCGCGTACCCAGCCCGGAGCTTATGGCCTGCCGCGTTTCAACATGCCGTTCGAGCTCGGACTCGACATCGGCTGTAAACGGTTCGGCTCCGACGAACGCCGGCAGGCCAAGAGCCTGCTGATCCTGGATCGCAGCCGATTCCGCTACCAGAAGTTCCTCTCCGACATCGCCGGTCAGGACATCCGCCACCACGCCTCGAGCCCACGGCGAGCCATCGGCTGCGTACGGGACTGGCTCTCACTCGAGTCGCGAAATTTCAAGATGCCGGGAGGCGACCACATCTTCGCTCGCTACCGCGAGTTCCGAAGGGACCTCCCGAATCTCTGCCTGCGAGTCCGCCTCAATCCCGAGAACCTCACGTTCGGCGATCTGGGCGAGGCGATCCGTACCTGGCTCGAGGAATACGAGACATAAAGGCCCCTCTCCTCACACCGGCATTTTGGGTCGACGGCCATCCCGCGCCGCTGGCGGCTCGAAGCGTTCGTCCGCCGGGAGCACCGGGCGATGGCGGTGGGTCGAACGGGAAGGGGAGGCGCTGATCGGTCGGCTGAGGGGGCCATCCGCCGGAGCGACGGCTTCCGATGACTTCAATCTACTGACATGACACGTGTCGATCGCCGCTATCATGGGCATCAAGCGACGAGCCCAAGGAGGCGCGCGATGAAGGACGGTTCGTTCCGGAAGTGGAATCGTCCCGATCTGACGTACTCGATCTGGAACTACAACCTCGATCTCTGGACCGAAAGTCCTGATCTTCACCGCGACCAACAGGCCGCGGCGATCCGCTCCATCCGCAACCTCGGCCTGTACGAGCTGAGTTGCTACAGCAAGTTCTACCAGCCACATTTCTTCTGCTCATTCTTTCTCGAGGATGCGCCCGGAATCCGCTGTCCCTAGGTCGGGCGGCCTGTCCAACGGCTTCGCCGCCCTGCCCGGCGGCCTCGGAACCCTCGACGAATGGTTCGAGATCTGGACTTGGGCGCAGCTCGGCTTTCACGGGAAGCCGATCGGCCTGCTCAACTTCGAAGGCTTCTTCGATCCCCTCTTGGTGTTCCTCGACCACCTTGTCGCCGAAGGGTTCGTCCGCCCGGAGCACCGGGCGATGGCGGTGGTGGAACGGGAGGCGGAAGTGCTGATCGACCTGCTGGTTTTACCGCGGCTCAATTCGTAGACCGAAATCGCAAAGCACTGTGCCAGACAGCCTCAACTGCGTGATGCATCGATCGCCGAAAGAAGGTAAGGCGGATCTGCCGCCAAAACCAGCATCGGCGTACATCCAAGCCTCTCAGCCCTACCACCAACGCACTTTCTCCCCCTTGACGATTAAGAGATTCTCCAAATCTACTTCACCCTGCCAGACAAATTCATTTCTGCCAACTCTACAGAGAAGCCTATTCACCTGATCCGCGACAAGGTACGGCTGATCTTGTGGAGCAGAGCCGAAATGAATCGTTCCAGGAACCAATTTCCGGATTTCAGAGCGAGAGAGATACCGGGTCATATCCCCAAGTTTTACTGCGAGTCCACAAGATTCCTCAATTCGGACACAGATATTGGCAAGAATATCTGGAGGAAGCCCTGGACCAGCAAAAGCGTCTATCAGCTCACAAAACCAATTCCTCCATGAATCCCCTCTACTAGAGTGCGCCACTAAGTCTGCTCCGTGTAGTAGCGCCGCACTCAGATATTGGCATCGGAAATTCATTGCCTCTTCAAGAGTAACAAAGAGCCGATGTGCCGCCGGCCGTGGGTGCTTCGGCCCTCTGAGGTCTACTCGCACCCCTCCAAAAAACGGCAGAAGACTTAACCGCTCCGACTCTGCCCTAAGAGGCGACCACTCTACAATTCCAGCCGGAATCAATATCGACTGAACAGCAAGCAAATCTTCAACATTCAAAGACCTTGGGAGAAGATCCCTGGGGACGACTGACTCTTCAATCCAAGAGTTAGAGTCCGGAAATGAAGAAACACTCTTCAACGTCAAAGGCTGATCGGCCCAATCTAGAGTGCCCCCGAGTAACGCCTTGACATCTGCTTCTCTTTCGGTCCAAGAGCGCAAATGATTTCTTTTAATCGCCTGGCTACGCCTGCTAACAATCTCGTATAGCTTCTCTCGCTCTACACTAGAAAGACCTTCAAATACCCCAAGCAGATAGCTCTCTTCGTCATCCTCAAAATCAATATCGCCGCCATCCAGCTTATCTAACCACTCATCATAAGTAAATGCCTCTTTCCCGCTATCTTCGCGGCCATTGAGTGAATCGAGCTTACTCACAATACTTGCAGAACCGATCAAGTCGATTTGCTTTCCAACTTTAAGAAATCCCGAGATCGGAGCACCTGAACCATCAGGAGTTCGCAGTAGCCAAAACCAAGAAGAGCCATGGATATGCTTAGAAAAATCCCAGTTGGCAAAAGGGATCACCGATGCAATCAGAGCGATATCGAGCGCTGGCACTTCTTTACCATAACGATCCCTATCAATATAAAAGTTGCATTCCCGGACGTGAGCCGCTTTCTTCCAACGGAGCGCCTTTATAGTTTGAAAAGCCTTGCGGCCATGGCTATAGACCCGAATAGGATAGTCCACATTGACTGCAAACGTATTTAATACCTGCCAGGCATCTATCTTCGTTCGGCCCCGCAAGTGAACGGTAACTCGCGTGCCCGTCCTTTTCGGTGGCCCGTCATCCTCATCCGAACCAGGCTTCTGGTAGAGAAACCCGGGGGCGGGTCGCATGAGTCGTCTCACCACGAAGTATTTCGATGGTCCTTCTATCTGAAGATGGAGCGGATCGTATCCTTCTTGATGCGTCTCTACCTCAAAACGGTCCCCGACCAGGAAGCAGGACAGGATGCCGATTCCGAATTGTGAACAGGCATCGAGTTCCTTGCCCTTCTCCCGCAGCCGCTGGCGCTCGGCGTCGAACTCCGGTGAACGATAGTAGCTCCGGCCGACCCGCAGGAAATACTGTTCGACAATGCGCTGTGACATGCCGACGCCATTGTCCTGAAAGACCACCCGCGGATCGGTCGGATCATCAGTCCGGTCCCAAACGATGATCCTCGGCGTATAGGCAATACCCTTCAGACCCATGTCCGCTTCTTTTCGCCGGCAGGCGTCCAGAGCGTTCTGGAGCAGCTCGCGGAGAAATAGGCTCGGGTCGGGATACAGGCTCTTGTCCATCAGGAGCGCGAGGATGTTCTCGTACTCGAGCTGGAACCGGAACGCTCCCGCCACATAGCTCGGGTCCGCCATCCGGACCTTATGGCGGTCGACCACTTGCGGCAGGAGGAGCTTGTAGCGGTCGGCGGTCGCCTGCGGCCTGTTCTCGATGAGATAGCGGCACTGCCGAAGCTCGTCGTCGATCCAGCCGAGGAATTCGTGAACGCCGACATAGAAGACCGGCCGCGTGCAGGGAATGTCGAAGGCCACCTGCGTCGGCGTGATCTCGTAGCCCTGTACCTGAAGATGCTTGTTCCATTCCTCCCAGGACTTGGGCTCAGAGAAGTCGAGGTGCTGGAAAACCGCCAGGGGGGTCCTTGAACGGTCGAAATCGAGGATGTCCGCAAGTCGTAGGATGCAGGCGAGATACTGAAGGTTCACCCGCACGTTATAGAAGCGGACGTTGTCGTCGAGCTGGACTACAGCCTTCTCGGGATGGCTGGCGTCGTTGCTTTCCTCGACACCCCACGCGTGACTCTCGCAGAGCTGGGCGAGGTGATCCGCGAAGTCGGTTTCCCTGTATTTCAACCGGCCGGCCAGATTCGTGGCCATGAACTGCCGGACTCGTTCAGGATGGAGACGGCGGTAATACTCGGCGAGCAGGGCGTCCTCGATCGCCCGAGCGCGAGGTTCGTTATTGGCGGCACGGGCCTTCTCGATCGCCTTGTTCCGGTCGGCGTGGCCCTCCGCGCGGAAGCGCCGGAAGTCCTCGGAGGTCAGGGTTTCGTTCTTCTCCTGATCGCTCACGACCATGCCGATGTCGTGGAGGAGCGCCGAGAGGAGGAGAAAGGTGATCTCCAGGGCGTTCAGCTTCTCGCGGGTCTCGACCGGAAGGATGTCCCCCATCCGGGCGATCACGTTCGCGCAGTGGCGGATGTCGTGGACGGTGTATTGCCGGAAGGTCACCGGGATCTGAGCCATGGCCGGCCCGGCGATGTCGGCGACTTCGTTCACCAGCCCTTTGAGTCGGGCAACATCGGTGGCCCCGATCGAATCCCGGCCGGCGGCATGGTCCAGCTCCAGGTAAAGGGGCAGCTTGGAGATCAGGTCCGCAAATTCGGCCAAGGGCGCCTCCTGAAAGAATTGAGTGCCCTAGGATTGTATGGCGGCGTTGGCTGTAGCCGAAGCCGGCAGGCCGCCACGAGCTTGGCCTCACCCACCCCTTGGCCGGGCCTCCTCACCTGGCCCAGATCACTACTGTTGTGGCCGAGCACACCACTGTTTTGGTCCAGAACACCACTGTTTTGGCTCAGATCACTACTGTTCTAGCCTAGAACACTACTGTTCCGGCCCAGATCACCACTGTTTTGGCTCAGAACACCACTGTTCTGGCCCAGATCACTACTGTTCTGGCCGAGAACACCACTGTGCTGGCCGAGAACACCACTGTGCTGGCCGAGAACACCACTGTGCTGGCTCAGATCACTACTGTTCTGGCCTAGAACACCACTGTGCTGGCTCAGATCACTACTGTTTTGGCCTAGAACACCACTGTTTTGGCCCAGATCACCACTGTGCTGGGGCTCGGAAGCGGCTTTGCCGCTTCAACCTGGGTGCGCGGGCGTCTCGCCCGCAAATGCGGGCCGGAGGCCCGCGTACCCAGGAACACCCCCGCCCGCGCATCTTAACACCGGCATGCTAACCTCTGCGCCCAATCTTGACCCCGGCGCGGTGAGCGCCCGAGGAACGACCATGCCCCAGCTCAAAAGCTCCCAGCGCAAGTGGCTCCGCGGCCTGGCCCATCCGCTGGAGCCGATCGTGCGTCTCGGCAAGCATGGCGCGACCGAGAGCGTGCTTTCCGAGATCGATGCCGCGCTCGATGTCCACGAGCTGATCAAAGTCCAAGCGCCGATTCCGCGCGAGGAGAAGGGGGAGCTGGCGTCCCACCTCGAAGCGGAGCTGAACGCCCAGGTGGTCGGCCGGATCGGCCACATCTTCATTCTCTATCGCGAACAGCCCGACCCGGAGAAGCGGACGATCGAGCTGCCCGCTTAAAAGCGGTCTTTTCGCGAGCGACGGGGCGCTCCCAGGTTCGTGTTACCCTTCATCGGCTTTTCACCAGCATCTATCGAGGGAGAGTAACCGCATGACCACGCGTTGGTTGGCCGTCGTTCTGGCTTTTGGCTGCATTCCCGCCATTCCCGCCGCCGCAGCGGCCCCCGTTTCGACCACGATCCGTCTCAACTCGGTTTTGCTCGACACGTCCCGACCCCCGGCCGTGCCCGACGCGCTGAGCGTGAAACCGGGCGACGGGATCGACGGCGAGATCGCGCTGGTCCAGTTCCCGGGCTCGGTGACCGCCGAGCAACGAAAGAAGCTCGACGAGGCGACCTCGGCGGTCTTCGCCTACCTGCCGGACAACGCGTTCGTCGTCCGCCTTCCCCCCGGCAAGGCGATGCGAACCCTGCCGAGCGAGGTTGGGGCGAGCTGGATCGGCCCCTACCAACCCTTGTACAAGATCTCGCGCGACGCGGCGGCGGTGAGGGTTCCCGAGGTCGAGGAGCGCTCGCCGCGCGTCCGCTCGCTGTTCGTCCAGGTCTATCCCGACGCCGATCTGAGCGAGGTGATCCAGCGCATCCGCGACCTCGGCGTGGCCGAGATCGCCGGCGCGCGCGCGAACCCGTACTTCTCGCGCATCCGCTTGCTGCTCACCGACGCCGAGATGGTGCGGTACCGCGAGGAACTCGCGAGCCTGACCGAGGTGTTCTGGATCGACCTTGAGCCGCGCCGCGCGCTCTTGAACGACACCACCATCTGGGTCGGCCAATCGGGGCTCGCGGCCGGCCAGACGACGCCGGTCTTCTCGCGCAACATCTTCGGCGAGGGGCAGGTGATCGCCGTCCTGGACACCGGACTTGACGCCGACATGTGCTTCTTCCGCGATCCGGCGCGCGGCTTGCCGCCGACCAACGCCTGCAACGGCGGCACGGTGGTCGATACCGCGCAGCGCAAGGTGATCGCGGTCGATTTTCTCTGGCAGAACGAGTGCAACGGCGGTATCGCGAGTAACGAGTGGGACACCCAGGATCACGGCAGCCACGTCGCGGGCACCGCGGCGGGCGACAACTTCGCGAACCTGCTGATCCACAACACAGCGGACGGCATGGCGCCGGGCGCCAAGCTGGTGATCCAAGACGCCGGCTATCTGGTCGACAACTGCGGCGACCTGCCCGGCATCGGCTGCCCGGTGGTCGACTTGAACCCGATCTTCCAGCAGACCTACGACCAGGGCGCGCGCTTCCACTCGAACTCCTGGGGCGACAACGAGAACGCCGCGGTGCAGAACAACTACTCGGCGGGCAGCCAGGACGTCGACGAGTTCATGTGGAACCACAAGGACTTCCTGATCCTGTTCGCGGCCGGCAACGGCGGCCCGGGCACCGCGACGGTCGGCAGCCCGTCGACCGCAAAGAACGGTCTGTCGGTCGGCGCCACCCAGCGCGGCACGTCCGCCAACTCGATGGCCTCGTTCTCAAGCTGCGGACCAACGTCCGACGGCCGCTTGAAGCCCGACATCACGGTGCCGGGCCAGAGCATCATCTCGGCAAACGCCGATAACAACACGGCGACCAACAACTGCAACACCCAGAGCTCCTCCGGCACCAGCATGGCGACGCCGGGAGCGGCCGGATTCGCCGCGCTCACCCGGCAGTACTACACCGACGGCTTCTACCCCACCGGGGCGGCCAACGGGACGAACGCCTTCACCCCTTCGGCCGCCCTGATCCGGGCGACGATGATCAACTCGGCGATCAACATGACCGTCCCGTTGGCAATGCCCGGCAACTGTCAGGGCTGGGGCCGCGTGCTGCTCGACGACGCGCTGTTCTTCCCCGGCGACGCGCGCAAACTGTGGGTCAAGGACGACGCCGGCTTCGCGACCGGCTCAACCGCGACCAAGACCTTCACTTTCACCGTCGTCGCCGGCCAGTCGCTCAAGGCGACGCTCGCCTGGACCGACTTCCCGTCCACTCCCGCGGCCTCGATCCACCTGGTCAACGACCTCGACCTGAGCGTGGTAGGCCCCTCCGGCACGTTCCTCGGCAACGTCTTCGCGAGCGGTGTCTCGACCACGGGCGGAGCCGTAGACCGAAAGAACACTCTGGAGCAGGTGCTGATCGCAAGCCCTGCGGCAGGCACCTACACGGTCACCGTCAAGGCTTTCAACGTCCCCCAGGGGACGCAGCCGTTCGCGCTGGTCGTGACCGGCAACGCCACCGAAGGGGCGGGCGGCAACCAGCCTCCGATCGCCAACGCCGGTCCGGATCAAAACGTCGGTGTCAACGCCACCGTGACCTTGAACGGCACCGGTTCCTCCGATCCGGACGCCGGACCGAGCGCACTTACCTACGCCTGGAGCCAGATTTCCGGCCCGGCGGCGACGATCACCAATCCCACCTCCGCCTCGGCGAGCTTCGTCGCGGCGACCGCCGGCACCTACGTCTTCCAACTCCAGGTGAGCGACGGCGCAGCCTCGGCCACCGACACGGTATCGATCGTCGCGAGCACCGGACCGGTCACGGTTTTCTTCGATGACTTCGAGACCAACAAGGGTTGGACGATCAACCCGAACGCGACGGACACGGCGACCAGTGGCGCCTGGGAACGGGGCGATCCGGAGGCGACGACCTCAAGCGGCGCCAAACAGCTCGGTGCGACCGTCTCGGGGCTCAACGATCTGGTCACCGCGCGATTGGCCGGCGCCTCGGCGGGGACCAACGATCTCGACGGCGGCACCACCACGATCCAGTCGCCGACGATCACGCTGCCCGCCACCGGCACCTTGACTCTAACCTTCTCCTACTACTTCGCACACGGGAGCAACTCGTCGAGCGCCGACTTCTTCCGCGTCCTCGTAGTCGGTGCCACGACCGTCACCGCGCTCCAAGAGCTCGGCACGGCGGCCAACGACAACGGGGTCTGGGCGGCGGGCTCCGCGAACATCACATCGTTCGCCGGCCAGACCGTGCGCATCCGGATCGAAACCGCCGACGCTTCGACCGCGAGCCTGGTCGAAGCCGGCGTGGACGACGTCAAGATCGTCCAGCAGCCGTAGCCGGCCTTCGCAACCCGGGAGTGAGACCGGGCGCCGGAAAGAAGAAGGGGGAGAGACCCGCGGTCTCTCCCCCTTGGTTGTGTTCAGGGGTGTGTTCAGAGGTGTGTTCAGACTTCCGGGGACGCTACTGCTGGGTGATTCTCACGTCGTCCACCCCGGCCTCGACGAGGCTGGCCGTCGATGCGTCGGCCGCTTCGATGCGGATGCGCACCGTCTGGCCGGCGAAGGCGCTGATGTTGGCCGAGCCGCTGGCCCAGACGCCGTCGTCGTCCTCGGTGCCTGCCAGCTCCTGGAAGACCTGCGTGGTCGTGCCGCCCACCACGAAGATCCGCAGGAAGTCGGCGGTCGAAGAGTTGGTGCCGTGCGCCAGGTAGTAGCTGAAGGTGAGCGTCAACGTGCCGGTCGCGGGCAGGGTGATGGCCGGCGACTGGATGCTGGTCGTGCCGCCGTCGATGTCGTTGATACCCGCGGAGGCTCCGGCCAGCCGTGCCGAGACCAGGTCGTTGACGCCGGACACCGTGGTGCCGAGCTGCTTGGGGCCGCTGGAGTCGGTCGCTTCGGGATCACCCCGCTCCCACGCGCCGGTCGTCGCCGTATCCGTGGAGTTGGGGTTGGTCGTCCAGCCCAGGCTGGTCTCGAAGTTGTCGAAGAACACGGTCACCGGACCGGGACC
>JANNIH010000042.1:0-30163 GCA_031404815.1 Holophagales bacterium | reverse complement strand
GGCGTGCCTTCACCAGGTTGCCCAGTTCGAGCAGCCGCATGCCCAGGCGATAGCTGCCGGCCTGCGGGCGCTCGACATAGCGGCCGATCGCCAGGTCGTTGAGGATGCGGTGGGCGGTGGACGGGTGCAGGCCGGTGCGTGCGCTGATCTCCTTCAGCGACACCGGATCCTGTTGCGAGGCCAGCATGTCCAGCAGCGCGAAACTGCGCTCGAGCACCTGGATGGTGGGGGACGGGGCTGCCATTTCGCGGGGGGTCATGGGTACTCCCAGAGCTTACTCCGATTTTGCATGACGGAATGCGCACCTGCATGCCGGGATTTCCACGGGCTCGGCCAATGAGGTACGGGTCGATCCGCAGCGGGCTCGAACGCCTGCCGCGCCAGCCCGGCCCTGCAACGAGCTACCGCGCCAGCCGGGCCACCGCGTACTCGCCGGCACGCACGGCGCCTTCCAGTGTCGACGGGTAGGGTCCGTCGACGTAGTCGCCGGCCGCCACCAGGCCCGGTGCGATGGCCACCGGCGGGCGCGCCAAGGCGGGTGTGCAGCGCAAGGTGGCGCGCTTCTCGGCCAGCACGCGCAGCAGCACCGGCGCCTGCGGCCAGGTGGCGGGCGCAAACGCCGCCAGTGCCTGGCGCAGCACCGCGGTGCCGGTGGCGTCGAGCCCGGCGTCCACCCAGCATAGCGCGCCGCTGATCACGAACGCGAAGACGCCCGCGGCACCGCCAAGCGCCCCGTGGTCGAAGGCGAACTGGGCCGGTGCCTGCGGCCCCGCCACCAGCGCCGTCATCGGTGCCGGCAGGCGGCCGCCCGGGCAGCGCAGGTAGACGGTGACGATGGGCTCGTAGCGCAGGCCCAGCGCCTGCGCGGCCCAGGCCGGAGCGTGCGGCTGCGCCAGTCGCGCGGCCTCGGCGGCGGTGCAGGCCAGCACGACGGCATCGAACGGCTCGCCATCGAGCTGCCAGGCGCCGGCCACGCGCTCCAGCGCCTGCACGCGGCAGCTCAGGCGCACGCGGGTGCCGGCCTGCGCCACCTAGGATCAGACCGATTCCCTCGGCCGGCACGCCGACCATGCCGAGGATCAGCGCGATCACCGGGATCGAGCCGGCCGGCACGCCCGCGGTGCCGATGCCGCCGAGGATGCAGATCAGCACCACCAGCAGCTGCTGGCCGAACGCCAGCTCGATGCCGTAGAACTGGGCGAGGAAGAGCACGGTCACCCCTTCGAACAGAGCGGTGCCGTTCTGGTTCATCGTCGAGCCGACGGTGAGCACGAAGCGGCTGATCTTGCTCGGCAGATGGAGGTTCTCTTCCGCGACGCGGATCGCGGTGGGCAGCGTGGCGTTGCTCGACGCGGTCGAGAACGCGGTGATCATCGCGGGCTCGATGGCGCGGAAGAACGCGATCGGGCTCATCCCGCCCAAGAAACGCACGGCGAGCGAATAGACCACGAACTGGTGGATCGCGAGGGCGAGCACGACAACGAATACATAGCGCGCGAGCTGGCCCAGAATCTCCCAACCGAACGTCGCGGTGAGGTTATAGAGCAGGGCGAAAACCCCCACCGGCGCGAACGAAATCACCATCCCGATCAGCTGCATGGTCACTTCGTAGAGGCCTTGGAGCGCCTCGCCGAAGCGGGCGGTGGCGGGGGTGCGAACGACCGCCAGGCCGATCCCGAGCATTAAGGAGAAGAACATCAGGCCGAGCATGTCGCCGTCGGCCGCCGCCTTGACCGGGTTGGTCGGCACGATCTGGACCAGGAGATCGACACCGGTCTTCGGCGCCTCTTTGGCGGCGACCACGGTGGCGGCCCGTTCCGCGGCCTGCGCGGAGAGCCGCTCGCGCAGGTCGGGCGAGATTCCCTCGCCGGGCTTGAGCAGGTTGACCAGGCCGACCCCGATCAGCACGGCTACGCCTGAGACGATCACGGTGTAGGCGAGCGTCTTTAAACCGACCCGGCCGAGTTCGCGCGGGTCGCCCATCTCGGCGACTCCGAGGGTGAGCGCCGAAACGATCAGCGGGACCACCAGCATGAACAGGAGGCGCAGGAAGACCTGGCCCACGACCTGCGCGGCACGCACCGCGAAAGCCAGCACCGCGTTGCCGTCGGCAACCAGAAAATGCGCCGCGAGACCGAGTAGGGCGCCGAGTAGGCCGCCGATCAGGATGCGGGTATGGAGGGGGATGCGCCGCAAGTTTTGGCTCCGAATCCGGGGATGGTACGCGAATCGTGCGCCCGGTGCCAAGCTGTGGGGCGGGCGGGTGCTGGGTCATCGTTGGCTGGAAGGCACGCGCTAACCCCGCGCTATATGCATGCGTCACCGATCGGGCCTATCGGTACTCGGCGCTGCACACGACAACGGCGTCCGTGCGCAACCGTTCTTCCTCTCATCGAGCCGCTCTTGGCACCGGGCGCAGATTCCGCGGGGCTCAAATCAGGATGGCCTGGGACCTACGCAACCCTGATCTCGATGGGTTTGCCGATTCCGGAGTCGTTCGCGAGATCCTGCAGGGCCAACTGGAGGTAGAAGGTCTCGCTCTGGCCGAGCAGGCGCGCGAAACACACCGCGCGCTCCGGACTCACTCGCTTCTGGCCATTCTCGAGCTGATGAAGGTGTTGCCGCGAAATGCCGAGCTTGGCGGCGAACTGCGACGCGCTCGCCTCTTCCGCCTCCCGTTGCGCCGAAAGCAGTTGGCCGAAGGTCAGCGGCCCACCGTTGAGCGATTCCAAGAAAACGTTGGTGGCGGCGTTACGCCCCGTTCGCTGAAACTGAGTCCTGCCGGCTCGGTCCATGGTCGCTCCTAGTACCGATGTTTGTTGACGGTTTCGACCCGCACAAACTCCGTGTCTTCGTCGTCCTCGCAGATCGAGTAGATCGCGCGATAGGCGCGGCTCAGGCGGATCGAGCGATAGCCCTCCCACTCGCCCCGAAGCGGTTCATCGTGATAGCCGGGAAGTCTTCGAACTTCTTCGAGACCATCGAGCTGAACGGCTCCGACCCAGGCCATAAGATTGCGCACGATGTGCTGCGGATACTTGCGGACGTGCTTCACGGCGCGATCAGAGAGTGTGACAGTGAAGATCACTGCGGAATCATAGCCATACCGACCCCGGTGTCAACCTCATAGGTTGCAGCGAAGGGTCGGCGGGCGCGCCGGTTCAAGTCGCGGCGCGCTCCGCATGGCGGCCGCCGGCCGGTTTCGATAGCATCCACCCATCGCGCATCCCATAGATTGGAGGGAGGACTCAAATGTCGACATCCACCAAACTCCGAATCCTCGTCTGCGGTGCGGGCGGCGGCGGGCACGTGCTGGCGGGAATCTTTTCCTTGGCGCCGGACGTGGAGGTCCGCGTGCTCACCTTGGACCCCGACAAAGCCCGCAGATGGCGCGAGGTCATGCACCGCGACCGGCTGACCGTTACCGTGCGCAAGGGTCAAGACGAACAGCTGCTGGTGACGGCGAACTCCTTCACCGTCACCAGCGACCCGCAAGCCGCGGCGCGCGGATGCGACCTCGTCATCTTCGCGATCCCCGCGTTTCGGCATGCCGCCTACCTCACGGCTCTCGCCCCAGACCTCGAGAGCGGATGCGTGATCATCGGGTTTCCCGGCCAGCCGGGGTTCGAGCTCGAGGTCAGAGAGGCGCTGGGCGCGCGCCTGCGCACCTGCACCGTCATGAACTTCGAGTCGCTGCCCTGGATCTGCCGTCTGGTCGAATTCGGCCAGAGCGTCCGCATCACGGGCACCAAAGAGCGGCTGATCGGCGCGATGCAAGGTGACCCCGAGCAACGCCGCGTCCGCGATCCGTTGGCGCTCTTGACACGCCTGCTGGGCGAGTCGACGACGCTCGTGCTCAGCGGGCACCTGCTCGGCATTACCCTCCGATCGCCGAATGCCTACAGTCACCCTCCGATCCTGTTCTCGCGCTGGCGCAACTGGGATGGCCAGCCGCTCGATCGACCGCCGCTCTTCTACCAGGGGGTGGACGAGGAGACGGCGGCGCTCCTCGGCCAGGTGAGCGACGAAGTCGTGGCCACCAGCGAGCGCATCATGGCCGCGTGTCCCGACGCCGATCTTTCCCAGGTGATCCCGATGTACGACTGGGATATCGGCTGCTACCGAGGAGACATCGGCGACCCGACGAATCTGATGACTGCGCTACGCACCAACACCGGCTACGCGGGCATAGAACATCCCATGATCCGCACCGCCGACGACCGGTACACACCCGACTTCAATCACCGATTTCTCACCGAAGATGTGCCCTTCGGCCTGGTGGTCGTTCGCGGCATCGCGGAGATCGCCGGCACGCCCACGCCAGGGATCGATGCGGTTTTGTCCTGGTCTCAGGAGCGGCTGGGCAAGGAGTATCTGGTCGGATCGCTCCTCGCCGGCAAAGACCTCGGCGAGACGCGATGCCCTCAGCGCTACGGCCTCACGACTCTCGAGGATGTGCTCTTCCCTAAGTGGATGAGCGTTAACGCGTGATGGCGATCAGCGCCGCGATCTCGTACGCGATCGCCGCCCCGAGGAGGGACGTGATGTTCGACGCATCGTAGGCGGGGGCGACCTCGACGACATCGCCGCCGACGAAATGGAATCCTCGCAAAGCGCGCATCAGGTTCAGCGCTTCGAAGCTGGTGAGCCCGCCGACCACCGGAGTGCCCGTTCCGGGAGCGAACGCCGGGTCGATGCCATCGATGTCGAACGTCAGATAACAAGGTCCCCACCCGGCAGTCTCGCGAAGAGTGTCCAGAAACGCGCGCCGAATCTCGGGGTCGTGAAATCCGGGCATATCGAGAATGTGAATGTTTTGCTGTCGGGCAAAATCCAGATAATCCGCGCTCGCGATCGTGCCGCGAATGCCGATCTGAAACACGCGGGTGCCGCGGACCAGGCCCTCTTCAATCGCCCGGCGCACACACGTGCCGTGGTGATACCGCCGTCCTCCCGACTCCTCGGAGCTGTCGGAGGTGTCGGTGTGGGCATCGAACTGGATGAGGGTGAGATTGGGATGGATCTCCGCGGTCGCGCGCAGGATCGGCAAGAGGATCGAGTGGTCCCCGCCCAACGAGACGACGGCGGTGTTAAGACGCTGGAGTTCCCCGACGCGATCTTCGATCTCGCGGAACGTCTGCGCGAAATCGAAGGCGGAGACCGCGACATCACCGGCGTCGACCGCGCGCAGACGCTCGTAGACCGCCACGTCCATCTGCTGACTATAATTGCGGCATAGCGTCGAGGATTGTCGGATGGCGTTCGGCCCCAGCCGCGCTCCGGGACGGAAGGTCACCAGGCCATCGAACGGGATGCCGAGAATCGCCAGATCGATCTCGTTCGGGTCGAGAGCGGTCGCATGCGGCAGACGGCCGAACGTGCCGGTGCCGCTCCACGGAGGCTGATACCCCATGCCCGGCATCTTAACATCGGCACCGACCCAACACGCAGTCGCGATCGTCGGCCTGGGCCCGAAAGGGTTGTACTGTCTCGAACGGTTGATCGCCGAGGTCTATGCGCGGCCGCTTGAGCGCTCGCTCGTGATTCATGTCTTCAACCGCTCCGCGCACTTCGGGGCGAGCCCGATCTACGATCCCGATCAGCCGGAATACATCCTGGTCAATCTTTGCGTCGGCGAGATCGATCTATGGACGGCCGAAGACCCGCCCATCGCCGCCGGGAGGGGACCGAACTTCGTCGACTGGTACGCCGCAACGTTTCGGCCGGAAAGGCCCTTGAACGGAGACGAGTATCTCTCCAGGGCGGTCGTCGGACGCTATCTCGTCGCTGGATTTGCCCGGCTTCTCGATCACCTGCCTCCCGGTGTGACGGTCACCTGCCACGTCGGCGAGGTCGTGGATATCCGGCCGGAGGAAGAGCACTATCAAGTCGAGTGGGAGGACGAAGAGGGCCAACGCTCGGGCGTCCGTGCCGACAAGGCGCTTCTTGCGACCGGTCATTCCCGCCTGCTGCCGGATGCCGACCAGCAACGCTACGAGGCCTTCGCCAGGCGATCGCCGAACGCGCTATTCATCCCGTTCGTCTATCCGGTCGTCGAGTCGATGGCCCGGATCCCGACCGGCGCGCGGGTCGCGATGCTGGGCATCGGCCTCACCTCGATCGACGCGGTACTCGAACTCACCGAAGGGCGCGGCGGGCGCTTTCTACGATCAGCCGACGGCGCGCTCCTGTACCGGGCCGGCGGCCGGGAGCCGCAAACGATCTTCCCATTCAGCCGCACCGGCCTGCCGATGGCGCCGAAGGCGCTCGATGCGGAGGCCTCGGTTCCGGAACTGACGTTCTTCACGGACGCCGCCCTGGCCGAACTCCGACACAGGGCCGCCGGCGGGCAGCTCGACCTCGAACGGGACATCTGGCCGCTCTTTAAGCGCGAGATGGATCTTCACTACTACCGCGTGGAAATGGACGCCACCGCTCGGGCGCACTTGGAATCGTGCGGCGACGATGCGCTGGCGATGGATCGGGTGATCGACCGGTACCTCGCGGCCCACCCCGGCCAGGAGCAGTTCGACTACCGGCAGGCGCTGGATCCCGTGGGTGATCGTCGTTTCGACAGCGGCGAGCGGTTCGCGTCCTTCGTCGAACAGTACATGGAGCAGGAGATCGACCGCGCGCGGCGGGGTCAGGCCGGCTGCGGCGTCAAGGCGGCTTTGGGCATCTGGTACGAGGTCCGACGGGTGCTGGGCTCGGTGCTTCCGTTCAGCGGCCTCAGCCCGGAGTCGCACCGCCGACTGATCGAGGTTCACTACCCGCGTTGGAAACGGGTCGCTTTCGGTCCTCCGATGATCAATATCGAGAAACTCTTGGCGCTCGCCCGGGCCGGACGGCTCGATTTTTCCGTGGCCAAGAATCCCCGCGTGGTGACCGACGAGGCGGGCGGGTGGTTCGAACTGGCATGCGCTGACATTCCCGGCGCGGTGGCGCGGGCGGAGGTCCTGGTCGACGCTCGCTATCCCCCGACGGATGTCGCCCACGATGCGACGCCCTTGTATCACCGGTTGCGCGGGCGCGGCATGGTGAGGGCATACCAAAACCGATCGAACGGGGGCGACGGTTCCGCGTACGCTCCAGGAGCCATCGACATGACCGAAGGTTCGCGTTTCGTCGTCGATCGCGCGGGCGAGGGCAATCGAGACCTCGCGGTCATCGGCATTCCGACGGAGGGAAATCTGGTCGGTAATTTGACCGTGACCCGGGACGCCTACTCGGCCGCCTGGGCGGCCGAGGTCATCGCGCAATTCCGGCAGGCCGAGTCTGCGTAGACTGCCGGTTGAGACATCTAACCTACATATCCTCGGGCCGCTTCAGGTTGCGGTTGTCGACATCGAAGATGTGCATGGCAAACTTCCAGATGTGCCCCTCTAGGTCGACACACTCATACAGGCGGTCGCCCCAAAATGCGTCGGCGGGCTCGCGCGTGATCTTGGCGCCGGCGGCGCGGGCGCGCTCGCAGTGCGCGTCGACATCGTCCACGAAGACATAGAGTCTCGCCGTGCTGCGGCCGCCGATCTCCTGCGGGCTCACCCAATTCTCGTTCTCGGCCGTCCATCCGAGCATGAAGAGGCTGTCCGCAACCTCCAACTCGGTGTGAACAACCTCCCCTGCCTTGTTGGTCATTCTCAACTTCAGCTCGAAGCCGAACGCCTTGATCAGCCAGTCGGTGGCCGCCGCGATATCGTCGTAGAACAAATGCGGAGTGATTCTCGGCATATCCGTCGGGGGATTCGGGACCATCTCGCCTCCTGTCGATGTACGAACGCGTTTCGTGTCACCAGCCTGCATCTTACGGTGAATGCGGGCCGGGGTGACTCCGGCCCGCCGGGTCGTCACGCCTTTGCGGCTCAGGGTACGCGAGCGAAGCGTCCGCCCAAAGCGCGCCGGGTCAGTGGTGCCCCGCGGCCTCTCCTCCCTTGCACTCGGGCAGCGCGGTCCGCGGTTTCGCTCCCGGGCAGATGTCCGGGCCGCCGTCAGCCTGGTTCGTGCCGTAGATCCACGGCTGGTTGGGCTTGCACACGGTCTGCACGTTCCACATCATGCCGCGGTCCTCGTGGCCGAGGAAGTGGCAGTGGATGACGTAGCCACCGGTGTAGTCGTCGAAGCGTTGGCGGACCAGCACGCTGATCTCGTTCTGGACGCAGCCGCATACCGAGAGCTGGTTGGGGATGGTCGTCGTCCACTGGCCGTTCCAGGTCGCGCTGTCGGCCTGGCAAGCCCGTGGGCATTTGACCTGGGCGTCCTCATTGCTCCAGATCGGGCCCGCCGGCCGGTCGGTGGCCTCGGTCGTCGGCAGGGCGATGACGTCCTGCCAGATGTAGGGCGGTTCGAACTTGCGGTCGCTGTTCCTTACGACCTGGAACGGATTGACGTGAATGTGGAACGGGTGGGGCAGCATCCTGATGTTGCCGTCCCGGCCCAACTTGTTGGCGACCTGCCAGTCCTCGGTCGAGCCGAGCACCATCGTTGCGCCCGCGCAGGAGCCGTCGTACTGGGTATTGTTGATAAAGAAGTTGTTGGGCTGGACCGCGTTGTTGCCGTCGATCGAGAACGCGAGCTGCCGCGGCGGGGCTGCCGGGGGATTGAGATCCGCGAGAAACGACGGCGTAACGGGCCAGCAGCGGGCCGGCTTCACCTGATTGGCGCAGGCGGGATCGACCGGCGGACCGTTTTGAACCGGCGTTGCCTGGGGCTCTGTCGCCGGGAATGCCGCCGGTGGACTGACCGGATCACCAACCACCTCGATGGTGAACAGCAGCGGGTCGCCGGACCCATCGACCGGCGGTGTATCAGCCGCCGCCCCTAGCGTTGGCGGCACCCTCAGGGCCACGTTGGCCTCGGGCTGGAACAGCTTCACCACGTTGGCCCCGAGCCCTATCGTGACCACCCGGCTGTCGACCGAGTAGGTTCCGGGAACGGTGGGCGCCCGGATCAGGAAATCGGCGCGATTTCCGGGATAGAGCTTGAAGTTGGAGTAGGTGCCTTCGGTGTCGCGGTAGGGCTGACGGGCGTAGTTCTGCCAGGCGAACTGGACGCCGTCCTGAGCGATCTGGAAGGTCTCCTTGATCCGGGGATCGAAACCGATTTCGAGCGCCGCCGACGCCTGCATGGTGGCGCCGATGAACCGCCAGCGCTGGATCTCCCCGGGGCGCATCTTGATCTTCGGGGTGGCGAAGCCGTTCACCAGCGCCTTCGGCGGGTAGTTGGGGACCCCGGCATTGAAGAAGTTCAGCTCGTTGGTGACCTGCTGGACGACCAGCACCCGGTCGACGAGCTTGCCGCCATACAGCCCGTTGAGCCAATCGTCGAAGGCGCCGGCGATGATCAACGAACCCGACAGGCCGTTTAAGACCTGGAGTGAAGTCGAGCCATGCTTGTGCGGGTGGTACCACTGGGTCCCCGGCGCCTGGTTCCAGGGGAACGGGTTCATATCGGTCTGGTACATCCCCACGGCGTAATTCTCCTGGCCGGTGGGCACGCCGGTCGAGCCATAGGGGTAGAGGTTCATCAAGACGTAGTCCTGGTGCGGCAGCGGCGACACATGGGTGCCGTGATAGTGCAGGTTGGTGACATTGTCGCCATGGAAGCACTCCGGGTGGTGCTGCGGTACCGGTACCGGCGGCCCGCAGGTACCGGGCGCCGTGCATTCCGCATCCGACGTACACATGGTTTTGGCGCTGTTCGAGCACGCGCGATAGGTGGCGTCGTTGCACTCATGAGAGGCGGTGTAGGTCGTCGGGTCGAGGTAGTTGTAGAGCGCCAGCTTGAGGCGGGTGCCCGGCGCCACCTGCGGATTGGTCTTCGGGTCGGGCGGCAGGTTGGGGTTCGCGAGCTTCTCCGTCCGCGCGCGCAGGATCGGCCCCGGGTACCCCCAGCGGATGTTGGGGTCGTTCGGGTTCTTCGGGTCGATGCTCTGGCTCGGGTTCTTCGGGGTGCCGTAGCTGCGGAGGTTCTGCACCTGCCAGCCCCAGGTCTTACTCGCGGTCTTGGCGCACGAGCCCACCGGGGCGGTGGTACCGCAGTCCTGGTCCTTGCTGCACACCGTGTAGGTGCCTTTGCAGAGCGTGGCGGTCCACAGCGGAACGCAGAGGTCCCGCTTGCGGACGACGTATTGGGTGTTGATCGCGCCGTCGGCCCCCGGCCCGATGGACGGCGGATAATCGAGGGGGAGTTCCAGGCTCCAGGGTGGCGAATTCGGGCACTGCGCCCCCTCTTGCGGCACGGCCGCGTCGGCCGCAAGGGCGGTAAGCCCCAGCAGGGCGAAGGCCACCAGCACCCGGATCGAAATCTTTTCACTCATCAGGAATCCCTCCTCGGTCGACGTGGATCAGGTCCGGAAGGGAGCGCGGAGCACTGCACCGGCTCGGCCGTCGTCGGCACCGGCGCGGCTGCTTCTGGTTGCCTGTTCGCGATGGAATGACTTGCTTGGGTTTACGGTAGCATTTCAGCCGTACGTCGTCAACTCGGCAACCTGGCTGTGTACTGGCCGTGGCATCTGTTGGCCCCTCCTTCGGGATGCTCTAGACTTCGGCGCCATGCACATCGAAGAGGCCCAGCAGGATTTCCGCCACTCCTACTTCAGCGGGGCGCCCGGAGTCCTGGTTTCGGCGCTCGCTTGGTTCACGGCGGGGCTCGTGTCGATCTACCAATCGCCGCGCCAGGCGGTGATCACCCTCCTGGTCGGCGGGATGCTGATCCACCCCTTGAGCACGCTTCTGGTAAAAGCGCTCGGCCGCTCCGCAAAGCCCGCGGCGGGCAATCCGATGACGCGGCTCGCGCTCGAATCGACGGCGTGGTTGATCTTCTGCATCCCTCTCGCCTATGCCCTCTCGCGACATCGGATCGAGTGGTTCTTCCCTGCGATGCTGCTGGTGATCGGCGGTCGCTACCTGGTCTTCGCCACCCTGTACGGGCGACGGATCTACTGGCTCTGCGGCGGAACTCTCGCGCTCGCCGCCTACGCCCTCGCGGTCGCGGGTGCGAGCCCCTCGGCCGGAGCGCTTACCGGTGCGGCGATCGAGGCGATCTTTGCGGCGGCGATCTTCCTCCGGTCCCGGGGGCTCGGGTGTGACAAAAGATGAAAAACACCCCACCCCTTCTGTAAGGGCTGTGCATCACCAACGGGGTGAAAAGGAAAGCCATAGGGCCGAGGGCCGGCTTGGCGGGGCGGGCGCGGGGGCGCCCGCGCACGCACTGCCTGTCAACATTCGAGGGGCGCCTCTTGGCGTGCAAGGTGAAAACAAGAGACGCGCCCAGGTGGAGCGAGCCGACCTACAGACAACGTGTGCCTTGAACACCTGTTTGGGGCAGTTCACACCAGGGAAGCGAGCCCTGATATTCTTCCCTGGCGCGGGACCGTTTGCAAGCGAGCCAGGAGGCACCATGGCCGAGGTCGTCCTGACAGACTACTTGAAGTATCGGGCTCGCTTGCGAGGTTTTGACCTCTCGGCTATCGACAAGGTTGTGCGTTACTCGGATGAGAGGTACTTCGACAGCGCCACGCAGCGTATGGTGGTCGTTGGCCGCGATGGAGATCTGCTGATCATGGTCCCGTATGACCATGATCTCGAAAGGGAGACGATGACACCGGTCACTGTGCATCCCACGACTCGGCAGCAGCTCACCTTCCGTGTGCGGACAGGGAGATTCAGACCATGAAGCCGAAGATGACCTATTTTTCCACCGAAGACGTGCTACACCTGGTGATGGGAGATGAGATAGAAGCGAGCAGTATTGAGCTAAGCCCCAACATCACCGCCGAGCTGAATGATCGAGGAGAGCTGATCGGGATCGAGATCCTGTCGGCCAGTGACTTCATTCGAGACTCGATTTTGGAAGGGGTCCAGGCGAAAGTCCTCCAGCTCGCATCCGCAAGCGGCCTCTGATCGGAGCGCGCTACCTCGCCATCGAAGGCAAGGCTCTCCGCGAGCAGGCACGGCAGGCGGCGGCCAAGTTCCCCCGCCCCCCTCCGGCCCGCCGCCACGCAGCGGCGTGGCGAGGTCCGAAGGGGTGCCAACCGACCGTCGCCCTATAGCACGCGTCGCAGAAAATTCAGGATTGGCAGCTCGACGAAGCTACGGTGCCGGGGACTGAAGAAGTGATCGACGTGGCCGAACTCCGGCTCCTGTAGGAGCGTCACGTCGGTCGAGCCGAAGCGCGATAGCACGTCATCCATCGCCGGGCCGAAGGCGCGACCACCGCCAATGCCTAAGACCGGCGCGGTGAAGGCACCGAGATTCGCCGTCAAATGGGTGTCGACGCCGGCGAGCGAGCAGGAGACGTCACGCACCATGATGTTGGGCACGTAGTTGACGAAGAATCCAACGTTGACGAGCAGCCGGTCCTCGTCGGCGAAGGTGAGCCGGTCGGCCACCGGGTCACCGTTGAGCTGAATGTAGCCGGGCAGTGGCCCCGAGACCGGCCCGGGCTGAGGGGTCGAGAGCAGGGTGATGAGAAGCTGGTGATTGGTGAACACGGGCGGGAAGAGCGGGATCGTGGTCAAACCCTGGGGCGCGATATCGGCCTGACGGGCGACCTCTCGAAAGACGCTGGTGCCGACGCCATCAATGGTGAAGCCGGCGGCGATCTGCGCCTCGAGGCCGGCGCAGAAGCCTTGATTGAGCGTCCGAACCACCGGGTCGTCACTGGCCAGCGACCCTTCCCAGACCACGGCTCCGTCGTAGTCGCCGGGATGGGCGTTGGCGACCGCGAGGGTCAACATCGCACCCAAGGACGTGCCACCCAACACCACGCCCCCTCCCGGCCGCGCCGCCTCGATCATGCCGCGAAGAAAGGTGATGTCCTCCACCATCAGATCGAAGTTCCAAGCCGCCATCGGCGAACAGTCGACGACGCCCGCCTCGCAAGTGCCCGACGGGATGCCCTCCATGCGCAGCGCGTAGCCCCAAACGTCGTAACCACGCAGGGCGAAGAACTCGGCGACCGACGAGCCCAGGGCACCGTTCGCTTCGCGCTGCTCGTAGAAAGCGAACGAGGGCCCGAGGGGCGGCAACAACACCAGCGAGCCGTTGAAGGGATGCGAGCCCGTACGGGTCAGTCGCACCACTTTGAATCGGTCGAGCGGGCCGGGGCCGCTCGCGACGAGGGTTTCGCTGCGGGTCAACGGACCTACCGCGCTCGAGGCCGTCGCAGCGACCACGTAAGGGCCGGCGGCAAGCGCCGGCAGGGCCGAGAGCAGGCTCGAGAAAAGAACGAAATAGGCAAGGCGCACTTTGAGCATGAGATCCCCTTCTTGGAGACATGGTTTCACTCAAGCAGTGCTCGCGGAGCGGGGCTTCGGGACACGAGCCTCTATGGAAGCTCTTGTTCTGGGTTCTCGTTTCGCGCTCAGCAACCCGAAACGCAGGTCTTCACAACCTCGACCTTCTTACAGCGTAGCGCCAGCCCGGTAAGGACCTCATCCTTCCCCTCGTCGCGGATGTGCGCGATCAGCTTGGTGGCTACCGAACCGAACGGGCAGGTCGCCGGCGTCCGCCAGGTGCCATCGCAGTTGGGGCGCTCGAGGGTGCTCGGATTCGAAATCTGGGTCAATGAGCCGTCGTCTTCGATCCGGGTGCGATAGAGCTTGACGCCCTTCAAGCGAGTGTTGTTCTTGGTGTTGGAGTTGCACACCGAGACGCCGTGGACGAACGTGTCGTGCGAGGTGGTCAAGAGGGGCACGTAGTCGAACGACCTGTTGGTGGGCCCGTTGGAGCCGCAGAGGTCGAGTTCGGCATGCGGCGAGACGATCGTGTTGGCGACGATGTCGGCCTTCTCGACGCGGACGTAGCAAGGCCGGTCGCTGCGCTCGCCGAATTTGAGCCGCTCGATCGCGCCCCGCTCGGCGGCCTCTCCTAACTCTCGCGTGCGATTGCCGCTGAATCCGGAGACACTGCGGTCGCTGTCGAGCAGATCGCCGGTCAGCGTGACCTCGAACTCGTAGACCGCGTTGTCCGGCGAGGGTGGCTGGTCCCCGATCAGGCTGCCGATCGCCGCTCTGAGATTGGGCAGCGGTCCGATCTCCTTGACGCCGGTCTGTGGAGTGCCGGTGGTCTTGAGGAGATTGGCGATCTCCGCCCAGTCGAGCACCGAGTTGTTGTTCTCGATCTGGACTCCCTGGATCGCGGCCACCGCACCGGCGACGATCGGCGTGGCGCTCGAGGTGCCGGCGAAGGTGCTGGTGTACCACTGGTTGTCATCAAGGCCGTTGACCCGGAAGGAGGCCGGCGAGCCGTAGCCGGCGGTCATGACGTTCTCGCCCCACCCTTGAACGTCGAGGCGGCTGCCGTGATTCGTAAAGCACAGCGGCGCGTGGTTGGACGAGTCACCGGCCCCCACCATCAGGGCGCCCGAGTTGCGGACGATGCGGTTGAACCGGTCGTGGTAGCGCGAGTGATCAAGGCTCATCTCGCCGTTACCGGCCGCCTCGACGACGATGACGCCGGCCGCGCTGGCGGCGTTGATGGCATCGAAGATGTCGTTCCAGTACTCCATGGCGATGTAGCCACACTGGTCGCTCGCCTTGCCGTCGGACTGGGGGCAGGCAGAGCAGTCCTCGTCGTTGCCCGGTCCTCGCGAGTGCTGCTCGATGAGGATCACGTCGCCGGCCGCGAGGTTCGACACCGCCATGAGGATGGCCTCGGCCACGTTGTCGAAGTAGGCCCAACCCAGATCGCGCAGCACCGAGACGACGCCGCCGCTGGCCTGCGGCACGATGCCGGTCACACCGATGCCGTCGTCGAGCCCGAGCATGACGCCCAGCACCGCGGTGCCGTGCTGACGCGAATCGTCGGTGTCGTTCCTGCCATCGACGATGAACATGCTGGGCAAGTCCTCGTGGCTCAAGTTCCAGCCCGCCTCAACGTCGATGATCCGGACCAGCCCGCCCTTGCCGCCGGGGACCGTCCAGGCGTACCTGGCGTCGATGCCACCCGGCGCCGGATTGAGGTGGGTCTGCCGGGTCTGAAAGCTCGGGGTCGCCGGTGGGACGTCCGCGTCTTCAGGAATCGGCGCCAAATAGGCCAGCTCGACGATCTCGAGCTGGTTCAGCCGGTCGACCAGCTGTTCACCAGCCTCGCCCTCGGCGACCTGGATCGCATAGTAGTTCTCGAGATCCGAAGCCTGACGCCGCCTGCGGATCTCGGCGTTGATTCGCAGGTCGGCCAGCAGTTCTGGGTTGATGCCGAACAGGCGTCGCCAACCTCTCAAGCGGGGAGAGTTCAAGATTCCGCGGAGCTCGGCCATCTCACGATCGACACCATCGGGCGTCAGGCGCTTGCGCCGCAACAGCTCGCGGTCGTAGTCGTCGAAACGCTCGCGCACCGATCGCAGGTGGGCGAGGCGAGATTGGGGCGTCACCCGCGCGCCCTTCTCCTGGACCCCAACCGGCGCCAGCTCGCGGATTCGCGCTCCGTCGACGAACTTGACGATCACGACGTCGCGACGGAGCCCCTCTCGATACAGCGTTTTGGCCGGTTTCGTAACCTCGTACTTGGGCCGCAGCGCGATGCGTTCCGCCGCCGGCAGCCCGGTGGTCCGGAGCTGGCTGATGGCCAGCGGCCGCTCGGCCTGGGGTCGGATTCTCGCCTGCTCCTCGAGCCCTTGCGGAGTGATCCGTGGTCGCGGCGTGAGCTGCTGAGCAACCAGAGCCGACTCGGCTCCGAGCGCCAGGGTTGGCACCAAGAACACCCATAGTTTCCAAGTCCGTTTCACGATCTGCCTCCTTCGTCGGTTGAGGTCGACGAGGCCGCAGCGGATCTACTATCCGAAATTCCACCTACGGGCCTCTCATCAAGTCCTGAGCCCCAGTTGCGGTCGAAGGTACCACAGCCCCGTGAGGGAAAAATCTCGCCGAAAGCAATCGTGTCCGTTCGACCGTAGAGGTTCACCCTGGCCCGCCCTGTCCGGTCGCCGGCAGGGCAATGGCGACCGCTGCCGGCGCGCAACTCTTGTCCGACCGCCTCGTATGAGGAGAAGGATCGACCGACACGAAGATCGACTGGGGGACGAAATTGCGCGAGGCAACTGGGACGACGGTTCGACACGGGAAGGCTCGGTGGAGCGGGATCGCGATCTACCTGGCCGGCGCATTCGGCGCGATGGGATTCCTCGGTGGACTCTCCAGTTGCGTGAGAGGCGTGGCGGGACCGAATGCCACAACCCGGCCGGCCGGAGCGGCCCGCTTTCAGCTGGAGCCATGCACGATCCAAGGGATTCCGGTCCCCGTGCGCTGCGGCACCTACGAGGTCTTCGAGCATCGAGAGGCGCGTAGCGGGCGGAAGATCGCGCTCAAGGTGGTGGTGCTGCCGGCCACCGGTCCGAATCCCGCGCCCGATCCGATGGTCTACTTCGGGGGCGGGCCCGGAGAGTCGGCGACCGAGTACGCCTCCGGGTTGGCGGGCGATGCACTGAGGAAGAACCACGACATCGTGCTGGTCGATGTTCGCGGCACGGGAGGGTCGAACCCGCTGCATTGCCCCTACCAAAAGGACAACTCCCGCCAGCTCGGCCTGCTCGAAGAGTTTTTGCCTTTGTCAGGCGTCAAGGCCTGCCGCGCCAAGCTCGAAGCCGACAACGACCTTTCGACCTACACCACGCCGGTGTTGGTGGACGACGTTCATGAAGTGGTGACCGCCCTCGGGTATACCCAGGTCAATCTCGTCGGCGGTTCGTACGGCTCCTTCGCCAGCCAGGCCTACATGCGGCGCCACCCGCAAGGCGTGCGCACGGCGATCCTCGAAGGGGTGGTGGGGTTTGACACCCGCCTGCCGCTCCATTTCGCGCGGGACGCGCAGACGGCGCTCGACGGCCTGTTCGCCGAGTGCGCCGCCGAGGCGACGTGCGCGGCGGCGTTCCCCGATCTTGCGGGCGATTTGGCGCAGGTTCTGGCACGGGTGAAAGCGAGCCCAGCGCGCGCCACGGTGATGGATCCCAAGACCGGCAAGGAGGTGGAGCGAGAGCTTCGCTGGCAGACCTTGGTGCAGACGCTACGCTACATGAGCTACTCCTCGGCGAGCGCGCAGGAGATTCCGCTCGCCCTGCATCTGGCGGCGAACGGCGACTACTCGGTCTTCGCGCGAAATGCCGCACTGTACGGCGGCGCGCTCGGTGATCTGCCCGACGGCGTCTACCTCTCGATCACCTGTCCGGAATTCGTGGCACGCATCCACGACGAAGACGTGCCTGCCGCCGTCCTCGGCACCTACCTCGGCGACTACCGCGTGCGCCAGCAACGCGAGGCCTGCGCGCTATGGCCTCACGGGCCGCTGCCGCCGGACTACTGGGAGCCGCTCTCCTCGACGATCCCGACGCTTTTGGTGACGGGCGAGCGCGATCCGGTCACCCCGGCCCGAGACACCCTCCTGGTGGCCAAGACGCTGCCGAACAGCCGGACGATGATCGTGCCGGACGGCGCCCACGGTTCGAACGGCCTCGAAGGCCTCCAGTGCATCGAAGATCTCGAACACCGGTTCGTCGACCAGGGCAACTTCACGGGACTCGACATCGAGGGCTGCGTGGCCGCAATCCGCCGCCCCCCTTTCCCCACCGAGCCGCCCGCGGCGGCGATCGAGCTGAGCGCGGCCCAGCTCGCCCGGTATCCCGGCGCCTACGTCGCGAAAGAACCGGCGATGGAGATCACGATCCGCCTCACCGACGGGCTGCTGTTCGCCGACACGCCCTTCCAGCCCAATCTGCGCATCACCCCCACCTCCGCGACCGAATTCCGCATTGAAGGAGCCCCCTTCGGCTACGGCTTCCGCTTCGAGCTCGACGGCCTTGATGCCGAGAACGGTTCGGCCCAGGTGCTGATCTTGCTGCAACCCGGCGAGGAGCCGACCCGATTGGAGCGCAAGCCGAATTGAGAGGGCGCAACGCGGTGCCGGTCGCGATGAACGTCGTGAGCCCCGAGTACCTGGACACGTTGGGGCTTCGCCTCGTCGCCGGACGGGATTTTTCAAGCGTCGATCGGCCGGACGGCGCGCTCCGCCTTCGCACGCCGTAGCGGTGGACGAACCGGGGGAACGAACATATACTCCAGCTTATGAAGTCACTCCTGGTAGAGGTAGACGACGAGCTGGCAGGACGCCTGGAGCGGGTCGCCCCCGCCCGGTCTCGACGTCGGTCGGAGTTCGTTCGAACGGCGATCTTGAAGGCGCTCTGGGAGGCGGAGGAACAGGCCACGGCGGAAGCGTATGCGCGTCAACCGGACAGCACCGAACCAGCTTTCGATCCGGCGGTTTGGGAGTCTCGCGCCCCGGGCGAGCGATGAGGCAGTACGAGATCTGGTGGGCCGACCTTCCGGCTCTCATTGGGCGGCGACCCGTCTTGCTGCTGACCCGCTCTTCGGCCTACGGCTACTTGAACAAGGCGATCGTCGCCGAGATCACAACGACCATCCGCGGAATTCCTCAAGAGGTGACGGTGGGGTCGCTCGAAGGCCTCGGGCCGTCCGTCGCCAACTTCGACAACATCCACGTCGTGGCCAAGAACCTTCTGTCCTCCCGGGTGGCGGTACTCTCCCCCGCGCGAGAACGCGAAGTGAAGCGGGCGCTCGGCTACGCGCTCGACTGGGCGGAGCTCAAGACGCTCTGACCGTCACGGACTCCCTCGCGGAGCGCTGGAATGCCGGTTTCACGTTGATCGCGGTGGGCACGCTCGCGCTCGCCCTCGGCGCCAATGCCGGGATGTTCGGCATGGTGAAAAAGGTGCTGCTGGACCCGCTCCCCTATCCCCAGCCCGGCCGCCTGGTCGCCATCGCCGGCGAGACGTCGGTGGTCCCAGGACAAGCCTTCATTTCGGCGAACGATCGTCGAATTCTGGTGGGCGTAAAAACTGGCCGGTATGCACATGCTCTCTTGCGCGTGAGCGAGCAAACGGAACTCGCTCACTCCTGCCGCCGGTATACTGCGTACGCTTCGCGGCGTAGAGAAACCGGCGTGAAGTGCGCCGATGCGTCGGTGCTTTGAACGCGGCGATGTGTCGCCGCCGACTGCGATGCCGATTCTGCGGCGGCAAGCCGCTTGGGACGGCGAGAAACGCACATCCGGCGCGCCAAGTCCATTTCCACGCCCGCAGTTCGTTCTGCGCGTCCGCGGCTCCGATTCTGGGACCGCTGATCCGATTCCGGGACGTATAGTCCGATCCCGGGACACGTTATTCCGATCCTGGGACGTATATTCCGTTCCCGGGACGGTTGATCCGATTCTGGGACCGTTTGTTCCTGTCTTGGGACCGCTGATCCGATCCCGGGACCGCTGATCCGATTCTGGGACGGATAAGCCGCTATCCAGCGTGGATAGCGGCTATCCACGGCGTATCGCGGCGGTCCGAGACGTAACGCCGCTATCCAGCGGGTAGAGCTGCTCTCCGAGGCGCATACCCTCTATACAGTGTGGATAGGCGCTATCCGAGGCGCATATCGGCTCTCCGAGAGGTAAGGCCGCTTGCTGACGCGGTGAAGATCTTGCGGCGACGTGAATCGACTTTACGGGAGGGATGGCAGATGACCAACCCGGCTTTTTGGAAGAGGCTTCGTGATCAGCGCGCGGCCTGCCGCCGAGCAGCGATCGACGCCGAATTCAGCGAAATGGCGAGCGACCGGGCCTACCAGCGCGTGAGAACCTCGTCAAACCTTAGCTCGGAGGCCATTCTGAGTGCGGATTCGGAGGACGGCGTTCATGAAATCCTGGGCAGCTTTCAACCGCTCCGTGGGCGTCAGCTTGAGCTTGTCGCGAATCTGACTGATGTCGCCCCAGTCCAGACCGCTCTCCGACACCTCAAGCTGGGGATAGTCGGTGGGGATATCTTCCATCGCTGTTTCCGCGCCTCCTTCGTCTTGCCGGACCATCGCCGAAGCGTACCAGAGATCGAGCGGGGCTCTTCTGAGAGCGACGCACGTGGGTATGGAAGCCCACTTACGCGGCGAGTCGGGCCCGCCCGGCCTGCCGTTCGTCCGAGCGCGTCGGGCCGGCAATCAGCTCGGCTCGCGTAGTCAGGGCGACGGGAACCACATTTCACGCCACGGAGCGAGCCCTGTTACTCTTCCGTGGCGCGGGGCCTGCTGCGAGCGAGCCCGGAGGCACCCATGGCCAGCGTCGTACTGACCGACTACTTGAGGTATCGAGCCCGCTTGCGAGGCTTTGACCTTTCGGTCATTGAAGATCTCGTACGGTTCTCGGATGAGAGATACTTCGACAGCGCCACGCAGCGTATGGTTGCCGTCGGCCGCCATGGAGATCTGCTGGTCATCGTTCCGTACGACCACAATATCGAGAGGGAGACGATGACTCCTGTAACTGTGCATCCCACGACCCGGCAGCAGATTACCTTCCGCGTGCGGACAGGGAGATTCCGACCATGAAGCCGAAGATGACGTATTTCTCCACCGAAGACGTGCTGCACCTCGTGATGGGAGAGGAGACTGAGGCGAGCAGCATTGAGCTGAGCCCCAACATCACCGCGGAGCTGAATGAGCGAGGCGAGCTGATCGGGATCGAGATCCTCTCTGCAAGCGCCTTCATCAGAGACTCGATTCTGGAAGGGGTCCAAGCGAAGGTTCTCCAACTCGCGACTACAAGCGGCCTCTGATCCAGGCGCCGGCAGTTCAGCGCGCCAGTTAAACAGCTAAGGCCTGGGCTGCCAAAATCACGTCGCAAGCCAAAGCCTTGGGGTCGCGCAGAGGGCTCAGCCGCCTGCCTGCACCGCCCGTTGCAGCACTTCGGTGGCCCATTGGTTCAGGCTCTTTCCTGCCGCTTGAGCGACCACCAAGGCCTTACCGTGAATCTCGGGTGGAACGCGCAGAAGAAGCTTTCCCGAGGCCGGCTTCTCCGGCTTGAGCCCTTGCTCCTGGCAATCGGCCAGGTAGTCGTCGATCGCGATCGCCAGCTCTGCTCTCAGCTCGGCAACCGTCTCACCATGAAAGCTGATGATGTTGCGAATGCCGAGGATGCGACCGACGAAGAGGCTGTCTCGTTCGTCAAACTCGACGCGAGCGGTGTAGCCTTTGTAGGACATGCTGTTCATGGTCGTACTCCAATTCGTTCCAGCAGCTCTCGTACTTCCTCGACCTGATACCGCTTCGCTTCTTTCCCCGGGTGAGGCCTATGGCAGCGCCATTGCTCGCCCTTGACCTCGATCTTGATTCGAGACCCTTCGCGCTCGGTCACTGTGCCGCCAAGGGCCTTGATCGGGACCTCAATGTCAGTGAACGGAATCGAGGCGAGCGTAGGGCGCGCAAAGATCGCGACCAAGGTCTTACGGTGCCTCGCGTTCACTCTCGAATGATAGCGCGAAGTGATAGCGGGCTCAACTTGACAGAACGGCTTACAGGCGATTCTGTGAGCGACGAGAACAGGGTGGCACCTATCCGGATCAGCAGGGGTACCGGCGCACCGGAGCGGTCGCAGGCGCGAGTTACAAACCGACCATCGCCAGGGCGAGGTGCGGCCGAGCCGCCACATCACGCAACGATTGGGCGATCCCGGAGGTTTTGCGGCGTAACCGGATCAGGCTGGCGGCGGGGAAAGCGGCGCGCGGCATGGCGACCGCTGCGCTTTCGGCGCTCGCCTCTCGCGGCGTTCGGATCTCGGGCGGCGTGGTGGCGTACCACGAGGGCGCGCCGCCCGCTCCGGGTGAGCCCGAAGAAGTCCCGGCCGGGGTGGTCCTTCGGCCCGGGGCGCACCAGCTACCTGACGAGGGGAGCCTCGAAGCGGGAGCCGCAGTGCACCAACTGCTCGGCGACGCAGGGGTCCGCGACGTGGTTCTCGTTCTTCTCTCCGGCGGCGCCTCGGCGGTGATGGAGCTGCTTCCGGCCGGCCTGTCGCTCGCCGCGCTACGCCGAACGACCGAGGCGCTCCAGCAGGCCGGCGCCGACATCGGCGAACTCAACACGGTGCGCCGCGCGCTCTCGCGGCTCAAGGGGGGCGGTCTCGCGCGCCTGGCGAGCCCCGCGCGGGGGGTCACCGTGGCGCTCTCGGACGTCGTCGGCGACCGGACGGAGGTGATCGGCTCCGGCCCCACCGTCCCCTCCCCGACCGGGCCGGCCGAGGCGTTGGGCATCCTCGAACAGAGAGGCCTGGCCGTGGAGCTGCCGGAAGTTAACGCACTCTTCCGGGCGGCGCTCGACCGAGCCCCGGAGCCGGATCTCAGCCCAGGCCTCTACCGCGTCATCGCCTCCAACCGGCACGCCGCAGAGGCCGTGGCGCGCACCGCCCTGGCGCGCGGGTTTCGCGCGCACGTGATGACCACATCTCTCGAAGGCGAGGCGCGCGAAGCGGGGCGCTCAATCGGCGCCTGCGCCGCGAACGTCGCCACCCACAGCCTCCCATTCGGCCCGCCGGCATGCCTCATCTTCGGCGGCGAGACGACGGTCACCGTGCGCGGGAAAGGACGGGGGGGGGGCAATCAGGAACTGGCGCTCGGCGCGGCGCTCGCGCTCGCGGGCCAGGCACGCACGGCGGTCTTGAGCTTCGCCACCGACGGAATCGACGGATTCTCAAACGCCTCGGGAGCCCTAGCAACCGGCCAGACGATCGAGCGCGCCACCGCCCTCGGCCTGTCGCCCGATCGAGCCCTGGCCGAAAACGACAGCGAGACCTTCTTCCGCGCCCTGGGCGACTCCTGGGGCGACGGACCGACGGGGACGAACGTCAACAACTTGGCGGTGGCGCCGGTGTATTGAGGGGGGTGGGGGCGGGGGGAGGATGAGAGGGACGAACTGGGGTCAAAATGGTCATTCCTATTTAGTGAAGACACCTCGCTGCCAGCTCGTTAGTTCGTTAAGTAATCACATCGTAGCGAGCCAGCCACAGTCTCAAGTCTTGATAGTCCCGCAAGCTAAGTTTGTACCGTGCAACGTCTGCCTCGCGACGAGCATCACGCGTGAAGCAGGATGTAGTAACGATCATGGCATTTGTTGCCTCTCTAACTGACAAAGTGCCAAGCACGTTTCGAACGACTGAGATATTGACTGGATTCTCCGGGGACCACTTCTTGCACTCGACCAAGGTTAGCACGGTCCCAGTCTCGAGTTGGGTTTCGGCAAAGAGATCAAACCCGCCATCTTTCTGGATAGGAGTAAGCGTCACCGCATAACCCAGGTCCTCCAGTATCCTGCCTACGACTTCTTCAAATTTTCGGAACCCTAATTGGTGCACCAACAAAGGGTTCCCAGCGAGATCTTTGAGGAGACGGTCAGAAATGGCAGACACCTCTAGCTTGAGCCGATCTTCAGACCCAACCCTGATCAGTAGGGGCTCGGAGACTAGAAGAAACCTACTTTGGCTAGCAGCGCCCTGGAACTGGAAGTAATCTCCGATGCGAGATGTGAGTTCAAGGAAACGTGTCCTGTGCTTTGAAAAGAAGTATTTCTCGGTTGATTCAAAATTTACAACCGCAGAAACCTCGGATCCGCTAACCATAGGTATCGCAAATTCAGAGGCTATCCCGTGGTAGACGCTGAGATAATCTGGAAACAGGCTGACGTCATCCACCAGGCACGACTCCCCTGCCAGAGCTGCGCGCGCAACAACTCCGTGGCTGTACGGTTGCCAGCCACCGAGTACTTCAGACTGAGGGTGACTAGAAAATATGACTGCGATATGGTCAGCCCTCAGCACATGAACCGTACAAAAAAGCTCGGTAGTGGTCGCTCCTTCAACCTGAAGCAATTTTCTGAGTTTCCGCTCGTTCATTTGACTTGGATCTCGTCACTAATCTCTTTCGTTCTTGGAAAGATGGAGGAGGTCTTTGATAGCTTTCACAACCGGATCTGCACTGCCACCCCATGTCAAATATTTCTTGTCAGCGAGGAGGGGGTAGCGTTCGAGTACGGTTCGAATCTCTTCCGTCGTTCCCGCAAGTAGAGGCAATACGCGGTTCCTTCCACTATGAGCCTCACTACCAAGTGTAGCGTTGAGTTCCCGCTCGGGCCATGCCCGCCCGAGAAACGACGGACTAAGAAGAACCACCACGTACCTACTTGTGCGCAGACCCTCGCTGATCTTTCCAGTGAGCGAGTCCCCCCAAAAGATCTCGTTGGCGTCAAACCATGACGTCACGCCGGCTGAATCCAAGGCATCGATCAGCGGGGAAACTATCGCCGCTTTGTCGGGCCCAGCATGGCAGATAAAAACGTCCGTCGAGTTCGATCGCTTTGCGGTTATAATCGGCGTCTGAAAAGCAGGCACCGCCGCACCACGGTTGAGGGCCTTTTCGTACGACCGAGACGCTTTTGGTTTTAGGCTTAGGTCGAACTGCTTGGTCTTGTTGATCAACGTCAGATAGCCCTCGTCCCGCAGGGCACAGATGTCCGCCTCTTCGAAGTCCCCTCGGATCTGGTGATCCGCCTTTCCGTTCTTGCCAGAGAAAAGAATGAACCAGCCTCCAAACTTGCGTAGCGCTACGGCCGAAGAGCGATAGTCGCCGGTTCGGTCTGCCCTGATGAGAGCCAGTAGGAGTCGCGCTTGGTCAAGAGTGAGGCCTTCGAAGGCGGGGTTCACCGCGGTGTTCGTATCGAACGCACAGTACGCAACCCAAGCTTCCTCCAACTTGACCGCATTTACAGCAGGCTGCGGATGGAGACCCAGCCGAGCCACGCTCGTTGAGAGCGCCTCTACGGCCGCTTCAGTGAGGTTGCCAACCAGGACACCCGGACGGCCCCCGGCGTCGATACCTACAAGGAAGCGGCCACCGCCAACGAGGCTCAAAGAACTCAGGAGGGCGTCGAGTTCAGCCTCCGAAGGGCAGCCGGCACGGAAAACCGTGACCCAATCTTCGCCATTTTGGAGGATGCTGCGGACGACTTCTGCTGGAATATCCATAGCGGTTCCCGTTGCTACCGAATTTGGCCGTGTTCTAGCATCATATCGGAATCGCCAGCGGACGGCCCCAGCGATCAGCCTTAGGGAGCTTCTGGCTTTCGGCAGCGTCAACGAGACGCCGGAGGGCCAAGACGAGCACACCTGATTCACAGGAATACGGGGTAATTGATGCGCGGCGGCGCTTTCGAGATGGGCAGGCTCGGAGGTTCGCGGCACCTATTCTGGGTGGGACCGGACGGAGCGGGCGCGATCAGGAACTGGCGCTCGGCGCGGCGCTCGCGGGCCAAGCGGAGACGGTGGTCTTGCTTCGCCACCCACGGAATCGCCAGCGCCTCCGACGCCGCGGGAGCCCTCGCAACCGGTCAGCAGAGGACAGCCGGGAAACACCCGGCTCGATGTGCCGGCCGGCAGGATCGAGGTAGTACGCCTCCAAATCTCCGAGCGCCTTAGCCAGACGAGGGATGTTCCCCTCGGAAGCCAGGCAGACGACATCCACGTCGTCGGTCGTGAGGGGAGACCCCTGAAGGATCGCCGCGATCCCGCCAACGACGATGAACCGAACTCCACCACGTTTCGGATCAAGACCCTCAGGACCTCGTCAAACCTTAGGCCGGCGGCCATTCTGCGCGCGGATCCGGAGGACGGCGTTCATGAAGTCCTGCGCGGCCTTCAGACGCTCCGAAGGCGTCAGCTTGAGCTTGTCGCGAATCTGACTGACGTCGCCCCAGTCCAGACCACTCTCCGCCACTTTGAGCTCCGAGTGCTCGGTGGGGATTCCTTCCGTCACTGGGTCCGTAGCCTCGTCGTTTTGCCAGCCCATGACCGAAGGCAAGGCGCTGAAATTCCTGGGGGAAGGCTCGCAAAAAGCTCCAAGAAAACCGGGCTTGTGAAGTGCCTCAAAGTTAGCGGCTTTTGCCTGCCTGATGGTCGGCAAAGGCTTTTTCAAAGAGCCGATCCAGCTAACTCCTCCCGAGTGAGTCCCTGGAGCTCGTTCTCGATGGCTTCGACTCTGGTCACGTACACCTCCCAAGACCCACTCCACTCCTCGTTCGGAAGCCCACGGCTAGGCTCGCGGAGGAAGGATAGCAGTGCCAGGCGGCACCTGGAAGTCGCTTCGGCAGGACCGGAGCAGCACAGGGCGTTTGTAGTGCGGCGGCGCCTTCTACACGTCTGGCAGACTCTCCCGCCCTGCGCAATCTTGGCGACGCGCGCGCCGCCGTGACAGACTCCCCGGCGACTGATCATCGGCAGGAAAAACCAGAACCGAGGCGCCGCGCTGTCGCGGGTCGCCTCATGGAGTCGGAGGACCCACCTTGCGAGGACTGTTCCAGACCAAGTCGCTCGATTCGATCCTGGCTTCGGCCGCGGACAAGGCGAACTCTTTGAAGCGCGATCTCGGGGCGTGGAACATCACGCTGCTCGGCGTCGGCGCGATCATCGGCGCGGGCATCTTCGCCACCGTGGGTACCGCGGCGGCGGGCGACGCGGCACGGCCGGGGGCCGGGCCGTCGCTGATGCTGTCGTTCGCGATCACCGCCGCGGTCTGCGCGTTCACCGCGCTCTGCTACGCCGAGATGGCGGCGATGGTGCCGATCTCGGGCTCGGCCTATACCTATTCGTACGCCACGCTCGGCGAGCTGGTCGCCTGGATCATCGGCTGGGACTTGATGATCGAGTACGCGATCGGCAACGTCGCGGTCGCGATCAGCTGGAGCGGCTATTTCCGTTCGCTGATCGCAAGCTTCGGCCTGGTCATCCCCGACTGGCTGGCGACCGACTACCGCACCGCGGCCAAGGTGCCCGGAATGCTCGAACGCGCGCCGCACCTGTTCGGTGTGCCGATCGTGTTCAACATCCTGGCGTTCGGTATTGTCATGCTGATCACGGTGGTCCTGATCCGCGGCATCAAAGAGTCGGCGCGCTGGAATGCCGGCATGGTCTGGTTCAAAATCCTGGTCCTCCTGATCTTCGTCGGCCTCGCGCTCTACTACGTGCCGCCTGCCACGATGGCCGCCAACTGGACGCCGTTTCAGCCCAACGGTTGGGCGGGGACGTTCGCCGGTGCGGCGATCGTCTTCTTCGCCTTCATCGGCTTCGACGCCGTCTCAACCGTCGCCGAGGAGACCAGAAACCCCGAGCGCAATCTGCCGATCGGCATTCTCGCCTCGCTCGCCGCCTGTACTCTGCTCTACGCGCTGGTCGCCGCGGCCTTCACCGGCATGATGCCGTACAGCGATCTGGTGACCCGCCTCGCCTCCGAGAAAGCCGAGCCGCTCACCATGGCGCTCAACCACGTGGCGCCCGGCCAGGTGTGGGCAACCCGGCTGGTGGGGCTCGGCTCGGTGGTCGCGACCACCGCGGTCCTCTTGGTCTTCCAGCTCGGCCAGCCGCGCATCTTCTTCTCGATGGCGCGCGACGGCTTGCTCCCCCAGAGCTTCGCCAAGATTCACCCGCGCTACCGCACGCCGCACGTCACGACCTGGATCACCGGCATCGTGGTGGCGCTGTTCGCGGCGGTCGCCAACATCGACGAGATGGTCGATCTCACCAACGTCGGCACGCTGTTCGCCTTCATCCTGGTCTGCCTGGCGATCCCGATTCTGCGCTTCAAAGACCCCGGGCGGGCGCGGCCGTTCCGCGTGCCGTTCGGACCGTATCTCCTGCCGGGCTTGGGCGTGCTCTCGTGCCTGTTCCTGATGGTCAACCTGCCGCTCTCCTCCTGGTGGCGCCTGTTCGCCTGGCTGGTGCTCGGCTTTGCGGTCTACGCCGCCTACGGCTACTCGACGAGCGTGATCGGCCGCGGGCTCGGCCGGCCGCAGCGGACGCCCATGGCGCTGCGCGTCGCGGCTTCGGGCTTCCTGGTGCTCGCGATCGGGCTGGTCACGATTCCGCACGATTCGGGGCCGGCTGCGATCGTGGCGGCCGCGAGCGATGCGGGGGCTGCCGCCCACGGTCGGGCACTCTTGGGGCTCGGGATGATCATGGTCGGCCTGCTGGCCGGTCTCGGCGGAATGTTTGCCCAACGCAACGCCGATCGACGGATCGCGCGCTCTTAAGGCCGGGCTTGCCGGACACGGACTGTGCAGAGCTATCGGGTCAACGAGATGTTCTACAGTTTGCAGGGGGAAGGGGTTCGGGCCGGCACGCCGAACCTCTTCCTTCGCTTCTCGAAGTGCAACCTCACCTGCCGGGTCGAAACCCACGGCTTCGATTGCGACACCGAGTTCGAATCTGGGCGCGATCTCACTTCGTCCGAGATCCTCGCCGAGTTCGCCGCCCTCTCCCCCACTTGCCGCTGGGTGATCCTGACCGGCGGCGAGCCCGCGCTTCAGGTCGATGCCGAGCTGATCGAGGCGCTGCACGGCGTGGGGTATTTCCTCGCGATCGAGACCAACGGCAGCTTCGCGCTGCCGGACGGGATCGATTGGATCACCGTGAGCCCGAAGGTCGCGGAGCATGCGATCCGCCAGCGCCGCGCCGATGAAGTGAAATACGTTCGCGGCCATGGCCAGGCGATTCCGCAGACCGTGGTCGAGGCGGATCATTACCTGATCTCCCCCGCGTTTGCCGGCGACCGGCTCGATCCCCGGGCGCTTGCGTGGTGCCTCCGCCTGGTCGAGGAGAATCCGACCTGGCGGCTGTCGGTGCAGCAGCATAAGATCTGGGGCGTGCGGTAGCTCTTCCGTACTCTCCCGAACCTACCCACCCATCGAAACGAAGGAAGCGAACGCGATGCCCACCGAGCGGGAAACCTTGGAGCTCGATGTCGTCTTTGTCGGTGCCGGTCCGGCGAGCCTCGCCGGGGCGTATCGGCTGGCGCAGCGGCTCAAAGAGCACAACGCCCAACTGCCCACCGGCGACCAGAAGCTCGAGCTGTCGATCGCCGTGCTCGAGAAGGGAAAAGACCCGAGCGCCCATGCCATTTCGGGCGCCGTGGTCGATCCGCGCGCGTTTAGAGAGCTGTTCCCCGACGACTGGGAGAGCGCGCCTTTCGAGGCCGAGGTGGGCCAAGAAAAGCTCCTCTACCTGACCGAGAAGGGATCGTTTTCACTCCCCATCCCACCGCCGCTCAACAACCATGGCTGCTACGTCGCCTCGCTCGGCCGGCTGATGAAGTGGCTCTCGGGCAAGGTCGAAGAGGCGGGGGTCGATGTCTTCCACGAATTTCCCGCGGTCGAAGCGCTGATC
This sequence comes from Holophagales bacterium, assembly GCA_031404815.1. GTDB lineage: Bacteria > Acidobacteriota > Thermoanaerobaculia > Multivoradales > UBA5704 > DASYKS01. Next base: position 1,142 of record JANNIH010000042.1, on the reverse strand, counting down.
GAACAGGGGCGCGTAGTGGGAGTGCGCACCGGCGACAAGGGGTTGAGCAAAGAGGGGCTTAAAAAAGCGAACTTCGAGCCGGGGATCGACATCCGCAGCCGCGTGGTCGTGCTCGGCGAAGGGCCGCGCGGCACGATCGCCAAACAGCTCGAAGAGCGGTTCAAGCTCGCCGAGGGGCAGAACCCGCAGATCTACGCGCTCGGCATCAAGGAGATCTGGGATCTGCCGCCCGGCCGGATCGCGCCGGGCCAAGTGATCCACACCATGGGCTGGCCGCTCGGCTGGGGCAATTTCGGCGGCGGTTTCCTCTATGGGATGAAGGGGGATCAGGCCATCGTCGGCCTGGTCGCCGGGCTCGATTACAAGAATCCGCATTTCGATCCGCACGCCGAGTTCCAGCGCCTTAAAACCCACCCTGAGATCGCGAAGGTCTTGACCGGCGGCAAGATGGCGTTTTACGGCGCCAAGGCGATCCCCGAAGGGGGCTGGTGGTCGATGCCGCGCGCCCACGGTGACGGCTTTCTGATCGTCGGCGATTCGGCCGGCATGCTCAACAGCGAGCGCCTCAAAGGGATTCACCTCGGGATGAAATCGGGCATCCTCGCCGCCGACACGATCTTCGAGGCGCTGCTGGCCGGTGAGCCAACGGCAGAGCGGCTGGCCGCCTACCGGCAGAAGGTCGAGGCGAGCTGGATCAAGACGGAGCTTTGGCCGGTGCGCAACTTCCACCAGGCGTTCGACCACGGCCTGCCGTTCGGCATGCTCCAAGCGGGCTTGGGCCTGATCACCGGCGGGCGTGGTTGGGGCTTCAAGGATCGACTGCACACCGAACCTGGCCACGAGCGGATGATCGCGCTCGACTCGGCGGCAGGGCGCGCGCTCGCGCCGCCGAAACCGTTCGTCCCCGACGGCACGCTCACCTTCGATCGCCTGACCGATGTCTACAACTCCGGCACCGCTCACGAAGAAGACCAACCGGTCCACCTTCACGTCGCCGACTTGAGCATCTGCGCCGACCAGTGCGCGAAGGCCTACGACAATCCCTGCCAGCGCTTCTGCCCCGCCGCCGTCTACGAGATGGTCCCCGACCCGACCACCCCATCGGGCAAGAAGCTGCAGATCAACGCCAGCAACTGCGTCCA
>JANNIH010000041.1:0-46788 GCA_031404815.1 Holophagales bacterium | reverse complement strand
CGTCGCCGCCTGGTGGGCCGAGCTGCTCCGCCCGGTGCCGCGCGGAAGCCCCGAGCTGCGCGCCGAAGCGGAGCGGATCGCCCGTGGGTTGGGGAGCACGGCCTCGAAGCAAGAAAAGATCGCGGCGCTCTCCCGCTTCGCCCAACGCGATGTCCGCTACGTCGCGATCGAAGTCGGGGTCGGCGGCTATCGGCCCCACGCACCCGCCGAGGTGATCGGCAAAAAGTATGGCGACTGCAAGGACAAGGCGCTGCTGCTGGTCGATCTGCTCGCGGTGCTCGGCATCGAGGCCTATCCGGTGTTGATCCAGCTCGACCGGACCGGCCGGATCGACGCGGAGTTCCCATCGCCGCTCGATTTCAATCACGCGATTGTGGCGGTCCCGGTCGCCGGGCTCGATCTACCGGCCGGCGCACCGGTCGCCGGTGGGTATCTGTTCATCGACGCGACCCAAGAGATCGGCGCCTCGCTCCTCTGGCTTTCACCCCACGTCCAGGACCAAGACGCCCTGGTGGTGCGCGGCGAGCGCGGCGAGAGGAGTGAGCTGGTACGGACCCCAACGATTGCCCAGGGAGAGGCCCGCGCCCTCACCCTCGACCTCGAGATCGCGAGCGTCGCGGCGGGCGGAACTTCGATCGGCGATGCGAACGGCCAGGTGCGGCTCGATCTTGCCGGCCGACCGGCGGCCGGACTGATCGAGGCGCTCGCCGACAAACAGCCGAGCGAGATCGATTCGACCCTGCGCGGAATCTTCGCCGACCTGCTTGCCGGAGCCGAGTTCGGCCCCCTCACCTGGCAGCCCGACCGCGAGGGGCTGCCGCATGCCAGAGTCTCGGCGCAGATCAAACTCCCCCGGCTGATCGCCAACGCCTCGCGCGCCTTCCAGGCCACCTCGCTCTCGGCGACCCCCTCGACCGACGTGCTCGACAAACGGGTCACCCGCCCAATCCCGGTCGTTCTGTCGCCCGGAACCGCGCGCACAACCTGGCGCGTCAAACTCCCCGAAGCCACCTGCGCGCTAGAGCCCCAAGACACCGCAACCGAAAACGCCCTCGGCAGCTTCCGCCAGACCCTCCGCTTCGAAGCGGGCCTCGCGATCCTCGAACGAACCGCCGAAGTCCACCGCCGCTTCGTCGAACCGGCCGACTTCGCCGCCTTCAAAGAACTCTCGCTCGCCGAGCGCCGGGCGGAGAAGCGGCGGGTGCGGTTGGGGTGCGGGGGCTGAGCCCACCCGGGCCACCAAGCCACCCAGGCCTTCAGCCTGGGCTGACGGGACGCGGCCCTTCAGGCCGCAAAAGGCACCGCGTCCGAACTTCTTGCGGCCTGAAGGGCCGCGTGTTTTTCCTCAGCCCAGGCCATCGGCCTGGGTCCGAAATTTTAGAATGGGCGGGAGCCGGGGATAACCGAACCGGCGACGGACCCACCCTATCGGCGTAGGCTCTTGTAGATACAAGAGATGCGCGATGCGCAGCAAACGGAGTTGCCATTGATCGCTGACCCGATTGTCGAACGCCTCCACAAGCAGCGCGAAGAGTACATGGAGCGATTTCAGTACGATTTCGAGGCGATCATTCGCGACATCAGGAGCCGCGAGGTGTCTTACCCGTCGCCCTTGGTGGATCCTCCGGCGTCGAAGCCTGAGCGCCAACGGCGCGACCAAACAATAGTCTAGGAAGCTTCCGCCAAACCCTCCGCTCGCCGCGGCCTGGACCGGCGTTCACTTTGGAACAGCTTCTCGCGGGAATCACGGACGAGAATCTTCACGAAGAGATCGCAACCGGCCCGGCGGTCGGGAACGAGGCTTGGTGAGTGGTCTATGTGCCGGATCGTGGCGACGTCGTCCGTCTGACCTTTGACCCTCTAGCGGGGCACGAACGGGTGAAGGGAGCACCGGGCGGAGAAGAAGCAGGCTGAGGCTTATGCCGGCCCTCCGCGCCGCCGCCAGCGCGCTCCCGGCCCCCGGCCGAGGCTGTCGACTTGGTCGGCGTCGTGGAGCCTGCGGAGGACCCGGCGCGCCAGTTCTCGGCTGGATCCCGGGCAAGCCCGTTCGAGGTCTACGAGCGTGAAGTCCCCCGGGAATCGCGCGATCGCGGCTTCGATCTGCGCGGTCTTGGCGCCCCGCGGGGAAGTGGCGGCATCCCCGACCCGGGCGTCGAGTTCGCCGTATGCGCGGCGGAGGATGGCGAGCAGGTAGTGGAGCCAGGGCAGGAGGTCGTGCTTCCCTTCGTGCCAACCTTCAGAGCTTTTGCGGAGCGCCTCGTAGTAGTCGCCACGGGACTCCTCGACGAGACGTTCCAGGCTCACGAAGCGCCCGACTTCGTAGTCGTTCTGGTAGAGAGCGAGGAGAGTGAGCAGCCGCGAGACCCGGCCGTTGCCGTCCCGAAACGGATGGATGCAGAGGAAATCGAGGATCAGCGCGGCGATGGTCACCAAGGGGGGCGCCTCGCGCCGGCTCGAAATCGCCCGGTAGGCGAGGCACATCTCCTCGATCGCCGCCGCCGTGTCCCGCGCGAGGGTCGGACGGAAGCGGACCCGCGGCGCTTCTCCGCTCAGGATCTCGACGATCTCGTTGTCTACCCGTTTCCACTGCCCGGCGTCGCCCGCTCCCTCCTGAACCAAACCGTGTAGGTCGAGCAACAGGCGCGGCTCGATTGCCAGGTCGCTGGCATGGAGGTGAACCTTTCCGAGCGCGCGGCGGTAGCCGAGGATCTCCTCTTCCGACCGGTCGCGCGGTCGGTCGTCACCGAGCACCAGCGGGCGCAGGCGGCCGGGCGCAACGGTGATGCCTTCGATCCGGTTCGAGGACTCAACACTCTGGATCAGCGCCGTCTCGCGAAGCGTCCTGAGCACCTGCGGTGCCGTGCGGATCGAACCCTGCCGGCCCTTGGCCTCCGCGATGTCCGAGAGCAGCCAGGCCGCGCTCATTGGAATCGGCAAACGGCGCAGGAAGTCCCCGCGAAATGAACTCATGGGTTGACAATACCCTCTTTCCTACCCTCTTTGGAGAGACAGTACCCTCTCTCGGCGTCGCGGCTGGGGTCAGGTCGGTTATCATCTCAACGATGGACGAGAACCGCAGGGCCCTGAGTCTAAAGGCGCCCGGGCCGAGCGGCTCGGGCTCGTCGATGCATCTACCGGGGCGGGGCACGTTTCCGCACGTCGACGATCACCTGGTCGAGCCGGAGATCACTCGCGACGAGATCATCGGCGGTCGCCGGGTCGAGGCGTCTCCTGCGCATTCGCCCCACGCGGATCAACAAAGTCGGCTCGACTACGTTCTTACCGCTCACGTGGCTTCCGGGTTCCGTGCGTCTTCCGACTTGATCACCCGCCACGCCGTGGACTCAGACTTCGCGTCCGACGCCTGCGTGCGCCGCAAGGGGATCGACCCGGCGACCGGCCGACGCTACCTGGAGGAGATCGCGTTCGAGATTGTTTCGGAGCAGAGGGAGAAGCTGGCGACCGAGAAGGCCGAGCGGATGCATCACCGCGGCGTGCGGCGGATCTTCGCGATTTGGGTCAAGAGCGCAGAGGTCGGGGAATGGTCTTCCGAGGACCGAACCTGGCGGCGGTTGTCGCCTGGGGCGAAGATCGCAGACCCATGCCTGGTGAAGCCGCTCGAAGTGGCCGCTTTGCTCGACGCCGCGGTGGCCGACAATGCTGTGGCCGAGGCCCTGGTTGCGAAGGGGAACCCGGTCATCCTGAGCCGGGAGGCCGCGGCGGAAGCGAAGGGGGAGGCGAGAGGAGAAGCCAAGGGCGAGGCGAAGGGCCTGGTCGAGGGCACGGCGAAGGGCCGGGCCGAGGGATCTGCGAGAGCCCTTCTCAAGTTCGTGGCAGCCCGCGGTATCTCGGTGGGCAAAGCGCAGCGACAGGAGATTCTGCGCTGTCAGGATCTCGAACGGCTGGACCGGTGGTTGGATCGAGCCGCGGTCGCCTCGTCCGTCGCCGAAATCTTGGCCGAACCCTGAGCGTTGTTGGCGGGTTCTCCCGGGGCTGCCCCACGCCACCGCCTCGGCCTTCTAACCTGGAACTGTAAGCACATCGCCAACCAGGAGGTTCTACCTCGCATCGCAGGCGGGCTCGTGGATCGCATGGCGGTCGGGCGGCCACCCCCGCGAACGCCTGGTTGCATTGTGCCACCAGGGTCGGTAGTCTGCCCCAGACAGAGATCCCCCTGGCAACCCTTCATGTGCGCAACGTTCCTGAGCCTTTGTATGACCAAATTCGCCAACGGGCCGAAGCACGTAGCCGTTCTCTCGGTGCGGAGGTTGTGGTCCTCCTGACACTTGCACTCGAGGACGAGCGGCCTTCGGCTGGAGAATTGCTCGCCGAAATCCGGCGTCGTCGGTCCTTCCGCCCGAGTGCAGTCGGAGCCCCTGACAGCACGACGCTTCTTCGGGAGGACCGGACTCGGCACGAAGAACCGAGCCGCGGGAGTCTTTGTCAGCTCGAGGAAGAGCTGCTGTTGATGACCGCCGATCGCAAATTGATCGGAAAGCTGGAGGGTTCGGGAGTCGAGATGCGGTGGCTGGGGGATTTCCTGCGCTCTCCGACAGCGTAGGGGGCCATTCGGCAGCTTTTTCTTCTACCCACCCTTCCGGACAACCCAAGTCGTCATACACCGACGATCCTGAACCACCGTGGTCTTGAGCGGATCGAGCAGATCGCCGCCGAGTTCTGCCGTCAGATCGAGAAGGAACCCCTCGTCCACCAGGAACCGATCCGAGCCGTCGGGGAGGTGAAAGCGCCGCCCGCCGAGCGGCGTGAAGCGCGTTTCCATCCCGATCGTAGAAGCCAGCCGGCAGAAGAACAGGCCGCCGGGCGCGAGGTGGCGCCACGAGCCCGCAAGCATCGACCGGAAGTGCGCCTCGTCGCGGGCGAAGTGAAGGACCGCACTGCTGATCACCAGGTCGGCGCATCCGTCGGGAAACGTGCTCCGCCCGACCGGCTCGGCTCGGAAGTTCTCGGCCGGGAGACCTGGAGCAAGCTCCGCCGCGAGCGCGCGGACGGCGTGGACCGCCCGGCGGTCGGGATCGACGGCAAAGACTTCGAACCCGGCGCGCAGGAAGTAGACGAGGTTGCGTCCGCCGCCGCATCCGGCATCGAACACCCGCTGGCCGGGCTCGATCCGACCGCGGAGCAGTTGATCCAACAGGTAGATATCGATCGGGCCGAGGAGGGAGGGGAGGTCGATCATCCGCGCCATTGTAGCGGTCCGCTCTCCCTGCTCCCTTCGGCTCTCCCTCTGCTAAACTCATCGCCAAATGCAAATATCTTCCGGTCCGGCTTTCGCCCTGGTTCTAGCCCTCGCCATCGGTCTCTCCTCGTCCGCTTCCGCGGCGCCGCTCACCGTCTACGACGACGCGTTACGAAACGGCTTCGCCGATTGGAGTTGGGGCGTGCGCAACTTCGCCTCGGCGTCGCCGGTGCATGGTGGGTCGGCGGCGATTTCGTTCGAGCCGGATGGGTGGACGGGGTTGTTCTTCCATCGCGATCTGGGGCTCTCGCTGGCGACTTACGAGGCGGTCGAGTTTTGGGTGCGGGGGAGCGGAGCCGGCGGGCAGTTGATGAGCGTCGCGGTGATCCTGGGCGGCACACCGCTCGGGCAGGCCCATGCGTTGGGGGAGTTTCTGCCCGGTGGGGTGTTGACCACCTCTTGGACGTTCGTGCGCGTACCGTTCGCTGCGCTTGGCGTCACCTCGGGCAGCCCCGACGGTTTCGGGCTCCAGGACGCGACCGGTGGCGACCAAGGGACGATCTATGTCGACGACGTTCGGCTGGCCGAGCGGACCACCCCGCCGCCGCCGCCCGCGGCGATCTCGGTCGCGATCAATCTGGATGCGGATCGCCATCCGGTCTCGCCGCAGATCTATGGTGTCTCATTCGGCACCGACGCCCAAAATTCGCGGCGGCGTTGGCCGATCCGCCGTTGGGGGGGCAACGCGACCACCCGCTATTCGTGGCAGGACGACACGGCGAACCGGGCGTTCGACTACCTGTTCATGAACATCCCGGAGCCGAACGCGAACCCGGGCGCGCTGCCGAACGGCTCGGCTGTCGATCGGTTTCTGGACGCGACACGCGCGGCGGGGGGCGAGCCGATCCTCACGGTGCCGATGATCGGTTGGACGCCGAAGGACCGCGCGGTCCGCTGGGGATTCTCGGTCGCGAAGTACGGAGCACAAGCGCAGACCGAATGCACGGTCAACCCCTTCCCCGGCTGCAACGCGGATGCGGGCAATGGGGTCAAACCGAACGGCACGAACGTCACCGGCAACGATCCGCACGATACCTCGCGCGAGGTGGGTCCCTCCTTCGTCACGGCGTGGATGGCACACCTCGCGGCGCGCTACGGCACGGCGGCGCAAGGGGGGATTCGCCTGTTCGCGCTCGACAATGAGCCGGCACTCTGGAATTCGAGCCATCGCGATGTCCACCCCAACCCGCTCACCTACGACGAGCTCTGGCAAAAGTCGCGCGACACGGCGGCGGCGATCAAGGCGCAAGACCCGAACGCGCAGGTGCTCGGGCCGGTCTCTTGGGGGTGGTGCGAGTATTTCTACTCCGCGGCCGACGGCTGCGCCCCCGGACCGGACATGCAGGCGCATGGCGGGCTGGCGCTCACCGACTGGTATCTCAAGCAGGTGGCCGACTATCGGACGGCGACCGGGGTGCGGCTGGTCGATCAGCTCGACATCCACTACTACCCGCAGGGGTCGAACGTAGCCCTCTCGGACGACGAGTCGGCCGCGACCTCGGCCCGACGCCTCCGCTCGCTGCGCGGCCTTTACGATCCCAGCTTCGTCGACGAGTCGTGGATCGGCCAGCCGGTCAACCTGATCCCGCGGATGAAGGGGTGGATCGCCGCGCGCCTGCCTGGGACCAAGCTCGCGCTCACCGAATGGAATTGGGGTGACGACGAAGGCCTATCGAGCGCCTTGGCCCACGCCGAGGCGCTCGCGATCTTCGGTCGCGAGGGGGTCGATCTCGCCGCCCGTTGGGTCGCCCCTGCGGAAGGGTCGCGGGTGGAAGACGCGTTCAAGCTCTACCTCGACTACGACGGCGCGGGCGCGAAAGTGGCGGGCGACAGCGTGCGCGCCACTTCGTCCGAGATCGACGGGGTCGGCTCCTACGCGATCCGCTCGGCGGACGGCAAGCTATTCCTCCTCCTGTTCAACAAGGACACGGTGGTCCGGCACGTCGATTCGGCGCTCAGCCAAGGCAGCTACACCGGCTCGGCGACGCTCTACGGTTTCGACGGCACGCGGCGCTTGGGGTCGCTAGGGTCCGCGGCCACCCGCGGCGGCACGCTCGCGCTCGACCTGCCCGCCCGCTCCGCAACGCTCGCCGTGCTACGCCTCGCGGGAGCCGCCCCCGCCTCGGGCTTCTACACCGTTTCGCCCTGCCGCCTGATCGACACGCGCAACCCGAACGGAGCGTACGGCGGCCCGGCGCTTGGGGTCGGCGACCGCACCTTCACGCTGCCCGGCCGCTGCGGCATACCCGCAGGGGCGAAGGCCGTGGCGCTCAACCTCTCGGTCACCCTGCCGACCGGTGCGGGTGCGTTGCGGTTGTTCCCGACCGGGATTCCCCTACCGGGTACCACCGCGATCAACTTCGGTACGAACCAGACGCGCACCAACAACGCGATCCTGGGGCTCGACGGCAACGGCAGCTTGACCGTTCATACCGATCTCGCCGCCGGCGCGACGGTTCAGATGATTCTGGATGTGAACGGCTACTTCCAGTAGGCGAGAACCAGCAAGGCCTCTGGGGTGGGACCGGCAGCGGCGTGGCTCACCGAAAATACCGGTAGTGCCCGATCACCTTCCAAGAAAACAGAACGTCCTCCAGCCGCGCGCCCTGGCCGATGTTGTGGAAGATCCGGTGCCGGCCGGTTCTCGAGCGCTCGTCGCTCACGATGCCGATGTGGGTGAGGCCTCCACCCAGGTCCCAGGCGACCACGTCTCCGGGTAGGTAGTCGCCTGCCTGGTCGGTGATCGGAAGCTCTTTGCCTGCCCGCCGGAAGAACGTCATCAGGTTCGGCACCCGCCGATGGTCGATGTTCGTGTCGGGCCGCTTCAAGCCCCACCGCTGCGGATAGGCCTTGAACTTCCGAACCATGTCCTCGTGGACCTCCCGTTGCAGATCCACCCCGGCCTTGCGGAACGCCCGGATCACCACATCGGCGCAGACCCCGGTCTCCGGCCGCACGTCGCCCAGCGGGTAGGCGAGGCGGACATAAGAGGGATCGTACGAGGTGGTGATGCGCGTCTGGGCTCTGGCGGCGTCGAGGACGGTTCGGACGGCAGGCGGGAGCGGGGCCACGACTCGAGGTGGTGGCGCGGCGGTTTGCGCAAAGCCGTGGTCAGATACCAACGCAAGCAATAAGAGGAGGAGGAGGCGCTTGGGCATCGTTCCCTTCGAGGCAATTTCAGATGTGGCAACCGCCCTCGCCCCACCCACGGCGACGAAAGAGCCGAAGATGTCTAGGGTGTTGCCTCGGATGTCATCGCGTTCGGTGCCTTCACCTTCGGCGCCGCCACGGGCTCGACTCGGATCTCGCCGCTTTCGGGGTCTTTAACGATCTCCAGAATTTCTCCACTGCCGGTCTTGACCAAGCGGTAGGTCTCGAGATCCTTGAGTTCTAGAATCTGGCGGTATAGCGCCAACTCCCTCTCCGCCTCGCGAAGGGACGACTGTCGCGCCACCGGCCAGATCAGAAGACCCGCACCGATCAGCAACACGATCATGTACTCCCAATTCGCGTCCGGGCTGTCGCTGACAAACTTCACGACGACTTTTCCCACCACGAAGGCGCCGACGAGGCTGACGATAACGAGAAGGATGCCTGAAAGGATGCTCATCCGTCTCCTCCCGACTTACCACCGAAGTAGTAGCCCACCGCGCCCGACACCAGCGCGATCAGTGGGCCGAAAATGATCGTGAGCACCTTTTCCAGATCCGCCAGCCCCGGCGGCGGGGAAACCATCCAAAGAGTCAGGAACGAGAAGAAGATGACGACCGCGAGGATTGCCACGAGGGCTCTCGCCACCTGGGCGCGAACCTTCTCGATGTTGGTCTTAACCTCCAGCGGCTTCTCTTCCGAGAATTTCGGCGGCTTACTCTCTTCGAGATCGAGCACTCCCCCGAGATCGCCCTCTTCGTTGCCCGTCCCACCAACGCCTGCGGCCGTGGGCGCGGGGATAGCCTGCCCCTCGGGCACGCCCGCAGGAGCAACCACCTGATCGTTCGGTACGGGAGGCTCGCCCCCCGGCTCGCCGGCCATATTACAAATTGACCAACTGTCTGACGCTGTTCTTGTCCTTGATCAGAATCTCGGCCCCTCGCTGGGTCGCCTGATCGAGGTAATCCGTAGTGGCTACGGCCTGCCGGAGAACCTCGGCCATCGTGGTCCCCTTTTTTCCTGCAATCCGCTTCAAGGCCTCAATGGAATCTTGGGTCAGGTAGACGGACGTTTTGACGGGGCTGTTGTTCTTGCTCGACATGTGCCACCTCCTAATTGCGGTATGCTAGCCACCCAGAAGCCACCTGTCAATCGGTGCCGTTTCTCTTCAAACACCCGGGTCAACTCGCAAAGCCCCCCCTGTCGAACCCGAACCCGCTGGAGTGCGCCGACGCGTCGGCGCTTTGATCGCGGCGACATGTCTCCCCACCTCGACCCTCGCGAAAACGGGCTGCGAGTTCCATTTTCTGGGTGCCGCGACCCCTTTTCTGGCTCAGAAATTCGATTTCGCGACTCCGAAACGGCATTCCGGACCGCGAAGTCGGTTTTCCGGGTCGAGAATTCGATTTCCCGGCTGGCGAAACCCCTCGGCTGATCCAGCGCAGGGGTTTTCTGACGGCCGAATTCCATTTTCTCGATCAGAAACCCGCTTCCGGTCCGCGAATTCGATTTCCTGACTCGCGAAACCCCTCGGCTGACTCAGAAAATCGAACTTCTCACCGAGAAAACCGATCGTGCCGATCGCGCGACGCCTCGTCCCGGTCAGAAGAACGCTTGGTGACCGGCGAAACCCATCGGCTGACCGAGAAAACTCCTCGCTTGACCGAGAAAACCACTCGGTGCACCCGCGCCTCGACGCTTCACGCCCGCCGAATCAGAGCCGGCACGGCCGCCTGTCCTTCCTGAGTGAGCAAAGGGCTCGGATAGGTTACAACAGCCGCGGAATGTCTCGATCAGCACACGCCTCTTAGATCGATCAAAGCGAAGAGATACCTATCACCGAAGATGGCTGCGGCCGGTAGGCACCAAGAAAGCGCAAGAGGCCGAACCAAGGAAAACTGCGGGTGGCCTCGTTTCAGGCGGAGGGCTGCAATCGTTGCCCCGATCGCGATGCAGGCGTTGAGATGCACAAACCCCCAGGAAATCACCACGGCGAAAATTCCCCTGTCGTACCAGGCAACGGCCAGAGCCAATGCGTTCAGGCCGATGACGGTGGCAACCAGAAGCCAGGCGAACGGCGGCAGTTTGCGGGGAGCCACTTCAGTGGCAGGTAGAAGCGGTGCTTCTAGCGGAATCTCGAATTGCACGTCCTGAGTCTACTTCGGCTCACCGACAAGATCCATTGGCACGACTACTTTCCAGGATCGAGAGCGTTCTTCTGGTGCTCCAGGGCGCGCCTAATTAGGGCGATCGGCGAACCCGGTCTCTCGACGGTGTCTTCTGGCCCTCGTCCGGCCTCGAGGACGCGGAGCAATGAGGACAAGCTGGGAAACTCTGCGAGCTTCGGGAGGGCGAATGAGCCAAGGAGCGTACCGATCTCCTCGGCGGCGGTCGCCGCTGAGGCGGCATCATGAAGCTGCCACCAAACGTCACTACCGCCCGGCGCGAGAAAACCGAGCCGTTCGCGCCAATGACCGGACCACACCGAGTGAACGGAATCCCAGGAGTTGAGGGCCAGCGGTGCCGTCACCGCAATATTGACCGTGACCTTGGCTGTGGAAGAGGTACTGCCGGAACTGCTCTGAAGACTCACGAGGTGAACCAGGCCATCGACCTCTCGCCAGAATGTTGTAGCTTTCTTCCGAAAGCCGCATGGCTTCAAGAGGGCCTGCATCGTGGCCAGCACAGTCTTCTTATGGTCTTCGGCTGACATTCAAGGCTCCCAAAACTCCCCCGAGGCCAACTGTAGCCTCGGGCCGGTGGCGAAGTGAAGGGCGGGGCGCTCGGTTTCCCGGCTATAGTCGCCCCATGCTCGATGTCCGCGATCTGCCCGCGCTCAATGCGGGGCTCAACTCCCTCTCGGCCTTACTCTTGATCACCGGCTGGTTCCTGATCCGGAACCGGAAGTTGGCGGCCCATCGGGCGGTCATGATCACCGCGCTGGTCACGTCGGCGCTGTTTTTGACCTCGTACCTGATCTACCACGCGCAGGTCGGCTCGGTCCGGTTCCAAGGGCAGGGGCCGATCCGGACGGTCTACTTCGCGATCCTGATCACCCACACGATCCTGGCTGCCGCGGTGCCGTTTCTCGCCGCGATCACCGTCTGGCGGGCGTACAAGAAGCGCTTCGACCGGCATCGGGCGATCGCACGCTGGACGCTGCCGATCTGGCTTTACGTCTCGGTGACCGGCGTGATCGTCTACCTTATGCTCTACCAGATGAAGGTCTGAGCCGGACCGCCAACCGATGCGAGTGACGATCGGGCACTTCGAAATCCTCGCCCGCGATCCCGAGCGGCTCGCCCGCTTCTTCCGCGAGGCGCTCGACTGGTCGGCCGAGCCGCTGCCGTGGGACGGTCCGGCGTATCTGAAACTCCGCCCTCCGGCGGCAACCCCGCCACCGAGCCGACCGATCGGCGGCGGAATCCTCGCCGATGCGGCCGACCCGGCACCCCTCCTGGTCTTCCATCTCGAAGAGGGAACCCTCGAAGAAGCCCTCGCCCGCATCGAAACCGCGGGCGGCTCGATCGAGGAGCCGCCGGAAGAGATCCGTGGCATGGGTCGCTTCGCGCGCTTTCGCGATCCCGATGGGCGCGGCTATGGGCTTTGGGAGGGGGGTGGGGGCTGAAGCGAGGCCCGGGCCTGGTCGCCGATCAGTAGACTTCCTCGTGCCCGCCGACCGCCAAGAGCAGGATCGCCTCCGCCTCCTCATGGACGACGAAGCGAAACAGGATTCTCAGATCGTAGCCAGCCGAGCAGGCCCAGCGGTCGGCCAGGCGGCCCTTGAGTTTGTGGGTTCGGAGGCTGGGATGGAAGGCATCCTCCTCCAGCAGATCAAGGGTCTTGATCAAGCCCTTGGCCAGGCGAGGGTCCTTTTCGACCACCCTTCGGGCTGCCCGAACGAAGGTGGTCGAGCGAAGAAGCTGCCGACTCACCCCAAGATCTCGTCGATCAACTGTCGGGCGCTTCGTGGCGCCGCTTTGCCCGCTTGAAACTCCGCTTCCGCCTCTTCGACTTCGGCCACGAGATCGTCGCGTCGCTGCTCGATAATTCGGCTCCTGAGGATTTCAACGACGCTTTGCTGGTCTTCTAGGCTGAGCTGGTCTACGGCCTCGAGTACGTTGGCAAAAGGTGTCTCGGTGAGCATGGTTCCTGAGCCTCCTCGGGCGAGTTTACCAGCCTAGTCGCGCAGATCGAAATCCTCGCCCGCGATCCCGAGCGGCTTGCCCGTTTCTTTCGCGACGCGCTCGGCTGGTCCGCGGAGGCGGTCTGGCGCCGATGCTCGTCGCGGCCGATGTTCGGGAAGACTATGGAGAGGATCGGTCGATCGGCATCGGATTCTTGCGCAACGTCGTCATCGTCATCGTTTACACTGAACCGGCTCCCGGCATCACGCGGGTGATCTCACTCCGTAAGGCATTCAGCCATGAGCGAAAGCGATTCGAATCCTACCTCCGGAACCGATTGGGCTAGAGTTACGGCGATGACGGATGCCGAGATCGACACCTCGGACATCCCTCCGCTCGGCGAGGAGTTTTTCCAGCGGGCTCGGCTGCGTCGGCCTTCGCCGGAGGCGCTCGTTGAGATCACGCTCCATCTCGATCCCGAAGTGCTCCGGTGGTTTCAGCAGGAGGACTCGGAGTTCGAGCGCGAGATCAACGCGGCGCTCAGGATCTATGCGGAAGCACGCTCCCAGTACAGGCCGCCACGCCACAAGACTGCCTGAGCCCGCCTCACCCCGCCCCCCGCAGCCACTCCCGAATCTGGTCGATCGTCGCCGTGGCCCCGCCGCAGACGACGACCAGCAGCGTGCCGAACGGTTCCAGCTAGGAGCCTACGCGCTCCGCCCCGCGAGGCCGACTCCTCCCCCTTGAGCCAACTCCTCCGCCGCGAGCGAGCATCCGCGCAATTCGGCCCCGGCTGCTCGGCCGAGCAGCCGGAAACCTGCCGCCTCGGCGACACCCAGATCTTGGGTCAGCAGGTGGACCGCCGAACCGAGATTCGCGAGATCGAAGATCGCGATCAGGCCGATCGTGCCGAGCGGCGCTTCGGCGAGGGTTTCGGGGTCGAGGATGCGGACGCGCACCCAGGGCGGGGCGACAAAGAGGTCGGGGTCACCGTCGGCGAGCGCTTCGGTGTAGAACTGGCTGGTCAGCTCGGTCATGCCGTACTCGCGAACGATCCGTTGGCGTGGGATGCCGAGGCGGGTTTCGATCCGCTCGACCAGCTGGTCGCGGGTGATCTCTTTGTCCCGCCCTTTAAAGCCCCCGGTCTCGAACAGAACGCTGCCGGCGGCCAGCCGAAAGCGCAGCTCTTGTCGTTCGAGCGCGCCGAGCCATTGGTCGAGGGCGAGGGCAGTTGAAAGGACGACGACCGGCTGGCCGGCGCGTTGGCGGGCTCCCGCCCAGGAGCGGGCGGGCCCCGCCTCGACACCGCGCGGGCCGACCACGTTCGCGCTCTCCGGAGCGCCGAAGCGGGCGAGGACGTGATCGACCATGAACGACAAGCTCGAATCGGGCAGCAGCTCGCGCGGCGGCACCAACGAGAGCATCGGCGGCCGGCCGAGCCCGGTGAGGCAGTAGCGGGGGAAGGTGAGATCGATCGTCCGCTTGTAGAGGTCGGGGAATGGATGGTGGTGGACGCTTCGCTGCTCCGGATCGACCCCCACGCCGCCGCTACCGGCGCCGCCGGTGGTACCGCTCGAGCGGAAAACTTCGACCGCGGGCGCTGCGGCGAGGGTCAGACTCTTATAGGCGGCCGAAGGCACGAGCGGCACGTCGCGCCAGGAGACGATCCGGTCGGGATCGATGCCGCGGGCTTTCGCCAGCTTGCGGAGCGGTTCGATCCGCTCGACCTGATAACGGTACGCCGCGAGGGCGAGAGTTTCGAACGAGTTGACGGACGAATCGCCGAGCGGGTCGGCGAGGAAACGGGCGATGCGATCGGGCAGGGGGAACTCGGCGGATGCGGACATGGGCGCGATTGTGCCACGCCGGGCGGCACGGTCGATGCTACGCTCCCCCGCAAGGAAATCCCATCTCAAGGGTTCTAGAGCGTGTTGAGCACCGAACCGTCGATCGCGGCCGATCCGGGCTGGGCTGCCCTGGCGCGTACAGCCGCCGGGGATTCGATCGCGTTCGAACTCCTGGTCGGCCAGAACCAGGACCGCCTGCTCCGCTTGTGCGAGCGGATGTTGGGAGACGTTGAAGAGGCGCGCGACGCGGCTCAGGATGTCTTCCTCAAGCTCTACCGGAACGCCGGCTCGTTTCGGCCGCGCGGCCGGCTGTTCACCCTGCTCTACCGAATCGCGGTCAACCACTGCCTGAATCGGATCAGGCGGCGCAACCTGGTCCGCTTCTTCCGGTTCTCGGATTCCGGGGAGGAGGACGCCCCGGCGTTCGAGCCGGCCGACCACCGTCCCGACGCAGCCGATTCGATGGACGCCCGCGAGCGCTGGCGGGCGGTACGACAAGGAATCGAGAAGCTTCCCCCGAACCAGCGAGCGGTTTTGATTCTCGCCAAGTTCGAGGGTTTATCCTATCGGGAGATCGCCGAGGTACTCGGGATCTCGGAGGGGGCGGTCGAGAGCCGACTCTTCCGGGCCATGAGGCGGCTCGAAGCGGCGCAAGAATTCGACCGCTCGACGGTTTCACCGGCAAAGAGGACATGAGAATGAACCGTCCGCACGAGATCGAGCTGATCCGGCTCCTCCACGGAGAGCTGCCGCCCGCGCGCGCCCGAGAGCTAAAAGAGCGCCTCGCCCGCGAGCCGGCTCTGGCGGAAGAGTTCCGGCGGCTCGAAGAGACTTGGGGCCGGCTGGAGCTGCCGCCTGCCGCCCCGACACCGCTTGGCTTCGCGCGCTCGGTGGCCGCGCGGGCGACCGAAGGCGGCCTCTGGAGTGCCGCGCCGACCCGGATTCGAGCGGCGGCGTTCGGCATGCTCGCGGCCGGCCTGGCGCTCGGCGTCGGCCTCGCGACCGGCATGGCGCGTCTCGGTGCCACATCGGGCGGATCGGCGGCGGCTGCGGTGGTAGCCTCGTCGCCAGATACTCCGGCTCTGCCCCCGGCTCCAAATACGCCCGCGGTTCGATCGGCTCCGTCTAAGGGGGCGGAGGGGGCGGAGCCTCCGGATGCGGCAACGGGTGACCCGGCGCAAGGCGTGGCGGTTCCGGCACCGGATCGAATGGGAACCGTCGCTCCGTCCACCTCCGAGCAGATGGCCACCCTCGACTACGACCTGCCGGCCGACGATGGATCGTACGGAGCCGAGGGCACGCTCGCCGATGATTTCTGGCAGGCGTTCGACGGCACCGACGCTGCGGCCAACGGGAATGCGTCCGGCTCGGGAAGCGAGGACCTGTGAGGCGTTGGGGATTGATCTTCGCGCTGCTGGTCTCGGCGGGCTTGAACGCCGGGATCCTCGCAACGCTCTGGGTGACGCGCGGCCAGGACCCTCCTCCGCAACCGCAGGAGGGTCCTGGCCCGCCCCTGGCGCTCCGGCCGGGTGAGCCGCCGCTGCAATTCCCCGGCGAGCCGGAACATCCTCCACTCGGGCCTCGGGTCGAGCCTTCCTCCGGGCCGCCGACCGGACCGTCGCGTCCCTCATCGCCGACCGGTCCTCCGGGCAGCCCGGTGGTCCTGCCGTCGGGGCGTCCTCCGGGGCCGGGGCTGGAAGGGCCGGAGGACGACGGGCCGTTCGGTGGCGAGAGCGGTGAGGTCTTGCCACCGTCCGGCGCGATCGAGCCGGTAGCGAAAACCCCACCGCCCCGGCTGCGCGAACTCGCCGAACGCCTCGGCCTTTCGGGCGAGAAGCGGGCGCAGTTCTTTGTCCTACAGCTCCGGATGATCGGGGCGATGCACAATGAGCGCTCTAAGATCGAGCTGTTACGGCGGGAGGTGCGCGTCGAAATGTTCTCCGCCCGCCCCGACCGGGAGAGGATCGAGGCTCGCCTCGCGGCGATCCAAAACGCCCAACTCACACTCGAACGACAGACCGTGCGCACAATCCTCGACACGCGGGAGATTCTCGATGGCGAGGCGGAGCGGCAGTACCTTGAGTTCATCTCCCGCCTGCGTCTGGGGGCGGGGGAGCCGAGGCCGAACGGGGGTATGAAGCGGCCGGGACCGGGGGGTCGGCGGCCCCCAATGGGAGTCCCTGGGATGCCGCTTGGTAGAGAGCTTCCGGGCGCTCCACCGGAACCCAAACCCAACGCGGAACGACCGGAGAACCGAACCGAACAGCCGGTCGCACCGGGGCAGGATCCGAGGATGAACCGCCCGGGTGGACGGCCCGGTGGGCCGCCAGGGGGAGGCGGCTTCGGCGGACCTCGCAACGACCGCCGGGACCGCCGTCCCTTGAGCATGGAAGAGCGACTCGAACGCCGTCGCCGTATCGAGCAGTGGCGGGCGCGGCAGCAGGGTTCGGGGGGGCCGCCGGGAGGCGGGGCGGCTCCGCCCATGCAATCCGACCCGGAAGGAGAGGCGCCGCCCTAGTCTTCCAACACCCCGCGATAGAGCAGACCGGCGACCACCGAACCGAGCACCGGGCCGACCAGATAGACCCAGAGGTCGGTCGTATTGCCCGAGGCGAGCGCCGGTCCGATCGAGCGCGCCGGGTTCAAGCTGCCGCCGGTGAGCGGGCCGCCCATCAGAATCGCGAGCGTGAGCGTCATACCGATCGCGAGCCCGGCGTGGCCGCCGGCCTTGCCACTCACCGCGGCGTTGAGTACCGTGTTGACCAGGAAGAAGGTGAGGATCGCTTCGAGCACCAGGCCGACCAGCGGCGTGATCGAAACCGTGCTGCCGCCGACCTGAAGATTTTGCGCGAGGGTCGTGGCACCGAGGCCGCCGACCACGCCGCCGAGCACCCAACGGAGGGTGAACGCCGCGACCAGGCCGCCGAGGATCTGCACCACGATGTAGGCGGCCGCCTTGCCGGCTTCGATCTTGCCCGCAGCGAGCACGCCGAGCGTGACCGCCGGATTGATGTGGGTGCCCGAAATGTGCCCGTAGGCGTAGGCGAAGGCGAGGACCACCAGACCGTGGGCGAACGCGACGCCCACCAGCCCGCCGATTCCCAATGCGCCGGCTCCGGCGCCGATGAAGATCAGGGCAAACGTGCCGATGAATTCGGCGACCAAAGCTTTCGAGAGCGAGTTGGACATGCGGTTGTCTCCTCCTGGAATCCAGCGAGTTGAATATTCGTTCGGCCGAGCATCTGCACGAAAAGTACCCAGAGGATAGCCGGTGGTTGTGCCAGGCGGCAACAGCACGCGAAGGGCGCATCACGGCTGCGCGGGAGAGTAGGATCGCGGCACGATGCCCGAATCCAAATCCCCCTCCCTTTCCCGCTCGCTCACTGCGCGCGACGGTGCGCTGCTCACCATCGGCTCGATCATCGGCACGGGCATCTTTCTCACCACCGGCCACATGGCCATGGCGTTGCCCCACCCCGGGCTGATCCTGCTCGCCTGGGTGGCGGGGGGGCTGCTCACCATCGCGGGGGCACTCAGCTACGGCGAGCTCGGCGCGATGTTCCCGCGCGCCGGGGGGTTGTACGTTTTTCTCAAAGAGGCCTACGGCCCGTTGTGGGGTTTCCTGTACGGCTGGACCGCGTTCCTGGTCATCATGTCGGGAGGGATCGCGGCAATCGGCGTCGCCTTCGGCGATGTCCTGGGCGGTTTCATCCCCTACTTTGCCGCTTCGAACCGGATCGCCGCCCTACCCTTCGGTTCCTGGACCTGGACGCTCGCGGGCTCTCAAGTGGCCGCGGTGCTCGCGATCCTCGCGCTCACCGCGATCAACCACCTGGGGCTCCGTGCGGGCTCGGGGATGCAGAATGTGCTCACCTGGATCAAGATCGGCTCGATCTTGGGGCTCGCGATCTTCGGCCTGACCCACTCGGCCCCGGCGGCGCCTCACTACTTCGCCGCGATCCCAGGGCAGCTCGCCGGCACCGCCCTGTTCACCGCATTCGGCGTCGCGATGATCTCCGCGCTCTGGACGTTCGATGGCTGGTACGGCCTGACCTTCTCAGCCGGCGAGATGAAGAACCCTTCCCGCGATCTCCCCTGGGGGCTGCTGGTCGGCACCGTCGTCGTCACCGCGATCTATCTGGTGGTCAACACGGTCTATCTGCGCGCCCTACCGATCGCCCAGATGGCGGGGCTCGAAAAGGTGGGAGAGGCCTCGGCCACCGCGCTGTTCGGTGCCGCCGGAGGGCGCCTGCTCGGGGTGGCCGTCCTCCTCTCGTGCCTGGGCAGCCTCGCCTCCACGATCCTCTACAGCTCGCGGATCTACCAGCCGATGGCGGCCGACGGCTTGTTCTTCCGCCGGCTCGCGGCGATCGACCCCAAAACCCACGTCCCCGCCGCGAGCCTATGGGCGCAGAGCGGCTGGGCGATCGTGCTCGCCCTCTCCGGCACCTTCGTCCAGCTCTACACCTACGTGGTCTTCGCGTCCATCCTCTTCCAAGCCGCCGTCGGCGCCGCGGTCTTCGTCCTGCGGGTGAAGAGACCGGACCTCCCCCGGCCCTACCGCGCCTGGGGATTCCCACTAGTCCCCGGCCTCTTCCTCCTCACCTCCCTCGCCCTGGTGGTCACCACCCTCTCCGAAAAACCCGCCGAGTCGCTCTGGGGCCTGGGGCTGGTGGCGCTGGGGCTGCCGGCGTATGCGATCTGGCGGCGGCGGGCGGTGGTGTAGGGGTCGGGTAGGTCGCGATAGACTCCGCCCCGAGCCTTTCACCAACATGCCGGAACAGACCAACATCCTCGACCTCGCCAGGGAGCATTCGACCGAGCGGGAGGCGTTCTCCGGGTTCGTCGAGGGGCTTCGGAGGTTTTTGGCCGATTGGGAGATTCCTTCCGAGGGTCGGCGGGAGCCGCTTGCCGCGTACTTGGATCGGCGGGCCGGCGTAGGTCCGTCGGCTGCGGACGAGCAGCCGGTGGTCGATGCCCTGACCCGCCAGATTCTGGAGGCGCTCGGTTATCGGGACGGGGATTACACCTACAACCAGGCGCTGGCGGACGGCCCGGATCGGCCGGACTTCACCGTCCGGGTCGAGGAGTTTCTTGGGCCCCTGCCGGTCTTCCTGGTCGAGGACAAGTCGAGCTCGGTGCTCGATTTCGAGCGGCGGCGGCGCAAGGGGGCGTTCGAGGAGTCTCCTGTTGAGCAGCTGCGCCGCTATGTCCTGGCCGGTGCGGTGCATGGCCGGGTGGGGCTGCTGTGCAACGGCCGGCGACTCGAAGCTTGGGAGTTCGGCGCGGAGGGGCCGACCCGCCTGGTTCAGGTCGATCTTCATGCGCTCGCCCGTGCCGCTTCGGCGGGGACCGAGCTGGGCCAGCGGGGCGCGTTGCGTGCGCTCTGGAAGAGGTTCTCCCGCTTTGCCTTCACCCAGGCCCAGGAGCTTGTCGAGCGGTCGCTCGGCATGCCGCCGCTGGGTCCGGATTGGATCGAACGGGTCCGCAAGGCGCTCTCCGTTCGGGGCAGCACGAAGGACGCAGAGCAGGAGCTGCTCGCCTACTACGAACGCACATGGCGCGCACAGGCGGTCGATGTCCGCGAAGCGCCCGAGAGCCTGGTCGCCGCCCTTCGCGATCTGATCGAACAATTCGCGGAGGACGTTTTCCACCAGCTCGGCGGGCTGCTCGCCCGGCACGACAGCTACGAGGCGGCCCGGGCGGAGGTCAGCTCGGAAGAGGCCGTGGCCCGGTTGCGCCAGGAAGTGTCGTTTCGCCAGACCAGCTTCGACCTGCCGAAAGAGGAGTTCGAGCGGGTGCTGCTGATGCCGCTCGACGCCTGGTGCCGCCGACCGCGCCTGGAAGAGATGGAAGAGGCGATCGAGGGTTGGGTCGCGGCCCTGGAGCCGCATGTCCGCATGGCGACCGAGCCTGCGGCGGAGTCGCAGCTCGCGCTCGGCACGAGCCCTCGGCCGGTGCCGGAAGGCCGCAAGAGCGGGGCGAAAGACGGCGCCACGAATGGCAAGCGCAAGATTCTCGATGGCCTCAAAGCCGCCCTGCGCAAGGTGTGCGGGCGAGCGCTCGAACACCACGCCGCCATCCAGCAGCTTAAGGACGAGTACCGCACGACGCTCCGAGCGGCCGAGGCGTATCGCACCTGGGCGCAGCGGGTCTCTTCGAGCGCCCTGGTCGGCCTGCCGGAAGCGGAGTTCCGGCTCGAATTCGCGCGCCAGACGGCGTACGTCTACATCATCCGTCTGCTGCTGGTCCGCATCTGTGAGGACAAGGGGCTGTTCCGGCGCAAGCTGTCGAACGGCGGCCTGGTGCTCTGGCAAGAGCGGGTGCCCCAATACCTCGATTACGCCTCGGGTCGTTCCTACGACTACCTGACCCGGATGGCCTACGAATGCGCCCAGAACGTCTACGTTCATTTCTATGGCGCCTCGGAGCTGTTCGACTGGTACCGGATGGACGACAAGATGCTGCTGCGGGCGTTGCTCGTGCTCAACGCCTTCAACCTCGAAGGGATCGACACCGACATCATCGGCGCGGTCTACGGCCGCTACTTGGAGGAAGGCAAGCACGAGCAGGGGCGCTACTACACGCCGAAGGCGCTGGTCACCCGGATGCTCGATCTCGCAGGATGGCAGGGCGAAGAGATCGTGGGGCGCCGCATCGCGGATCTCGCCTGCGGCTCGGGCAGCTTTCTGGTCGAGGCCTGCCGCCGCCTGCTCGACGGTTTCCGCAACCGCGACGGCCGCATCCCGAAAGCGAAGCTGCGGGCGGCGCTCGACGAAGTGCAGCGTTCGATTCACGGCATCGAAATCAATCCGTTCGCCTGCTACCTCGCCGAGACGAACCTGTTGATCCAGGTGCTCGATCTGCTGAAGCAGGCGAAGGACGAAGGGGTCCTGCTGGTGGTCGATCGCTTCCGGATCTACTGCGAGGACTCGCTGCTGGTCGAGATGAGGCTCGCGGAAGTGTCCGAGGCGTCGCTCTTTCTGCTCGGAAAAGATCGGGCGGAAGCCGAGATGATCAAGGCGCGCACCGGTCCGTACGCCGCCGGGTTCGACGTGCTGGTGGGCAACCCGCCGTACGTTCGGGCCGACGAGGACGCGCCGGCCTGGGCGGCCTACCGGCGCAAGCTCGAACACCAGGATTGGTTTACGACGCGGCACTTGAAGTGGGACCTCTACGTGCCGTTCGTCGAGCAGTACCACCGGCTGCTCTCCGACCGGGCCGAAGCCCGCTGCTGTCTGGTGACGATCGAATCTCTGGCGACCGCACCTTACGCCGAGAAGCTGCGCGAAATGCTGGTCGGGCAGACGACGCTCCACAGTGTGTTGATGACCAGCAAGCTCAAGTTATTCGATGAGGCCAAGTGGCAGGACAACGTGATTTTTTCGTTCTCGCGCGGGGCGCCAAACGCAGAGCACAGAGTCCAGCGCTCGGTCGCGGAACGACGCAACGCGAAGGGAGCGATTGTGGTCGAGCCGCTCGACCAGGTCGTTCAGCAGGAAGCCGACCCGGAGCGGTTGTTCCGGGTACGAGACCAAGAGGAACTTGATCTCGACAACACAGTACTTCTCGAGGAGATCTGCTACGTCTCGAAGGGGATGGTGCTTCATTCGAACGAAAGGCTTGTCGATGGCCAGATTGTTCTGGTGCCCCCAGCCTACAATCAGGAGTTGTTTGGCGAAGACCTGGTAGAGGATCTGGGTGAGACCGGAAAGCGCATTCGACATCGAGTGTTCGGGCGTGACGACCTTGTCGCGCCTCGGAAGGACGAAGTTCATACGGTGCCCTACTTAGATTCTAGAGAGGTAAGACGCGGCGGGATCGGTCGGGCTCAGTGGCTGGAGTACGGTGCGCACACCCGGTGTCCTGCGCGAATCAGCCGGCCGACGTTTCCAGCGTTGTACGCATTGCCTAAATTGATGCTCGGCACCTTCACAGGGGTTGCGGTTGACAGTCAGCCACCCTTTCATTTCACCAACGATGGGGTGCGTATCGCCTTGCGATGGGCACTACTTGAAAACTTCGAGAATCGATCCCTGGTCAAGGTGCGGAGAGAGCTTGAAGAAAAAGGCCTCTACTTTCCTGGGTTGTCCACCGAATATTCAGACTGGTATTTGTGCGCAATCTGCTTGAGCGAGCCGATCCAGAACTGGCTCTCGGCCAACAAGCGCTCGATGAAGGAACACGTCTATCCGGACGACATCAAGGCGATCCCGATCAAGCGCCTCTCTCCGCAAGAGCAGGAGCCCTTCGTGCGCCTGGAGCAGGAGCGACACGCCTTGTGGCGCGAGCTGATCGCGCTCGAAGACGAGGGGTTTCGGATCGGAGCGCGGATCGAGGTCCCGGTGCTGGCCCTAGTCCTAAGGTTTCGGCGCGAGCATCCCAAGATCGAGCACCTCACCCTGCTCAAGCTCCCTTCGTCGATCCTCGAGATCGAGGAAGCCGCGCTGGAACGAGATCTCCACGGAGCCAGAGGCGTGGGCGGCGAGATTCGGGTCCGGCGCGAGATCGTCGCGCGCGTCGGTGGTGGAATTGAGCACCAGGAAGCGATCGCAACGCTGCTCGGACGCGTCTTCGACGACCTGCCGGGATCGCTCGCCGACTCTTCCGTGGAGGTTCCGCGCTCCGAAGCAGGCTTGCTCGCTTTGGCAACGTTCCTTGCGTCCCAAGAGCAGGAGGTCCAACATCGGCTGGCACGGAAAGATGAAATTCAGCGCGAAATCGATCGTCTGGCTTGGGATCTCTATCGGCCGCGTACTTCTTCGTTCTGACGATTCAGTTGGCGGGAGGTGCAGCGATGAGACGTCCCTCGATTTCTTCGGCCGTCGCCGCCGGGCTCGCGATCGGCCTGATGCTCGCCGCTGCGGTGGGCGCGATGGCACCCCCGCAAGGAACGCGACCGGAAAGCAATCGCGGATTGCGTCCCCCTGGATGATCGCCGCCGCCGGCTCGAAGGTCTATTTTTCCGGAAGAGACCCGGAAGCGGGGGTCGAGCTTTGGGCGGTGGATGATGAGGCGGAGGGCGCGGTCGGCCCTCCGCCTTAAAGGGGAGAGTCCGGCGCGGCAACCTTCGCGCAATCGTCGTCTACAGAGTCTCCGCCAACCGAGAGCTTTTCGTTTCGATGGGTACCGGCCACCGCCCGGGAACTCTTGGCGCCATCGCTCGATCTAATCTCAAGGCTGCGTGCGGGAAGCGACCCCGATGGGTTGGTGGTGGCTGCTACCTTGGCAAAGGAGGGTGACATGGCTGAGCCCTTGAATCGTTTGGATCCCGCCTCTCCGGTTGTTCCTCGCTGGGGTCTGGCACGTCTCTTCGGCTGACGCTGGCGAAGATCGACGATCCTCAATGGAGCTCCGTACTCTCGTACCGGCGAATCGGCCCGAAGATCCTCGCGATGGAAGGGACGTTCGATGGCCACGCCATCCGGGCGCAACTGCGCCGGGTCGACCCTCCTGAATTCCGGCTGGTGGGCAAGGGGTTCCACTGGATCCACGAATTTCCCTACAGTCGCTGACTCATGTCATGTCATGTCATCAAGGCCATGATCAGGGCGGTTTCCTCCTCCGTCCCGCATTCATTCGCCAACTGCACTGCCATCAATAGAGAGGTGCGCGGGTGGCGTTTCCAACGAAGGGCCGCATGCCCGCGCCCAAGGGAGTCTGCAATGAAGAAGAGAGTCCGCAAGCTCGAGCTCGGCCGTGAAACACTACGTCAGCTCGAAGAGAAGCTCACCACGCCGGTGGTCGGGGGCGTGACCGGATGGTTCAACACCTGCAACGAGAGTTGCGGCGAAGTCACCCGCTGCTCGCAGCGCTGCTTCTAGTCAGGTCGCCGGCCCGCTGAGCGGAAATGGCTCGCGGGCCGGCTCGCGTTTCGGGTCCGGTTGAGCGTAGGCGCGGCAGCGTCGGCAGGGGAAGACCGTGCCGGTCGTCGCTGCCGATACGTCGAGCGGGGATGGAATCACGTCGTGACGATATCCATGGGGTGGGGTAAGTGTTGGTGCGCCCGAGAGGATTCGAACCTCTGACCTACAGCTTCGGAGGCTGCCGCTCTATCCAGCTGAGCTACGGGCGCCTGAGAACGGCGGCGAGAGAGTATGTGGCACCCAACCGTCGGACGTTCAGTTTTGGTAAGAACCGTGCTGCGAGAATCGTGGCCTGCCTGGAGGGATTCGAACCCCCGACCCGCGGCTTAGAAGGCCGCTGCTCTATCCAGCTGAGCTACAGGCAGCCGAGGCGCGAAGCCCGTCACCGTTTCGCGGGGAGAATTCTCTCCGCAAGTTGATTTCGGGGCGCCCAGATTTGAACTGGGGACCCCCTGCGCCCAAGGCAGGTGCGCTACCAGGCTGCGCTACGCCCCGACGGAAACGCGGACGCAAGTGTAGAGCAGGCGGAGGAAGGCGGTCAAATCGGAGGTTCGGGAGACCGGTCACCGCGGCCGAAGAGGGCGGCGAGGATCGCGGTCGGGGCGCGCCCTTGGGCTCGGGCGTCGGTCTCCAGGTGGCGTTCGCCGAGCAGGAGCTCGCTCGCCCGCAGACGACCGATCTCCATGGTGCGGGCGACCACCGCCCAGCTCCGTTCGACAAAGCCTATAGGCAGCCGGTGCCGGGGGCGTAGGACGACCATTTTCCGGGCCAGGTCGGCGGGTGGCCGATGCTCGGTGTCGCGCGGGCTCCGGCAGAGGCCCCCTTCGCTCTCCCCTTTGTTGGCGAACAGCACGACGGCATCGCACCCCTCCTCGAAGGCCCGCTCATAGGGGAGATTGTCGGACAGCCCACCGTCGCCGTAGCGCACACCGTCGAGCCGGGGCGCCCGGGTGTAAAACGGCGGGAGGTAATTGGACGCCAACAGGAGGGCGAACGGGTCGATCAAGGCGCGCGCTTCGAACAGCACGGGAACCCGGTCGGCAAGGCGGGTGACTCCGACGAACAGCGGTAGAGCCTGGGGCGCCGTGAGGCGGGCGGCCCCGATGTAGCGGTCGAAGTTGCGGCGGTGGATCTCGGGGTAGCGGAACGGCGAACCGGCGCGCAGCAGGTTGCCGAGATCGACCGCAGGCATGCGCAGAAACGCCCGCCAGTAGGAGCGGAGGCGCGCGTCCGTTCCGGCCGCCACCGCTCCGGCGTTCCACGCTCCGGCGGAAACGCCGATCGCGAGCGCCGGAGCGATCCCCAGATGACGCAGCGTTTCGAGCGCGCCGACCTGGAATGCGCAGCGCATGGAGCCGCCGGAAAAGACGTAGCCCACCCGGCGCGCCGAGCGGAGCAGGTCGAGCGCGGCGGTACCGGAGGGGGGCGACGTCATGAGGGAAGAGTATAGAGATGGAGAGCGATGACCGCGATGAGTGGCAACGGGGCGAGAACTGTGCCGCGAAACGTGCCCCCGTGTACAATCACTCTGTGGTGCAGTGAGTGATGCGGGCAACCGCAAACCAACCAGCTACACCTTGACGGCGACCGCCAGGAGGGGACCATGGCCAAAGGCAACAACGCGCAGAAGAAAGAGACCAAGAAGCCGAAGAAGGCTGCTGTCAAAGGCGCGGCCGACAAGCCGAAGGACACCAAGAAGAAGTAACGGTTCCTTTAGGTGTCGACCGATCCGCCCGGACAGGGCTACCGCCCGATGCCCACCTCGCGAGGGGTCGGCTTGGGGTCGGTGCCAAGTCCGGGCGGTTTCCTTTTGGGGGCTCGGTCGGCGAGCGGTCGGCTCAGAACGCCATCGCGACGCGCGCCGGGGCGACAGGGGCTTTTTCGCCGAACCAGCTGCCAACCGCGCGAAGCGTCCGCGCATCGACCAGCACGCCGTCGTGGCTCGCGCCGTCGATGATCCGGAGCGCGGTCCTCTCCGGCCCGAGCGCGGTTTCATACTGATCCGCTTTGAAGGCCTCGTCCTGGCTGCCGACCAGCACCAGGAGCGGCTTGCCGCTCGCCGCGATCGCCAGAAGGGCGGGGGCGTGATCCTCCGGCGCGTTGCCCACCATTGCCCGGTAGCTGTACGAGGTGAGCGGCAGCTCCTTCGGCAGGTTGAAAAACAGCGTGTGCAACCCGTTGAAACCGGTGATGCCGACCTCGTTCCACAGCACGAGCCCGAGGGTGCGCGGCAGGTGGAGCCGAAGGAACGCCTCCTCGCCGGGTCGAGATTCCTGCGGCGTCGTCGGCGACTTGGCGCCCAGGTACGGGGCGAACAACAGGTAGCCATCGACCGGCGGGGCACCGGGCCTCGTGGCGTAGCGCAGGATGATGCCGCCGCCCATCGAATGCCCGGCGAGAATCACCCGCCCGTGCGGCCGTTCGGCGCGGAGCCTGCCAACCACATCGGCGAGGTCGTCCTCGTATTGGCCGATGTAAGAGATATCGCCGGGCGCGCCGCCCGAGGCGCCATGGCCGCGCAGGTCGAGCGCTACGAGGGTCGCGCCGGTCGCCTCCCGGAGCAGGCCCGCGGGGCGGTTCATCTCCAGGCTGCTGCCGAGAATGCCGTGGACGAGGACGATCGTCGTTTCGGCTCTCCCGGCGAAAGAGTGCGCGGCAAGCGCGGTGCCGTCCCGCATCGTGAACCGGCGCTCCTCGCTCGGGTAGACCTGTTCATAACGGGCGGCGAAAGCGGCCATCGCCTCCGGGGACATCGGGGGCGGCGGCCCGAACGAAGGGTCGCCGAGGAAGATCATCACGAACGCCGCGCTGAAGGTGAGAGCGGTCAGGGCGACCAGGACGACGAGAGAGCGACGGAAGATTCTGGCAACTCGGCTCATAAGGGCTCCGGATCAGAGAAAGTCGGTTTTGCGCGATTGGAGCCAGAACGTCAGGCCGACCAGCAGGGCGATGGCTGTCAGCTCGGCGACCAGCAGGTTGATGGCGGCCGGGCTCCAGACGATGCGCGGGCCATTCATCGTCTGGGCGATGTCGGGCAGGTGGGAGACGAAGTAGAGAAAGCCCTGGAAGAAGAGGTTTCCAAACACGATCGCGCCGATCGTCCAGTTCTGCGACTCGCTCACCAGAGCGACGCTAAGGATCAGGACCGAGCTCGCGAAGATCTCGAGCAGGACGATCGCGGTGAACGGAATCAGGCCATCCGGAAGGGCGGTCCTGCTCGCGATGACCGCGAAGCTGCCGACCAGCAGAGCGAGCCAGGGGAACAGGAAGATCAAGAGGTTGGCGAGGATCTTCGCGGTCGTATATTCCTTGGCCGAGACGGGTAAGCTCATGACGAACGCCAGGGTCTGATCCTTCCGTTCCTCGACCACCGTCGCCATCGCGAGGTGAATCCCCACGGTGATCAAGACCGTGATCAGGAGGATGCTGCCGGCGAAGAACGATCCCTCGCCCGAATTGGCCACGAGGGCCAGTGCGAGCGCGCCGGCCGCGAGGTAGACGAGCATCGCCTTGCGCTGGAAATACCAGTCCTTGAGGACGAGGCGGCGGATCATCTTTGAGTCCATCGGCGCAGTGTTCATGCGGCTTTCCCTTCCCGTCGGCTGCGGACATCTGCGACGAAGATCTCTTCGAGGGTCATGGGCTCCACGGCGAACACCGTGGCGCCCGCTGCTTGGTAGGCGGCGGTCAGGCGGGGCTCGAAACGGTTGGTGGTCACGATCGCGAGCCGGCCGCTCCGGGTCGAGTCGACGGTTCCCGGCACCGCGGGGAGCGTCACGTTCGTGGGGACTTCGAGCCGCACGCGCCGCCAGCGATCGAGGAAGCTCTCCTTGTCGTCCGAGTCGATGATCCGGCCGCGGTCGATGAACGTGATTTGGTCCGAGATCTGTTCGACATCGAGCGTGTTGTGGGACGAAAAGAGGACGGTCCGATGCTCGTCGGCGAGGACCTCGGTGAGTGCGCCGAGCACCTCGTGCCGGGCGACCGGATCGAGCCCGGTGGTCGGCTCGTCGAGCACCAGCAGGCGGGGGCGCCGGGCGAGAGCGAGTAGCAGGGCGGCCTTCACCCGCTGGCCGTGGGAGAGCCCTTTGATCTTCTGCTCCGGTTTCAAATCGAAACGCCGGGCCAGATCGAGTGCGTACGCGGCGTCCCACTCGGGATAGATCGAGCGGACGAACGCCATGTGCCAGGCGAGGGTCGCCGCCTTGTACAGCCGTAGATCCTCGGAGACGAAGCCGATGTCGCGTTTGGCGGCCACTTGGCTCCCTGGCATCGAGTGGCCGAGGACGCGGACGTTGCCCCGGTCCTGGTGTACGAGTCCCATCAAAATGCGGAGCGTCGTGGACTTGCCGGCGCCGTTGGCGCCGATGAACCCCATGATGCTGCCAACGACCAGTTCGAGATCGATCTCTTCGAGCGTGAAATGGGGGTAGGTCTTGCCCACCCCCGCGAAATGGACGGCAAGGTCAGTCATAGCTCCTCCTTGGTCGAGCGGTTCAAGGACTGCATCGCGTCGCGCAGGCGGGAGACCAGATCTTCGTCCGAGATCCCGAGCAGGGCGCCGATCCGGGCCGCCTGGTCGAGGTTCTGGGCGAGATCGAGGTCGTAGAGGCGGGCCCCAAGATCGGGATCGGTGGCGACCGTCGATCCTTTGCCTTGGCGGGTGACGATCACCCCCTCCCGTTCAAGCTCAAGGTAGGCGCGCTTGACCGTGATTACGCTCACCTCAAGGGCGACCGCGAGCTGGCGAATCGAGGGGATCTCCTCCCCCCGCGCCCAGTCGCCGACCGCGATCCGCTGTTTGATCTGCTCGATGATCTGCAGGTACATCGGCCGGCCATCGGCCTGGGAGATCACGAAGCCCGCGCTGTGCATATCCATATGCTGAGTATACACAGTCAGCGGAGCAGGTCAAGCGGTGGCTTGACAGGACTGTCGGTCTGGGTGCATTGTGTGGCCGACATTGAGACTGCTCTAGCGGACATATAATCCGCTAGAGCAGACAGCAGCTGTGACCGAAGCGACTGGAGCCCGATGAACACGAAACGGATTTCTCTCCTGATAGCCCCCCTCCTCTGGGTCTCCCTTGCCGCGGCAAGCGCGCAGAACCCCGAATCGACCCAGGTCTCCGCCGTCGGCGCGACCTTCGAGATCAAGCCAGGGCCGCTGGTGAAGCCGGGCGATGACGTCAGCATTTCCCTGGTCGGCTTAAGCCCCGGTTCCGAAGTTCACCTCACTGCCGAGCGCTACATCTACTCGTCGGTCCTGGGGGGAAAACGGCTGATCTTTCGGAGCGAAGCCCGATTCACCAGCGGCGCCGACGGCACTCTGGATCTCGGCACCGCCGAGCCGAAGCCCGGTTCCTCGTATGTTGGGGCCGATCTGCATGGCCTGTTCTGGTCGATGGTGCCGACCGAGGCTCCCGTGGCCGACGATGCCAAGCCCGGGCGCGTTCGCCTGAGCGCCGAGATCTCGGGCCGAAGAGTGGCCGAGGCCATTCTCGATTTCGTCCAGACCTTGGACGAAGTGAAGAGCGAGAAGATCGAGGCCTTCCCGGGGGCGATTCTCGCGGCCTTGCCGAGTGCGACCCAACGGCCGGTGATCATCCTGCTCGGCGGCGCCGAGGGAGGGGCTAAGGCAGCGCGCGACGAAGCGCCACGACTGGCCTCGCTGGGCTTCGCGGTGCTCGGTTTGCCTTACTACTCGCCCGCGAGGATGCCGGGAGCCGAGCGCGAGATCCCGCAGCTGCCGGCGGACTTTGCCGACATTCCGGTCGATCGCCTCCAAGCGGTCTATGACTGGATCAAGACTCGGGCCGATCTAGACGCCGAACGGGTCGGCCTCTATGGTGCGTCTAAAGGAGCGGAGCTCGCGCTGCTCGCTGCGAGCCGCTTTTCTTGGGTCAAAGCCGTCGTCGCCGTGGCGCCGACCGATGTCGTGTGGGAAGGCTGGGGCTGGGGGGTGACTCCGGGAATGCGCTCGTCGTTCTCCCGCGACGGCAAGCCGCTCCCCTTCGTGCCCTATCGGAATTTCATCTCAGAGATCATGGGAGCGAGCCCCGATCGAGAGATCCGGCTCCGCCGCCCCCACGATCAGGGGCGTGCCGCCCATCCGGCCGACGCGGTCGCCGCGCGGATTCCCGTCGAGCGCTACCTGGGGCCATTGCTGCTGATCGCCGGCCAAGACGACCAGCTCTGGAATTCCGGGATGATGGCCCACAACATCGCCGAGCGCCGCGCCCAGGCGAACCTTTCGACCGTCGCCCTGATCTATAGCGACACGGGCCACTACCTGAACGGTGACGGCTGGGCTCCGACCACCCACTACAACATGGGCCGAGAGAAAAGCGGCGGCACTCCGGCGGGCAACGCCCGGGCGCAGATCGATGCACGGGCGAAGATGGTCGAGTTCCTGCGCCGTACGCTGTCGGAGACCGGTGCCGCTTCGAGCTCTCCGGGAGAGAAACCGTGATCCGCATTCTGTCGATCACCCTCCTCTCTCTTCTTCTCGGCGGTGTGCTTGCCTTTGGCGCCACCTCTTGGCCTATTCGTCCGGGCCTGGTCGGGCTGGGCTTGATGGTGCTCGCCGCGCTCGCCGTCCGGAACTACTGGTTGGGTCTAGAGCTCGCGGCCCCAGGCTCGCCCGAGCGCGCTCTCTGGCTCGGGATGTCCAGCGCCGCGGTGATCGCCGGCCACCTGATGGCGAGCCTTTGGCGGATCGGTCCGGCGATGGAGCTTCATACTCGGGCCGGCCACGCCTTGGGGACCGATAGCTGGACGCTGGTGCTCGGCGCGGCGATCGCTTATCGAATCGCCCGCGATCCCGAGCCGCGCCACGACGAGCGCGATGCCGCGATCGAAACCCGCGGCCTACGCGCCGGCTACCGGAGCCTGGTGGGGGTGTTGTTGGCGTTGATTCTGCTGCTCGGATTCGGCGTCGGACGGGTGGTGCCCGCGCTCTCCTACCCGCTGATCGCGCACCTGTTGATCACCGCGGTGATCGTGAGCTGCCTGGTCTCCGAGTCGGTGCAGCTGCACGCCTACTGGCTGGACCGTTCCCTCGAGGAGAAAGAGGCGTGAGCGGTACCCCGATCGGCAATCATCTGCGCCGGCTTCGTTTCGAGCATGGCGAGATCTCGCAAGACGCCCTGGCCCGTGCCGTCGGGATCACCCGCCAGACCATCGTCGCCCTCGAAGGGGGGCGCTACGCCCCATCGCTCGAATTGGCGATGAGGCTGGCCCTCGTCTTCGGCCGTCGGGTCGACGACATCTTCTTCTGGCGCGACGAGCCGCCGGCCCTCACGTTCCACGCGCCGGTTTAGGCGGGCGCCGCGAAAGGGTGGATCTACCCCCCGCCGATCTCCCCCACCACGAGCAGGTTGATCAGTTTGGGGCTCGCCTGCCTGCCCCCCACCCCGGCGGCCGCGACCTGCTTCATCGCCTGGGCGACCAGGAACCCGAGCAGGCCGGTCTTGCCCGCGCGGTACTTCTCGACCTCGACGGGGTGGGAGGCCAATACGCCCCGGATGATCGGCAACAGCTCGGGCCGGAGCCGGTCGAGCAGTTCCTGCTCTTCCGCCAACAGCGGTTCGGCCACCTTGGCCTCCATCACCTTAGGCGCCTTGACTGTTGCCGGCGGCGGGGTCGCTTGCGGTGCCTGCTTTTGGACCTCCAGCGCCCACGAGTCGCGCAGCTGGACGGTGCGGTTGAACACCGGTCGGTCGGCTGTCGAGTCTTGTCGGTCGCGGTAGAAATACCCCTGGCGCTCGAACTGGAATCGGTCGCCGAGAGCGGGGTCCGCCGCGGCAGGTTCGAGCCGGCTGGCCTCCAGCACTTCGAGCGACTGCGGATTCAGGCACGACTCGAAGCCCCCCTCTTCGAGATCGGGGCGCTCGACCTTGAACAAGCGATCGTAGAGGCGCACTTCGACCGGCAGCGAATGCTCGGCAGAGACCCAATGGAGGGTGCCCGGCACTTTGCGGCCATCGGGAGACGAGCCGCCACGGGTCGCGGGATCGTAGGTGCAACGGACGCGGACGATCTCGCCGGTCGACGCGTCTTTCTCCACACTCTCGCAGCGGACGAAATAGGCGTAGCGCAGGCGTACCTCCCGCCCGGGTGAGAGGCGGTAGAAACCCTTGGGAGGAACTTCCGCGAAGTCGTCGCGCTCGATGTAGAGCGTACGGGAGAACGGCACCTTCCGGCTCCCCTCCTTCGGCACGTCGTGCGGGTAGAGGGGGGCGTCCAGCTCTTCGAGCAGGCCCGCGGGTCCTTCTTCCGGGTAGTTCTCGATCACCAGCTCGAGCGGGCGCAGAACGCACATCACCCGCGGCACTTCGAGGTTCAGCGCCTCGCGCTGGCAGTGCTCGAGCAGCGTAACGTCGACCGTGCTGTTGGCTTTCGCGACGCCGATCCGGTCGCAGAAGTCGCGCAGGGCGGCGGGCGTGAAGCCGCGACGCCGGAAGCCCGCGAGCGTCGGCATGCGCGGATCGTCCCAGCCGGAGACGAGCTTCTTCTGGACCAGCTCCAGCAGCTTCCGCTTGCTCATCAGCGTGTAGGTGAGAATCAAGCGGGCGAACTCGGTCTGCCGCGGCGGGTCCTCGAACGGCAGAGTATCTACCAGCCAGTCGTAGATGTCGCGGTTGTTCTCGAACTCCAGAGTGCACAGCGAGTGGGTGATCTTTTCGATCGCGTCCGAAAGCGGGTGGGCGAAGTCGTACATCGGGTAGATCGGCCAAGCGTCGCCCCGGCGGTAGTGCGCGGTCTTCTTGATCCGGTAGAGCAGCGGATCGCGCATCTTCATGTTCGCCGCCGCCATGTCGATTTTGCCGCGCAGCACGTGGGCGCCGTCGGCGAATTCGCCCGCCCGCATGCGGGCGAACAGATCGAGATTCTCATTGACCGAACGGTCGCGGTAGGGGCTGTTGCGCCCGGGTTCTTTGACCGTTCCGCGGTACTCGCGAATCTCGTCCTCGGAGAGGCTGCAAACGTAGGCCTTGCCGAGCCGGATCAGCTCGACCGCGAAATCGTAGAGCTGCTCGAAGTAGTCCGAAGCGAAAAACAGGTTCTGGCCCCAGTCGAATCCGAGCCAACGCAGGTCGTGCTGGATCGAGCCGACGTATTCCTGATCCTCGGTCTCAGGGTTCGTATCGTCGAACCTGAGGTGGCAGGTGCCGCCGTATTCTTCCGCCAGACCGAAATTGAGGCAGATCGATTTGGCGTGGCCGATGTGCAGGTAGCCGTTCGGCTCGGGGGGGAAACGGGTGACCACCCGGCCGGCATATTTGCCGGCGGCGCGGTCGCGGTCGATCAGGTCGCGAATGAAGTCGCGGCCGGGGGCAGCAGGTGCGGGTTCGGACACGGGCGGAAATCCTCGAGGGCTGGACGAATGGAAAGGAGCGCAAAAGATATCATCGAGCTGGAAACCGAAGAACGAAGAGAGGACAGACCCCCATGCCCAGCCAGCTCGAACGAGCCGAAACGTTTGCCAAGCTCCATGTGAAGGGCTCACCCGTCATTCTGTTCAACATTTGGGACCCGGGAAGTGCGGTGGTTGCCGCACGGGCAGGAGCCCGGGCCATCGCCACCGGCAGCTGGTCGGTCGCCGCGGCGTTCGGGTTTGCCGATGGCGAGAAGCTGCCGCTCGACCTGGCACTCGCAAACATCCGGCGGATCGTTGCGGCCGTCGATCTCCCGGTCACCCTCGACCTCGAAGGGGGCTACGGAACGACGCCTGAGGCGGTCGCGGGAACGGTAACGCAGGTTCTCGCCATCGGGGTGATCGGGTTCAACTTCGAGGATCAGATCGTCGGCGGCGCGGGGCTCTACCCGATCGCCGACCAGGCCGCCCGAATCCATGCCGTGCGGCAGGCCGCGGAGCGCACGGGTGTACCCGCTTTCTTGAACGCCCGAACCGACCTTTTCCTCAAGGCCGATACCGCCGAGCACGACGGGGCGCTCGTGGACGCTGCGCTCGAACGCGCGGCGGCCTATGCTGCGGCGGGTGCCTCGGGGTTCTTCGTCCCCGGCCTCATCGACGAGACGCTGATCGGTCGGGTGTGCGCGGAAAGCACGCTCCCCGTCAACGTCATGGCGCTGGTAGGTGCGCCCTCGGCTCGTCGACTCGCTGAACTCGGGGTCGCCCGGATCAGCCATGGCCCCGGTCCGTACCGGCTCGCGATGAAGGCGCTCGAAGCGGCCGCGCATGCCGCACTCGCGCCGATCGAGCGGTCGCCCGCCTGAGCGTTTCAGCGCGGCAACTTCCCCTCGTAGCGCCCCGAGGCGGTGCGCTCGGTCTCGATCAGGTTGGGGTCGATCTCGGTGCCGAGCTTGAATACACGAGCGGCGATCCAGGCGAGAGTCAGGGTGGGGATCGGGCCGGTGAACGGAATCAGCGCCTCGAAGGTGGCGACGTTTCGGAGGGCGGTGAGGCCGAGCCGGTTCAAAATCAACCATTCGAGCGGTGCCGAGAACGAATCGAGACCCAGATCGAGCAGGTCGAGACCGACCACCAGGGCGAGCGGGACCGCGCGCACGGTGGTGAAAAAATCGGCATCCTTCGGCACGCGGATTTTCTTCAACCGCCGGTAGGCGAAAGCGAGAACCAACAGGCCGGAGATCAGCGAGGCGAGCATGATGCCGCCGAGGACCAGCGCGAAACTCTTGAGCGACACGGCGAAGCCCTCCTTCGTATGCTCCTGTCGAGCCGTCGGCACGAACACCGATTGACCCGGGGAGAAGCATAACCGCGGTTGGGGTGCCCCGATTCCGCACAGGAGAGAACGCTGAATCCAGAGAAGAGGCGGGCCTTGGGATCGATCGTGCTGCTCTTCGGGCTGTCGGCCTGCCGAGCCTCGGCACCGCTTGCCCGATCGGCGCCGGCCGATCGGAGTGCGTCCTATCTGTACTACGCCTATCAGGGCTTCCTCCGCGACGAACGGGACGAGGCTGACCCAAAAGACAGCTCGCGCTGGGCCAAGGGGGCGCTCGCCGCAGCGGCCCTCGCGCGCAATGGCTTTCCCGGCGCCGCCTCCGACGCCGCCCGGTGGACCGAAAGCGCGCTCGCGGATTGCGCCGCCGCTCCCTCGTTTCGCTGCCAGAACACCCAGATCACCCTGGAGCGCCTGATTTTGGACTTTCCAGAGATCCTCGCGCCCAAATTGGCCGAGCAGGTTCGCACTGCGGTCTCACGCGCGGCGCCGCCGCCCGGGCCGGAACAGATCGCCAATCCCTGGCGCTTTGGCGAGACGGAGAATCAACGGGTGGTCCAAGCGGCGCGCAGCCTGGTCGCCGAAGTCGTCGCCGGGCGGGCCGATTCCGCGACCGCGAGGGGTTGGAGCGACTACCTACTCGCGTTCCTCGCCACCCACCAGAGGGAAGGGTGGTACGAGGCCGAAAGCCCAGGCTATCTCGCGATCTCGATCACCGCTCTGCTCCACGTCGCCGACTTCGCGCCCGGAAGTGAGCTGCGCGCGGCTGCACGGCGAGAGCTCGACCACCTGTTCCTGGCTTGGGCGCGCGAGCAGGCGGCCGGATTTCCGGCCGGAGCGAAGAGCCGAACTTATGTGCACTGGGCGCTCGGTGCGACCAATACCCCTTGGCAAGCCTGGGCCTGGCTGCTCGCCGGGATCGGTGATCCGGAACAGATCCGCTTTGTCGATGCACCTCAGCTCGCGGTGAGCGGCTATCGGCCGCCCACTGGGGCGATACAAGCGCTCGCGACCCGGCGCTTCGAAGCGCCGTACGAGATTCGGTCGCGCCGGACCCTGCGCACCGGAAACCGCCGACCGCTCGACCTTGCGCGCACCTCGTGGGCGACCCCGGACTACGTGCTCGGGGCCGCGCAGTCGATCGCCGGCCTGTCGATCGGCGTTTCCGGCGGTCAGGAGATCGTGGCCGCGCTCTTTCCCGAAGGCGGGGGTTTTGCGCCGCTCTACCTGTGGAGTCGCAATCGCAACCCCCGGTCCGATCGGTGGAAGAGCTGGGTGGGCCAGGATTTCGCGATCGCAGAGCGCAACCGGGTGCTCGCCCGGCTCGGCCGACCCGGTTCGGCCGATCGGGCGGAGTCCGACCTCGGCGATCTTGGGCATGTCTACTACGCACCGGGCTGGAGCCGGCCGCGGAAGGTTTCGAGCCACGTCGTGGTGGCCCGCCGCGGTGCTGTCTACGCCGCCCTTGTAACCGCCGGAGGGTGGCAGGTCGCGCGCGCCGCGGCACGCTTCCCCGAGTACTTCGGTGGCGATCCTGCATACCGCGAGGCTTGGGTCGCAGTGCCGAACATCCAGCCGGCTTCGATCGGTTTGATCGTCGGTCGGCGCGCCGAGGATGGCGATTTCGCGACGTTCGCGGCGGCGGTTGCCCGGCGCGCGAGCCTGCGTGTCAACGGGCGGGAGATCGAACTGGTGGAGGTAGGGGCGGCGCGGCTGGCGTTCGCACCGGGCGAGTACGCCTTTGTCGGAGGGAGACTTCTGGCCCCTTCCGGAGACTGAACGGGCAATAAAAAAACGGGGCGCGTGAGCACCCCCGTTCTTTCCTGCCGCGGGAGGAGGGTGAAGCCTAGAACTTCACCCGCACGGCGAGCTGCGTGAGGCGCTGCTCGCCTTCGCCCGGGTCGCCCGCAAACGCCGACGGCTGCTTGTAGTTTACTCCCGCGGTGCGGGTACCGACGAAAGCGGAGGGGTTTTTCGAGTTGGTGATGTTGAACGTCTCGGCGATCAGCTCGAAGCCATAGTGGCCTCCGAACTTGAACTCCTTGGCGAGGCGGAGGTCGAGCTGTTTGAACGAGCTGCCGCGCAGGCTGTTCGGCTTTGTGACGCCCGGCGCGAGGTCGAGCCGGAAGCCATCGCGGTTCAGGTCCAGCCCGGAGATGTCGGAGTAAGGCAACGCCGAGCGGTAGCGGAACGTACCGGCGACATTGATGCCCCACGGCCCACGCCAGATCCCGCCGAGCGTAAAGCGGTGGCGGGCGTCGGTGATCAACGGGCCTGTGCAAACGCCGCCACAGGTCGGGTTGAGCGGGTTGAACGAGACGTCGCGGCCGGCGCCGAGGTCGGGTTGATGGCCGACCACGGTCAGACGGAACTCATCGGCACCGCCGAGTACGTTGCCCTCGGCCTTCGACAGGGTGTAGAAGCCCTGGAACTCGAAGTTACCCTTGGGGTCGCGGGCGCGGAAGCCAATATTGGCGCCGCGATAGGTCGCCGAGCCGTCGCCGGTCCAGATGCGGAAGTTGTTGAATCCTGAGAAGCGCCGAATGCCGGTCACCGAATCCCGCGGGTTGGCGCGGAAGCGGAACGGAATGTCTTCGTAGTTGACCGCAACCGCCTCGAGGTTGAAGCCGAGCCAGTCGTTGGCCTGCACCGAGTAGCCGAACGAGAGCTGGTCGGAATACGGGGTTGCGAGAGTCGGTGAAGCGACGTCGTTCTCTGGCGGAATCGCGGCGCCCGGGAGCTGGTTCGGCGGCAGCGGCTGTCCGACCTTGTAGAACGTGCCGTCGGCGTTGCGGATGCCGGTCCGGTTGAATACGTTGTAGACCGGCCCGAACCTGGACTGCGCCGACACCGCGGGGAACAGGATCGTCGCATTGGTGTACGGGAAGTCGTAGTAGCGGCCGATTCCTCCGCGCACCTGGTGCTTGCCATCGCCTTTGACGTCCCAGGAAAAGCCGAGACGGGGTGCCCAGTTGTTGTCGTCGTTCTTGAGCTTGCCACCTTTGCCACCCTGGAACTCGCGGAGGTAGGCCTCGTTGTTGAAGCGCGTCTGCGTCGACAGAGTCCGCCAGAGCGTGCTCGAACGCTGGTCGAGATCAAAGCCGTCGTTGTAGTCATACCGCAGCCCGAGGTTGATCGTCAGGTTGCTGCCGACCGCCCAGTCGTCCTGGAAAAAGGCACCGTACTGCTTGATCGGTGTCTCGTTACCGGCGAAGCCACCGTTGAAGGTGATTTCTTGTACCGGCGAGTTGACGCCCAGCCGGTCATCGAGCAGGTTGAACTGGCCGTTCAGGCCGGTCGAGAAGTCGCCGCCGAGGACCGGCTCGTCGACGTAGCTCACGCCGGTCTTGAAGTCGTGGCGGCGGCCGCCGATCGTGCGCGAGAAGCTGAACTCGTCCTTGTACTGGTACTTCGTCTGGTTCGTGGTCTGCGGTGTGTTGATGTTCTGGCCGACGGTCACGCCCGAGGGGAAGTAGAGGAACGGATCGTTCGAGTCGGCAGTGATCGCGTTCTCGAACTTGGTGTACTGGAAGACCGCTTCGTTCAACGAGTCGGCGCCGAGTTGGGCGGTGTGACCGACCAGGATCGACTTGTAGTCGTTGGCCACCGTGCCGAGCGAGCTGGGCGCCGCGAGCGGGCCCTGGCCGTACTTGTCGGTGTTCTTTTGGTAGCCATAGCGGACCTGGAGGAACTGCTTCGGGTTCAGGTCCCAGCTGAGCTTGGCCTGGCCGAGCTGGTCCTCGAAGGGCACCACGATCGACTTGCCGTCGAGGGTGGGCAGCGTGCCGTCGGTGTTGATCGTGTAGGCGGTATCGCGCTCGGTCTTCTCATAGGTGACGAAGAAGTGCGCTTTGTCCTTGACGATCGGTCCGCCGAAAGAAGCACCGTACTGCTTGCGCTTGTAGGCCTGCTTGCCGGCGCCGGACTGCTTCTCGGTCTCGGTCTCGGTGTTCAGTTTCTTGTCGCGGAAAAAGCCGTAGACGCTGCCCTGGAATTCGTTCGTCCCGGTCTTGGTGACGACCGAGAGCACGCCGCCGGTGGTGCGGCCGTATTCCGCTTTGTACTGCTGGGTCTGGATCTTGAACTCCTGAACCGCCTCGAGCGGGAAGTTCTGCAGCGCGCCGCCGATCGTGTCGTCGGTGTTGTCGCCGCCATCGACCACGTAGTTGACGTTCCGGCCAAAGCCGCCATTGAGCTGGACCACCAGCTGCCCCGGTTTCGTCGGGTCGGTGTTGTAGCCGAGCGTGGTGCCTGGCGCCAGCACGGCGAGGTTGGCGAACTGCCGGCCGTTGAGCGGCAGGTTCTGCAGCTCTTCCTGACTGATCACCGCGCCGATCGACGGGGTATTCGCGATCAGTGGCGCTTCATCGACGATCGTGATCGACTCCTCCACAGCGGCGGGCTTGAGCGTGACCTCTAGTCGCCGTTCGGAGGCGATGGAGATCGCGACCCCTTCGAAATTGACGGTCGAGAAGCCGGAAAGCTCGACGACCACCTTGTAGCTGCCGGCCGCCAGCGCGGCGAAGCGATAGGAGCCATCTTCTCCGGTCACGGTGAGCCGGGACGAGCCGGTTCCAGTGTTGGTCGCGGTGACCGTGACGCCGGGTAAGCCCGCGCCGGATTCGTCGACGGCTCGCCCAACGAGGGTACCCGCGGCCGACTGGGCGGTCGCCGGTGGGGCGAGAATCCCGATGAGGGTTGCCAGGGCGCAGAGGACGGTGAGTCCGCGCCGAAGCAAGTGTGCCTTGCCTGTCATAGCTGCAATCTCCTTTGGAAGAACGTCATGGGACGTTGTTGCGTAGACTACGCCAACCGGAGCGGACGGTCGAGAGGGTTCGTCATCGGACTGTTACGGGGCTGCCGCCCACGGGTTTCAGGCGTCAGCGGGCAACCGGCAGCAGTTGGGCGGCCGACCCGGCGAGCCGGGCGATCAGTTGCTCGGCGGCCCGGCGCTGTTCGGCCCATGCCGGGGCCGAACCGGCGAGCGCGAGAAAGTCCCGATAGCTGGCCTCTGCGGCGCGTCGATCGCCAGCCAGCTCGAGCGCGATTCCGCGGTTGATCAACGTTTCGAGGTTGCCGGGGGCGAGCTCGACGGCGCGGTCGAAACATTGGATCGCCTCGCGCGGGCGGTTGGCCTCGACCATAAGGGCACCGAGGCCGTTCCAGGGCTCGGCGTAGCGTGGTGCGGCGGCCATCGCGCGGCGGTAGGCCGATTCGGCTTCGGTGGCACGGCCGAGGCTGCGCAAGGCGTTGCCCAGGTTGTTGAGCGCCGTTGAGCCGCGCGGGTCGATCGCCACCGCCTGTTCGAACTGGCGCCTCGCCTCGTCGCCTCGACCCTCAGCGAGCAGCAGAATGCCCAGAGTGTTGTGTGGCTCGGGGCGTTTTTCGTCAAGCTGGATCGCGCGCGCGATCGCAATCCGCGCTTCCTCCGGCCGGCCGTTGTCCGTAAGCGCCACCGCCAAGTCGTACCAAACATCGGGATCGGTCGGTGCGGCAGCCGCCGCCTCGCGGAGGACAGGGATCGCCTCGGCCGGCCGGCCGCCCTCGCGCAACGCCTGGGCGAGCCGGCTGCGAAACGTCGCGTTTCCCGGGTCGGCGGCGGCGAGCGCCCGCAGGTCCGCAATCGCCCGGTCTGCATTTCCTGACCTGAGGGCCGAATAGGCGGCCTCGAAGCGCTGGAACAGGGCGATCCGATCTTTCGGATCGGGCCTTTCGCTCCGGCTCGAGCCGGAGGCTGAACGGGCTCCACCGGCGACATAGCCGAGACTGGCGAGACGGGCGCTGGTTTCGGCGTCCACCGGCGGCGAAGGGGTCCGAACGGCGCCGGCATCGATCTCGGCCAGGCGGGCGGCGAATCCCGCGCCAACGGTTTCCGAATCCTTCGAGGCCGCCAAGTTCACCTGCTCACCCGGGTCGCCGGCCAGGTCGTAAAGCTCAGGGCGCGGCGCCCGGATGTACTTGGCGTCTCGGCGGCGGAGCATCGAGAGCGGGCTCCAACCGAAGATTTCCGGGTAGTGGGTTTCGGCATAGACCTCGGCGCGCTGCGGTTCCCGGCCGGCGAGCAGGGCCGCCGAGAGATCGCGGCCATCGAGCTTCGGGCCGGTTGCGGTCGTGGAGAAAGGAGATCCCAAAAGGCCCGCAAGGGTCGGCCCGAGATCGCACAAGCCGACCGGTGTGGTGATGACACCTGGCGCGAGGCCCCGTCCGTGGAGCAGGAGAGGCACCGCGAGCGTCGACTCGTAGAGCAACATGCCGTGGGTGGTTTCGCCATGCTCGCCGAGTCCTTCGCCGTGATCGGCGGTGACCGCGATCAGCGTGGAGGCGGTGAGCCCTTGGCGTTCGAGCTCCAGGAGGAGGCGCCCGACCTGTTCGTCGGCAAAAGCGATCTCACCGCGGTAAGGGTCGGCAGCGAAACGCTCGCGGTAGGGAGGTGGCGGTGCGTACGGCGCGTGGGGGTCGTAGAGGTGTACCCAGAGGAAGAAAGGCCGCTCCCCAGCCCCCTGCCGGTTGCCCTGGTCGCGGAGCCAGCCCAGCGCACGGTCGACGACCTGGTCGCCGCGCCGCTCGGCTTCGAGCTCGGGACGGGCGCCGATTTCGCGCTCGATCTCGTCGTCGTAGACGTTGAAACCGCGGGCGAGACCGAACCGGCGATCGAGCACGAATGCGGCGACGAACGCTCCGGTGCGAAATCCCGCGGCCGAGAGCACTGTGGCGAGCGTCTCGCGATCGCTGGGGAAAGCACCGGCACCGTTGTTGCGTAGGCCGTGGTGCGGCGGCAAGAGGCCGGACAGCAGGCTCGAGTGGGAGACCAGGGTCAGCGGCGCGTTGGCGGTCGCGGCGTCGAAGCGCAGCCCCTCGCGGGCCAGCCGGTCGAGCACCGGGGTCGCTGCAGCGCGGTCGCCATAGGCTCCGACATGGTCGCGCCGAAGGGTGTCGATCGTCACCAAAACGAGATTCTTCGGTCTCGGATTCGAGACTTCCCGGTGTGAGCATGCGCCGAGCATCCCGAGGGCCGAGAGCACGGCGAGCGCGGGGAAGTGGAGGAGGGGGCGCATGGAGCGAGTGACCGACGGACTGATGATAGCGGAAGGGTATGCCCTGCCGGCTCGTTTCTTGCCTCCGGCGCACCTTCGGGAAGTAAGGGTCGGGCTGAGCGCCGGTCCCGAGGGCGGTTTCGGTAACATTGAGGTCGATCAGGACGCCTGGGGTGACATGCTCATGGTCGAAGGCGAACGGTACGCGAGGGAAGCGGCGCTACAATACGCGTCGTTTTCGGGCGGAGGCGCAATGGGCGAGAGCCCGCGGGACATCGGCTCGGTTCTCGAGGGCAAGTACGAGATCGTACGCCCCCTCGGTGCCGGCGGAATGGGCGAGGTATACCTCGTTCGGCATCTCCATTTGCAGGAGCTGCGGGTGGTCAAGATCCTCCGCCAGGATCTTGCGACCGACCCGGTGGCGCAGGCCCGGTTCCTGCGCGAGGCCCGCCTCGCAACCCAGATCAAGCATCCGAACGTCGCGATTCTCTACGACTACTCTCGTCTCGCCGACGGCAGCTTCTACATGGTGTGGGAGTACATCGAGGGGCAGGACATCGGCGATCGACTGCGCCGGGAAGGACCGTTCTCCGTGCCGGTGGCGGTGCAGCTTGCCATCCAGGCCCTACGCGGACTGGAGGCGATCCACTCGACCGGCGTCATCCACCGTGACCTATCGCCCGACAACCTGATGATTACCGAGGACCGCCGCGGCCAGCTCCGAGTCAAGATCATCGATCTCGGTTTGGCTCGCGATCCGGGTCCCAACCCTTCCCTGGAGATCACCAAGGTCGGTATGTTCATGGGCAAGCTCCAGTACTGCTCGCCCGAGCAGGCTGGACCGGGCGCGAGCGAAGCTGGGCTGGATCGTCGAAGCGATCTCTACTCCTTCGCCTTGG
Organism: Holophagales bacterium; assembly: GCA_031404815.1. Classification (GTDB taxonomy): domain Bacteria; phylum Acidobacteriota; class Thermoanaerobaculia; order Multivoradales; family UBA5704; genus DASYKS01. Next base: position 3,900 of record JANNIH010000041.1, on the reverse strand, counting down.
TGCTGTACGAGATGATCTGCGGCCGGCCGCCGTTCGATTCGGAGAGCCCTCACGGCTTCATCTTCAAGCGGCTGTCCGAGGATCCGTTGCCGCTCGCCGGGCGCAGTCCCGGTATTCTGGTACCCCAGGAACTCGATCGGGTGGTTCGGCGTGGGCTCGAACGCGAGCGCGAACAGCGCTTTCCCGATGCCGTGAGCTTCATCCTGGCGCTTGAAAAAGTTGGGCACAGCCTGAGCACCGCAGCGACCCAGGAGATCCAAATTCCCGGCCTGGCTTCCGGCAAACCGGCCGTGCGGCAGGCTTCGGTGGCCGCGGTCCACAAGCCGCGCAGCTCATCCGAACTGACCCGCGAGGAGCGGATGGAGCTGCTCGCCCAAATCGAGAAGGCCGCAGCGCGTGCTCGGGAAGGCGACCAACTGATCGCCCGTGCCCAAGAGGCGATAGCGGCTGGAAACCTGGAGCCTGCTCGCGAGATGTTGCGCAAGCTGGAGACCGCCAACCCCCAGGCGCCCGGGCTCGGAACCCTGCGCAAACGCCTCTCCGAGGCCGAAACGCAGAGCCAGGTTGGCCTAAACATCCGAGAGACCGAGGGCGTGCTCGAGGGATATCTCGGCAAGCGCCAACTGGCGCTCGGTCGTTTCGCGCTCGAAAGCCTGCTCGACTTGGCGCCGGCCCATCCGCGGCGAAGTGAATTCGAGTTGCGGATTTCCACGCTCGCCGAAGAGATCGAGCGCGATCAGCGGATCGACGAGGTTTTGGCGCAGGGCCGCGCGGCGCTCAGCGAGGGCGACCTTCGAACCGCGCAGAGCCAGGTCGAGATCGTGCGTCGCCTCGGCGGTTCGGCCGACCGGACAGCGCCGCTCGCCGAGGCGATCGCGGCGGCCGAACGGGAGGCTCGCGACTCGATCGATTTCGCAGTGCGAAAACGCCGGCTCGAGACGTTGCTCGCGAACCGGAAGATCGCCGAGGCGGAGCGCGAACTCGACGAGCTCGCCCGGCTCGATGTGCCGCGGGTCACGATCGAAGCCTATCGAGAGCGAATCGAAGCCGCCTGCGCCACACTCGGTACCGAGGTGCGTGCAGCAGACCTTACCCGCCGCATCAACGAGGGGCTCGCGGCCAAAGATTTTCTGGCCGCGCGGAGTGCGGCGTTCGAGCTGGAACGCCTGCCGGAAGGCGCTGAGCAGGGCGCGCTAAGACTCGCGGAGATCGATCGTGCCGAGACGGCGCTCCGACGCCAGGAGTCGATCGAGCAGGGGGTGCGCCAGGTCGAGACCTTCCTCGCCCAGAACCAGACCGGCTCCGCCGAGTTGGCGCTCAAGATCCTGCTCCAAATGGACCCCGAGAACCGCCACCGCAAGCGGCTGGAAAAGCAGCTCAAGGCGGTCTCGGCCTGAGTGCTCATCGAAGCGTTCCGAGTCGAGGTCGCGCTCCCTCGGCCAGCTGCTAGACTCCCGCCGCCATGGCGAGCACCTTCACCCTCCCCGACGCCCCGACCTCGACGCTCTCCGAATCGAGCGTGCGCCTGCTGCGCTATGCCTTCATGAAACTCACCCGCGATTTCGATGCGCGGTTCGAGAATCTGCTCAAGACCGGCCGGGTCTCGAAGTGGTACAGCGAGGTCGGCAACGAGGCGACGACCATCCCGGCGGGTTTGGCGCTGGGCGCGGGCGATGCGCTATGCACCCTCCATCGCGATCTCGGCGCGATCCTGCCGGTCTACCTCGATCCGGCGCGGATCTTCCCCGGTTTTGGCTTCGGCGCGCCGGATGATCGACGGCCCGATCCCGACGAGATCATGACGCGGCTGGCCTGCCAGTTATTGGGCAAGGCGCCCGGCTTTTCTCAGGGTTTCGAGCGTTCGTTCCACTACGGCTATCTCGCGCCCGAGCATGGCATCCTCCACGTCGGCATGATCAGCCACCTGGGCGCGATGATCCCGGTGGCCGCCGGTTGCGCATTCGCGTTCAAGCAAGACGGCTCAGACCGCGTGGCGATCAACTTCATCGGCGATGGTGCGACCTCGACCGGCGATTTTCACGAAGGCCTGAACATGGCCGCCGTCTGGAAGCTGCCGATGGTGCTGATCATCGAGAACAATCGTTATGCCTTCTCGACGCCGGCAGCGCTCCAGTACGCCGCGGAAAAACTCTCCGACCGGGGTATCGGCTACGGCATACCGGCCGAAACGGTCGATGGCAACGATCCGGACGCGATGGCCGAGACCGTCGGTCGCGCGGTCGCGCGGGCTCGGGCCGGCGAGGGTCCCACCCTGATCGAGGCCATGCTCGGCAGAATGCGCGGCCACAGCGAGGGGGACGATTCGCTCAAGGTGGTGCCCCCGGCGGAGCTGTCGAGCTACCTGGCGGCCGATCCGGTGCCCGCCTACGCCCGAAAACTCGAGTCCGAAGGGTTGTTGACCCCCGAGATCCGCGAACGCCTAGAGGCGCGGATCGCCGCATTGGTCGAGCGGGCGCTTAAGCGGGCACTCGAAGCGCCTTCACCCGATCCGGCGACGGCGTTGCGTCCGGCGCTCGCGCCGGCTCCGGAGATCTCGACCCTCGCGGGTCCGGTGGCCGAGCGTGAAATCACCTATGTCGATGCGATCAATCAGGCGCTCGGCGAAGAGATGGCCCGCGACCCGTCGGTGGTTCTGATGGGGCAGGACATCGGCGTCTTCGAAGGGCCGTTCCGCACCACCCGGGGGCTCTATGCCCGGTGGCCGAAGCGGGTGCTCGACACGCCGATCGCGGAGAGCGGCACGATCGGAATCGCGATCGGCGCCGCTCTCCTGGGATACCGGCCGGTGATCGAGATGCAGTTCGGCGACTTCGTCTCGTGCGGCTTCAATCAGTTGGTCAACGTCGCCGCGAAGCTCTACTACCGCTGGCAGGTGCCCTGCCCGATCGTCGTCCGTTGCCCGTCGGGCGGAGGTGTAGGCGCCGGGCCGTTCCACTCCCAGAACCCCGAGGGGTGGTTCGCACAGACCGCCGGGATCAAAGTGGTTTGCCCGGCGACCGCCGCGGATGCCCGGGCGCTGCTCAAGGCCGCGATCCGCGATCCCAATCCGGTCCTGTTCTTCGAGCACAAGTTCCTCTACCGACGAATCAAGGAACGCCTGCCGGAGGGTGACGACGCGGCGCCGCTAGGGGTCGCCCGCGTCGTTCGCGCGGGACGCGACCTGACGCTTGTAGGGTATGGATCCACCACTTGGACCTGCTTGGAAGCTGCCGCGGCCTTGGCCAAGGACGACATCGAGGCCGAGGTGATCGATCTGCGCACGCTGATCCCGTACGATGAAGGGACCGTTCTCGCCTCGGTTAAGAAAACCGCCCGGGCGTTGATCGTCCACGAGGCGCCGATCACTTTGGGGTTTGGCGCCGAAGTGGCGGCGCGTCTGGCCGATGCCGCGTTCCCTTGGCTCGACGCGCCGATCCGCCGAGTCGCTTACCCGGATCGCCCGGTGCCCTATTCAAAGGTGCTCGAACAAGAGCTGCTGCCGAGCGTCGCAAAAGTCATCGCGGCTGCGCGGGAGCTGGTGGCTTACTAGCGTTGTTCGTCAAGCGGATGAGTCGCGCCCCGGGTGACGTCGCCGCCGAGCGTTACAATCTCTACATTGCCAGAAAGAGGGGCGTGGAGCCTACAGGCCCCACGCCCCTTGCCCCACCTATACAGACGCCTTACTGGTCGGAACTCTTGGCGGCCTGATCAGCCGGAGCGGGCTCCGTCGTCTTCGAGCGGCGACGACTGCGGAGCGGCGCGACCCGGAACTGGACCAGCCGCTCGCTCTTGGTGCCGAGGACCGCTTTTGCGAGCCCGCGCAGACGGCGCGCGTTCTCGTTGCCCTGGTCGATCAGGGCGGTGAGGTCTTGCGTCGCCTCCTGGCGGCTCGCGGCGCAG
>JANNIH010000040.1:0-8920 GCA_031404815.1 Holophagales bacterium | reverse complement strand
AGCCAGATCAGTGGTGTTCTGGGCCAGATCAGTGGTGTTCTGAGCCAGATCAGTGGTGTTCTGAGCCAGATCAGTGGTGTTCTGAGCCAGATCAGTGGTGTTCTGAGCCAGATCAGTGGTGTTCTGAGCCAGATCAGTGGTGTTCTGGGCCAGATCACTGGTGTTCTGGGCCAGATCAGAGGTGTTCTGGGTCGTGTCCTAACTCAGAGTTGGCAAGATAGGGGGTCTCGCAACCGGGATACCTTCCGGCCCGGAGAGGGAGCCGCGCTTCCTCAAACCGGAAACCGCCCCCGACGGACGGCTGTAACCGTTCGCCGGGGACTTGCCGAGCAAGGGGAACTAGCCCATGCACGACCGCCAGAATCCTATCCTGTTGCCACCGTTGGACCTGACCCGCTACACCGAGAAGACGCGCCGCGCGCTGTACGACCGAATCGAAGAGGAGCACTTCTCGCCCGACCCGCGGACGATCGTGGACGTGATCGCCCGGGGCGACTTCGCCGAGAACCGAACGGCGGAAGACGCCGGCCTACGGATCGAGTACACCTTGGGGCGCTGGTTTGCCGTCTGGCGCATGGTGGACCCGATCGAGAACCCGACCGAGCGGGATCTCTGGGAAGTCGTCTCGATCTCGCCCCGGCCGCGCGGGCTGTTCTCCATGGCGGAGGTTTAGGGTCATGGGACGCCCTCTCAAGGAACCCGAACCGCCGAGCCGTCCCGACCGGCCGAAGTGTTACGCCGTCACCGTCACCAGCCCCGACGAACAGGCCGCTTTCGAGGCCATGGCCGAGCACCAGGGACGCCCGGACGTGGGGACGTGGCTCGGCGATCTCGCCCGCGGCTACGTGCGCCGGTACTTCCGGCGGCACATGCCAAGCAACGAGGTCAACGCTTGAAGGTGTCCTCGTTCACCGTCCGCGGCACCGTGGAACAATCGATCCGCTGGAAGCGGGCGGCGGAAGCGGAAGGGTATCTGAGTGCTGGCTCCTGGCTCGCCTACGCCGCGGACGCGTACCTAAAGGCGCGAGCGCGGGCCGGACGGCCTATCCCTCTGGCCTGGCACCGCGGGCGCTTCCTGGTGACGCTGGAAGCCGGGGAGATGAACGTCCGAGGGCAAGTCTCGGTGCCGTTCGGTGTGTTCCACGGCACCCGGGATGGCGTGACGCTCACCAAGTCGTTCAGCCTGTGCCACCTGCCGACCCGTCGATTGATCGCGACCCTCAGCACGGTACGGCAGGCAAAGGCGCTTGCTTCCGAGGTGGCGCCGCTCCTACTCCGGGACGAAGCGGGGGCATTGAAGCTCGCCGAATTGAGGGAGCGAGAGCGGGTGTAGCTTGTCAGAAGGGAGAGGCTTCAAACCTCTCCCTTCTAGTCGCTGTAGTATTCGATTCGTGCGATCCCCGAAAGAGTTACTTAGTGCCTCAGTCATTGCCCTCGGTCTCTCAGTTGGAGTCCTTCAATTGACAGATATCGAGTTCATCCACCGATCGGGGCAGATCTTGTCCTATTGGCTAGGAATAGCTCTGGCTATCATTGCCGGAATCCTCTTTGTGTCTTCTATCTACACTTGGTCAAAGCCAAGAGTTCAGGCTTGGATTGAACGCCGTCGCCTAGCAAAATATGAAACTTCGAGAATTGCCAGCATTCAGAGGGGAAGAGTTGAGTACTACCGACAGCTCGCAGAGGCAGAGAAGGAAGCAAGAGCGGAGGATACTCTCAGCTCAAGCTCAGGCGAGCAATAGATCCCGCACTGACCACGGCTTCCTAGCAACCCCTGCCGCCATGGCCGGCGTACACTTCAGCGCCGAGTACATCCAAGTGAAAAGGGAAGCAGCTATAGCCTGTTCCCGAGCTCTTCTTCCGTGTCACTGGAGTAGTTAGCCATGGCGATCCTAGCGATCTCCCCGAGAGGTATTTTGACCTTGAGAGATTCGGCTAAGTGGACAAGATCGGTCAGGAAGTCGGCAGCTACGCGGGAGAGGGCGCCGGGGTGCCCCAGTTTGGAATCGCCTTCCAGATACCCACCTTCTGAAAGAGCCTTCCGTGCCATCTCCGCCCGGTCGCGGAGAATCCTCACTCTTCGATCTTTCATGGATTGTCTCCCTATTTTTGCTTATCGTAGCTCATGAGACGGGCGGAGAGGAGGGATAATCAACCTGCCACCCCCACGGTACTGCCCGCCGACCTACAGTACCAACTCTGAGCTAGGACACGACCGTGTTCTGGGCCAGATCAGTGGTGTTCTGGGCCAGATCAGTGGTGGCCTGAGCCAAACAGACGAGGCTCCGCTCCGGTCCCCTGCCCGGGAAGCTGACGCTGGTCGAGTAGGACGAAACATCCCTCTCCGGTGAGGCGTACTCTCTTTGATACACGGTAACCGGGAGAGCTGGATGGATACGGAGAGAATCGCGGTCATCGGCGCGGGGTTCGCAGGGCTGGGAGCGGCGGCGGCGCTCTGCCGGCACGGCATCGCCTACGACCAGTTCGACGCCAACCGAGAAGTGGGCGGCCTCTGGTTCCGCGGCGCCTATCGCGGGGTCCATACGATCACCTCGAAAGGGACCACCCAGTACTCCGATTTTCCGATGCCTGCGGACTATCCGGACTTTCCCAGCCGCGAACAGGTACACGCCTACCTCGAGTCCTTCGCGGAGCACCACCAACTCGGGCGCCATCTTCATCTCGACACGCGGATCGAACGGATCGAGCCGGTCGAGCCATCCCGGGGTGGCCTGTGGCGATTGCGCTTCGCTTCCGGCGAGGCGCGGACCTACGGCGGGGTGGTCATCGCGAGCGGCCAGTGCTGGGACCGGCGCTATCCCGATCTGCCCGGCCGCTTCGACGGCGAGACCCTGCACTCCGGCGAGTACCAAGACGCCGATCAGCTGCGCGACAAGCGCGTTCTCGTGGTCGGGGGCGGCAACTCCGCGGCCGACATCGCGGTCGATGCCGCGCGGGTGGCGGCCTGTTCGCACATCAGCATGCGACGCGGCACCTGGTACCTGCCGAAACGGCTGCTCGGCGTCCCGACCGGCGAGCTGCTGCAGCGCGGCCTGCCCAAGTGGATAGAGCGCTGGCTTTTCCGCGCGCTGCTCCGGCTCACCGTCGGGCGTTACGAGTCGTACGGCTTGGAGTGTCCGGACGAGCCGCTGTTCTTGACCCATCCGATCCTCAACGACCAGCTGCTCTATTGGCTCCAACATGGACGGGTACAGACCCGCCGCGGCATCCGTCGGCTCGACGGCCGGCGGGTCGAGTTTGTCGACGGCCGCGTGGAAGAGTACGACCTGATCTGCTTTGCTACCGGCTACCACGCGAGCATCCCGTTCTTGGCACCCGGTGTGGTCGCCTTCGAAAACGACGTGCCGGACCTCGTCGCCGGCCTCTACGCGCGCACTCATAAGAACCTCTACGTCTTCGGCATCGGCAAGCTGAAGCCGATCCCCCGTTATGGCGTCGGCCCACCGATCAGCGCGGGCGCCGAGCTGCTCGCCGTGTCGATCGAGGCCCAACGACAGCTGCGCCGGCCGCTCGGCGAGATCCTCTCGCGGCTGGGGATGGCGCCGCGCGCCGAGCGTCTGCTCGACCCGCGGACGGCGATGCGCCTGATCCCCCTCCTCACCCGCCTGCTGCCGCGGTTGCGATCGATGGAAAACCTGCTCTTTTCCGGCGCGGCGCCCCAGCCGGCCCGGGGTCCTCTGGAGGCTTCCGAATGATCGCCGAAAGAAGGCTCCCCGGCTATCCGACCCAAGCGCCGACCGAACGGCCGACCGAAGAGCCGCCCGCCGCTCACCCGCAATTCGTCGCCGGCCGCGGCCTGCGCCTGATCGCCGACGACGGCACCGAGTACCTGGACGCCGTCTCGGGCACGTTCAACGTCCCGCTCGGCTACGACCATCCGGAGGTGGTCGATGCCGTCGTTGCCCAGCTGCGCCGCTGCGCGCACTTGAGCTCCACTTACGCGGGCGCCTTCGCGCGCCAGGTTCTCGATGCCCTGCTCGCGGTGGCCCCCCCGGGGATCGGCGCGGGCTGGATGCGCGACCTGGTCGGCTCAACCGCCAATGAGTGCGCGGTAAAGATCGCCCAGAAGGCGACCGGCGCGACCGACGTGGTGAGCTTCCACCTCTCGCACCACGGCCAGACGCTGTTCACCACGGCGATCTCCGGCAACGCGTTCCGCCGGCAAGGCTTTCCCGACGCGGTGAGCCCGCATTCGATCAAGGTGGCGCCTCCGTACTGCCTGCGCTGCCCGTTTGGCGCGACCTACCCGAGCTGCGGCTTCCGTTGCGTCGAGGCGATCGAGGATGCCGTCCGCTATGCCGGCAACGGCGCGGTCGCCTGCCTGATCGTCGAGCCGGTGCTTGGCAACGGCGGCAACCTCGTGCCGCCGCCGGGCTACTTCGCGGCTTTGGAGGAGGTGTGCGCCAGAAACGACATCCTGCTGATCGCGGACGAGGTGCAGACCGGCATGGGCCGGACCGGTTTCCTGTTCGCCGCCGAGACCTTCGGTTTCGCGCCGAACCTGCTCACGCTCGCCAAAGGGCTCGGCGGCATCGGCGTGCCGATCGCCGCCGTCCTGATGGAAGACCGCCTCGACGTCCTAGCGCCGCACGACCACTCGTTCACCTCCGGCGGCAACCTGCTCGGCCTCGCCGCGGCGGCGGCCACCCTCCGCGTTTTGAGCGAAGAGGGATTCCTCGCCGGAGTGCGGCAACGCGGCGCGCTGCTCGGCAGCCTGCTCGCGCCTCTCGGCCGAACCCGGTCGGTCGCAGAGGTGCGCGGCGTCGGCATGATGTGGGGGGTCGAGATCGTCGATGCGGACGGGCGACCCGATCCCGACACCACGGCCAAGATCCTCGCTTGCGCCGAGCGGAAGCACCGGCTGATCCTGCGCGGCTCGCGCTACGGTTTCGGCAACGTGATCAAAGTGCGGCCGGCGCTGGTCGCGACCGAAGAAGAGATCGAGGAGATCGTGGTCAAGCTCTCGCGCGCGATCCGCGAGGTCGAGGCGGGCCGATGATCGCCCTGCTCTACAGCGGCCCCTGGCAGCTCGAGCCGGCCGAGCGCCCGGAGCCGTCGCCGCCCACCGGGCGCGAGGTCGTCGTCCGCATTCGCGCGACCGGCATCTGCGGCACCGACCTCGGCATCGTTTCGGGAGGCTATGCCGCGGCACGGCCCCCGGTCGTGCTCGGGCACGAATCGGCGGGCGAGGTGGTGGCGGTGGGCGACGCGGTCACGACGCTCCGAGAGGGCGACCGGATTGCGATCGATCCGACCTATTTCTGCGGCGCCTGCCGGATGTGCCGCACCGACCGCTCGAACCACTGCCAGCAGAAAGCCGACACGGAGACCGGGGTGAGCCGGGACGGCACCTTCGCGCCGCTCTACAAGACGGAGGAGCGCTTCCTCTACCGGCTCCCCGAGCAGCTGAGCTTCGCCGCCGCGAGCCTCGCCGAGCCGCTCAGCTGCGCGCTCACCGGCGCCGATCAACTGCGTCTCCGCCCCGACCTGCGCACGCTCATCCTGGGCGCCGGACCGCTTGGGCTCCTCTATAGCCATGCTCTCGCCTGCCGCGGTCTCGGCGGCGAAGTGGTCGAGGTCTCGGCACCTCGCCGCGAGCTGGCGCGCGGCGCGCTCGCGCCATCCTTTCGCTGCGTCGAAACGATCGAAGCCGGTCTCGACAACGTATCCGATGACGGCGAGATCGACTTGGTGGTGGACACGACGAGCCACCTCGCCGGGCGGGTCCTCCCCCACCTCGCCCGCGGCGGCCAACTGTTGACCATCGGCCTCAAACCCGCCACCTGCGCGGTCGACATGCTGCGCGTCGCCGATCGCAGCCTCTCGATCGTCGGCTCGATCGATTCGCTCGGAACCTTCGCCGCCGCGGTCGATCTCCTCGGCCGCGGCATCGTCCCGGGCGACCGGATCGTCAGCCACCGGCACCCGCTGGAAGAGTACCGAGACGCCTTCGCCGAGCTGGGCTGCGATCTTAGGACCCGCACCTCCGCCGCAGCGCGCGCGCTCAAGGTGGTCCTGCTGCCATGAGCCGCCAGCCTCCGTTCCCTCCGTTTGCCGCGGTCATCTGGGACGTGGACGGCGTGCTCCTGGACAGCGAACCGCTGCATTTTCACGCTCTGCTCGAAGTCTGTCGGCGTCATGGGGTGAGCGTCTCCGATCACGAGAACGAAAGCATGCTCGGCTGGAGCCTGCCGGAAGTCTGGGAAATGCTTTCCAGCCGGCACCGCTTTGGCGTCTCGCGCGAAGCGTGGCTCCTGGAAATCGTGGACCAGTACCTGGCCCGCGTGGACGGCTCGCTCACCCGACCGAGAGTTTGCCGGACGATCGCCGAGATCGAACGGCGCGGGCTGCCGCAGGGCTGCGTATCCACGGCGGAGCGCCGGATCGTGCTCGCCAATCTACGGGCGGTGGGCCTGCTCGACTTGCTGCGTTGCCGGATCGCCCGCGAGGACGTGGCCGCGACCAAGCCCGACCCGGCGCCCTACCTTCTGGCCGCGGAGCGGCTGGGTGTCGACGCCCGGCAGGGCCTGGCGATCGAGGACACGCCGGTCGGGATCGCCGCGGCGAAGGCGGCCGGCCTGTTCGCGGTCGCCTGGCCGAACGAGATGACCGCGGGCCTCGACTTTTCGGCCGCCGATCTTCGAATTTCGAGCCTCGACGAGCTACCCTGGCCGCGCATCGATTCGCGCCTGGATTCTTGCCGCGGCGCGGCGCCGGCAATGGAGGCGGCATGAGCACGAAGAGCCCCGCCGCCTTTCTCGGCCTCGGCCGCATGGGCGGCGCGATGGCAAAAAACCTGCTCGCGAGCGGCCGGCCGCTCACCGTTTGGAATCGCACGGCGGGCAAGACGGCACCGTTCGTCGAGTTGGGCGCGACCGCCGCCGCCACTCCGGCGCAAGCCGCAGCGAGCGCCGATTTCGTGCTCTACAGCCTGGCCGACGCGGAGGCGATCGAGGCGGTGGTCTTCGGCGCGGACGGCGTCTGCCAGGGAATCCGCGCCGGCTCGGTAGCGATCGACCTCGCGACGGTCCACCCGGAGACCAGCCGGTCGGAGGCGCGCGCCTACGCCGAGCGGGGGGTGGATTTCCTCGACGCTCCGGTCTTCGGCAGCCGCCCCGAAGCCGAGGCCGGCGGACTCTGGATCCCGATCGGCGGGGAGCGCCAAGCCTACGACCGCGCCCGCGAGATCTTCGAGCCGCTGGCGGAATCGACCCACTACCTCGGCCCCACCGGCTCCGGTGCGACGATGGGCCTGATCGGCAGCCTCGTCGTCGCCCACCAGCTCCAGGCGCTCGGCGAAGGGCTGCTCCTCGCCTGGCGGGCCGGCCTGGCGCTCCCCGAGGTCGTCCGCCTGCTGGGTCTCGCCGACTTCTCCTCGCCGCTGTTTACTGTGATGGGCGAGAGCATGATCCGACGCGACTTTCGCCCGGTCTTTTCGCTCGAACATCTGGAGAAAGACGTGGATCAGATCGCACGGCTCGCCGACGAGCTGACCGCGCCCGTACCCGGCCTCGCAGTCGCCCGCGAAATGATCAAAGCCGCGGTTGGAGCGGGACATGGCTTTGAAAATGCGTCGGCGGTGATCAAAGCGCTCGAAAGCCTTGCCGGCACTGAGATCGGCGAGACCGGAAGCGCCGACTTCGACCCGGGCGAAGACACCGAGGCCCGACCCTGAACGCTCCCAACACTTTGAACGCCACCCCCGGACGACCAACCTGGACGGCCCGCGCCCTCGCCTGGAGCGTCCACGCCTTCACGGCGAGCGGCCTGCTCTGCGCCTTTCTCGCTCTCCTCGCGATCGAGCGGCCCGACTTCCGCGCAGCTCTGCTCTGGCTCGGCGCGGCGCTCGCGATCGACTGCCTGGACGGCGCTCTCGCGCGGACCGCCCGAGTGACCGAGGTTCTGCCGCGCTACGACGGCCGGATGCTCGATTTCGTCGCCGACTTTCTGAACTTCGTTTTCCTCCCCGCCCTCCTGCTCTATCGCTCCGGCCGGCTTGGCGAGCCTGCCCTGCCGTGGATCGTGCTGATCCTTTTCTCCGCGGCCTATCACTTCGGCAACCTGGACGCGGTCGCCGACGACGACACCTTCGTGGGCTTTCCCGCGTTCTGGAACCTGGTCGCCTTCTATCTCCTGCTGCTCGGTCTGCCCACGGCCTGGAATCGCGCGGTTGTCGCCCTCTTCGCCTTCCTCCACTTCGTACCGATCCGCTTCGCCTACCCCACCCGCGCCGCCAGGAGCGGCCACTGGAGCGCCGCCCTCGCCGCCGTCTGGCTCCTCGTCGCCCTCGCCGCCGCTTGGGGCTACCCCGAGGTTCCGCCGGTGCTGGTGGGATTGGCGCTCGGATTGCTCGCGGCAATGGGGGTGGTAAGCCTGAGAACGGCCGGCCGGCGCCGCGACGCGCCAAGGCGCTGAGGGCCACGCCAAGACTCAAGGGACGGGACATGACGATCCGGATCAGCAACCCAGACCAGCCAGGACGAATTGACCCAACGGCGTTCGGACTCGCCCAACGGAGGTTCTAGCTCGCCCAATCGGCCGTCTGCCTCCCCCATTGGGCGTTCGGTCTCGACCAATGGGTGTTCTATCTCCCCCAAACGGCCGCCTACGGCGCCCCATGGAACTTCTACTGCTTCCTATGGAGTCTCGACGGCGCCCAATCGACCCGCCAGCGATCACCAACGTGGCCCGGAATCGCCCGCGGTCCGCCGCGGCCGCCTCATCCGGCGATTGACGAGGCCTATTCCCTACCTATAGAGGCCCCGTCAAAGTCATCATAAGTTCGGCTTGCCGGTGCAACCTCCAGCGATGGGACAGGCCGTCAGCCCTTCCGCGGCCTGAAAGGCCGGTAGAACTGAGCCCAGGGCTGAGGCCGAAGGCCGATGCCCTGGGTTGGCAG
>JANNIH010000039.1:0-101699 GCA_031404815.1 Holophagales bacterium | reverse complement strand
AACCCAGGGCATCGGCCTTCGGCCTCAGCCCTGGGCTCAGTTCTACCGGCCTTTCAGGCCGCGGAAGGGCTGACGGCCTGTCCCATCGCTGGAGGTTGCACCGGCAAGCCGAACTTATGATGACTTTGACGGGGCCCTGACGTTCGCCCACGTTCGCCCTACTGCACCGCCATCCCGTCAGGCCCCAAGAATGACCGTAGAATGAGCTATCGGAGACGACGACCATGACCGAACTGGCACACCTCGAGGGGCTTCCCGTACGAGGCGCCGATTAGCGGCATCGCCGGAATCCGCGACGAGTACCAGCGGTTCGTACGCCGGCATCCAGAAGGGCCGGCCTACGTTCTCGGCCTTCTCGACGGAGAGGCCCGGCGAATCCTCACCGAGCTCGATGCCAACGGCGGCGAGCCGAACGGCCTGGGATCAAGAGAGCGGCGAGCCCTGCACCAGACCCAAGACCCCGACCTCGCGACCTCCTTGATTCTGGCCGACCTGCGAGGCCTGGTTAGCCGCCGACAGGCCGAGATGCTCTTGGCTCGGGCTGTCGCTCACGGCTGACAACCAGTTTCGTCAATCGGTCATGGTAGCGGCCTCGGGTTGGCTCCCAGGCTTCGCCCCTACCGCACCGCCATCCCATCCGGCTCCCGGCCGGTCTCGATCACGCGCACCACGCATGCGGCGCTTAGCGGACGCGCCCACCCTCGCCACCGCGAAATTTGAGATCTTGATCGACCTCGGCCTCGCGCAGGTAGACGGCGAGACGCTCGACGTAGGCGAGCGTCACCGCCTCGCGGCGCGCCGCTTCCTGAAACATCACCAGGGCGGCGAGCGCCTCGCGGTGGATGTCCTGAGATTGGAAGATCGGGATCATCTCCTCGGCAAGCGTACGGACCTCTTTCATCCGCTCAGCGCGCAGGTAGAGCGCGGCCAGATCCATCGAGACCATCGCGGCGACGAAGCCCATGCCTCGTTCGACCAAAGCGTCTCGTGCCTCCACGAACGCCGCCTCGGCTTCCTGGGAACGTCCTAGCCCTGCCGAGATCATCCCCTCGAGCCAACGGCGCCGAATTTTATCGATCGAGCGGCCATTACACGCGAATAGCTCGGCATCTTCGTCGAAAAGTTCGAGGGCCTCTTCGCAACGATCGCAAGACATCAAGTACCAAGCCAAGTTGTGCCGGGCGCAAATATAGTCGTGAACCTCGGAGTCCGCCTTGATTCGGGTAAGCGCAATTTCGAGAGTCGAGATCGCTCGATGCGGATCCCCTCGATAGAAATGGACATCGGCCAGGATCACCATCACCCTGGTGGACCGCTCTTCCCGTCCGGCGAGCCGATAGAGCGCGTACGCCCTTTCCAACAGACTCTCAGCTTGCGCGAACCGCCGTTGGTCCTTGCGTAGCGAACCTTCCAGGTCATCGACTTCGGCGAGCACGGCCAAGTCGGTTACGTCTTGGGAATGAAGGAGGAAACGGACGTACTCGAAGTGGCGATCCGCCTTGCGCAGATCGCTTTGGGCGCGGCAGGCGTTGCCCATCGCAGCCGCCGCGAGCACATGGAGATCGAACGTATGGGCCGAGCGGTCGGCGATCGAGAGCGCGAGCGCGGCGAGGTTGTAGGACGCTTCGAAGTCCTCTGACAGCGATTCCCGGGAAGCGCCAAGCAACCGACGCACAAGGAGCGGGCCGCGAAAACGGGAGCGAGACCGGGTTACCCGCGCCAGCCGAGCGCCGACCGGCAGGGCGAGCAACTCGAAGAAATCGTGCTCCGCCCGCTCCTCGGCCTTCGCTATCTTGGGGGTTGCCGCTGCCAACAGCGGCACCATCAGCTCGGGGTCGAGCAGCCGGTGGCTTCCTAGGTCCTCTTCCCGCCAGGCAGCCACCTCCCTCTCGCAGCAGGGGCAAATGGCGGTCAGGTGCTCCAAGCCCACCCGCGCAAGCAGTCGGGGTGGCAGCTCGCCGCGCGCGACGGCGCGCAACAGATCTCGCGTGATGTGCATCTGAGGTCCTCCGTCCAAGATTTCGGAGCCGACATGACACAGGCTATTACTCATCTAGGTGAGAGATCCCCGGTTTTCGTGACACGGAAAAAGGGACTGCGAACGGAAACACTTTCCCCCGCAGCCCCCACGCACACCGGACTCAGCCGTTGGGATCGATCTTGGCGCCTTTTTCCTCGGCGAAGCCGATCGGCAGATCCCGGGCACCGGACGGCGCTGCCGCGGGCTGACCGTTGGGATCGATCGAACCGCCGCAATCCGACGCAGCCCACACGGCCCGCGGTTGACTGTCCCCGCCGAGAATGCCGTGAAAGAGCTGTTCCAAGCGACCCAACCACGAGCCGTCGGCGAAGAGCAGGCCTGCGAGGAAAAGCGAAGCAGCAGAGCGACGAGACATAAGGCGCCTCCCTCAATCGGGGCGCTGCCGACCGTGCCTCTCTGACCCGGTGGCGCGACCCTCAAAGGAAAAAGGTGCCGGGAAAGAGAATTTTGAAGTAGCGATCCGCAAATGAGCCGGGGAAAGCGCCCGGAAGTACCCGCCGCGGACTTCTTGAACCCCTTCTTACGCTGTCTCACCGCCTGCGAGCCGCCCGCGTCGAGCCTCGGCGAGATGGACGAAGGTGGCGATGTGGAGCGCCTCGCGCAGATCATCGCTGTTGACCAGCCCGAGGTAGCGCTCCCCCTCTTCGAACACCGCGGCATGGGTGACCCCCGCTTCGGCCATCTTCTCTTGGGCTTCTGCCAGGGTGAGTGCCGCGTCCAGCGGAAAGACCTCGCGCTGCATGATGCCGGCGACGTACGGGTCCCCTTCTTGGGTGGCGAGCGCCCCGAGCGCGGCATCGCGGGTGACCACCCCGAGCAGCCGCCCGCTCATCACGACGGCGAAATCGGGTTGGTAGCTGGTCAAGAGGTAGTCGATCACCCGGCTCAAAGAATCGCCCGGGGCGAGGGTGAGAGCGTGCTTGTTGTAGCCGTCGCGCAGGCGAAGCGTCGAGAGCAGCACCCGGGCGTTTTCGACCGCCCGCTCCTGGCCGGCGGAGAAGAAGACGAACACGGCCAGCACCGACAGCAGGAAGTTCCCCGAGGAGAGCCCGTAGAGGCCGAGTCCGATCGCGATCAGCTGGCCGACGCCGGAAGCGATGCGCGTGGCGCGACGGAAGCCCATGAACATCGCGAGCAGCGCGCGCAGGATGCGGCCGCCGTCCATCGGGAAGGCGGGGATCAGGTTGAACAGGACGAGCGACACATTCGCCGCCAGCAGCCAGTGGAGAAACGACGAGGTCGAGGGCGCCGCCTTCTGCGCCTCGTCGATCAGAGTGCGGGGATCGACCGAGAAGCCGCCGAGGCCGATCAGAAAGTAGAGGCCGACCGCGAGCACGACGTTGACCAGTGGACCGGCGATCGCGATCAACAGCTCCTGGATCGGCTTGCGCGGCATGCGGGAAAGCAGCGCGACACCGCCGATCGGCAGCAGGACGATCTCGCGCACAGGGATACCGAACCGCTGTGCCACGAGGCTGTGACCGAGTTCGTGAAGGACGACACAGGTAAACAGAGCGAGCATCAGCAGGACGCCGAACAGGGCGCCGCGCGCCCCGTGCTCGCCGCCCCATTGGACGGCGCCGAGCACCAAGATGAGCGGAAACGTGAAATGGAGCTTGATGTCGATGCCGGCGAAACGGAACAAGCGGAGTGAGCCTCTCATCGGCCCAGTCTAACGCCTTAAGCCCTGGACCGATTCCCGTGGCGACGCGCCAAAGGGCTACAGCTGCGCCCGGACCTCGGCCAGTCGGCGGGCGAGTTCGCGCGCCGTTTCGGGGCGACGCGCCCGCGCCCGATGGAGTGCGCCGCGAAACAGTTCGGCCAGAATCGGTGGGGTGTCCGGCCGTTCCACCGCGAGGTCGGGGACCCGTACCAACTGGATGCGCACGCGGATTTGTTTGTCGTCGCCACCGGGAAACGCCCGGCGACCCAGCAGGCATTCGAGCAGCACGATCGACAAGCTCCAGAGGTCACACGCCGCATCGGGCGCCCCGCCGTTCAGAATCTCGGGCGCCAAGTAGGGGAGGGTCCCGGCCAGGACGTTGCTGAGTGTCGATGCGGTAGAGACCGGGCGAGCGTCGACGGCGGAGCCCGCGCTGCCGGGCCGACCACCGATCCAGGTCGGCGGCAGCAGAGTCGAATCCGTCTCGTCGATCGGCAAGAGAAGGGATGGGCTCTCGCGCTCTCGGCTTCCCGGCGCGCGCGCAATGCCGAAGTCCATCAGCTTCGGCACTCCCTCGTCCGAATAGCCGATATTGCTCGGCTTGACGTCCCGGTGGAGGATATCGGCCTGGTGAAGGCGCTCGAGCGCGCCGGCCATCGCGATGCCTAGATCGAGGGTCTCCTCCGCACCGAGCGGCCCGACCGCCAGCCGATCGGCGAGTGTGCCCCCCGCCAGATACTCGAAGATCATGATCGGGGTGCCGAGCCAGGTCTCGATGCCATAGACCCCGGCGAGGTGCGAATGGGAGAACCGCGCCGCGGTTCGCGCCTCGCGGCGCAAGCGCACCGCATCTTCCGGCGAGACCCGGCGGAGCGTCTTGGCCGCGATCGGTCGGCCGAGCGCGAGGTCGGTACCGCGGTAGACGACGCCCATCCCGCCGAAACCGAGGCGCTGCTCGAAGCGGTAGCGGCCCGGCAAGACGTAGGGGATCGGCGCCGACTCGAGCCGATGGCTGCAATTGCCGCAATAGACCAGGAACGCGCGGAACAGCGCACCACAGCGCGGACACTCGCGCGCGGCCTCTGCGGCGCCCGGCTCTCCCCGTTCAGGGCTTGCACCCCGCGGGCTCGACTCGTTCGGCGCGGCGCTCTCTTCGATCGGCCGCACCGCCTCGCGCTCCCGGCTGTGCTGCAATTCGAGCCCGAGCGCTGCGGTCCGCGCGAGGTCGGCGAGCAGGCGGCGATCCTCGCGCAGGAACGGCAGTTCGCTCTTCTTGGCTCCCAGTCCGATCACCCCGAGCAACGAGCCACTTCCCGCTTGGATCGGGACCAGTAGGCAAAACTCGCCGTCGGCCAGCCAATGGCGATCGGCATCCGGCAAGTGGGATAGGGGCGAACGCGGATTGGCGAGATCGACATCCAGCGGCTCGCTCGCTTCGGCGATCGCGAGGCCCAGGGGCGACGAGGCGTCCAGGCGTCGCGCCCGACTCCGCGGATCTTCGAGATGCCCGGTTCGGCGGTCTTCCAAGAGCAGCGCCGAGTGTTCCAGATGGAGCGCTCGATCGATGCCTCCGAGGATCAAGTTCGCCAGATCCTCTGGGCTCGGCGCCGCGCGGATCCGCTGCACCAGCTCGGTGAGGATCTGGCGAGCGTCCACCTGCTCGCGGAAAAACCGGCGATCGATCGCGGCCAAGATTCGGCCCCGCAAGCCGATCATTGCGAGGCCCAACGCCGCGGGCACCCCGAAACGCAGCAGCGCCCCTTCCGTAAAAACCTCGCCGATCGGCCGTGCCCGCTGGACAAAGAGATGCCAGGCCGAGAAGGCAAAAGGAACCACGACCAGAGCGACCACCGTCGCCCGAGCCAAGGCGTAGCCGAGAATACCGCGAGCAATCAATCGCAGATCGAGCACCTGATGAACCAGCACCGCGTACGCGCTGGTGAACGGCACCGTCCAGAAAAACGGAAAACAGATCGCCATCAGCTGCGGTCGATGGGCCGCGAACGCTGTACCGATCGGCGGAAAAATCGGCCCGAGCACGAAGTCGCCCAAGATGGCGACCAGGATCGGCGCAAAGCCGAGCAGAAGAGCCCCTAACAAGAGACGGACGCGGCGGCCGTCTTCCCCTCGCTCGCCGCGAAGCCTCGAGGCGAGCATCAGGAGCGCCGACGCCAGGGCCGAAACCACGAACACCAAGAACAGGCGACCGTCGTCGCGATCGAGCATCGTGGCGAGCCGACCGACCTCGCCGCCGCCGATCCGTCGGAGAGCGCCGAGCAAGTTGACCGCAAAGAGCGCCCCGCCGATCCAAGCGGTCAGCCGAACCGCGATCGAGCCGAGCCGACGTTCGTACCAATCGAGGTGGCGATGGGGAAAACAGAGCGCGAACCGCCAGAGGAACAGGGGCAAAAAAGCGTCCACTTCGAGCTCCTCGAGAAGCTTCGGCAGCAGCGCTCCCGACACCCCTTGCCCAGCCGCGGACTCTGCCCAACGGAGGGCCGGCGCGTTGGCGAACGCCGAGGCGACGAGCAGGTAGAGCACGCCGAGATCGAACGCCCGGCGATCCGAACGACCACCGACCAGAAACAGGATCCCGCCGAGGGCGAACACCCCCATCGAGAGGGCTCCACGGTATGCCGCGAGCCACCCCGTGCCGATCGGAACCAGCGCGCCCGGCACAGCCAGATACGCCACCAGCGCGGCGGCGACTTTGGCCGCCGCCGCCCCGACCAAGAGGCGAATCCATACGCTCCGTTTCATCTCGGGGCGCGCCCTCCCGCTAAATCCACGCCATCAGCTCTGAACCGACGGGCACCAAGGAGAACCCGAACCGCCCTCGACCGAGAGGCAGGCGAACTCGATCTCGCTCGCAGTGATCGACCCGACTCCCGCCAGAGAGGCGGCCAAGACGCCGATCGCCCGGCAGCGGTCGAGAATATCGCCGCCGATCACCCCCCAGGAGTCTTGTGGCGTCCCCCGCCCTGGCTGCGCCGTCACGATCCAAGCATAGCCGCGATCCTCCAAATAGGAGGCCGCGCCGCCGTCCAGTGAGACTCCACCCGCACCCTGGCCGACGGCGAACAACATCTCTGCGTAGATGGTCCCCTGACTTGGCATCGGTTGTCTCCCCTCTTATGAGCGCGAATTCCCGAGCCGAAATGGACCAGGACGCGCCCACTAGAACGAAAACAATAGTTTTCAGTCTAGGGTCGATCAGGGGCCGGCCGCCAGAGCCCCCGATCCTCGAAACTCCAGAGGGGCCTAGTACTTGACCGAGCAGCCGTAGGGCTGGGTGACCGCGGGAGCCACCGCTTTACCGGCCAACTCGGCCGTGAGACCGCCATCGACGTAGTTCAGGCGCGCCGGCTTCGCTTTGCGGCCGCTCGGGTCGTCGTCGATCGCGCCGTTATAGGCGAGCTTGCCTGAAGCGTCCACGATGAACATATGGGGCGTTGTCTTGGCGCCGTAGGCATGGCCGACGCCACCGGTCGGGTCGTAGAGGATCGAATAGTCGATACCGTTCTTCTTCGCCCACGAAAGGTGCTCAGCCGGCTGCAAGTAGTCCTGGTGCTTGGGGTTGGTGCTGTTGATGCCGAGCCAGACCACCTGCCCGAACTTCCTTGTGAGATCGGTCATCGTCTTTTCCCGCGCCTGCCGGTCGGAGAATGGGCACTCCGGATTGATCCACTCGAGAACCACGAGTTTGCCCTTGTACTGGTCGAGAGAATGGGCCTTGGCCGTCAGATCGTTGAGCTTGAAAGCGGGGGCCACCTCGCCCACGGCGACCGACGCCACGGCGGGTTCCCGGGCGACGACAAAAGCGAGAGTGGCGAGCGCGGCGGTAGCGAGAACGATGCGCAGCTTGTTCATCTTCCTTCTCCTCGTTAGGTGGTCGAACTTAGGGCCGAGCGGCTTCCCGGCCGGCCATCCGGCGGCGGAGCCAGAGGCCAAACCCCAGCCCGAGCAGAGCAAGCTCGATGCCCGCGAGGCCGAGCGGCGTCACCCGGTCCACGAGCAGGCGCAGGCAGGCGACGACGAGACCGAGCGCCGCAAAGCCGAGCAGGCCCCGTACCAGGCTCCCGGGCTCTTTCGCCAAGAGCGCCATCGCCACCGCGGTGAGCACCGCGGCGAAAGTCGCAAGCAGGATCGCGAGCCAAGGCGTTGGCGCGACCGCCTCGGAGCTGCCTGGCCCCAGCTCGCGCCGCGCTTCGAGGGCGATCGGCGCTCCCGCATGGACCAGGCCGACCGCCGTGAAAGCGAGAGAAAACGTTTCGGGGAGCGGAACGTCGGTCCGCCGCGGCACGAGCGGCAGGGCGAAGCGGACGCCACTCGGCAAAGGCGAGAGCGCCGGGCGGCCGATCTCGAACAGCTCCTGGGGCTCGACGAACAGGTCGGAGGCAGGCGAAGCCGCGACCCCCTCGATCTCGACGACCAGCGCTTCGGCCGACCGATGTGCCAGCTCGGCACGGATCGCGACCCCTGGGAGCGTGCCATCGCGGCGGGGCAGCGATAGAACGGCGCGATCGAGACGCGGCGCGGAGTCCGAATCTAGAGTGGAGTTCTGCGCGATCGGCAGATCGAGCGCCAGGCGGTAGCGGTAGGGCACACAGTCGATCTCACAGGTGAGGTAGTCGACCTCCACCTCGATTCTCACCCCCCCCGCTCCCGCCGGATTGGAAAGCGGGCGCGTACCGAGCGGCGCCAGCGGATAGACGACCTCCCCTTCGTAACCGATCGCGAACAGCCCTCCGGGCAGCGAAAAGCGGCGCGGCGCCGGAAATTCGATCTCGATCGCCGGGTCATTGCCCACCCATTCGACCGGCGCGATGAGATCGACGCGCGGCGGGAAGCCCGCGTCGCCCGGGTTTTTCCAGTAGACATGCCAGCCGGGCGCGGTGCGAAACTCGACACCGAGGTGAATCGGGGCGCCGGGTGCCAGCGCGGCCTCGGCCGCGATCAGCCGAACCGTTCCGTGCTCGTTGGCCTGCCAAGGGCTCGCGGCGGCGCCGGATGCCTCGGGCACGGCGAGGGCCGCGACCAGTGGGATGAGAGCGAAGTAAGTGCGCAGGGTTCGTTTCCTCCGTCCGGGATAGGATTCTACCGGTTCCCTTATGCGCGTCTATTTCACCAATCTCGGCTGCAAGCTCAACCAAGCGGAGACCGAGCGCTGGGCGCGCGATTTCGCCGCCGCAGGTTGGCAGGTGGCGGCCGAGATCGATTCGGCCGACCTCCACGTCGTCCACTCCTGCACGGTGACCGCCGAGGCCGAGCGCTCCTCGCGGCGCGCCGCCGGGCGCGGGGCGCGGAAGGGTTTGCCGCTCTTCACCGTCCTCGCCGGCTGCTACGCGACCTCCGATCCGGAGGTCGCGGCACGCGTGGCGGGGGTCGATCTGATCGTCCCCAATAAGGCCAAGGCGGACCTGTTGAGGATCGTCACCCGGGCGTTCCCCGATCTCGCCCCACAGGCGCCGCCGATCGAGATCGAGATCCCCTGCGCTCCCCTAGAACCCGGGCGGACGCGCTCGTTTTTGAAAGTGGAAGACGGCTGCGACATGCGCTGCGCGTTCTGCATCATCCCCTCGGTGCGCGGCGGAGAGAGGAGCCGGCCGCTGCCCGAGGTGATCGCCGACCTCCAGGCGCTCGCGCCCACCGACCGCCCCGGCGCTCCCGAGATCGTGGTCACCGGCGTGCAGATCTCCTCTTATCGCTGGCAGGGGTTGCGCCTCCCCGACCTGGTGGCCGCCCTGCTCGATGCGCTCCCCTCCGACCCGGATGGTTTCCCAATACCGCGCCTACGTCTCTCTTCGATCGCACCCTGGGAATTCGACCGCCGGCTGCTGCCGCTGTTTGCCGATCCGCGCCTCTGCCGCCATCTTCACCTGTCGCTCCAGAGCGGCGCCGCCGCCACCCTCAGACGGATGCGCCGGCCGCACACGCCCGCGCGCTACGCCGATCTCCTCTCCGAGATCCGTTCGGCGGTTCCCGGAGTCGCGATCACCACCGACGTGATCGCCGGCTTTCCCGGCGAGACCGACGACGACTTCGAAGAGAGTCTCGCGTTCATCGCCGGAGCGGATTTCGCGAAGATCCACGCCTTCCCCTACTCCCCCCGCCCGGGCACCGAAGCTGCGAGTTTGCCCGACCCGGTGGCACCGGCGACGATCCGCGCGCGCAACACCCGGCTCGTGGCACTCGCCGCCGAGGCCGAGCACCACCACGCCGAACGGCAGATCGGCCGCCGCGCGCTCGTTCTGTGGGAACACCAGCGCCAGGGAATGGGGCAAGGACTGACCGACGACTACGTTCGCGTGCTCTGTCCGGAGGCGGCGGATCTCGCCGGAACGTTCGCCGAGGCCGAGCTGATCGCGGTCGCCGCGGGGGGCGTGATCGGCCGCCTGGGTTAGGATTCAACGATGGCCAAGATGGCAAAGAAGATCGAAGTCGGCATCCTGGGCGCCACCGGCACGGTCGGGCAGCGCTTCATTCAGTTGCTCGAAGGTCATCCCTGGTTCGAGGTCGCCTGGCTCGGCGCCTCCGACCGGAGCGCGGGCAAACGCTACGCCGAGGCGACCGCCTGGCAGCTCGACACGCCGATCCCGGCGCGGATCGCCGAGATGACCGTGGCGGAATGCACGCCGGGGCAGGGGCCGCAGCTCGCGTTCTCGTCGATGGCCGGCACGCAAGCCGGCGAGATCGAACAGGCGTTCGCCGAAGCGGGGCACTTCGTGGTCTCGAACTCCAGCCATTTTCGGATGGCGGAGGACGTGCCGCTGCTGGTGCCCGAAATCAACCCCGAGCACTTGCGACTGCTCGCCGTCCAACGAAAGAACCGCGGCTGGTCCGGTGCCATCGTCACCAATCCAAACTGCGCCGCGATGGTGCTGGTGATGCCGCTCGCCGCGTGGAAAGCGTTCCAGGTGGACCGGGTGATCGCGAGCACCCTCCAGGCCGCGTCCGGCGCCGGCTACCCGGGCGTGCCGTCGCTCGACATCCTGGGCAACGTGATCCCCTACATCGGCGGCGACGAGGAGGGGAAGTTCGCGCGCGAGACGGTGAAGATCCTCGGCACTTTAAGCCAAGACGGCACCCGGATCGAGCCGCTGCCGGCCCAGATCGCCGTCTCCTGCCACCGGGTCCCGGTGATCGACGGCCACATGGTGACCGCGAGCGTCGGCCTGCTTTCGCGCCCCCCTCTCCCGGTCCTCGCGGAGGCGCTCGACGCGTTTGCCGGCCGGCCGCAGAAGCGGAAGCTCCCCTCGGCCCCCAAACGGCCGATCCACCGCACCGAGGCACCCGACCGGCCGCAACCGCGCCGCGATGCCGGGGCCGAGCGTGGCATGGCGACCACGGTGGGCCGCCTGCGCCCCTGCCCGGTCCTCGGCGTCCGCTTCACCGCCCTCTCGCATAACGTGATCCGCGGCGCAGCCGGTGCGGCGATCCTGAACGCCGAGCTGATCCGCTCCGAGAACCTGCTGTGATCGTGATGAAATTCGGCGGCAGCTCGCTCGCCGCCGCGCCGGAGATCGAGCGGGTGGTGGGGATCGTGCGCGCCCGGCTCTTACGCCGTCCGCTGGTGGTTGTCTCGGCGATGGCGCGGACCACCCGTTCGCTCCTTCTCGCGAGTGAATCGGCGGCGCGCGGCGCGCACGCGCTGTTGGCCGATCAGCTCGAGGAGATTCGTGGGTTCCACCAAAGCGTCGGGACGGCGGTCACTCTCTTGGCCGATCGGCCTCGGCTCTTAGACGGCCTCGATCGCCGGCTGGGCGAACTCGGTGGCGTGCTCGCCCAGATCGCCGCGGCGGGCGAGGTGACGCCACGGCTCTCCGACGCCGTCGTGTCGTTCGGCGAGCTGCTGTCGAGCGAGATCTTCGCACTCGCCTTGAGGCGCGCCGGGATCGTCGCCCGTTTCGTCGACTGCCGCGAGGTGCTCGCGACCGATGCCAAGTTCACCCGCGCCCAACCGCTCTACCCGGAAACCGAGACACGCATACACGCCGAGGTCCGTCCGCTCCTCGCCGCCCTCGAGGTACCGGTCCTCGGCGGCTATGTCGGCCGAACGCTCGACGGGGTCACCACGACGCTCGGATTCGAAGGATCGGACTTTTCGGCGGCCATCTTCGGCGCCGCGCTCGGCGCGGAAGAGATCCAGATCTGGACCGACGTCTCCGGCATCCTCTCCGCCGACCCACGCCTCTACCCCGCCGCCCGCCGCGTCCCGACGCTCTCTTTCGCCGAAGGGCTCGAGCTCGCCCGCTCGGGTTCGAAAAAGCCGCATCCCGGCACACTCGAACCGACCCGCCGACGAGGGGTGCCGATCCGCATCCTCTCCTCGGTCCAGCCCGAAGGGGCGGAAGAGCGGAGCACGCGGATCGGCGACCGAGCCCTTGCCACGCCGCCATCGATTCGATCGATCGCCTGTCGGCGAAACGCGCATCTGCTGCGCATCCATCCGCTCGGCAACACCACGCTCGATGATCTCCGCCGCGCCGTACGCGATACCGTCGAGCGAGTCCGCCCGGCGCTGCTGCCGCTCGGCGACGCCCAGGGCGGCCTCGAACTCGCGCTCGATTCCGGCGATCATCTCGCCGAGGTCCTCGCAGCGCTACCGCGCGACGTACGGCTCGAGATCTTCCCAGGCCGCGAGGTCGTGTCGCTGATCTCCGAGGATCTCACCCCCGGATCGGACCTCGCGGAGCGGGCGCTCGCCGCCGCGGCCGGCCGCTCGCCCCGGCTGGTCCTGCCGGACGGCGACGGCGGCGCCCCGGCGGTCCGCCTGTTCGCCGAGGAGTGGGAGATCCAAGAGGTGGTGGCCCACCTCCACCAGGCGCTCCTGGGCGACGCGCCGGAGAGCCCGCCATGACCCGCATCGCACTGATCGGCTACGGCCGGATGGGCCGCTTGATCGAGGAGATCGCCCCGTCCGAGGGCTGCTCGATCGACCTCCGCCTCGACGGCCTGAGCAACCGGCAAGGCGACGGAATCACCGCCGGCGCCTTCGCGGAGATCGACGTCGCGATCGACTTCTCCGTATCCACTTCCGTGGTGGACAACGTGGAACGGATCGCGGCGCTCAGGGTTCCTCTGGTCGTCGGTACCACCGGCTGGGGCGACGATCTGCCGCGGGTGCGCGAGATCGTGGAGCGGAGCGGCATCGGTTTCGTGTACGGGGCGAACTTCTCGATCGGCGTTCAGGTCTTCTACCAGGTGGTCGCCGAAGCCGCCCGCCGGCTCGCCGCGGCGGAGGGGTACGACGCCTGGGCGCACGAGATCCACCATCGAAAGAAGAAAGACGCCCCGTCCGGCACCCTGCTCGAAACCGTGCGCGGAATGGAGCGTGCGGGGTATGGACGACCGATCGACATCGCCTCGAACCGGGCCGGCTCGATTCCCGGCACCCACACCATCGGCTTCGACTCGGACGCTGATACGATCACCTTGGAGCACCGAGCCCGCTCGCGCACCGGCTTCGCCCGTGGGGCGCTCGTCGCGGCGCGCTGGGTGGTTCCTCGGCGCGGCTTCTTCGATTTTCGCGACATCTGGAGCGAGGTTCTCTCGCCGCCGCGCTCCACACCCGATCCGAATGCCAAAACTTGAAGCGGCCCGCGCCGATCGGCGCCCGGCTGCGTGAGGGACTTGCCGATGTCTGATGCGATCTCCCCTGCCACCCCGCGCCCGGCGGCCGACGCGATCTTCCGCGGCTGCGGCACGGCGCTGGTGACACCGTTCAAAGCCGATCTCGGAATCGACGAAGAGGCGCTCCGCCGACTGGTGAACCGCCAGATCGAGGACGGCATCCATTTCCTGGTCCCCTGCGGCACCACGGGCGAGAACCCAACCCTGTCGCGGCGCGAACTGCTGCGCGTGATCGAGATCGTGCTCGAAGAGGCGAACGGCGAGGTGCCGGTGCTCGCCGGTTGCGGCGGCAACGACACGCGCGAGGTCGCCCACCTGGCCAAGGAGATCGAGGCGCTCGGCGCCCAAGGGCTCCTCTCGGCCACCCCGCACTACAACCGGCCGACGCCCGAGGGAATGTTCGAGCACTACAAGGCGATCGCCAAGGCGTCGAAACTGCCGATCGTCCTCTACAACGTGCCGAGCCGCACCGGCACCAACATGGACGCCAAGGTCACCGCGCGGCTGGCCGAGATCGAAACCGTGGTCGCCGTCAAGGAGGCGTCGGGGAATCTGTCGCAGGTGGCGAACATCCTCCATGAGGCGCCGGACGGTTTCACTGTGCTCTCCGGCGACGACGTGCTCGCGCTGCCGATCCTGGCGCTCGGCGGGGTCGGCGTGATCTCGGTCGCTTCGAACGAAGTCCCGGCCGGCATGGCGCGCCTCGCGGCGCTCTGCCTGGAAGGCGATTTCGCCTCGGCGCGCGAGGTGCACGGCCGCCTGCACGACCTGATGGAAGTGAATTTCATCGAGTCGAACCCCGGTCCGGTCAAGGCGGCGCTCGCGATCATGGGGCATCTGGAACCGATCTTCCGCCTGCCGATGGTGCCCCCCCGGCCGGAGAGTTGGAAAAAGATCGAGAAGGTCCTCCTCGGCCTCGGCCTGATCGCGCAGGAGGCGCTGGCGATCGAGGCGTTGCGGTGACAGAAGAGAAATCAGAGGTGGTCGATCTTCCTGCGGAGATCGAGGCGCTGTTCGCCGCCCAGCCGACGCGCTTTTCCCGCGCCCACCGCGAACTGTTCGCGCGCTTTTTGGCCGCGCTCGAACGGGGCGAGGCGCGCGCCGCCGAGCCCGATCGACTCAGCCCCACCGGCTGGCGGGTGAACCCCTGGGTGAAGCGCGGCATCCTGCTCGGCTTCCGGATCGGCGGTATCGTCGACCAATCGGTGGGCGTGCCGCACGCGGGCAAGGGGCTACCGTTCTACGACAAAGACACCTACCCGCTGCAACGCTTTCCGGCGAGCTCGGGAGTGCGGATCGTCCCCGGGGGCTCAGGTATTCGTTCGGGCAGCCATGTCGCCCGCGGAGTGGTCTGCATGCCGCCGATGTATATCAACGTCGGCGCCTACGTGGGCGAGGGGTCGCTGGTCGATTCGCACGCCCTGGTCGGCAGCTGCGCCCAGGTGGGAGCCCGGGTTCACCTGTCGGCCGCCGCCCAGCTCGGCGGCGTGCTCGAGCCCGTCGGCGCGAGCCCGGTGATCGTCGAAGTCGAGGCAATGATCGGCGGCAACTGCGGCGTCTACGAAGGGACCGTGGTCCAACGCCGCGCGGTCCTCGGCTCCGGCGTCATCCTCACCCGCTCGACCCCGGTCTACGACCTGGTCCGAGAAACCATCCATCGCGCCACAGACGAGCAACCGCTGATCATCCCCGAAGGCGCCGTCGTCGTCCCCGGCGCCCGCTCGATCCCCCGCGGCGCGGGCAAAGACTGGGGCCTCTCCCTCGCCACCCCGGTGATCGTCAAGTATCGCGACGAAGGGACCGACAGCCGGGTGATGTTGGAGGATTGGCTGCGGTAGGGGGGTGACCTCAGGCCGCGGCTGGGCCGCATCAAGGGGCTGACCACCCGGATGAGCCAGCTCGAAAGGCAGGTCGGCCGACGCGAACACCCCCGCCCTGGTTTCGCCGGATGCGGGGGTGAGGTGATTCAAGCCTCGAATCGACCCGGGACTCTCTACGGCGGGACCGGCCCGCGGTAGGCGGAGTCGCGGACCACCGCCTGCCAGACTTCGGCGCCGGTCGAAAGGTCGAGCGAGCGGAGGCGGAGCGGTTTGTGGAGCGTCAACCCGTTCTCGCGCCGGACCTCTGGCTGGGCGAGGTAGATCACCTGGTTGCCAACGACCACGAACGGTGCGAGCGAAACCGGCGCGTCGAGGACGGCGATCACCTTTTCGGTCGCGCGGTCGGAGATCGACCAGCGGTAGGTGTGGAGCGACCCGGCAACCCGCTCGCTGGTAAGCGCGTGGCGGCCGTCGATCGAATCCAAGCCGGACCCCAATGCGGCACCCGCCCTGGAACCGATTCCGCGATCGATTGCTGCGGCAACTCCCACGATCTCGGCATCGGCGACCGGAACGACCCCTCCGGTCGCAAGGTCGAGCCTTGCGGCGCCACGCCGAAAGCCCCCGGCGGCCGCGGCGGGAATCATCGGTGCCCGCGAGCCTTCGGGCGGCAGGAAGCCGCGTAACGGCTGGGCGGCCGTGGCGGTCCAGGCGATCGCGACGGCACGGTCGCCGTCCGCTGCTGCGCGCACCCGGAAAGTGCCGCGCAGGTTATCGGTGACGGTCGCCTTCGACCCCTCGGGAAGGGTGAGCTCAAAGCGCGCTTTGGCCGCGCCGGTCGCCGGATCGAGCGTGGCGAGGCGGAGTGCACTTCCTGTCCCCGGCTCGTCCTGAGCGAGCAGCACTCCCTCCAAGAGGGCCAGCGGCTTGGCGGCGGCGGCGCTGCGCCAGATCGCTTTGCCGGTCGCCAGATCGAGCGCTTCGATCCCCCCTTGGGGTTGGGCGACGAAGGCGATGCCCCGCGAGGCATCGAACACCGCGCCGTCGCCCAACAGCCGGGCCGCCCGGGCGGGTGAGGCGGTGAAAGCGCAGAGCGCGGTCAGTAGGGTAAAACCGGCCGCGAGGCGCGGCAGGGCGACACCGAACCCGTAAGGGCACGGTCGAAGAAAGCGGCTGGAACTATTGGACATGGCGAGATCTCCCACGAGTGGCATCCTTTAGTGAGCGAGCAAGACGGCGATCTTGACCTGGTCGAGAGTCCAGGCTGCGCGCCCCATGGTACCGGCGATCAGACGATCTGAGCCGGCGTCGTAATCGAGATCGAAGACCGGGACGGTCGGCAGGCCGATCCCGAGCGGATACCAAACGGAAAACCCGCTCGCCTTGGCGGCGATCCAAGCTCCGGTCTGCGAGCCGACCACCAGCCCGTCGCCGAAGGAGGTCTCAACGTAGGCGAGGGTCCGCAGACGGCCGGGCACGAGGGCGAGGAGGTTGCCCGTGATGTCGCTCCAGGAAACTCCGGCATTGGCGGAGGTGAAGACCCTGCCGTCGTCGGCTACGAAGGCCGCATTGGCGTTGGCCGGGTCGAGCGCGACATCGGCAATGCGGCGACCACTGCCGGTGCCGGGGAAGGCCAGAGACTGAAGCAGGGGTGCGGGATGCCGCGCGGTGCGCACGAACAAGCGATCGACGGCACCGACGTAGAGCGCCGCGACGTTGGTGCCCGCGCCGTAGGCGACCGGGGCTCGGCCGCTGTTGTTCGCGACCAGGCCGGGAGCGATCTCGGTCACCGTGTCGCCCCGATCGAACGACTCGTAGAAGGAGTTTCCGGCGCCGATCACCAAGCGATTCGGATCGACCGCATTGAGCTCCACCGGGGTGACGAAGCTACCGGCCGGCGGAGCGCCGCCCCCGAGCGGGGTAAGGGCTGGAAAATCGAATCCGAGGAAGTTGTTGCCGGCATCCCAGAACGTGCGGTTGAAGGCGCCGAGGAACTGGACGCTCGAAAAGCGCGTCGAAACGCCAGGAGTTGTAGTGTCGTCCACCGCGACGTCGCCGCCATCACCCCCGAGCAGCAGCTCCCAGTCGTCGCCCGTCGAGGTGCGCTGGAATTGCGCACCGTTGTCCTGGGTGCCCGAAATCAGGGTCTTGCTGTTCGCATCGAACGCGATGTCGTGGTACTCGCCGGTCTGAAGATTGCCGACCAGGGAGAACCAGTCGCCCGTATTGGTGCGCGGACTGGTGCGCTTGAAGATCCCACCGTCGTCGGTCTCGATCAAGTTCCCGGCTGCGTCGAACACCATCTCGCGCGAATCGGCGTGCGGCGCGCTGCTCGATGCCGTGCCGCCGCCCGGCGCGCCGAGCGCGTTCGAGTGGGTGAGGTGCACCCACTGGCTGCCGGCCGGCTTGCTCGCGTCGCCGCGGAACAGGCGGCCTGAAAAGTCGTTGGCGCCGATCGAGTTGGGAAATTCGACCGGACCGCCGAGCCCCTCGTCCTTGTACGGCTGCCGGTCGCCACCGACGTAGACGATTCGAGATTGGGTCGGGTCGGCCACGATCGACAGGTGAACGACCCCTTGGAACCCGGCATGAATCCCGATCGGGCCGCCGTCGTTGGTCAACGGCAGGTCCATCGCCGCCCAGGTTGTACCGCCGTCGCCGGAGCGAAAGATGCCGGACAGAGCGCCCGCGCCGTCGACGATCGCGCAGTAGACGTTGTTGTGGCGCCCGACGGCGAGTTCCACGTTCGAGGTTGCCCCCGAGACCAACAGCGCCTCGATCGCCGGGCTGCTCACGCGGGTCCAAGTAGCTCCCGTGTTGTCGCTCCGGTAGATGCCGTTCCGGCCACCCACCCCGTCGGCGAAATCGACGTTGGTGTACAGCCGCTGGGGCCGCAGGGGATCGCCCACCAAATCGTAGCTGTTGCCCCCTGGCAAGCCGGTCGCGGCGCCGGAGCCGTTCGAAATTTGGGTGAACGTAGCGCCGCCGTTGGTCGAGCGGAAGATTCCGATCGACGCATAGGTGTTGGGCACGGCGACATCGACCGCGACGACGAGTGTGCCGCCGCGCGCCGCGAGCCCGGAGACGTCCTTGTCCACCAACAGACCGCCGCCGTCGATGGGGGTCCAGAGAATGCCGCCGGTGGTCGTGCGCAGGAGGCCGGTGCGGCGGCCGCCGGTAAAGCCGAAGCTGCTCCAGAGACCGACGCCGGCGACCAGGGTCAACCGGGTCGGGTCGGTCGGGTCGAATTCGAGCGCACCGATCGAGTTGGACGACTGGTCGTCGGTCAGCCGCTTCCAGTTCGGGCTCGGCGCATCGGCGTTCAAAGTCCGCCAGACGCCGCCGTTGACCGCGCCGACGTAGAGCACCTTCGAGTTGCTCGGGTGGGCCGCCACGGTGTGGATCGCGCCGACCACCGGATTGTCGTTAGGCAAGTTCTCGGCCTGGCCGAAGAAGGCGGGCGAAGCGCCCACGGCCTTCCACAGCCCGCCGACGCCGAACGTCTTACTGATCGCCGCGTCGGGTGCGGAGCTCTCGGCCGCGCGCTCGGCGGCAACCACCGCCGTCGGCAAGAACATCCAGGCGCTGAGGGTTGCGCCTACAAGCCCGCGGAAGAGCCGACGCGGGTTGATGAAGTGTCTTCTAACAGCGGATCGCAGGTCCATGAAGGGGCACCTCCAAATTGATGGATAGAGCGCTCCGAGGCGCTCTATCTAACTCTTGTGCGTCGGGCACAGCAAGTGAGGACTAAAAACCGCGCAAAAACGGGAATCCCGAAGGGCTACCCCTTCCCGGATTTCCGTGTCCGAGACGGCCGGATGCGCGCCTCCGGGTCCCAACCGAAGCGATCGAGATCGACCCGGGCGCGCCCGCCGTGCTCGCCGAACGGGACCCCTTCCGCTTCGAGCAGGTGGCGCTGGAAGCCTTCCCAGGCCGGGTCGTCGCGCGAGCTGATCTCGCCCTGGGCGTTGAGCACCCGGTGCCAGGGGACCGCACTCCCCTCCGGCAAACCACGCAGGGCGAATCCAACCTGGCGCGCGTGCCCCGGCAGGCCGGCGAGAAAGGCGATCTGGCCATAGGTCGCGACGCGCCCCGAAGGGATCTTCTCGACTGTGGCGAGAATTTGAGCGATCGCCCCGGCGCCGCCCGGCCGGGGGACCCTCGCGAGCTCGAACGACGGAGCGGAACCTGGAGCGGGTCGGCGCGGGGATCGAGGCGACATCGCGTGAGCATACCCGCCGACCTGTGTTAGAACTCCCACCATGATCAGAGCCGCCGTGATCCAGATGACTTCGACCTCCGACGAAGAGGGGAACTGGCGGAGCGCCCGCGAGCTGATCGGCCGCGCGGCGGCGGCCGGCGCCCGCTTCGTCGCCACCCCCGAGTGCACCAACTACCTCGGGCCGCACGAAGAGAAGGTTCGCCGCGCCGAGCCGCTCGACGGGGAGACGGTCCGTCGATTCGGTGCGCTCGCTCGGGAGCTTGAGATCCACCTACTGCTCGGCTCGTACAACGAGCAGAGCGAAGCTCCCTCCCCGGTGCCACCGCATCGCTGCGCCAACACGAGCGTCCTGTTCGGCCCGGACGGGGCGATCCTCGCTTCCTACCGAAAGATCCAC
Source organism: Holophagales bacterium (assembly GCA_031404815.1). Classification (GTDB taxonomy): domain Bacteria; phylum Acidobacteriota; class Thermoanaerobaculia; order Multivoradales; family UBA5704; genus DASYKS01. The sequence goes on along the minus strand of JANNIH010000039.1, from coordinate 81,923 downwards.
CTGTTCGATGTCGACGTCCCTAATGGCGTCACGTTCGCCGAGTCGGCGACCTGCACGCCCGGCGGCAAGGTGGTGGTGGCCCCCACTTCGTTCGGCATGCTCGGCCTATCGATCTGCTACGACCTGCGTTTTCCCGAACTCTATCGGGCGCTCGCCGATCGCGGAGCCGAGGTCCTTCTGGTCCCGGCCGCTTTCACACTCGCCACCGGCAAAGATCATTGGGAGCCCCTGCTGCGCGCCCGCGCGATCGAGACGCAGAGTTACCTTCTCGCACCGGCCCAAGTCGGCAAGCACGACGACGGCGGGCTCAAGGAGAGCTGGGGACACGCGATGATCATCGACCCCTGGGGCCAGGTGATCGCCTCGGTCTCGGACGGCCCCGGGTTCGCCGTCGCAGAAATCGACCTCGAACGGGTTCGCCGCATCCGCCGGGCGATCCCGGTCAGGGACCATCGCCGGCTGTAGGCGGCTGGTTGGTTTTACGCGGGTCGGTCGCCCCGGCCCCGCCCGGCCTGCTAAGCTCCCCCCGATGAAGTCGGACTATCAGCTATTCAAGCTCGCCTGGCTGTCGATCTTGCCGCTCACCAAGGACGCGATCCACGTCTACATCGGCGTGCTCTGCCTCCTGGTCGCCCTGCTCCTGTTCCGGCGCAAGTTGTCGTCGCTCTGGGCGCTGGTGCCCGGGCTGGTGCTCTCTCTGGTGATGGAGTACTTCGATCTCCGCGACGGCTTCGGCTGGCAGGCGAGCGCCCACGACCTGATCAACACGAACCTGATCCCCGCCCTCCTGGTCATCCTCGCGCGGCTGGAGCTGATCCACACCTGAGCGGGCGGGCCGAGGCGCCCAATGCCCTACCCCTTCGCCGGTGCGAAGATTTCGTAGCAGCGGCGGCAGCGGGCCTCGTAGGACTCGATGTCTCCCACTTGGAGCTGAGAGTCGCCTCCGGCGATTCGCTGGCTGTAGTGGGCCGGGGCGCCGCAGCGGATGCAGACGGCGTGCATCTTGTCGACGTACTCGGCGAGTGCCAGGATCTGCGGCATCGGCCCGAACGGGCGGCGTTCGAAATCGAGATCGAGGCCGGCGACGATCACGCGCACGCCGGCATCGGCGAGTTCATCGACCCGATCGACCAGCTCGAGGTCGAAAAACTGCGCCTCGTCGATGCCGACCACTTGGACCCCGAGCACCAACCGGCGGCGCAGCTCCGCGCTGTCCGGCACGCATTCCGCCTGGAGCTCTCGCTTGTCGCGGGTGACCAGCCGCTCCGGCTCGTAGCGGGTATCCGCCCCGGGCTTGAATACCTGGATGCGCTGGCGGGCGATCGCCGCGCGGCGCAACCGGCGCACCAGCTCCTCGCTCTTGCCGGAGAACATGCCGCCGGTGATGACTTCGATGTGGCCGCGCGATCCTTCGTTCATGGGAGGCGGATTGTAATGCCAGATCGAGGCGCTCCCGCTATGAGGACGGATTTCCCGGCCGGGTGCCGGTGCAGTAGGCGCGCGCGCACCAATACGCCCCCAAATGCACCGATATCCCCACGGCCTGAAGGGCCGTGTTCCGTCAGCCCAGGCTAACGGCCTGGGTCGCTAGCCTGGTGATCAACGAACCGGCGAGGTGGTGATCAGCGGGCGCTTGCCCGGCCGGTCGACGACGAAGGTTTTCCGCCCCTTGTAGGCGATCCCGTCGATGGGCACGCGTAGCGTCGCATCCCCGCGGTAGAGCGAGAGGACCCGCTGGACGTATTCCCGGGTCTCCGGATACGGCGGGATGCCGCCATGCTTCTGGACCGCGCCCGGTCCGGCGTTGTAGGCAGCCAAGGCAAATTCCACCTTGCCGGCGAAACGATCGAGCAGGCTCCGCAGGTAGGCGACGCCGCCACGCAGGTTCTGTACCGGATCGTAGGGATCGAGCACGTCGAGCAGTCGGGCTGTGCCGGGCATCAGCTGCATCAGGCCGATCGCCCCTTTGTTCGACAGCGCCGACGCGTTGTAGCCGGATTCGACCTGGATCACCGCCTTCACCAGTTTCGGATCGAGGCTTTGCGCGCGGGCTTGGCTCTCGATCAACGGTTCGAGCCGGCCATCCGGTACGGCGACCAGCTCGGTCGCGAACCGGCGGGAGTGCTGCGCCGCGTTCTCGTTGAAGATCACCCGGCGGCCGGTGCCGGCCAGGCCGATCCGGACCTCCCCCGAGCCGGCCGGCCGGAGCGAGATCAACGAACGGCGCGGCTCCGCCCCGGCAAGGGGCGAGGGAACCGCCGCCGCACCGAGGATCAGAACTGCGAAGAAAAACGCGCGCTTGTCGAACACGATGGCTAAGCCTACCTCTACCGGGCAAGGACGAATGGACCCCGTACTCTAGCCCTCAAGCCCGCCGCCTTCAAGCGCCCGACTTTCGACCCTCTTTCGACCCACTTCCGCCCCTCTTTGACCCCCACTGACGGCTCGCGTAGCATCCGGGTCTCAAAGAGGGTGACGCCCGAGCCTCTCGCGCGCCAGACCCGGCGCGCCCGGCGAACGGCGCAAAGGAGTTTCCGACCATGAAATTGACCCCGCTCGCCAAGGCCCTGCTCTTCCTCGTCGGCCTCGGCCTCGTCGGCACTGCGATCTACAAGTTCGTTCCCGCGGAGAAGTTGCCCTGGAACCGGCCGAAGGCGGCGCCGACCGACGGCAGCTCGACAGCGAATGCCACGACGTCCAACGAATCCAACGCGCCCGGCACGGCTAGAACGCCCAACCGGACGAGCAGCGAGCCGTGGATCGAGATCCCCGGCGGCATCTTCAGCTCCGGCCAGAACCAGGAGAGCGTGGAAGTCGCCACGTTCAAGATCCAACGCACCGAGGTGACCAACGGTGAGTACGAGGGGTTCCTTGCCAAATGCGAGGCGGGATCGACCTGCGGGCCGCGCGAGCTGCCCAACTACTGGGATGACGACGCCTACCTGGACAGCCACCGCAACAACCCGGTGGTCTTCGTCTCGTGGGGCGATGCCAACGCCTACTGCAAGTGGTCGGGCGGCCGACTGCCGACGATCGACCAATGGGAGAAGGCCGCGCGCGGCACCGACGGTCGTGAGTTTCCGACCGGCGCCACGATCGACCCGACCGCGGTCAACATTCTCGGGGCGGACCACGACAAGAAGGACGCGGCGGCGAAGAAGATCCCCACCTGGGCGGTCGATGACGACGCGTACGCCCAGGACGCCAGTCCCTACGGCGTGCTCGGCATGGCCGGCAATGTCTCGGAATGGACCGCTTCGGCCAGCCCCGACGAACCCGACCTGCGCCTGGCGGCCGGCGGCTCCTGGGACTCCTGGGAACTGTCCGACGGCCGCACCCACTTCCGCCTGGCCAAATCGCCGACCGATCGCAGCTCTTCTCTCGGCTTCCGCTGCGCCATGTCGCAATGAACCGCCCCAAAGCAATGAACCCCTTCGCGAGGACCGCCAACATGAAAGCTCCCGCATTTCTCGCCCTGGCCTCCCTCGGCCTGGCGTTCTCGAACCCGGCCCAGGCCGACGACTCGCTCCAAAAGGTGGTGGATGCCGGCGTGCTCCGGATCGCCGCCGAGCCCGGCACGCCGCCGATGCTGTTCAAAGAGGGGTCGAAGTACGCCGGCTTCGATTGGGCGGTCGCCAACGCGATCGCGAAACGAATCGGGGTCGACACCGTGGTCGTCGTCCCGGGCAAGTACAGCGAGCTGCCCGGCCGGCTGATCAACGGCAAGGCCGACGTGATCCTCTCCGGCTACACCGCGGACACCTCGATCGCGGGGGTCGATTGGTCGGACTCCTACTACGACTACGGGCTCTGCCTGATCGTCAAGAAGGGAAGCTCGATCCGGAGCACAGGCGACCTCGCGGGCAAAGTCATCGGTATCTTCAACGACCCGGCCGCCGAAGATGCAGTGAAGGAGATGGTGCGCGGCTACAAACGGATCGAGAAGTACGAGGACGGCTATTTCGACCTGCTGAAGCAGGGGAAGATCGACGCCTTCATCTACGACTTCCCGTACGCGCAAGAAGAGATGAAGGAGTACCAGGGGCTCGAGATCGTCCAGTTCAACCTGACGAAATCCGCCTACAACGTCGGCGTCCGGCGCGGCGCCACGAGCCTGCTCAAGATCGTAAACTCCGCCATCCGCGGCCTCCGCGCCTCGGACGAGTACCGCCAGATCATCCGCAAGTACCTCGGCGGCACCGGCCCGGCCGCGATCGACACGAAACAGGTCGCCGCCGGCCAGAGCGTCTACAAGGTGAAATCGGGCGACACCCTCTCCGCGATCGCCCGCGACCAGCTCGGCAAGATCGGCCGCTGGACCGAAATCTGGGACGCCAACAAAGGGCGCATCGCCGATCCGAATTTGATCGAGATCGGGTGGGAGCTGGTGTTGCCGAAGCGGCAATAAGTGCATCTGAATGCATAGAGAGTAGAGCCCATGCCCAGGCTGCTCGGGATCAGGATTCAGAACTTCAAATCACTGGCCGACGTGACCCTCGGGCAGATCCGCCATGGGGAGGGAGACCAGCTCCCTCCTTTAAGCTGCTTCATCGGCCCGAACGGCAGCGGCAAATCGACCCTCCTCGACGCCTTCGGCTTTCTCGCCGACTGTCTCCGGGAAGGTGTTGAAGCGGCTTGCGACAAGCCCCAGAGAGGTGGCTTCGCGCGTTTGCGAACAGCAGGCTCGACCGGACCTGTCGAGTTCTCGCTTTACTACCGAGAAGAGGGGAAGTCCCTGCCGATCACCTACCGCTTCAAGGTCGATATCAGGCGGGGAATCCCAATCGTCACCGAAGAGATTCTGAGCCAGCGACTGAAAAGCCAGAAGCATGAGCACCCTTATCCGGTGTTCCTCCGCCTGGAGAACGGCAGCGGCCTCGTCTGGGAAGGCGATGCCACGGAGGAGGACGACGAGGACCCGTCCAAGATCCAGCTGGACGACAAGAGCCGGTTGGGGATCACAACCCTGGGCCAACTGAAGGAGCATCCGCGCATCGTCGGGCTGCGCGCGTACATCGAGAACTGGTACCTCTCGTACTTCGTTCCTGACGCCGCTCGTAGGCTCCCACCGGCCGGCGCCCAGAAACATCTGGATCGAACGGGCGAGAACCTCGGCAACGTCGTTCAATTCCTCGAAAGGAACCACCGAGACCTCTTCCAACAGGTTCTTGACGAGATCGCTCAACGAATTCCCGGCATCCGCAAGATCTCCTGCGAGACGAGCCCTGATCAGCGCCTGCTCCTTCGGTTCAACGAGCAGGGTTACCAAGACCCGTTCTATCAGCAGGCGATGTCGGACGGTACCCTCAAGATGTTCGCCTACCTCCTGCTGCTCAAAGATCCGGAGCCGAGACCCTTCATCGGAATCGAAGAACCGGAAAATGGCCTATACCACAAGCTCTTGCAGGAGCTGGCTCGCCAATTCCTGTGGCACACCGCGCAAACTAAGGAGACGCAACTCTTCCTCACAACCCATTCTCCCTATCTCGTCAACGCCCTCCAGCCGGATCAGGTGTGGCTCTTGACCAAGGATGAACGGGGCCATACCCAGGCTCAAAGAACGAGCGACCTGCTTGCCGTCAAGGAGCTCGTGGAAGAGGGCATCCCGCTCGGCAGCCTGTGGTACAGCGATCACTTCGGCGAAATCTCCCCGGGATGAAACTGCACATCCTCGTCGAGGGGGAGTCCGAGGCTCGACTCCTGCGCGGCTGGTTGGCGCGCCTGATCCCCGGGCATACTTTCCAGGTCTATTCCCACCAGGGGAAGGGCAGACTGCCCAAGGTGCCGAATTCGAAAGTCGATCCTCGTCGCGAAGGGCTTCTCGACCAGCTTCCGGCAAAGCTACGCGTATTCGGCAAGGTCTTGAACCCGGCGACCGACCGCGTTCTGGTCCTGGTCGACCTTGATGACGATGACTGCTCGGAACTCAAAGGTCGCCTGGTCGGCCTCTTGCGCCAATGCGATCCGGCCCTACGGGTTCTGTTCCGGATCGCCATCGAAGAGACGGAGGCTTTTTTCCTGGGCGACCCGAAGGCGCTCAAGGCCGCCTTCCCGCGAGCCAAGCTCGCCAGAATGAAACACTACGAGCAAGACGGCATCTGCGGCACCTGGGAGCTGTTCCAAGCCGTCGTCGGAGCGGAGCGGCCGGACAAGGTCCAATGGGCACAGAACATGGCTCCCCATCTCGGCACGATCTGGCAGGGCAAGGAGGCGAATGCCTCCCCAAGTTTCCGGCAGCTCTGTCGTGGGGTGCTTCAGCTGGTCGGGGACATCGGCGAGTAGGCGGGCGCCCCGCGGCACTCTCACCGCGTAGAAACGGGAGTCCCGGGCGATGAATTCCGCAGCCGCTTCGAGATCCTGCGTCGCGGCCAGGGTCCACTCTACGGTTCGAGCCATTTCGCCATTCGAAGGTCGAACTCGGCCTCGGTGAGCCGTCGTGCCGGGCCGGTTCGCGGTTTGCCGGAAATGGTGGCCGAAGCCCCGAGACCGCTTCGCAGCATGCCGGGAGTGGCTGACGGCATCCCTGGTCCGCTTCGCAGAGTGCCGGAAGTGGTGGACGGAGTCGCGGAACCGCTTCGCAGCGTGCCGGAAGTGGTGGACGGAGTCGCGGAACCGCTGCGTAGCATGCCGGAATTGGTGGATGGAGTCCGGGCACCGGTTCGCGGCTCCCGGCCAGTGGTGCTCGGTGGCTGCCCACCGGTTCGCCGATCCCGTCCGGTGGCGCGCGGAGGCTGCCGACCGGTGCGCGGATCCCGCCCAGTGGTGCTCTGCGGCTGCCGACCGGTGCGCGGGTCCTGAAAAGCGGTGCGCGGGGCCTGTAAGGCGGTGCTCGGGGCCGGCGAAGCGGTTCCGGGGTCATGTGAAGCGGTGCGCGGGTCCGGCCCACCGGTTCTGGGAAGCGATCCAAGGGTGGTGCGCCGAGCGTGACTCTCCCACGGACTGGCGGTTGAGCTTTCCCGTTTCGGCACGTATCCTTGGCCGCATGCGACAAGTCATCCTTGACCCCGGCGAAGACGGCTACTGGGTTGCCGAGTGCCCCAGCCTTCCGGGTTGTATCTCACAGGGCGAAGACCGCCCGAGCGCGATCGCTAACCTTCGCGAGGCGATCGAGGGCTACGTCCTCAACCTCGAGGACAACGGGCTGCCCTGTTGTGCATGAAATTTACATGGCCCGTTGCCTGGAGCTCGCCCTAGAATCGCTCAAAATCGGCGAGACCCCGGTCGGCTCGCTGGTCGTGCGAGGGGATCGAATCCTCGGCGAGGGCCTCGAAGGAACGCGTACCCTGCTCGACCCCACCGTCCACGCCGAAGTCCAGGCGATCCGGGCCGCCTGCAAAAGCGAACAGACCCTCGACCTCTCCGGTGCCACCCTCTACACCACGGTCGAACCGTGCGTCCTCTGCGCCTACGCGATCCGCCGCGCCAAAATCTCCACCGTGGTCTACGGCATCCCCACCGGGCAGGCGGGCGGGATCACCTCGCGCTACGACATTCTGGTCGATCGTGAGCTGGCCGGCTGGGCGGCGCCGCCGGAGATCGTCGCGGGCGTGTTGGCGGCGGAGTGCCGGGAGATTCTGGGGCGGCGCCGTTCATCCTGATGAACGCCCAGCCGAGCCCTCACTCCCCCGCCCCCACCACCCGAACCACCGCCCCCGCCGAGTAGGCCACAAATTCCGGGGCATAGAGGCTCTGTAGCGTCGCCGGGCCGACGCGGAAGGTTCCGGCGACGTTCGCCCTCAGACGGTACTTGAGGGTGTAGGTACCGGAAGGGAGATATTCGAAGAAGAAGTCGGTCGCGGCGTCGCGGGTCGCTTCGTAGCGGCCGAGCCCCAAGTCGTAGGCGTAGCCGGAGCGGACGATTCCGGGCTCGAAGCCGGCGGCCCGGGGGTCGCGGAGGTGGACGTATTCGGCCGGGGCTCGGCTGCTGAGGGTGAGCTGGACTTCGATCTCGTCGCCGACGTTAAGCGTCGCGTCCGCCGCGAGCGGTTCGAGGGTGGTTTCGGCTCCTCCGCGCAGGCGTTTGAAATAGTGGCGCTCGACGTGGAAGAGATCGCCGCTCGCTTGGGTCGGCAGTTGGTCGGTCGCGAAATGCCAAGTCGCCGAGGCGAACATGAGACCGGGGGTCTCTTGGGTGACGGTCACCTGGCCACCCTTCGCGGAAGCGGCGCTCGCCGCATCGATCGCCGCGCCGGGAATGACGATCTGGTTGTGCTTGCCGGTGTAGCGGTCGGGCTCGAAGACGAAGCGGGTGGTGCCTTGAGGGACACCCGAGACCACGACGGTCGCGGCCTCGCGGGTGCCGAGCTGATCTACCTTCTTGAGGTACGAGGCGAGCGAGTAGAGCACCTCGGCGGTGGCGCGCGTGCTCTGCCAGTGACCGAGCTTCTTTTGGAGGAAAATCCACTGCACCAGGCCGGGAAGGCGCGGATCTTCGGGGGAGAGCTCCAACAGGGTGCGCAGAGCGAAGGCGTGGCTTTCGACCGTGTCCTGGTACCAGAGCCAGGAGCGCTCTTCCGGCTGCCAGAAGGTCCCTTCGTCCTGGGTGGTGCGGGCTGAGTCCATTACGCTATCGAAGACCAACCGGGCGTCCGCCTCGCGGTCCATCCGGTGGAGCGTGAGCGCGAGCAGGCCCTTCAGGTAAGGCGAGTGCTCTCGCCACTTGGCGAAACTGTGGTCGGCGATCCGCGCCCGGTCGGCAGGGTCGAGCGCGCCGGCCATCCAACTCGGATCGGGATAGGAGGAGGCGACGTAGTTGAGCAGGGTGAGCAGCTCGATACAGCAGCCGTCCTTCTTCGCCACCTCGGCCGCCCATTCGTTGCGGTAGCGCCCACCTAAGTAGCTCCAACCCTTTTCGACCAGTTCGCGCGGCACCTCGACGCCGAATTCCGTCGCACGGGCGAATCCGGCGAGCAGATAGATCGTCATGTAGTCCGACGCCGGGCCGCCCGGCCACCAGGGGAAGGCGCCGCTCGATAGCTGGGCCTCTTCGAGTTTGGCGAGCGAAGCGCTCCGCTGGGCTAGGGCGATTTTCGGATCGAGCACGCGGATCAGGTCGCGATCGCCGTCTCCTTCGCGCCCGCCGCGGCCCCCTCGCCCCCCTCCAGACACCGCGAGCCAGGGGGTCTCTTCGAGCAGCATCCGCCGGTTCGGATCGTCCACGCTCCACGGCTCGGTGGCGGTTTCGCGCGTCGCCATCTGGGCGGCCATCTCGGCCACCGCGGGGTAGCGATCGAACAGGCTGCGCACGATGCCGGTCGAAAGAAACCGATTGAGCGTCTGCTCGGTGCATTCGTACGGGTAGTCGATCAGGTAGGGCAACGCGTCGAGCACGCCGTAGAACAGCTGGGCGTCGAGGGTCACCACCATCTGTTCGGACGTGCGGGTCGGATCGGGCTTGGCGAGATCGGCGAATTCGAGCGTCCGGGATTCGTTGCCCCGCAGCGCAGCGAAACGCGACTGGGCGAGATGGAGGCGGCTCGGCAGAATCGGCAGCGCGCGCAGCTCGCCGTCGGAGAGGGCACCGTCTTTCGAACGGGCGGTGATGCGGAATTCCACCTCGCCCACTTCCCTAGGCACCGCGAGCGGAAAGACCACCGTGGCGCCTCCGCCCGGCTCGACCGTGAAGGGGAGGACGGCCGAGGCCGGCGCGAGGCCGAAGGCGGCGAGCCGGTCTTCTTGGGTCGCCCCATCCACCAGCTCCAGACGGACCTCTCCGGAGAGCGGCACGTCGCCCGCCTCGACCGCTGAAAAATTGACCACGGCGCGGATCTCCGCCTGGTCCCCTTCGCGCAGGAAACGCGGCAGGTAGGGCCGGACCATCAGGGCCTTGCTGCTGCGCGTCTCGGCGTGGACCGAGCCGGAGCGGAAGTCGCGGGTGATCGCATGGACCCAGACGTTCCACGAGGTGAGCGAATCGGGCACGGTGAACTCGAGTCCCGCCGAGCCGTCGGCCCCGGTGAGCAGGCGCGGCTGCCAGAACGCCGTCTCGGCGAAGCTCGAACGGAGCGGGATCGGGGCGGCCGGCGGTGCCGGGGGCGGAGGAGGCGGTGGGGCCGGCGCGACGGGGCTTGGGATCAGAGCGGCGCTCTTCATCGGTGCGTCGGCCGACATCGCGATTATCGCTTCCGCGACCGGCTCCCCCGGGGCAGTCGCGGCCATCATGGACATCACCCTCCTCCCACGCCACCCCGGTCCGCCCAGGGAATAGGACCCCACCCGCAGCAGCGCGTCCTCCTGGAATTCGACGGTGTCCGGCAAGTTGACCAGATCGTCGTCGGCGAGGAGCCGGGCACCGTTCACCCCCAAGCTCATCCGGGCGCCGCCAGGCTCCGCGGTCCGCCGAGGAAACAGCCCGAGTGCCGAAGGGGGATCGTAGGGGGCGAAGGCATCCAAGGAGCGGTCGTACATCGAAGCGAGCAGCTCGGCCGCCGCGACCGGGGCGCGGCTGTCGTCGCCTTGGTCGCCTTTCGAGCCCGCGGTCGCGGTGTCGCGGACCACGACTTTCCACGATTCCTGGTCGCCGGGGCGAATCCGGTCGCGGAAGCTCGACAGCTCGACAACGAGCTCTCGATCGTCCCAAGGGACCTCAAGGGTGAGTGACGACTCAAGGCTCTGGAAATCGCGCAGAGCGAACAGGCGGAAGAACAGCCCGCCGCGATCGGCCGGGCCGACGGGCAAGTCGATCCGGATCGGGTGATCCTCCGCCACCAGGCGGCGCCGCTCGCGCAGGCGGCCGGATTGGTAGATCTCGAAGATCAGCCCTTGGCCGGGGAAGCCCGAATGGACCAGCAGGCGCGCGGTCTCGCCCACCCGGACCGTCGCTTTCTCGACGGCGAGCAGGGCGGCGATCGGAAGGGGCGGCAGAGGGGCACCGTCTCCGGAGCCGACCGGAGCGACCACGATCCATTCGCCCTGCGCCTCGGCGCGGGCGCCGAAATCATCGACCGTTAGGTAGCGCAGTCGATAGGCCCCGGGTTCGAGCGCCGGCAGGTCGACCGAGGCGCGACCGTCCTCACCGTGGTTCAACTCGCCGTGGGCGACCTCCTCGCCGTCGTCCCAACGGCGCAGGGTCCGCTCGAATCCGCCGTACGGCTCCCAACGCGGGCGCAGCCGATCGCCCGGCGTGACGGTCGGCTCGGCAGCTGCCGGCGTCGCGGCACCCGGCGGCGAGAGGATCGGCTCTTCGCTCGGCAGCAGCGGCCGTCCGGGTTGACGCAGGGCGAGCAGCCGCCACGATCCGCGGCCGGCGCGCGGCGCGCCGTCAAGATCCTTGCGCACGACGGTAATCCCGTTCGGCTCCGTGGGGCGACCCGACTCGAAGAACGTGCGCTCGGATTCGAGCGCCGCCTCGATCGCCACGAAGCCGATCCGGTACGAGCTCTCCGCCTCGCGCGTTTCCCCCCCTTCGTCCGTCACCGCGGCGCTGATCCGGAAGCGGTAGCTCACGTCGCGCGCCTCCCGCTCGTCCGCCTCCGGGGTGAACGCCACAGTGAAGGTGCCGTCGGCGCCGATGTTCGATTCCCCCGCCGCCACCCGCTCGCTTCCTCCTCCGCGCGGCCGCCAACCCCAATAGCCCCACCAGTCCGGATAGACCGGTTCGCGCGTCACAGCCCAAGTGGCCTGCACTCCGTCCCCGCCGGTCACCGGCAGGCCGAACAGGTAGCGCGCCGTGCCCGTCAGCTTCGCAGGTCGATTCAGGCGGAGCGGCGGGGTCTCGCGAGTCGGTGCGTCGAACACGACCTCGAACGTCGGTCGTTTGTACTCTTCGATCCGGATCGAAGTCTGCCCGCCCCCCACGGCGCCGATCACGACCGAAAGCGACCAAGCGCCGAGCGTGCGGCCGACCGGGATGGCGAATTCGCCGGACGCTGTGCCGTAGGCGTTGGTGGTCACCGTCGCGGAACCGGCTTCAGCACCCTGCGGATCGGTGAGCGTGATCTTCACGTCCGCCCCCGGCAGCAGCTGCGGCTCGTCCCCGCTTCGCCCGCGATAGGCGAGCACTTTCCAGAGGACTTTCTGACCCGGGCGGTAGACCGCGCGGTCGGTGAACACCAGGCTATTCGACGCCTCGACCGCAAGCGAGTCGGGCTGCATCCAGCCGAGATCGGTGAACGCCACCGACTCCCCTTTTTCTCCCACGAGGAAATACTCGCGAGAGAACCAAGGGATCGCTTTTTCGCCCTCGCCGGAAGGTGCCGCCTCGCTGCCCGGCTCCGGAAAGCGGACGAATCCATCGTCTCCCGCGGTGAGCGTCGCCACCCGCACTGAATCGCCCGCCGACCGGCCCCCACGATAGAGACCGACCACCGCTCCGGCCAGCCCCTTACCGCTGTTCCCATCGAGCGCCAGAACGGCCAGTTTGCCCTGCTCCACCCCTCGGCTCGCGAGCACCAGTTCGCCGACCAACAGCCGCACGGAGAGCAGGCGATTGCCTTGCGGGCGAAAATCCTCGCGCGCCGAAATCAAGATCGCGTAGACCCCCGGTTGGGCCAGAGGCGGCGTCACGTAGGTCGTGTGGTCGCGAAAGTCCGGCGTTCCCGGCAGTTGAACGCTCCAGGCCAGATCGGAAGATCGTCCGAGCAGGTTCGCGGGTGCCTCAGCGTTCTCGCTCAAGGGGAAAGCGCCACCGTGCCGGATCCAGCCGCCGAGATCCAGCCGATAGGCGCGGAGATAGAGCGCGGCCAGGTTCCTGTGACGGACCTGCAACGAGCGCCTTTTCGCGCCATCGCTCGCCATCGACTGGGCCGAGAGATCGGGCGCCTCGATCTCGCGCACGATCCGCCGGCAGGCCGCCCCGCCCGGCGAACCGGGATAGGCCTTCCAGCCGACGAGCGCGATGTTCCGCGCCTCGATCAACGCGTCCGGCCGCTCCTCTTGCCGCACCCGTTCGGCGAGCGCAGCCTGGCCGAACGCCCACCAGGAGACCGAGCGGTAGCCGCGCTTGGGATCTTTAAGCCGCGTCCTTAGCTGCTCAGTGAGAAGCGCCCGATCGGCCGTGGTGTCCAGAGCGGTCGAGAGGTGGCGAACCCGGGCGAGCCACGCTTCCAGCTCGGCGGCTTTCCGGCCGCCACGGCGATGCCAGGCTTCGAGGTCGGCGAGCACGGAGACGAGTTTCGACAGCGGATGCACCGCCGGCCCCGCCGTCGAATCCCCCAGCGGCACGGCAGGCGGAGAGTCGGCCACCAGCGCCGCGGAAACGAGCCGCCAGGTGCCGTTCTGTTCTCCCGGCGCCCAGAGCGAGCTGTCGGCGAGCAGCCCGGCGAACAGGTAAGTGACCGCATCGCGCAGGGTGCCGCGCACCCCCCTGGGATAGTCGTTGACGGTCAGGAACTCCGCCCAGGCGCGGACCGGAAGAGCGCCCAGAACCTCTCTCGCACTCCAGGCCCGCGCATAGGCGGCGATCGCCTCCCCGGCGATCTGATCGTGTGTCCATGCCGAAAGATCGACCGTCTCCGTGCCGGTCACCCGTTCGCGTTGGCGAATCTCCCAGGAGTAGGCAGAGAGATAGCTGACCAGCGCGGCGCCATAGGAAAGATCGAGCACCGCACGCTCGTGCTTGCCCTTAGGCCATTCCTGCTCGCGCAGGAAGCGCACCGCCGTCTCGTAGCCCGAGAGCCCGGTCTTGAGCTTCGCCGCTTTGATCAACGCGCGGGTGATCAGCGGTTCGTCCCCGGCCTTCCGGGCGGACTCGAGCAGGGCGATCGCCTGGTCGTAAGCTGTCTGCACTTTCTGCTCCTCGTCGACCAAACGGTCGATCTCGGCGAGCGCCGCGATCCCCGCTACGGAGAGGTGCGGCGCGCCGGGCTGCGGAACCGGCTTCGACATCGCTCGGGCGTTGGGAAGCAAGGTCAGCCCGAGAAGGAGCGAGGCTACCAGGGAGAAAGGACGGCGAGCGGAACGGTGCGATCGAGGGCTCATCCTACGAGCTTAGACCATGCTCCTAAGGATTGCGTTCCTGCGCGTATTCCTTCAGTAGAATCGCGCAACAGTTACCCATACGCGCCGCGCGGAGAGGAACCCCGAACGCCATGCCCAGATCCGCCCATCCTGAACGATCGCTCGCCGAGCTGCTCGACGACCTCGAAGGCGCAGTGAGCGCAGGGAACACTGCTCTCGCCCTAACGATCCGCGCGATTCTTCTTCAGCGGTTGGCGACCGAAGCGGCCGATCACGCCGAGATCGAACGACGGGTCGAAGAGCTGACCAACGGGCTTGGCCTCTTGGAGTTGGGTGATATCTCACGAGGGCCGGCCTCCTACGATGTACCGCTCACCCGAGGGGAGGGCTCGCGCCCTCCAATGCGTGGCGAATGGAAGAACCCCGAGGCCGCAGGAGATCAGATCTACCCCGTCTGGTTCGGCACGAACCGAAGGCCTGAGACGGGAGGAACGGGCTTCACGAGCGAGCGCCACAACCAGATCACCCGAGGGCGCGTCGATGTCCACGTGCCCGAGGCGCACCGCTTCGGCGAGACGGGCACCTCCATCTGGCGCCGCCTTTTTCGGCTCGACCTGCGCGACGACCGACTGCGGGTGCAGCGCATCGAGGTGCAGGAACAGGACCGGTTCTTCGACGAGATCCGGATGGCGATGGACGCCGCGGCTCGTGAGAATCACCGACCGCCGCACGCGCTCTTCTTCCTCCACGGCTACAACGTCACCTTCGAGGGGGCGGCGATCCGCGCCGCGCAGCTCGGCTGCGATCTCGCGGTGCCGGGGGCGACCGCCTTTTTCAGTTGGCCGTCGCGCGGCAGCGCGGTGGCCTACCCGGCCGACGAGGCGACCCTCGAGGCGAGCGAATGGGCGATCACCGAGTTTCTGATCGATTTCGCCTCCCACTGCGGCGCTCTGAAGGTCCACGTAATCGCCCACAGCATGGGCAACCGCGGCCTGCTTCGCGCGCTGCAACGGATCGCGTCGAACGCCGAGACCCGCGGCAAGGTCCGGTTCGGGCAGATCTTCCTCGCCGCGCCCGACGTCGATCGCGACCTGTTCCTCGATCTCGCCGCGATCTACCCGGAGCATTCAGAGCGCACCACCCTCTACGCTTCGAATCGCGATCTGCCGGTGCACCTCTCCTCGAAGCTCCACGATGCACCGCGGGCGGGCTATTTCACCCCCTACACCGTGGCACCCGGCATCGACACGATCGCCGTGCCGAACTTCGATGTCGATCTGCTCGGCCACTCTTATTTCGCCCAGGCCGAGGCGTTGCTGCACGACATGTTCGACCTGCTGCGCCACGGTGAGCCGCCGGGGATGAGACAGCGGCTCGCCTCGATGCAAGCCGAGGGGCAGAGCTTCTGGCGGGTACGGTTGTAGGCAAAGGTGCGCGCCGCCCCGCCCTTCGACTTCGCTCAGGGCTCAGAGATCTCCATCTGCTGCGCCGCCCGCTCCGGCTCGCCCGCCTGCTCTTCGACGTCGTCGCCGTCGCCGTGGATCGCCCGGGCGACGATCCGCTCGGTGACCGCTTCGAGGTGGGCGCGCAGGGTCGAGTCGAGCTGCTCAAACTCGGGCCAGAGCACCTCGTTGGTGAACGTCTTGGTCACCCGTACCATCACGGTCGTGTGGCGTTGTCGCGCATAGCGATAGGGCCGTAGGCCGTAGCGGCGCAGGAGGGCGACAAACAGCCGCCGCGACCAGCCGTCGCTCAAGGTGAACCGATACTCGACCGGCCGTTCGGTCTTCTCGAGCAACAGGAGCCGCGCCCGAATCCGCTCCCGCGCGCTCGCCGCCGCAGCCCGTTCGCCGGCCGTGGCAGGGCGCGCGAACAGCGCCTCGATCTTCTCGAGCTTTTCGATCAGCCGACGTTCTTCTTCGGCTGCGTTGTCGAACAGATCGGCCACGTTCGCTCCCGGCTCTCCCTACCCGCTCAGTCGAGCTGGCCGGACGCCGCGATGACGATCTTCTTGCTGGTTCTGCCGTCCTGGCTGCCGTAGGACTCGATCTTCTTGACCACGTCCATCCCTTCGGTGACGTGGCCGAAGACGACGTGCTTGCCGTCCAGCCAGGCGGTCGTGACCGTGGTCAGGAAGAACTGCGAGCCGTTGGTGTTCGGCCCGGCGTTCGCCATCGAGAGGAAGCCCGGCCCGGTGTGCTTGAGCTGGAAGTTCTCGTCGGGGAACTTGTTGCCGTAGATCGACTTGCCGCCCGTGCCGTTGTGGTTGGTGAAGTCGCCACCCTGGCACATGAAGTTCGTGATGACGCGGTGGAACGAGCTGCCCTGGTAGCCGAAACCCTGTTCGCCCGTGCAGAGCGCGCGGAAGTTTTCGGCGGTCTTTGGAACGACGTCGGCCGCCAGTTCCATCGTGATGCGGCCGAGCGGCGTGCCGTCGGCTTCGATATCGAAGAATACGCGTGGATTGCTCATGGCGCGGCAGAGTACCACGGGAGAAAGGGGTGCCGGCAAGGCCCCGCAGGCGGCGCTTGGTTTTCCGGCCCAACGGGTCGCGTTACGTCAGCCCAGACTGATGGCCTGGATACGATTCCCCCGGGACGTCGTCCTCGACATTACGCAGGCGCGAGGTTGACCAGGCGAGGGCGAAGACCAGGAAGTTGGCGAACCCGAGGACGACGAATAGGAGGCCGATACCGCGCCCGGGGCCGACTCCGAGGATCCCCCCCAGGGTACCGGCGAGCGGCCCCCCGACGGCGAGGAGCGGCTCGAATACGAAATCGGCGAGCGGACCGGCGGCGAGCTGAGCGAGCGGCAGGGAAGAGAGGGCGATCATCTGGCGGATCGCAAAAACGCGGCCTTGGACATCCGGCGCCACTTGGGTCTGCCAGATCGTTTGGCTGCACGCGTTGATGATCGGGAAACCGAGCAGATAGAAGAACGCCGCCGCGGTGATCACCGGTACACTCTGCTGGCCTCCGCCCAAGAGGAGGGCTCCCGCCTGCAACAAAAGGGCGCCGAAGATCCCGTGCATGCGGCGCGCGGGACCTCCCCAGGCCGCCATGGCCAGGCTGCCCACGAGCATGCCGCTGCTGGCGATCGAGAGCACGGTACCGAGCGTGCCGGCAGAGTGGGACGAGAGCACCAGCGGCACGATCAGGACGGTCAGCAGGCCCATGGTGTAATTGGTCGCGGCGAACAACCAGAGCAACCCCAGCAGTCCCGGCCGGCGGCGGAGATAGGTCCAGCCGAAACCGGCTTCACGCCAGAGCGACCCGCGACCGGCAGCACCCTCTGCACTCGCCTCCGGGCGCGGAATACGAACCGCAATGAGCAGGACCAAGGCGAACAGAAACGTCGCGAAGTCGATCAGGACGATGCCCTTGATCCCGATCGGCCCGACCAGCGCGCCTGCGATCACCGGCGCGCCGATCTGCGCGACCGCTTGCCCCATCTGGCTGAGTCCATTGGCGCGCCCGAGGTTCTGCTTGCCGACCAGCTGAGAGGTCGCCGCGGAGAACGCCGGCCACTGAAACGCCTGGAACACCGAGGCGATCCCGACCGCAATGTAGATATGCCAGGTCTCCAACCGACCGGCGAGAATCAGGAGCGCGAGCGCGAGCGTGCACGCCCCTGCGCCGCCATCGCTCAGGATCATCGCGCGGCGCCGATCCCACCGATCGACCAGCGCACCGGCGAAGGGTGACATCAAGACCGCCGGCGCAACGCTGAAAAAGGAGATCAGTGCGAGCTGGGTCACCGAACCCGTGCGCTGGTAGACCCAGACGCCGAGGGCGAACGCGGTCAGACTGGTGCCCAAGCGCGAGACGACCTGGCCGAACCAGATGAGCAGGAAGTTGGTCATAACGGCCGGGCTGTTTGGCTCTTCAAAAGCGATTCTAGAGCAGGGCCACTCTCGAAGGCTCTTGCTCCGCTTGCGCCACCAGCTCGGCGACGGTACGGCATGAGAGCAGCTGCGCCAGCGATACCTCGTTGCCGAGCATTCTGCGAACCTTGTCGGCCATCCGCAGTAGGAGCAACGAGTGGCCACCGAGATCGAAGAAATCGTCCTCGACCCCCACTTCGGCGACCCCCAACACCTCCCGCCAGATTGCGACGACGGCACTTTCCTCAGCAGTCCGTGGTGCCACGAAGGCTCTGGGAGCACCGTTGGTTGCAGACCCGACCGAATCGCCGTCGCGCGCCGAGAGGACTTGGAGGCGCTCGGCGGCGGCGAGAGGCATCAACGCACCCAGAGGGCGCAGGGGGGCTTCGACCATGGCGGCGAGCAGGTTCTCGAGCTGGCCCAACAGCCGGAGCGCCTGGTCGACCTCGAGGCGGCTGGGCTCGAAGCCGAGGCGCAGCGTCAGCACCGGGTCCGCGGAAACCACGAGGGTCAGCAGGTAATGGGTCCGCTGGAAGAATCCGGCGTGGCTCATCTCGAAGGAGGCCTCGGTGGTGAAGCTCTCGAAGATCACGAGGCTCTCGAAGAGTGGCAGCCGGCGTGGGACGTCCGCCCAGCCCAGGACGTCGACCAGCGGGGTGTATTCATATTGGCGCAGCTCCACGAGGCTCTTCTGGAGCGTCTGTAGCCACGGCACGAGCTCTGTGCCGAGATCCGCCCTCACCCGCACGGGAAGGGTGTTGATGAGGCAGCCGATCATTGATTCCACGCCAGGTAACGAGGGCGGACGGCCGGAGACGGTGGTTCCGAAGACCAGGTCCTGCTCGCCGCTGGTGCGGGAGAGATACAGCGCCCAGGCCCCGTAGACCAGCGTGATCACCGTCAGCCGGTTGCGCTGGGCGAAGCCTTTGATCTGGGCGCTCAGGCCGGCGGAGAGGCGGGTCAGGCGCAGCTCGTAGTCAGGCTCGATCTTCCCCGCGGGATCGCGATGGGCGGCCAGCGGCGTGGGCCGCCGAAAGCCGGCGAGCGCCCGCCGCCAATAGGGTTCGGCGGCGGCCGGAGCGAGCTGCCGCAGCCAACTGATGTAGTCCTTGAACAGGCGGCGCGAGGGGACGGGCGCCGCCTCGCCGCGGAAGATCGCCTGATAGAGCGTGAAGATGTCGCGCATCATCAGACCCACTGACCAGCCGTCGAGCAGCAAGTGATGGTGGCTCCAGATTACCCGGTAGGAATTCTCGCCGAAGCGGATGAGGGCGAGCCGGAGCAGGGGTGGCCGGGTGAGATCGAAGCCGCGCCGCCGGTCTGCGGCAGCATAGGCGCTCAGGTCGCATTGCTGTTCCGCGGCGCCCCGGCCGCGCCAGTCCAGCCGTTCCACGGGCAGACGGACGTTCCGATGTACCACCTGAACCGGCTCTTCCAGATCCTCCCAAAGGAACGAGGTGCGCAGGATGGGATGTCGATCGACGATCTGCTGCCAGGCGGTGACGAAGATCTCCGGGTCCAGACCCTGGTCGTACGCCAGGGGAAACTGCTCGAAGTAGACGCCCGAGCCCGGCGCGGAGAGATCGTAGAACAGCATCCCCTTCTGGGCCGGGGAGAGCGGGTAGAGATCTTCGATGTCGCCGAGGTCCATAGGGGTGTACTCACTCGTTGCGCAAGGCGACCAGGGGGTCGACTCTGGAGGCGCGGCGCGCGGGCAGATAGCTCGCCAGCAGCGCGAGCGCGGTCAAGAGGAGCGAGCCGCCAATCAGGATCTTGGGATCGGTCGCCGCGACGCCGTAGAGGAGGCTGGAGATCAGGCGCAGCAAGCCGAGGGCTGCGACCAGGCCGATCCCGATCCCGGCAAGCCAGAGGGCCTGCCGCAAGATGAGCTGAACCACCGTTCGCCGTTCCGCTCCGAGCGCCAGGCGAATGCCGATCTCGCGGGTCCGCTGGGCCACGGAGAAGGCCATGACGCCATAAACGCCGACCAAGGCGAGAACCAAGGCGACCAGGGCCAGCGTCCCGAGCATCGTGGTGTAGGCACGCCGCCAGGCCATCGACCGGCTCATCTTTTCGTCCATCGTTTCGACGCGAAAGACAGACTGGTCCTTGTCGATGCCGAGCACCGCAGGCCGGACCTGAGGCGCCATCGCGGCGGCATCCGTCGAGGTGTGCATCACCAGGTACATGAACGAATGCGGATATTGCGGATAAGGGATGTAGATCTGCTCCCGGGAGGCGACCTCGAGCCCTTCGTGCTTGACGTCTCTCGCCACCCCCACCACGGAGCGCCATTCCTCCGGCGCCCCCTGCCCGATCAACCGCAGGCGCTCGCCGATCGGGTTCTGGTCCGGCCAGAAACGCCGGGCGCTGCTCTGATCGACGATGACCACGGGCTCCGACCGCTCGTCGTCGTGAGCGGTGAAATCGCGGCCCTGGAGCAGCCCGATCCCCATGGTCTGGAAATAGCCGGGACTGCTCTTGCGCCATCCAACCGTCGGATTGAGCTGTCCCGACTCTTGCGGAGCGCTCTCGACCGCGACCTCCCCGGTGATCTGGACGACGCCAAGCGGCACGGCGTTGATCGCGCCGGCCTGGATCACGCCCGGCAGACTCCTGAACCGCTCGAGGAGCTGGTTGAAGAACAGCGTCCACTGTCGGGGCTCGGGGTACTTGGCGGCGGGCAGGTTGAGCTCGAGGGTGAGGATGTTGTCCGTCTTGAAACCGGCATCGACCCGCTGAAGATGCCGGTAGCTCTGGATCATCATCCCGGCGCTCACCATCACCAGCAGCGCCACCGCGACCTCCAACACGATAAGCAGTTGCCGGGCCAAGCGGCTTTTCACCCCCGCCGAGCTCTTGCCGCCCTCGCGGAGAGCCTGGTGGAAGTCGGCCCGCGAGAGCTGGAGGGCGGGCATCAGGCTGAAAGCGATGCCGGTCAGCAGCGACACGGCGAGTGTGAAGGCGAGCACGCGCCCGTCCATCGAGACCTCGTCGAGCCGCGGGATCTGGGCGAGCTCCAGCTTGGTGACCACCTTGACGCACCAGGTGGTGAGCAGCAGGCCGAGGGCGCCGCCGCAGAGGGCGAGCAGCAGGCTTTCGGTCAGGAACTGCCGAATAAGGCCAGCCCGGTCGGCGCCCAGGGCCGCGCGGAGGGCGACCTCGCGGCCGCGGGCGCTCGCCCGGGCGAGCAGCAGGTTGGAGATGTTGGCGCAGGCGATCAACAAGACGAGGCCGACGGCTACGCCGAGCAGCTGAAGGGAGGGCCGGACCGCTCCCACGATCTCTTCGGTGTAGGAGTTGAGTGTCAGCCCATAGCCGCTGTCCGCTGGGTAGGCTTCGGCGTTCGCGCGCGCGAATTGCCGCGCGACGTCGGCGAGCTCGGTCTTCGCCTGTTCGGGCGTCACGCCGGGCTTGAGGCGGGCGTAGACCTCCAGGTAGCGCTGGTCTCGCGGCGACGGCGCCGCTCGGTCGATGACCAGCGGCATCCAGAGGTCCCGCCCTTTGCGTCGGAAGTAGAAGTGGCGGGGGGTCACGCCGATGACCGTGAAAGGCTTGCTATTGATCGTGACCTTGCGTCCGACGACGCTCGGGTCGGAGCCGAAGCGGCGCTCGTAGAGAGCGTGGCTCAGGATGACGACATCGCCTCGGCCCGGTTGATCCTCGTCCGCCAGGAAGGTGCGGCCCACCGCCGCCTGGACGCCCAGGAGGCGAAAAAGGTCGGCGGAGACGCGAGCCCCCACCACCAGGTCCGGCTCGCCGTCGCCCGTCAGGTTGAAGAGGCTGGGGCGGGAGGCCACGATGTGCGTGAACGACTTGACCTGGTCGCGCAGGTCGAGGAATTCGAGATCGGAGAGCTCGAGCTTGGGCAGGTCCTGTCCCAGGAACTGGTTCCAGACCATCTGGATGCGCGCCGGCTCCCGATAGGGCAGATCGCGCAGGAGGACGGCATTCAACAGGCTGAACACGGCGGTGTTGGCGCCGATGCTCAAGGCGAGACAGAGCAGAACCGCGGTGGTGAAGCCGGGGCTCTTGCGCATCATCCGCCCGGCGAAGCGAAGATCCCGCAACAGGTTGGCCGTGGTCATGG
This sequence comes from Holophagales bacterium, assembly GCA_031404815.1. Classification (GTDB taxonomy): domain Bacteria; phylum Acidobacteriota; class Thermoanaerobaculia; order Multivoradales; family UBA5704; genus DASYKS01. The sequence goes on along the minus strand of JANNIH010000039.1, from coordinate 60,054 downwards.
GTTCATCTCCCTGAGCTTGGCGAGTACTTTATCGAGCTCCTCCAGGGGCAGGCCGGAGTCGGCGAAAGGCATGGCGGGCACCGACACCGGCGTCCCGAAGACCGGCGGCAGCGCGGGCTCCAGGACGGCCTGTGGCGGGGTGATCAAACCCGCCAGCTCGGCGATGGTCTGATTCTCGAAGAGCTGATCCGGGGAGAGCGCCAGGCCAGCTTCGTTGGCGCGGGCGACGACCTGGATGCCGACGATCGAATCGCCGCCCAGGTCGAAGAAGTTGTCGTTGATCCCGACCACCTGGAGGCCGAGCGCCTGCTGGAAGGCCTCGGCCAGTTGCTGCTCGAGCGGATTGCGCGGCGCGGCGTAGGGGGTGCTGAGGCTGGGACGGGCGTGCATGTCGCGCGGGCCGCGGGCGAGGTCGGCGCGGTCCGCCAGGCTACCGCGGTCGAGGGAGCGGATTTGGGCAAGGAGGGTCTGGAGGTCTTTTGCCGACGCCACGACCTGGGGCAGCTCCCGGCCGCGGCTGAGCACTCGCCGCACCACCTCGATGCCCTCCTGCGAGAGGATGCCGTCGCTCGCGTCGACGCGCGAAGCGGGACGCCGGTCTCCCCCCTGGGCAGGGACGGCTGGCGGCGGTGTCTTTGCCGCTGCCGCCACGGCTTGCACCGGTTCCGCCGGGCGCCGCAGGGTGCTCGTCTCTGTCACCTGTTTCATCACGAAGCGCTCGATCTCGACGAGGACCTCCCCGTTCTCGTCCATCAGGGTGATGTCGACCGCCACCGTCTCCTTGCTCTCCGCTGCGTCCCCCCGCTTGCGCAGATGGCTGAAGAGCGTGCCGGAGAGCGGCCGGCGCAGCGCCAGGCGCTGGTAGGAGATGGGCAGGTGGGATCCCTCTGTGAGGAACGCCATGAGACTGGTCGCCACGTCGAGAAGGGCAGGGTGCAGGGTGAATTGTCCGCTGTCGGAGGCGAATTCCGCGGGCAGCTCCAGGTGGGCCAGGATCTCGGTGGCGCCGATGTCGACCCGCTTCAGGCTCTGCCAGCGCGGACCCCAATAGACCAGCCCTTCGCCGCTGCTCATGATCTCGCCGGTGACCAGGATCTCCCGCTCGCCGCAGCGCTGCCGGATGGCCTCCAAGTCGCGGCGCGCCGCGGCGTCGCCGGTTTCGGCGGCGAGCGGCCCCACCTTGCCCCGGGCATGCACCTGCGGCGCGGCCCCTCCCACCGCGCCCTCCGGCGGCCGGCTCACGACGCGGAACGAAAACCCTTCGCCGTCCGGCTCGAGGATCGTCTGCACCGACCGGGTCTCGGACTCCTGAAGCCGCAGGGGATTGAGGAAGAGCGCCTCCCGGATCTCGACTCCCGCTTCGCCGCCGCGGCTCTCGAAGACCGCGGCATGGTCCTGGAACGCGGCGCACGCCATCTCGAGATAGCAGGTGCCCGGCACCGTGGGCTGGCCGAGGACCCGGTGCTCGGCGACGGCCCACTGCCGCGCCGCGTTGAAGTCGGTCTCATAGATCGTCTGCTCGGCCATCTCGCGCTGGCAGCGGTCGAGCAGGGGGTGGATGTACCGCTCGGCGGCGACGGCAGTCTTTGCGCCGGGTGCCAGGCCGGCGGCGACCGCCATGCCCACCTCCTGCCAGGCGCCCCAGTTGATCGATACGGTGCGGGTGCCGCCGCGCAATGCCCTCTCCTGCGCGAAAGCGTCGAGGAAGGAGTTGGCGGCGCAGTAGTCGACCTGCCCCAGGCCGCCGACGATGGAGATGGTCGAGGAGCAGAGGAGGAGAAAGTCGATCGGTTGGCCGGCGAGGGCCGCGTCGAGCGCCAGGGTGCCGCGGATCTTCGGGGCGAGCACCCGGGCGGCGGTCTCGTGGGTCTTGAGCTGGATGAGCCCGCCGCCCGCGAGGCCGGCGGCATGGATGACGCCGTGCAGGTCGCCGAAGCGGGCGCGGACCTGCGCGACCGCCTGCCGCATCTGCTCCTCGTCGGCGACGTCGACGGCGAGCACCAGGACCTCGGCGCCCAGGGCTTCGAGCTCCTGGACCTTGCGGATCCTGGCGCTGACCCGGTCGTGGTCGCCGCGGTGCGCAATCCAGTCCGCCCACTCCTCGCGCGGCGGCAGGGGAGAGAGCCCGAGCAGCGCCAGCCGGGCACCGTGCTCGCGCGCCAGGAATTCCGCGAAGACCAGGCCGAGCCCGCCGAGCCCGCCGGTGATCAGGTAGGCGCCTCCAGACCGGAAGGGCAGCCTTTCCGGCGCCGCGGGGCCGATGCGCACGTTCTGGTAGTCGAGCAGGAAGCGACCCCGGCCTCGGTAGGCCACGATCGGATCGGGCAGCCCGCCGACGACCTCGGCCAGGAGCTGCTCGACGAGGTCCGCTGCGGCGGCGCTCTCCGGCTCCGGCAGCACGATGTCGATACTGGCGGCGCGGATCTGCGGATACTCCAGCGGAATGATACGGGTCGGACCGAGCAGGGTTGCCTTGCCCGGGCAGAGGGACTCTTCGCCCATCACCCGCTGCAGACCGTTGGAGACGATGGCGAGGCGGAGCGGTGCCTTGAGGTTCTGTTTGCCGCAGGCCTGAGCGAGGAAGAGGAGGCTCCAGAAGCCGCGCTCCTCGTCCCGCAGGACCTCCGGGCACGGGCTTGCGCACCGCCGCCGCCCCACGTTCCAGAGATGGACGATGTGCTCGGGGGGCTCACCCGCAGCCGCCAGAGCCTGCAACAGGGCGTCATAGTCCTCCCGCCGGGCCGGCGAGACGGCATAGGAGCGCTCGCCGAGCCGCTCGAAGCGCTCGCCGATCTCGACGCCGACCGCGCTCTGGCCGGCCTGCCGGAGCCGGTCCAACAGACGCGCTCCCAGCCCCTCGCCGTCGAGGAACACCAGCCAGCGGGAGCCCGGAGGGGCGGGCTCGCCGTCCAGCAGCGGTGGCAGCGACGGCTTCCAGAACGGCAGATAGAACCAGTCCTCGATCTCGTTCCTCTTGGCCTTTGCGCCGGAGGCCAGGGCCGAGAAGCCGGCCGACATGTTCCCGGCCTCGATCCAGAAGCGCTCGCCTTCGAACGGATAGGTGGGCAGCGACACCCGGCGGCGCCGTTCGTGGGCGTGGAGCCCGGCCCAATCGACCGCTACGCCGTGCAGCCAGAGCTGGCCGAGCGCCTTGAGCACAGACCGCCGCGCGGGTTGGCGGTCGCGGGCGTGCGGCAGGGAGGAGACCTCGGCCTGGTCCGGCGCGCGCTCCAGACACTGCAGCGCGAACGTGGTCAGCGTGTTGCCGGGCCCCACCTCGAGCAGCAGGCGGCCGGGCTCGGCCAAGAGCTCGCGCACGCCGTCGGCGAAGCGCACGGGCTGGCGCAGGTGGCGCGCCCAGTACCCCGGGTCGGTGGCCTGGCCGGCGGTGATCCAGGTGCCGGTGACGTTGGAGAGGTAGGGGATCTGCGGCGGCCGGAGCTCGATCCCGTCGAATTGGCGGACGAACGGGCCGAGGACCGGCTCCATCATCGCGGAGTGGAAGGCATGGGAGGTATGCAGGCGCCGGGGGGTGAGCCCCTGCTCCTCCAGCCGGCGCCGGAAGGCCTCGACGGCCTCTTCAGGCCCCGAGACCACCGAGCGTTCGGGAGCGTTGACGGCGGCGAGCGACAAGGGAGGAGCGAGCAGTGTTTCGACCTCCTCCGCCGGCAGCGGCACGCTCAGCATGGCGCCCGCCGGCAGGCTCTGCATGAGCCGGCCCCGCGCCGCCACCAGGGCGAGCGCGGCGGGCAGGGAGAAGACTCCGGCGAGGCAGGCGGCCACGTACTCGCCAATGCTGTGGCCGAGCATGGCGCGCGGCGTGATACCCCACTCCATCCAGACCCTGGCCAGGCTGTATTCGAGGACGAAGAGGGCCGGCTGCGCGACCGCGGTCTGATTGATCCGCCGCTCGGCCTCGGCCTGCTCGGCGGCCGCGGGCGCGCGGACGAGCAGGCCGCGCAGGTCGAAGCCGAGGAGGGGCTCGAGCAGGCCTGAGCAGCGGTCGACCTCGGCGCGGAAGGTGGGTTGCGTCTCATAGAGGTCCGCGCCCATGCCCGGGTATTGCGCCCCTTGGCCGGAGAACAGGAAGGCGACCGACCGGTCGACGGCGTCAGAGAATCCGGTGGCTCCTCCGCCCGGCGCGCGGGCCGCCTCGATCGCCTCCGCGCGGTCGCGGCAGACGAGCGCGCGCCGGTGCGGGAATCTCTTGCGCCCCACCCCCAGGGTGTAGGAGGCGTCGCCGAGATCGAGCTCGGGGTGGGACTCCAGGTGATCGGCCAGGCCGGCGGCGGCGCGCTCCAGGGCCGCGGGGGTGCGGGCCGAGAGGACCAGGAGCTGCCAGGGCTGGGCCGGGTCCACGGCGGGGAGCTCCGGAGCCTCCTCTAGGATTACGTGAGCGTTGGTGCCGCCCATGCCGAAGGCGCTCACGCCGGCGCGGCGCGGCGCCCCGTTGGCCGGCCAGTCGCGCAATTCGGTGTTGACGTAGAAGGGGCTGGCGGTGAAATCGATCTGCGGGTTGGGTGTCTCGAAGAAGAGCGACGGCGGGATCGTGCGCCGTTCGAGAGCCAGCACGGTCTTGATGATGCCCGCGACGCCCGCGGCCGCCCCCAGGTGACCGATGTTGGTCTTGACCGATCCGATTGCGCAGAAGCCTCTGCGGTCCGTGCTCTCCCGGAAAACCCGGGTCAGGGCCGCGACCTCGATGGGATCTCCCACCGGGGTGCCGGTGCCGTGGGCCTCAATGTAGGAGATCGTCTCCGGCTCGACCTCGGCGGCGAGCTGCGCCGCGTGCACCACCCGGGCCTGGCCGTCCACCCCGGGAGCCGTGAAGCCCACCTTGAGAGAGCCGTCGTTGGTGACCGCGGAGCCCAGGATGAGGGCGCGGATGGTGTCGCCGTCGGCCAGCGCGTCCTCCAGCCGCTTCAGCACGACCATGCCCATGCCGCTGCCGAAGATCGTGCCCTTGGCCTTGGCGTCGAAGGCGCGGATGCGGCCGTCCGGGGAGCTGACCTCTCCTTCGGTATAGAGATAGCCCACCTCGGGGATGCGGATGCCGACGCCGCCGGCGAGCGCCATGTCGCACTCGCCGTTGAGCAGGGCCTGACCGGCCAGGTGCATGGCAACGAGCGTCGTGGAGCAGGCCGTCTGGACCGTCAGGCTCGGGCCGCCCAGGTTCAGCTTGTAGGAGACGCGGGTGGCCAGATAGTCCTTGTCGTTGGCGATCTGGATCTGCATGTCGCTGACCGTGCCGACCACCCCGGGATTCGAATACACGTTGGCCAAGTAGCTGTTCATTCGCGAGCCGGCGTAGACGCCCACCCGCCGCGACAGGCGGTCGGGATCGTAGCCGGCGTCCTCCAGGGCCGCCCAGGCGCACTCCAGGAAGAGGCGTTGCTGGGGATCGATGAGCTCGGCTTCGCGCGGGCTGATGCCGAAGAAGCCGGCGTCGAAGAGATCGAAGCCTTCGATGACGAAACCGGCCTTGACGTAGTGCGGCAGGCGCACCAGGGCGGGATCGGCGCCGCGGGCGATCAGCTCCTCCGCGCTGAAAGAGGTGATCGATTCGACGCCGTCCCGCAGGTTGCGCCAGAACTCATCAAGGTTGTTCGCTCCCGGAAAGCGGCCGACCATCCCGACGATGGCGACCTCCATGCCGGTAAAGTTCCCCGGTACCCGTCGTTCATTCATCGCGACCTCCTGCTTGAAAAACTGCGGCCTTCTGGTTTTGCTGGAATCGGAGCAGCCGTCGCCGCTTGCCGGCATCGAGTTGTTCGGCGCCGTCGAAGGCGCCCGCGGCGGTCCCGACCGGCTCCGGCTGCTCCGGCGCGGCCAGGTGACGGGCTAGGGCGCTCACCGTCGGGTTGGCGAACAGATCGAGGACGGCCAGCTCGCGGCGGAATGCGGCCTGCACTCGGGCTTGGACCTGGAGCAGGAGTAGAGAGTTGCCGCCGAGATCGAAGAAGTTGTCTTCGGCACCGATGCGCTCCACCCCGAGCACCTCGCGCAGGATGCCCGCGATCAAGACCTCGGCCTCGGTGCGCGGGGCGCGGAAGTCCGCGGCCTCTTCGCGCTGCGCGCCCGCCAGACGCAACAGATCGCGGCGGTCGACCTTGGCGTTGGGCGTCAGAGGGAGGGTGGCCAGGAAGAGCAGTCCGCTCGGCACCATGTACGCCGGCAGCACCTCTTTGAGCCGATCCCGTAGGTCGCCGGCCGAAAGCGTGCCAAGAGCGCCGGGCTCCGGAACCACGAAAGCGACGAGGCGGCTGCCGGCTCCCCCATTTTCGGTCGCCACCACGACGGCTTCGCGCACACCCTGGATGCGGCCGAGCTGGGCCTCGATTTCCCCCGGCTCGATGCGGAAACCGCGAATCTTGACCTGGGTATCCGCGCGGCCGGCGAACGCCACCTCGCCGTCGGGCAGATAGCGGCCAAGGTCGCCGGTCAGATAGAGGCGGTCTCCGGCCTCGCCGGTGGCCGGATTGGTCACGAACTTCAAAGCGGTGGAGGCCGCGTCCCCGAGGTACCCGCGCGAAAGGTGCGGGCTGCGCACCGCGATCTCGCCAATCTCGCCGATCCCCGCGCCCTCGCCCATGCCGTTACGCACCAAGAGCTGGACGTCTCTCATCCCACGTCCGAGCGCCAGGATCTCCTTGTCGCGCGCGTCGCTCGACGCGATCTCGACGGGGGCCACGACGTGATATCCCACCGCGCGCTGGGTCTCGGTGCTGCCGTACAAATTGACGCAGCTGACACCGGGCGCCAGACGCCGCAGCCGGGCCACGTCGCGACGCGTGAGAATGTCCCCGACCAGAAAGACCCGGCGCAGGGCGGGAAGAGAATCGGCGGACTGCGGGCCGCTCTCGGTCAACACCTGCCCCATGGCTGGAGTCAGATGGGCCACGCTGACCGCTTCCCGGCGCATCCAGGCGCTCAGCTTTCCGGGTGCGATGATCTCCGCCGGGTCTGGGATGCAGATCCTCGCGCCCAGGTAGAGCGGGGTGAACAGATCGCGCTGGAGCGGATCGTGGGCCAGGCCGGAGAGCAGACTGATCCGGTCCGCTTCGGTCAGACCGAATTCCGCGCATTGCCAGGGCAGAAAATGAGAGAGCGGCCCGTGCCGACCGAGGATGCCCTTGGGCACCCCGGTCGAGCCGGAAGTGAACGAGATATAGGCCAGGTCGTCGGGGCCGACGGCGACCGCGGGGTCCGTGGTCGGCAGGGCGGCCAGTGCCTCCGGCGCTCCGAGGTGCCAGGGTGGGAGCTCCAACGACACGCAGCCCGGAAGCTCCGCCACGAAGCGCGCGATCGGCTCGGGCACCGCGCCCGCGGCGGTCATCGCGAGCCACGCCCGCGGGCGCGCCAGTCGGAGCATCTCGATGATCCTGGCCGGTGGGTAGGCCGGATCGAGCGCCACGAAGGCGGCCCCGGCCTTGAGCGCCCCGAGCACCGCCCAGACCAGCGTCGCACTTCGGTGGGCGTAGATCGCCACCGAGTCTTCTGTGCCGACGCTCGCGGTTCGCAGGAAATGGGCCAGGCGGTTGCTCTGGGCCTCGAGCTCGCCATAGCTCCAAGCTCCGTTCGGATCGCTCACCGCGGGCCGGTCGGGATCGCGCAGCGCCCAAGCGGTCAGGTTCCGGTGGACCGGACCGAACCAGCTCGCGTCGAGCTCCTGCGCGGCGTCCGGCAGCAGTCGGCGAGCCGACGCGGTAATCAAGGAGAACCGGTCGATCGCAAGATCGGGCTGTGCGGCGATCTGGGCCAGCAGGCCGCCGAATTGGTCGAGCATCTCGCGGCAGCGGTCGGCGCTGAACAACGTCGCGTTGTAGACCAGATCCAGCCGGACCTCTCCGCTCCCCTCTTCGAGAACATAGAGGGTGAGGTCGAATTTGGACAGCTCTTCGCGGTTCGAGAGGCTCTCCGTTTCGAGCCCGGGCATGGCGGGCTGCGCACCCGCGAAGCTCTGAAAGTTGAAATAGACCTGAAACACCGGCGTGCGGGAGAGGTCGCGCTCGAGCCGGAGCTCCTGGAGCAGGCGCTCGAACGAGAGGTCCTGGTGCGCGTAGGCCTCCAGGGCGACTTGGCGCACACGGGAGAGCAGCGCGCCGAAACCGGGCTTTCCCGAGAGGTCGGTGCGCAGCACCAGGCTATTGATGAAAAAGCCGATCAGGTTCTCGACCTCGGCTCGATTCCGCCCGGCGATCGGGATGCCGACCAAAATGTCGTCCTGCCCGCTGTAACGCTTAAGCAGCAGATTGAACGCGGCGAACAGGGTCATGAACAGCGTGGCGTCGCGCCGACGGCCCAGAGCCCGCAGCTCGGACACCTGACCGCCCGACAGCCGCATGGAGCGTGAGCCACCGTGAAACGTCTGGATCGGCGGGCGCGAACGATCGGTGGGCAGGTCGAGGACCGGCAGAGTGCCACCGAGTCGGCGGCGCCAGGATTCGAGGTGGCGTTCGAGCACCTCGCCCTGGAACCACCGGCGCTGCCAGTGCGCATAGTCGATGTACTGCACCGCAAGCTCGGGCAGCGGCGAGGGCGCGCCGAGAGCGAAAGCGCCGTAGATCCACGCCAGTTCGCTGAACAGCCGACGCAGCGACCAACCATCCGAAATGATGTGGTGGAGGTTGACCTGCAATACCCACTCTTCGGCGGCCAGGCGGAACAACCGAACCCGCATCAGCGGACCTCGTTCGAGGTCGAAGGGAGCTGCGCCCTCTGCCGCCATCAGGCGTTCCAGCTCCGCGCCCCGCGGCGTCGGCTCCAGGCCATCGAGATCCAGCCGGCGGAGGGGAATCGAGAGCGCCGGCTGGATGCGTTGGAAAGGGTGGCCACCCTCGGCACCGAACGTGGTGCGCAGGGTCTCGTGCCGGCGAACGACCTCGTCGAGGCTCCGCGCGAGGAGCGTCGGCGACAGCGCTCCGCGCAGCCGCGAGGCGATCGGCATGTTGTAGCTCGCGTTGCCCGGCTGCAGCCGATCCAAGAACCAGAGGCGCTCCTGGGAGAAGGAGAGCGGATGAGTCTGCACCCGCGCGCACCGTACGATCGGGGGCTCCGCTCCGAGAGCCTCGCTCTGCAGCCGTTCGATCGCCTTGGCGAGCGCCGAGACGGTCGGCGTCTCGAAGATCTGACGGAGGGGCAAACCGACCCCCAGCACGCCGCTCAACCGCGAGACCGCACGCGTCGCGAGCAACGAATGCCCACCGAGATCGAAGAAGTTGTCCGCGGACCCGACCTGCTCAAGGCCGAGGATCTCGGCCAGAACGCCGGCCACCACCTCTTCGAGCGGGCTGTGCGGCGCCGCTTCGGCCGGCGCGGAGGTCGAACCGGAGTGCGCCGGCAGTGCACGGCGGTCCAACTTGCCATTGGCCGAAAGGGGGAGCGCGGCGAGCACGACGAACAGGCTCGGCACCAGATGAGCCGGGAGCCGGCGCAACAGATCGGCACGCAGATCGGCCGGGTCGATCGGTTGGCAAAGGGTGAGGTAGGCGACCAGGCGCAAGTCGTCCACGCCTTGGGCGATGACCGCCGCCTCGCCCACCGCCGGGTGCTCGACCAAAGCCACTTCGATCTCCCCCAGCTCGATGCGGAAGCCGCGGATCTTCACCTGGTGGTCGCGCCGACCCAGAAAATCGAGCGCACCGTCCCGACCCATCCGCGCCAGATCTCCCGTCGCGTAGAGCCGCCCTCCGGGCTGCGCCGAGAACGGATCGGGGACGAACTTCGCCGCGGTCAGCTCCGGCCGGCCGAAGTAGCCGCGCGCCAACCCGCGGCCCGCGAGGTACAGCTCGCCCTTGGCGCCTTGCGGCAGCAGATTGCCGAAACGGTCCAGCACGTAGGCCGAGCCACCCGTCACCGGACGGCCGATCGCCGGGCTCCCCTCCTCGCCCGGCACCATCGCCGCCCAGGTCGAATAGGTGGTGTCTTCCGAAGGGCCGTACAGGTTGAGCAAACGCACCCCCGGCCGCCAACGTTCGACCTCACGCACCAGGGCACGTTGCAGCGCCTCTCCCGCCAGGTTCACCGTGCGGAGGCCGGCCGGCGCCGGCATCAGGCGCAGAAGGGCGGCGATCGCCGAGGGAACGGTGTTGATCAGGGTGATCTCTGCCATCGACGCCAGATCGGGCAGCGCGAGGGCGTCGGTGACGAGATGCACCGTGCCTCCGCTGCCGAGCGGCACGAACAGCTCGAAGATCGAAAGGTCGAAGCAGATCGAGGTCGACGCGAGCACGCCAAGAAGCTCCGCCGAGGAGTAATGCGCCAACGCCCAGCGCACCAGCCTCACCGCGCTCCGGTGCGCGATCGCGACCCCTTTCGGCCGGCCGGTCGAACCCGAGGTATAGATCAGATAGGCAAGCTGATCCGGAGCGCTCGGAGGCCAGGCGGCGACCGCTCTGCCACCTACCGAAGTCGCGTCGAAATCCCCGTCTACCAGAACCTGCGTGCTCACCGCCGCAAACCGCGGCGTCAGCGAACCTTGGGTGACCAGTACTGAAACTCCGGCATCCGCGAGCAGGAAATCCAGTCGCTCCTGCGGATACGCCGGATCGAGCGGCACGTACGTCCCGCCGGCCGCCAGGATACCGAGCAGCGCGGGCAGCAACTCCGGACCGCGCTCCAGACAGACTCCGACCGGCGTCTCCGCTCGCACACCAAAACTCCGGAGGTGACGGGCCAGACGATTTGCCCGCCGTTCGATCTCGCCGTAACTCAATCGGGAATCGCCGCTGACCAGGGCGGTCGCCTCGGGCGTCCGCGCCGCCTGCTCCGCGAACAGCTCGTGCAGACACAAATCGTCCGGCGACGCCAAAGCGTTTTCGATCTTCGCCGTCCCGGCGGTGACCAGCTGATTCGACTCGGCGATCGACAGGAGAGGCAGCGTCGAGAGCCGCAGCTCATCCCCTCCTGCGGAAGCCAGCCCACCGAGCAGCCGTTCGAAATGCGCGAGCAGCCGCAGCCCCGTCGCCTCGTCGAACAGATCGGCCGCCAGTTCCAGCGTGCCGACGAGACCCTCCCCTTCCGGATCGAGGCTCAGGGTCAGATCGAGCTTCGCCGTCTTACCTGCCGCCGGCAGCGGCCCGACGATCAGATCCGGCAGCGTGAGCTGCGGCAGCTTCAAGTTCTGCAGCACCAACAAGACCCGGATCAGCGGCGAGTGACCCAGATCGCGCTCCGGCGCCAGCTCCTGCACCAGCTTCTCGAACGGCAGATCCTGATGGGCATAGGCGTCCAGCGTCACCTCGCGCAGCCGCCGCAGCAGCTCGCCCCGATCGGGATCTCCCGACAGGTCGCTGCGCAAAACCAGCGTGTTGACGAAGAACCCGATCAACCCCTCCACCTCGGCGCGATTGCGGTTCGCGATCGCGGTGCCGATCGCCACGTCCTCCTGGTCCGACCAGCGCGACAGGAGCGCCTGGAAACCCGCCGCGAGCATCATGAACAGGGTCGCGCGCCGACTATGGGCCAACGCCTGAAGCTCGGCCTTAAGCTCGGCGGAGAGATGCACCGCCAGGCTCAATCCGCGCGCGCTGCGCACCTTGCCCGGCGCCCGGTCGCTGGGCAACTCGAGCGTCGAGATCCCCGCCAGCTGTTGCCGCCAGTAACCGAGCTGACCTTCGAGCACCGCGCCGGAGAGCCACTCCCGCTGCCAGAGCGCAAAGTCCGGGTACTGGATCGGCAGCTCCGGAAGCGGCGAGGGGAGACCCTGGATGAACGCCGAATAGAGAATTGAGAGCTCGCGGACGAACAGCCCCAGCGACCAACCGTCGGAGATCACATGATGCTGAGCGACCAACAGGAGATGCTCCTCCGGAGCCAGACGCACCAGAGACGTGCGGAGAAGAGGCCCGGAAGCGAGGTCGAAGGGGCGACCGCTCTCGGCGGCGGCCAACCGCTCGGCCTCCCCCCGCCCGAAACGGAGGCGGGTCAGATCGACCCCGGCAAGGCCCTCAACCTTCGCCGGGGCGATGCGCTGCACCGGCTCGCCTTCTGCCAACGCGAACGTCGTGCGCAACGCCTCGTGGCGGCGAACGATCTCGCCGAGAGCACTGACCAACGCCCGGCGGTCGAGCCGGCCGGACAAGCGCACGGCGACGGCGATGTTGTACGCCACGCTCCCCGGCTCGAGCTGATCGAGAAACCAGAGCCGCTCCTGGGCGAACGAAAGCGGTAGCCTGCCGGTCCGCGGTGTTAGCCGAAGAGGCGGCACCTCGCTCCCCTGTCGGGCGGCCAGAATCAGGCGGGCGAGGCCCGCCGGTGTGGGCGCCTCGAACAGGCCGCGCAAGGGGATCTCCACCCGCAGATCCGCGCGCACGCGAGAGATCAACCGGGTTGCGAGCAGCGAATGACCGCCCAGTTCGAAGAAATGGCTGTTGATCCCCATCCGGTCGGGCTCGACACCGAGCAGCTCGGCCCAGAGCCCGACGAGCTGCTCCTCGATCGGATTGCGCGGCGGAGCCGGCGCCGAGGTCTCTTCACTTCCGGCCCCGTCGGGCGGCGGGAGAGCGCGGCGGTCCACCTTGCCGTTGGCGGTCAAGGGCAGGGCAGCGAGGGACACGAACGACGCGGGAACCATGTATCCGGGGAGGCGCTTCGCGGCGAGGTCGCGCAGCTCGTCGAGATCGAGTGCCTGCCCCGGCCGGGCGACCACGTAGGCCACCAGCCGGCGATCGTCCGGTCCCACCTCCTGCGGCACGACCAGCGCGGTTTCCACGCCGGGATGGGCGGCCAGCACAGCCTCGATCTCGCCGGGCTCGATGCGAAAGCCGCGGACCTTCACCTGCTGGTCGATGCGGCCCAGGAACTCGAGGCTGCCGTCGGGCAGGAAACGGACCCTGTCGCCCGTGCGATAAAGGCGCTCGCCGGGCTCGCCGCAGGGATGGGGGACGAAGCGATCGGCGGTGAGGTCGGGACGGCCCACATAGCCGCGCGCCAGGCCGGCGCCGCCGGCCCACAATTCACCCGCGGCTCCGGCCGGGCTCGGCCGTCCCGAGCGGTCCACGACGAAGACCGAGGTGCGGGCGATCGGCCGGCCGATCGGGACCGGCATGCGCACCTCCTCGGCCCGGGTCATCCGGTGGCAGCAGGTGAACGTGGTGTTCTCGGTCGGCCCGTAGCCGTTGACCAGGACGCCGCCGGATAGCCGCTCGAGCGCCCGCCGAACCTGCGGTGGGGAAAGGACATCGCCTCCGGCCAGCAGTTGGCGGAGCCCGTCCAGCTGCATCCCCTGATCGATCACCTGATGGAAGAGCCCCGAGGTCAGCCAGAGGGTGGTGACACCCTCCCGGGCGATCGCCCGCTCCAGGTCCGCGAGCGTCACCGGCCCGGACGGAGCGAGCGCCAGGCGCCCGCCGTTGAGCAGGGGACCCCAGATCTCCAACGTCGAAGCGTCGAAGGCCACCGGTGCGAGCTGCAAAAAGACCTTTGCGGGGCCGAAGCTCGCATAGCCGGTGTCCCGCACCAGCCGGACCACGGCTCGATGGGTGACTGCGACCCCCTTCGGCTCGCCGGTCGAGCCGGAGGTGTAGAGGATGTAGGCGAGGTTCTGGGGGCTGCAGCCGGCTGAATCCGCGGCGCTTCCGAAGTCTTCGGGAATGGAGCTCGCCTCGTGGTCCAGGCAGAGCACCCGCGCCCTCACCCCGTTTGCCGGCTCGGGCAGATCGCCGCGCAAGCCGAGGCGGGTGAGGACGATCGGGGCTCGCGTTTGGTCGAGGATGAAGGCCAGGCGCTGCCGCGGATGACTCGGATCGAGCGGTACGTAAACCCCGCCGCTCTTTGCGACCGCCGCCAGGGCGACGATCAGGTCGGGCGAGCGTTCGAGAAAAAGGCCGACCGGGATTTCGGGTCCGACACCCAACCGGCGGAGGCGGTACGCCAGGCGGCCGGCTCGGCGGTCGAGCTCGCCATAGGTCAACGACCACCCCAAAGAGCTCATCGCCACCGCGTCCGGCCGGTTCTGGACCTGCTGCGCGAAAAGCGCGGGGATGGTGGTCCCCGGCGAGAGCTCCGGCGAGACACCGGACCATTCGGCCAGCATCTGATGGCGCTCGGCCGCGGTCGAAACCGTCAATTCACTCAGTCGCAGCTCGGGATCGGCGCTGAGGTCCCCGAGGAGCGACATCAGCTGTTGGCTCAGGCGCTGCGCGGTCGTTGCATCGAACAGCTCGGAGCTGTATTCGAGGATCCCCGCAAGCCCCCGGTCAGCCCGCAAGAACTGGAGCGTCAGGTCGAGCTTCGCCGTTTCCGTCCCGGGAGACCGGGCCTGGGTAGAGAGGCCGGGAAGGTCGAGCGCGAAGGCGGAGTCGGCGCCGAGACTCAGCAGGGCGCGGACCAACGGCAGCGGCTCCGCCTTGCGTCGCGGCTGCAGCTCCTGGACCAGCCTCTCGAACGGCAGGTCCTGATGGGGGTACGCCGCGAGTGCCACCTCGCGGACTCGCGCCAGGAGGTCCCGGCCGGACGGATCGCCCGAGAGATCGGTGCGCAAGACCAGAGTATTGACGAAGAAACCGATCAGATCTTCGATCTCGGCGCGGTTGCGGTTGGCGATCGGGCAGCCGATGGCGACATCTTCCTGCCCCGTGCAGCGGGACAGGAGAGCCGCAAAGCCGGCGCACAGAAACATGAAGAGGGTCGCACCGTGGCGGCGCGCCACCTCTTCCAGGTCGCCCGCCATCCGACCGGGGATCTCGAGCGACAGCGCGGCACCGCGCGAGCCGCGCACCGGGCAGGGCGGTCGGTCGCTGGGCAGCTCGAGGACCGGGGCATCCTCCAACTGCCGCCGCCAGTAGGCGAGTTGGCCTTCCAGGATCTCCCCGCTCATCCACTCCCGCTGCCACCGGGCGAAGTCGACGTACTGGATCGGCAGCTCCGGCAGGGGCGATGGGCGCCGCCCGGCAAAGGCCCGGTAGAGAGCGGAGAGCTCGCGGACGAACACACCGATCGACCATCCGTCCGCGGCGATGTGGTGGAAGGTGAGGAGGATCGCATGCTCCTCCTCGGCCAAACGCAGGAGCGTCGTGCGCCAAAGCGGTCCGCGCTCCAGGTCGAAGCCGCCCAGGCTCTCTACGGTGCCGATTCGCCGCGCCACCTCCCTGCGCTCAGCCAGCCCGCAGAGGTCGATGACCGGCAAGCCCGACGGAGCACCCAGGGAGCCGGCGCTCGGGAGGCCGACGTGCTGCACCGGCCGGTCCTCCTCCAACGCGAACGTCGTCCGCAGCACCTCATGGCGGCGAACGATCTCCAGGAGGCTCAGAGCGAGCGCCGAGGTATCGAGCCGCCCGTCGAGCTCGACGGCGATGGGGATGTTGTAGGTCGGACTGCCCGGATCCAGTCGATCGAGGAACCAGAGCCGCTCCTGGGCGAACGACAGCGGCAACCTGCCCGTCCTCGGAAGCTTTCGGATCGGCGCGGCCTGGGGTCCCTGGCGCGCCTCCTTGACCCGGCGAGCAAAACCCGCGGGAGTGGGCACCTCGAACAGGCTGCGCACCGGCACCTCGACCCGCAGATCTCGGCGCACACGCGCAACCAGGCGCGTGGCGAGCAGTGAGTGGCCACCGAGCGAGAAGAAATTGCTGTCGAGACCGATCCGCCCGGCATCGACGCCGAGCAGCTCGGCCCACAGCCCGACGAGCAGCTCCTCGGTGGGGTCTCGAGGCGCGGTCGCCGCAGCGGGCGCCTGGCCTCCTACCCAGTCCGGCGCCGGCAGCGCACGGCGATCCAATTTGCCATTGGGGGTGAGCGGTAGAGCGGCCAGAGCGACGAACGCCGCGGGCACCATGTAGCCGGGCAACCGCTCCGCGACGTGATGGCGCAGCGCGTCGAGGTCACCTCCCGCCACCTGCCGGGCGACGACATAGGCCACGAGGCGACGATCCCCGACCTCTACCTCTCGCGTCACGACGGCGACCGCTTCGACCGCGGGGTGCGCCGCCAGGACCGCCTCGATCTCGCCCGGCTCGACGCGAAAGCCGCGGATCTTCACCTGGTGGTCGATGCGGCCCTGGTACTCCAGATTACCGTCCGGAACCGACCGAACCAGGTCTCCCGTCGCGTACAACCGACCGCCGGGCCGCTCAGAAAATGGATCGGGCACGAATTTCGCCGCGGTCAGATCCGGTCGCCCCAAGTAGCCACGCGCGAGACCCGCACCGCCGAGGTACAGCTCCCCGGGCACCCCCCGCGGCACCGGGTACCCCTGGCGATCGAGAAGGTAAACCGCGCTTCCCGCCACCGGGCGACCGATCCGAACAGCCCCCTCCTCGCCGGACACCCGCGCCCAGGTCGAGTAGGTCGTGTCCTCGGACGGGCCGTACAGGTTGAGCACGCGGACACCCGGATGCCAGCTCTCGATCTGCTCAACCAGCGCACGCTGGAGTGGCTCCCCGGCCAGATTGACCGTGCGGAGACCGGCCGGAGGCGGCCCCAACCGCACCAACTCGGCGATCGCCGAAGGGACCGTATTGATCAGAGTGACGCCGCTCGCCTCCGACAGATCGGCGACCACGAGGGCATCGGCGACCAGGATCACGGTGCCCCCACGACCGAGCGTTACGAACAGCTCGAAGATCGAAAGGTCGAAGCAGATCGAGGTCGAAGCGACCACCCCGGCAAGCTCGGCCGCGGCGAAGGGACCGGCCGACCAGAGCAACAGGGCCACGGCGTTGCGGTGCGCGATGGCCACCCCTTTGGGGCGGCCGGTCGAACCCGAGGTATAGATCAGGTACGCCAGCTGATCCGGAAACACTCGCGTCCCAGGAGGCCGGTCGCTTCGTGCCGCGATCGCTTCTCGGTCGGTGTCGACCAGAACGCGGGTCGTCTCCGCGGTGAACCGCTCGGTCAGCGAAGCCTGGGTGACCAGGACCGGCACCTGCGCATCGTCGAGGAGGAAATCCAGCCGTTCCTGTGGGTAGGCGGGATCGAGCGGTACGTAGGCTCCGCCGGCCTTCAGCACCCCCAGGAGGGCAGGTAGCAACTCCGGCCCGCGCTCCAGGCAGACTCCGACCCGGGTCTCCGCACCGACTCCCAACGCCCGGAGGTGGCGGGCCAACCGGTTGGCCCGACGCTCGAGATCTCCGTAGGTCAGCCGGGATCCTCCGCAAATTGCGGCAACGGTCTCGGGGGTGAGCGAGGCCTGCTCCGCCACCAGCTCGTGCAGGCACCGGTCGTCCGCAAGGTCCAGAGGGAGGTCGTTCCATTCGACCACCAGTTGATGGCGCTCACTCGGCACCAGCAGCGGGAGTTCCGCGATGCGCAGCTCCGGATGCTCGGCGACACCGACCAGGAGCGACCGGAGAGAACCCAGGACACGCTCCGCAGTCGCGCCGTCGAAGAGGTCGGAGTTGAAGATGAGCACCAACCCCAGACCTTCGCTGGTTTCGGCGGCCAGCAGCTGGAGATCGAACTGAGATGTGCCCCAGCCGAAGCGCCGCGACTCGAGCTTCAGGCCGCCGAGCTCGATGTGCATCCCGCTCTCCCCTAAGGCGAGGGGCGATAGATCGACACCGCCGCGCACGGGAGTACGCTGCAGCACGAACATGGCGTCGAAGAGCGGCGAGCGGCTCGGGTCGCGCTCGGGCTGCAACCGCTCGACGAGCAGCGGGAAGGGGAAGCCTTGGTGGGCAAACGCCGCGAGCGCGGTCTCTCGCACCCGGGCCAGCAGCTGGTCGAAAGTCGGCCCTAGGGAAAGATCGGAGCGCAGAACCACCGGGTTGGCGAAGTAGCCGAAGAGTTCGGCGAGCGCCGCCGTGGTGCGCGCGAAGATCGGCGACCCGACCAGGACGTCCTCCTGGCCGCCATAGCGGTGGAGCAGGACCTGGAACGCAGCGAGAAGAGTGTTGTAGAGCGTGGCGTTGTGACGACTCGCCAGGGCCTTGAGTCGTTCCAGGGGTTCCGTGGCGAGCCGGAGGGAGCGTCCGTCGCCGTTGAATGTCTGCAGCTGCGGCCGTGGCCGGTCGAGGGGGAGATCCAGCACCGGTAGCGTGCCGCGCAGCTGCTCGCGCCAGTAGGCCCAAAGCGATTCCCCCAGCTCGCCGGACAGGAGCTGCTCCTGCCAGGCCACGTAGTCGGTAAAGCGCAATTTCGGAGAGGTTGGCGACTCGCCGGTGCCCGAGTAGATCTCGCCGAAATCCTTGGCCAGCACGGAGAGCGACCAGAGGTCGGCGATGATGTGATGGACGACCAGAAGCAGGGTGTGCTCGTCCGGCGAGGTGCGAAAAACCGAGACGCGCAAAAGGGGGTCCCGCCCCAGATCGAACGGGCGCCCGGCGAACTCGCGCAGCCGGGAATCGAGCTCCGCTTGAGACCAGCCGGAAGCATCCGCCAAGGAAAACTCGAGCGTCCGCCCCGGACACACCCGCTGTACCGGACCGTCGGCCGTTTCCTCGAAGGTGTAGCGGAGCGCCTCGTGCCGCGCGGCCAGCCGCTCGAAGCTTCGGCGCAGAATCTCGGGATCGAGCCGCGATCGGACGTCGACGGCAACGTGGATGTTGTAGGCGGAGTTCTCCGGCTGCAACCGCTGGAGAAACCAGAGCGCTTGTTGACCATGGGTGAGGGGGGAACCGACCGCGGGAACCTCCACAGGCACCGGGCCGAGGTCCGGCCGGTAGACCTTCGCGAGATTCTCCGGGGGCATCAAACCAACGACCGGCCCGGCCAGGATCTGCATCGCCAACTGCCGGATCGACGCGCCACGTAGCAGATCGGCCAGCTCGACCGCTCCCCCGAACTCTCCCTCCAAAGCGTGCTGAAACTCGATGGCAGCCAGCGAATCGAGGCCGTACGCGATCAGCGGCTTTTGCGGATCGAGCCCGGCGGCGGGAAGGCCCAGGATACGGGCGGCCTGTTCCGTCAGATGTGCTTCGAGGATCGAGCGGCGCAGGTCCGCCGCCGTTGGCAGAAGGGCGACCCGGGCGGATGAGCCACTCTCGAGCTCTTCTTCGACCTCGGCCGGCACCTCGGGCAGATTGCGCCAACGGACCGGAAGCTCGCCGGCCGAATAGCGCAACCGGGTGGCGCTGCGCTGGATCTTGCCGCTCGAAGTCTTTGGGATCGACCCCGCTTCGAGCAGTACGATCTCGTGCGGCCGCACTTCGTGATCCTGGGCGAGCGACAGAAAGATCGCCGCCCCGATCGCCGCGCCCGCGGCCGTGCTCTTCGGGTCCAACTCGCACACCACGATCAACCGCTCTTCGCCGTCCATGTCGAGCGAGAACGCGGCGCTGCAACCGGGGCGCAACTCCGGATGGCTGCGCTCTGCGGTCAGCTCGAGGTCTTGCGGGTAGAGGTTGCGACCGCGCAGAATGATCAGATCTTTGAGCCGACCGGTGACGAACAGCTCCCCTTCGTGCAGAAACCCGAGGTCGCCGGTACGCAGGAAAGGGCCTCCGTCACTCCCCGGCCCATCGTCAGCCAACCGTGCGCCGAAGTCGCGCGCGGTCTCCTCCGGCCGGCCCCAGTAGCCTTGGGCGACGCTTGGCCCCGCGACCCAGATTTCGCCGATCCGGCCCGGACCGGCCCTCTGGAGTTGTTCCGGATCTACGATCTCGACCCGCTGCTCAAGCCAGGGATAGCCACAGCCGACCAACGAGGCGCTCTCCGGCCCGTCGGTGAGCGAGGGCGTCACCTCGCGCCGTTCGAGCGCCGCGCGATCGACACCCAGCACGATCGGGGGCGTCGCCTTGGCACCCCCGACGACCAACAACGTCGCCTCCGCCAGGCCGTAGCAAGGGTAAAACGCCGAGCGGCGGAAGCCCTGGGGCGCAAACGTTTTGGCGAAGCGTTCCAACGTATCGGCCCGGACCGGCTCCGCGCCATTGAACGCCACCTCCCAGCTCGACAGATCGAGGCCGGCGCGTTGCTCGGCGTCGATCTTCTTCAAACAGAGCTCGTACGCGAAGTTGGGGCCACCGCTCGTGGTCGCCCGATAGCGGTCGATCGCTTCGAGCCAGGAGAGCGGCCGTTTGAGAAACGCGGTCGGCGGCATCAGGATGGCATGGGCACCGAGGTAGAGCGGCTGCAACACATTGCCGATCAGCCCCATGTCGTGATGGAGCGGCAGCCAGCCGACGATCACCGACTCCGCCGATTGACCGAAGGCGCGCCGGATCATCTCCTCGTTGTGGAGGAGATTGCCGTGACTGACCATCACCCCTTTGGGCGACGCGGTCGAACCCGAGGTGTACTGGAGAAAGGCGAGATATTCCGGGCCGAGCTGCGGCTCCCGCCAATCCAAGGCGGCGTCCTCCGCGACTCCGTCGGTCGCCACCCAGGTGAGCGCCGCAAGCTCCGGCACCTTCGCCGCCAGGCTCTGGAACCGACCGAGCAGGCGCGACGTGGTCAGGCCGAACTTGGCGCGAGAATCGCGAGCGATCGACAGCAGGCGCGGCAGTCCACGTTCCGAAGTCATCGGCTGGGTCGGAACGGCGACCACACCGCTCGCGAGGCAACTCAAGAATGCGGGAACCAGCTCAGCCCCCGAAGGGTAGAGGAGAAGCGCCCTTTCTCCTGTCGCTCCGAGCCGTTGGAGCTGCGCCCCGATCGCTCGCGCCTGACGCCCCAGACCCCCGTAGGAGAGGGCGGTGGCTGCTCCCGCCTCGTCCAGGAAGGTGTAGGCCGGGCGCGACGGCTCCTCTTCTGAGGCGAGGATGAGTCCGGGCAGGAGGGCTTGCCGATGGGTCATTGATACTGGAGACACTTGGGCAGAAAAGGCGTTTAGGCACTTCGGTTCGGCAATGCCACCTCTTGTTATGTGTCCGAGTGGCTACTTTTGGAGACACTTCGGCAGAAAAGATCTTCGGGAGGGGCTGGCTGGGTACGCCCGCCTTAACCCCGCGCCCGCCACCAGGCAGCGGCCTCGGCCATTCCGTCCTCGTAGCTGCGGATCGGGGTATAGCCGAGCTCCCGGCGGAGGCGTTCGTTCGAACAGCGGGCGGCGAACGTCGCTCCCGGGCCTGCGGCTTCGCGCGGCGCGGGGAGGGCGTCGGGAAACCAGGCGCGGACGTCCTCGACATAGCGGCCGAAGGTGACGTGGCCATCGACCACGTTGTAGGCCCTGCCGGCCGCCGCGGGGCTGGCCACCGCGAGGTCGACCGCTCGGCCGATGTTTTGAACGTGGGTCCAGGGGATCAGACCCGTACCGTCGGCGACCAGGCGGACCCGGCCGGCGCGCACGTCGACGGGCACTCCGACCGCCCAACTGGAGGTCGGATGAACGCCGAGCACGGCGCCCAGGCGGAGGATCGTGGCGGGCAGTCCCAGCGCCATTTCGGCTTCGAGCGCGCGCTCGGCCTCCGCCTTGGTCAGTCCGTACCAAGGAGAACCGGCGGGCGAATAGGCGTAGGCGCGCTCCCCTTCTTTCTGTGGCGTCGTCTCGTCGAATTCGGTGTCCGCTCTTCCCTCACCCTGCGCCTCCAGAGCCGCGCGGGCGGCGACCCAGTCGTAGACCGAAATGGTCGAGATGTGGACGAAGCGCCCGCACCCTTCGGATCGCGCCGCGGCGGCGAGCCCGGCGGTCCCCGAGACGTTCACCCGCCGCGCCTCGACCAGATCGCCCGCGATCGACGCCGCGGCATGGATCACCACCGCGATCCCCCGACAGGCGCGCCGCGCGGTCTCCGGATCGACGAAATCCCCCTCCATCTGCTCGATGTTCGAAACCGCTCCGGGCGCCCCGAGCCCCGGGTGGTCGCCCCGCCGCCGCACGATCGCCCGCACCCGAGCCCCGGCCGCCGCCAGCCGCTCCGCGAGATGCCCACCGACGAAACCGCTCCCTCCCGTCACGAGGACGGGTTGATCTGTCCAGTTCATGGTCGCCGATCGTAACCCGAACGGACGAGGCCCCGAACGATCGCGGCACACAAACGGCCCCAGGCCGAGAGACCCGAACGGCCCCGAACCCAGGCCGATGGCCTGGGCTAACTGAAAAAACGGCCCTTCAGGCCTCAACAACCTCGAGCGTAGGTTGTTGTTTTGCGGCCCAAAGGGTCGCGTCTTCGTTAGCCCAGGTCGTAGGCCTGGGTGCTGGCCGCCGATCATGAGATTCTTGCATCCCCATGACCGAGCCCAAGGATCCCCCCGCCCGCCGCTTCGTCGTCCGCCGGCCCCTCCGCTTCGCCGATTGCGACCCGGCGGGGATCGCGTTTTATCCGCGGCTGTGCGGTTTGATCAACGACCTGGTCGAAGACTGGTTTCGCGACGGGCTCGACTACGGCTTTCCGCTTCTCCACGGCGAGCTCAAGCGCGGCATCCCGATCGTGCGACTGGCGATCGATTTCACCGCGCCCGGCCGGATGGGCGAGGAGATCGCCTGGAGCCTCGCGGTCCGCGAGCTCGGCAAGTCGTCCGTGGCGCTCGAAATCCGCGCCGAGCCGGCGGCGGGCAAACCGATGCTTACCGCCGAGGCGCGACTCGTCCATTGCGACATGGCCTCGGGGACGCCGGTACCGCTCGCCTTCCCTGATGAGGTGAGAGAGCGGATGGCGGGGTTCCTGATCAGCTGATCTTCGCGTCGTCGCGCAGCCGCAGTTCCGGTTTCGGGACGGATATTCCGGTTTCGGGACCGCAGATCCGATTCTGGGGCGTATATTCCGGTTCTGGGACCGATATTCCGATTCCGGGACGGTTAGTCCGGTCCTGGGACCGAAGATCCGATTCTGGGGCGTATATTCCGGTTCTGGGACCGATATTCCGGTTCCGGGACGGATAGCCGCTGTCGAGCGCAGATAGCCGCCATCCAGGGCGGATTGCGGCTATCCGAGAGCGCAAGCCGCTTTCCGAGCCAGAGAGCCGCTATGCGAGCCGTAGAGCGGCTTGCCGGGGCGGATAGCGGTTTGCGGACAAGTCGAAGCGCTTGCGGCGGGAGAAAGCCGCCAGCTCGCGGCGCTAGCCGCTTGTAGCAGGTGTCACCCCTACTCTTTGTCCAAGCGCTCCAGGTTCGCAGCGGCGTTGCCGTCGCGGGGGTTGATCTCCAGAACCTTGCGCAGTAGCGCCCCGGCTTCGGCCTTCTTGTTCTGAGAGGCCAAGAGGACCGCGAGGTCGCTCATGGCGGCTGTGTGTTTGGGATCGACCGCGATCGCGCGGCGGAAATCGAGCTCGGCATCGCCGATGTGGCTGAGCGCCATCTGGACCGCACCGTGCTGGTAGATCATGTCGGGATTCTGCGGCGCTTGGCGCAAGGCGGCATCGGCCGCGGCGAGCGCCTCGGTGTTGCGCTTCGTGGTGAGCAGAAGCCGGACTTCGAGCGCGCGGGCGACGAGATCTTCGGGGGCGGCCTTCACCCTTCTGCGGATCGAGTTGATCGCACCGGCCGCGTCGCCCGCCGCCATCGCGCGCATCGCTTCTTGCATCTCGGGAGAGATCGATACCGCGGGCTTGGGCGGAGCGGCGGGGGCGGGATTCTCGGCGACCAGGGCGCCGAACTCCGCCGCGGCCCTCTCCGCGTCGGCGCGCGCTTGGGTTCGACCGGCCAGCAGCTCTTGCCCCTTGGCGAGGACGGGCTTGGCCTCTGCGGCCCGGCCGGCCGCCGTGAGCCCATCGCCGTAGGCGCGGAACGCCTCGGGTGAGAGGGGGTTCAGGCGGGTCGCCCGCTCGAGAAAACCGAGCCCTTCGGCGACACGCCCTTGGGCGCCGAGCAATTGACCGTACTCGACCGCAATCGCCGCCGCGGGCCGGGGGTCGCCGGCTGCGGCCGCATCGGCCGGCAGCTTTTCGGCGAAGGGTTTCAACGTGGCGAGCGCTCCGGCGGCGTCCTTCGTCTGGCGCTGGGCGCGGGCGAGCAGCAGGGCGAGCGCAGGGGTGTTGCCGCTCTTGCCCCGGAGCAGCGCGAGCGCTTCACCCGGCGCATCGGCGAGCAGGTAGGCTTCCGCTTGGGTCCGGCGCAGCTCGAGGTCCATCGCGGGGGGGTGCTTGGCCGCAATGGGCTGAAGCAGCGCGAGCGCCGCGGCACCCTCCCCTTTCTGGATCGCGACCTTGGCGGAAAGGAGCCGGATCGCCGGGTCGTCTTGATTCTGGCCGACCAGGAGTTGCTCGGCCTCGAACGGGCGTTCGAGCTGGAGCGCGAGCACCGCCGCGGTGAGCCGCGCTTCGCTATCGCGCGGACTGCGGATCGCCCAGGGGCGCAGACTCCGATAGGCCTCGACCACCTGCCCTTCGCGCGCGAACAATAGACCGAGCTCGCGCGAGGCGGGCGAGGCGGGCTCGATCGCCACCGAGCGCGCGAAATCACGCCTCGCCTCGGCGACCTTGCCCAAGGCAAGCTCCGCGCGCCCCGTGTTGTAGAGCACCGAGGCGTCCGCGTCGGCGGCCGCCGCGAGGGGGGCGAGAATCTCGAACGCGGGCTGGGGTTTGCCGGCATCGATGTAGAGCGCGCCGAGCAGCGCGAGCAGCGGCGCGTTGCCGGCCAGCTCCTTCTTGTGCGGTTCGAGAATGGCGAGCGCGGCGGCCGCGTCGCCCGCACGGTACTTCTCGATCGCATCGAACACCGGCTTGTCGAGCGGCGAAGGGGCTGGAGCCGCCGCCGGGCTCGGGGCCTGCGGCGCAGGTGCCGGTACCGACGCTCCAAGAACCGTACCTCCGAGCAGGAGGCCCAGGGCGAACAGCAGAGTGAAAGAAACTCGCGTAATCTTCATATGAAGGGGTACTCCTTTGCCCTCCGAACAGGGGAGGACTTCGTGATCAGCGGCGGGCGAACCTCCGACCCGTTAGAGTCGGCGGAGCTCGCGGCTCTCCGGAAACTGGGTCTGTGCGTAGCGCAGGAGCCGTAGGGCGCTCTCTTTGTCGCCGAGCACGCGGAGCGTCCGCACCGCCTCGCCGAACGCCGCGGGGGTCTTGTTCGTGTCGGTCATCCGGCGGAGCATCCCGACCGCTTCGGACGCCTTGCCTTGGGCGGCGTAGAGGGTCGCGAGGCGGGTATAGGACATGAGGCTCGCCGGATACTTGCCGATCTCGTCGGCGAACGCAGCTTCGGCCTCGGCCGGTCGGTCCAGGCGGGCGAGCAGATCGCCGCGCAGCGATTGCAACCCCTCGTGCCGGCCACCGGTTCGGGCGAGGTCGGCGAGCGCCTGGTCGGCGTTCGCCAGAGCCTCTTTCGTTTTGCCTTGCTTCTGGAGCAGCCGGGCGAGGGCAATCAGCGGCGTGATCCGCGAGCCGCCACCCTCGAGTGCAAGGCGAATCTGCTTTTCGGCTCCGGCGAGGTCACCGCGCGCTTCCGCGATCTGCGCCATCAGGTCGCGCCCGGCGGACGGCGAACTCTTCATGCCGATCTCGGCGTATTTTTCCGCCTCGTCGAGCCGGCCGAGGGAGATCAACACCGAGGCGGCGCCGATTGCCACTTGCGACGACCCTCCCGTCACCTCCATCGCCTTCTCGTACGCCTTGAACGCCTCGCGCGGGCGACCGACCCGCGACTGGGCGACCGCGAGGCCGATCCACGCGTCGACCATCTTCGGGTTCTCCGCCACCAATCGCGTGAGGCTTGGGATTGCCTCGGAGAAGCGCTGGTCGGAGACCGCCTGCATGGCCGAACCGAAGTCCGCGAGGCTCGCGATCCGGCTTTTCGGGTCCGGCAGCGCTGCACCCGGATCGGAAACGCTCGTGCCGCCAAGGTAGCCCAACGCAGCGAGTTTCTGGGCGGTCTCCGGATCGATCTCGGCCGGTTTGGCGAGCGGGCGCTCGATCTTCGCGAGTTCGGCACGCATTTCGGAGTAGGTTCGGCGCTCGGCGCGCAAGATGTCGCGGGTCTCCTCCGGATCGGCCACCAGATCGAACAGTTCGGGGGTCGGCCCCTGGATCAGATGATGCGGCCCACGGATCAGCGAGGTGAGTTCGCTCCACCCGAGATGGAGCCGCGGATAAAACGTCTCGGCGTAGATCGTCCGCTCGGCTCCCGAACTCCCGTTGGACGTCGAGTCGGTCGCCGTCACCGGTAACGTCCGGCCGTCGATCCCTGCCGGCAGCGGCACCCCGGCGAGCTGTAAGACCGTCGGCGTTATGTCCACCAACCCCACCGGAGTCGCGACCCTCCGGCCGCCCAGACGGCCGCCCGGGAGCTTCATGATCAGCGGTACCTGTAGCGCTTCACGGTAGAGCAGGATGCCATGCTCCTCTTCGCCATGGTCACCCAAGCCTTCGCCATGATCGGAGAGCAGAATCAGCGTTGACCGATCGTAGATCCCGGCCGCGCGCAGCCCCTCGAGAAACCGACCGACGATCGCGTCGGCGGTCGCGATCTCGGCATCGTACCGGTCGGCATAGCGCGAGCGAAACGGCTCGACCGGCTCGTAGGGGGTGTGCGGCTCGTAGAGGTGGAGCAGCAGAAAGAATGGCTTGTCCCCTTGCGCTTTCGCCCAGTCGAGCGCGAGCGTTGCGGTCTCTCCCCCGGGTCGCTGACTGCGCCCGAGCGCCTCACCGGTGCGCAGATCGATCGACCCCTCGTAGTAATCGAAGCCGGCGGCCAGTCCGGTCTCGCCGCGCAGCACGAAGGAGGAGACGGCGGCACCCGTGGCAAAGCCGGCCGCTTTGAGCAGGCGCGGCAGGTAGGGATGCTCGGCCGCGGCGAACAGGTAGCCGGTGTTGTCGCGCACGCCGTGATCGACCGGGAACTGGCCGGTGAGGATCGAGGCGTGAGAGGGCAGGGTGAGCGGGATCTGGCTATAGGCCCGCTCGTAGACGATCCCCTCGCGAGCCAAGGCGTCGAAGGCCGGCGTCTCGATTCGCTTCGAACCATAGGCGGGCAACCGATCCGAACGGAGCGTGTCGATCGACACCACGATGACCGGCGCGTTCTTCTCGACCCCGAGATCGGTGGCGCCGTCCCCTCGGCAACCCGAGCCGAGCAGCACCAGGGCGGCCAACAGCCATAGATCTCGCGTTCTCACAGTCGAGGCCATCCTATCCTCCGGCCTGCGCCAACCAGCGCCGGGCTTTCTCCAGATCGGGGCCGAAACGCTCCGGCGGCGCGGTCGCGACAAAGCGGCGAAGCGCATCGATCGCCTCGGCCCGGCGGCCGGCCTGCGCCCCGACCAGACCGAGATTGAACAGCGCATCGTACTGGCGAGGATCGAGCGCCACCGCCTTCTGCCAAGCGACGAGCGCACCGGCCGCGTCGCCCTGCTGGTAGCGCACGACACCGAGCGTATTCCAAGAGATCGGTAGTTGGTCGTTGAGCGCCAGGGCGCGCTCCAGCGCAGCGCGCGCCGCAGCGGGTCGCCCCCGGCGGAGCTCGATTACGCCCAGGTTCTCATGGGTCTTCGGATCGCTCGGCGCCGTTTTCAACGCCTTTTCGAGCATCGCGACCGCCTCGGGCCATTCTCCGGCGTCGGCGTAGGCGATGCCGAGGGCGTTCTGGGTCGCCGGGTCGGTGCTCGTCGCCACCGGTCGGAGCACGGCGACCGCTTCGGCGCCCCGCCTGTTTTCTGACAGCACCAGCGCGAGCTGGCGGCGGAGCGATTCGCGATCCACCCCGCGGCGAAGGGCGGCTTCGAGCGCGGTGATCGCCTCGGCCGGGCGCTCGAGCTGACGGAGCGAAAGCGCCAAGTTCTCGTAGGCCTCCGACATCGTCGGGCGCGCCACGATCACCTCGCGTGCGAGGCGCACCGCGGACTCGAAATCTCCCCGGGTGTAGCTCTCGACCAGGCTCTGGAGCTTGCGATCGATGTCGAGCAGGCGTTTCGGATCGTCGTCCGCGGTATAGGTCGTCTTGGCCACAGCCGAGCCCGACATATAGCCAAGGCTCCGCAGCTGTGCGACCTCTTCGGCCGAGGCCTCCTCCTGGCGGCTTGGCGGCCAGACCGATTCAGGAACCAGCCGGCTCGCGATCTGTTCGGCACGCCGCTTCTCGGCCGGGAAGAGGTTCTTTTCTTCGCGCGGATCGCGGTTTAGATCGTAGAGCTCGGACAGCGGCAGGGAGATCCATTTGTCTCGGCCGACCAGCACTCCACGCAAGGGTGCCCAGCCGCGGTTCAGATTCGTCGACAGCGACTCGAAGTAGCTTGCGGTCGCGCCGTCCGTCGCTTCCGGATCGAGCAGCGAACGACCGGCAAGGCCAGCCGGCACCGGTACCCCGAGCAGGCCGAGGAGGGTAGGGACCAGATCGACGTGGCGCGCCGAACGGTCATCGCGCCCCGGGGCGACGCCACGCCCCCAGACCACCAACGGCACCTTGAGCGTCGACTCGTAGGTGAAGAGCCCGTGCGTCAGCTCGCCATGGTCGCCGAGCGCCTCGCCGTGATCGGACGTGACCACCACGATCGCCGGTTTCTCCTTTCCCGCCAGAAAAGAGTCGAGCAGCGGCGCGAGAAACGAGTCGGTCGCCGCGACCTCCCCTAGGTACGGCTGGGTCTTGAAGCGGTCGGCGAACGGCTGGGGCGGTTGGTAGGGCGCGTGCGGATCGTAGAGATGGACCCAACAGAATCTCTTGGCCGAGGCGTGCCCACGCCACCACGCCAGAGCCGGAGCCACCACCTGATCGCCTCGGCGCTGGACCATCTCGAATCGGTCGGGGCGGCTGCCGAGGGGATAGGAGTCGTCATAGACCCCGAACCCCTGGTTCAAACCGAACCGGCTGTCGAGAGGAAACGCCGCGACGAACGCGGCGGTCTGATAGCCCTTCCCGGCGAGCAGGGTGGCGAGCGTAGGGATGCGCGCGGGGAGCGCGAACCCCGTGTTCTCGCGGATCCCGTGGCCGTAGGGGTAGAGGCCGGTCAGGATGTTCGCGTGGGAGGGTAGGGTCACGACGTTGTGTGCGTGGGCGAAGGTGAACACCCGCCCCGCTCCGGCCAAACGATCGAGCACCGGAGTGGCGACCTCTCGATTGCCAGAGAAGCCCACCGCGTCGGCGCGCAACGTGTCGATCGTGATCAGCAAGACATCGGCACCGGCGGCGATTCCGGATCGGTATCCCGGAGCACCGCCGGCAGGCCTTCTCGCAACCCTGCGTTCGGCCTCGAAGTAATGCCAAGCGGCGCTGGCCCCGACCCCCAGAAAGACGAGGCCGAGGACCGCCAGCTTCGAGACACGACGCACGATCAAGCTCCCCGGTTCTCTCGCTACCGCGTGCGCTAGAGAGACTTCAAGAACTCGCGGGCATCCGCGGCGTGCGCATTGTCGGGCTCGAGTTCGAGCAGCTTTTTGAAATCCGCCTTCGCAGCGTCGATCTTCGTCAAGCCAAGGCCGCACAGCCCACGGTAATAGTAGGCCTCGGCCAACGTCGAGTTCTCCTGGACCACGCGGTCGAAGGTTTCGAGCGCCTCTTTGAGCTTGCCGTCGTTGTACTGGCGGATCCCGATATTCAGCAGGCTGGTCGGATCTATCTTCGTCCCCTGCGGTAGCTTCGCCAGATAGGCCTTCGCCTCTTCCTCACGCCCGGCGTCGACCAGAAAATTGACCAGCTGCTGCATCAGGGGCACGTTGTCGGGGGCGACCACGGTCGCCGCTTTGAGCGTCTCGATCGCCTTATCGGTCTGCTTGAGCTCGTACTGGGTCGCCGCCAGAATTGTGATCGCCTCGACATTACCGGAGTCCTTTGCGAGAACGCCGTCGAGCATCGAGGCCACCTTCTCGAAGTTCTTCTCTTGAAGGTAGGTCTTCACGATCCGGAGCTCCAGCCTCGGCTTGTTCGCCTCGTCGATCTGTTCGAGCGCCTTTTGGTACTCGACGCGCGCGTCCGCCCATTTACTTTGGGTGAACAGTTCGTCGCCGTGGTCGATGATGCCGCCCGTACTCGCCTTCTGGGCCGCCTCGATGACCTCTTTCGGGATCACTTTGAGCACCAGATTGACCGGCTTGGAGGGCGAAAACTCGTCGACCTTCACTTGGCCTTCGGAGATCAGGTACCCCTCTTTCTCGATCAAGACCCCCCAGAGACCACCGGCGAGTCCGCCGATCGACCATTTGCCATGGTCGTTGGAGACGATCGACTTCGGGCCCGAGGCTGCGGCGTCGACTCGCCCGCCGCCGATCCGTAGTGTCAGCTTGGCACCGGCGACCGGTTTGCCCTGCTCGTCCTTGAGCTCCCCTTGGAGGCGCCCCCGGCCGGCCCACTCTTGGGCGGCGAGCGACGATGCCACGATCAGGCACGACGCGGCCAGGGCCGCGATCCTAAGTTTGGGCCACATGTCTCTTGTCTCCTCCTGAGCCATCCTCGAATTTCGGTGGCTCTGTCCGCCTTCGTACGAACCTCGGCCTACACGGTACCTTGCCAATCCCTTGCCAAGTCTATCGAACTCGGGGCACCGGACACGAAAAAACCGCCGGGGTTGCCCCCGGCGGTTTCTTGGACCTACAGGATCTCTTCGGCTTAGCGGAAGTTGAACTTCACGCCGAGACGGATGATCCGGGGGCTGACGATCTCGAGGACGTGGTCACCG
This sequence comes from Holophagales bacterium, assembly GCA_031404815.1. Taxonomy (GTDB): domain Bacteria; phylum Acidobacteriota; class Thermoanaerobaculia; order Multivoradales; family UBA5704; genus DASYKS01. The sequence goes on along the minus strand of JANNIH010000039.1, from coordinate 29,698 downwards.
TTGGCCCGTTGAATGCGGCCGTTGCGCTGCAGAACGGTCGACTCGTTGGTCACGTTGAACACATCGGCTCCGACGGTGAAGCCGAAATCCTTGACGTTGATCTCCTTCTCGACGCGCAGGTCGAGAATCCGGGTGTCGTCGTAACGGAACGCATCCGGACGCGAGGTGACCGGAACGTTGATGCCGAGAGCGCCGTCCGGGATGTTGCGGGCCGGCTGCGGACCCGAGCCGCCGACGCGCTCGAAATAGATCGTCGGATAGCCCTGCCGACCGGTCAGGTTGGCGGCCAAGTTGAAGCCCCATGCACGATCCGGGGCGACCTGGTAGAGGCCGTTGACGCTGTACGACCACTTGCTGTTGATGTAGACCGCGCCCTTGGAGCCCGAGCCGGTGCCCGAACCCTGAACGACCTGGTCGCCATCGCGAAGAGCCTGGCCACCGGCACCACCGATGCCGGCGGTCGGATCTTCGTTCTCGCTGCTGGGCGAATTCCACGTCCAATCGGAGTAGGTGAAGTTACCGCGGAACATCCAGCGGTTGGACAGGCGCTTGTTGAAGGTGATCGAAGCGCCCTGGTAATCCTGCTCACGATCGCCGTTCTCCAGCAGGAAGCCGTTGCGGGTCGAAACGCCCGGGCGGAGCTGCCAAACCTGGAGGGTGTAGGGCGTGCCGCCCGGCAACACGCGGCCGGCGGGGGCGACGCGAGGACGGACCGTGACCGGAACGTAATCGCTGCGGACATGCTTACGACCGACGCCCGCCTTGTTCGCCGTGGTGCGCGAGCAATCGGCGGAGGTCGGGCAATCGAACACCAGACGCTCCTGCTCGAGGATGTCGGTGATCTTGCGGAACGTGAGGTTCAAGCCGACCACGAATTCCGGCAGCAGCGCGTGCTCGACGCTGAGCAGGAGCTCGTTGGTGAGCGGGGCGTCGAGGTTCGAATCAACGGCGTTCGAGACCAACAGCTGGCCGTTCACTTCGTTGACGTTCGGGCTGAAGTAGCCCAGCTCGAGGTCCGAACGCCGCGGCAGGGTCCTGTTGCCGACGCCACGGGTGGCGCCGTAGAAGTAGGCATAGCTCTGCAAACCGAGCGGGTTGGTCCAGGCGAGGTTGCCGGTGGCCAACTGGTCGGAGTACTGCGAGTAGCTGGCGCGGAGCAGGGTCTTGCGCTCGGCACCGAGGGCATAGGTGAGGCCGAGGCGCGGAACGATCGACTCCCATTCGAAACCGGCTTCCGAACCGGGGAAGTTGATCGCCGGCAGGAGGTCGGGGAAGAGCGGGTTGGCCGCAACGCTCTTGGCCGTGTTCTTGCCACCCTGCTTGTCGTAACGGAGACCGAAGTTCGCGGTCAGGTTGCCGACCGAAATGGTGTCTTGGAAGTAGGCGCTGGTGTACTCCGCCTCGACACCGATCAGCGAGTTGCGGGAAAGCGCCCAGAACGAGGTGCCGCCGCCGTTTGAAATATCGACCTCGTAGGCGTCACCTTGAGTCCGGGACAGCGTGGTCTGGTCCGCGGTGCGGTAGCCGACGCCATACTTGAGCTCGTGGGAGACGCTGCCGGTGTTGAAGAAGGAAGAGGCATCGAGCTTGATCTGCTCTTGCGGACGCTCGATCTGGATCAGGAAGAAGCTGTTGTGCCAAACGCCCAAGGCATCCAGGAACGGCGGGACGTCGCCACCTTGCGGAACGAGCTGGAAGCCGCCGTTCACCTTCGAGTACAGACCGGTGAGGTAGAAGTTCGAGCTGAAGATGTTGGTGTCTTCGACCTTGAACGCGGTCGGATCCGGACCGAACTTACTCTGATTCCAGGTGGTCTCCTGCGGACGGAGCGGACCGGCGTTGCGGCCGATCTTGACCTTGTCGCTCTGCCAAGCGAACAGGGTCGCCGAGTTGCTCGCCGAGATCTGAGCGTTGATCTTGGCGTTCCAGCTCTCGAGGGTGGTGAAGTCCTTGACGCCGGCGATCGTGCGCAGGTCGATCTTCGGCTTGGCATACGAGCCCCAAACCCAGAGGCGATCCTTGACGATCGGCCCGCCGAGCTCGCCGCCGTAATCCTCGATCTTGTTGATCTGGTTGCCCTGCTTGAACGCGGTCTGCGGGTTTGCGCGCCCTTCCGGCCTCGCTGTGGTTGGAGGCGAGGCGTTAAACGGGCCGGCCTTGCCGAGATCGTTGTTGTCGAACGACAGGTCGGACTGGTTGCTCTTGTCGGCCTGGTAATAACGGGCCGAACCGCGCCATTCGTTGGTGCCGCGCTTGGTCACCATGTTCAGGGCTACGCCGCCGGTCGAGATCGAGGCGTCGCTGCCGCCGGTCGTGACCTGCATCTCTTCGAACGAGTCGAAGTCGTAGTAGCCCGGCGAAGAGCCGGTGGCCGACATGTCGGTCACGACGACGCCGTCGAGCGACCATTGAGCCTGGTCACCGCCGGAGCCGGGGCCGATGTACTGCGACTGCTGGCCCGACTCGTTGCCACCGACGTTGATCCGGTCGGTGAGCACGCCCGGGGTGCCCTGGAGAACGGCCCACGGGTCACGAGCGCTCGGAATCTTCTCGAGCTCGGTCGAAGAGACCGTGTTGCCGGTCGAGATCCGCTTCTGGTCGAGCAGCGGGGTCTCGGCGGTGACCGTGATCACGTCCTCGACGGCGGCCGACAGGGTCAGCTCAAGCGAGGTGTTGCGACCGACGTTGATCGAGACGTTCGGGTAGTTGAGGGACGAGAAGCCCTCGAGCTGCGCTTCCAAAGCGTAGGAACCCGGCGACAGGCCGAGGAAACGCGCCTCGCCCTGAGCGTTGGTCACCTGCACCTGCGGCGCACCGTTCCCCGACACGGTCACGGTGACGCCCGGCAGAGCGGCGCCCTGCTCGTCAGAGACTTTGGCGAACAGGTTGCCGCTCTGGAGCTGTGCGAAGGCAGTGCCTCCGACCAGCAGCAAGAGCGCGGTGACGGCGAAAATCCGTCCCCATGTAGTGCTTTTCATGCGGTTGAACCTCCCTCTAAAGGTGGTTGAGAAGCCTTCCTACGACGGTCAAGGACGTCGATCACGCAAAGGGGAGAAGGAACAGACCCTCTCTTCGCCGCGTGACACCTCCTTATCTGCCCGGAAGTGGCTATGTGGTACGACAACTCTAGCCAACATCGTGAAAGGGGGTCAAGCAAGCGGGGTGCCGACCTCGGCCGGGATCGGTCATTCTCGAGAAAAGCACAGCAGGGTAATGACTTAGGTCACAGAGCAGGGCACTGCGGGCGAAGGGCGAACCGCCGAAATTCAACGTCCTGGACGGCGCTATCCAGTTTTTTGAAGCCGCTCTCTCGAAGCGGGGGGGACGGAGAAAGCCGCCGGGGATCTCCCCGGCGGCCTTGGGGACTGAAGGGGCGACTCGATTCAGCGGAAGTTGAACTTCACGCCGAGGCGGAGGATCCGCGGGCTGACGATCTCGAGGACGTGGTCGCTGTTGCCCCGCTGGAGGCGGCCGTTGCGCTGTAGAACGGTCGCCTCGTTGGTGACGTTGAACGCATCGGCCACGAGGGTCAGGCCGAAGTCCTTGAGGTTGATCTCCTTCTCGATGCGGAGGTCGAGCAACCGGGTGTCGTCGTAGCGGAACGAGTCCGGCCGTCCGGTGACCGGAACGTTGACGCCTGCGACGCCATCCGGAATGTTGCGACCCGCCTGCGGGCCCGAGCCGCCGACGCGCTCGAAGTAGATCGTTGGGTAGCCCTGGCGGCCGGTCAGGTTGGCGGCCACGTTGAAACCCCACTTGCGATCCGGGGCGATCTGGTAGAGGCCGTTGACACTGTACGACCACTTGCTGTTGATGAAGACCGCGCCCTTGGAGCCCGAACCGGTGCCCGAACCCTGAACGACCTGGTCGCCATCGCGCAACGCCTGCCCGCCGAGGCCATTGATGCCCCGGGTCGGATCTTCGTTCTCACTTTCGGGTGAACTCCAGGTCCAATCGGAGTAGGTGAAGTTGCCGCGGAACATCCAGCGGTTGGACAGGCGCTTGTTGAAGGTGATCGAAGCGCCCTGGTAGTCCTGCTCACGATCTCCGTTCTCCAAGAGAAAGCCGTTGCGGGTCGAAACCCCTGGACGGAGCTGCCAGACCTGGAGCTGGTACGGCGTGCCGTCCGGAAGTACCCGACCGGCCGCACCGGTTCGCGGCGTCACCGCGACCGGAACGTAGTCGCTCCGCACGTGCTTGCGACCGACGCCCGCCTTGTTGGCCGCGGTGCGGGAACAATCGTCCGCGGTCGGGCAGTCGAACACCAGGCGCTCCTGCTCGAGGAGGTCGGTGATCTTGCGGAACGTGAGGTTCAGGCCGACCACGAACTCGGGCAGCAGCGCATGCTCGACGCTGAACAAGAGCTCGTCGGTGAGCGGGGCATCGAGGTTGGGATCGACGGCGTTCGACACCAACAGCCGGCCGTTCGCCTCGTTGACATTCGGGCTGAAGTAGCCCAAGGTGAGGTCCGAGCGATTCGGCAGACGAGTGTTGCCGACGCCCCGGGTCTGGCCATAGAAGTAAGCGTAGCTCTGCAAACCGAGCGGGTTCGACCATGCGAGGTTGCCGGTGGCCAACTGGTCGGAATACTGCGAGTAGCTGGCGCGAAGCAGGGTCTTGCGTTCGGTACCGAGCGCATAGGTGAGGCCGAGTCGCGGCACGAGCGACTCCCACTCGAAACCGGCGTCTTGCCCCGGATAGTTGATCGCCGGCAAGAGGTCGGGGACGAGCGGATTGGCCTTGACGCTCTTGGCCGTGTTCTTGCCGCCTTGCTGGTCGTAACGAAGACCGAAGTTCGCGGTCAGGTTACCGACCGAAAGGGTGTCCTGGAAGTAGGCGCTGGTGTACTCCGCCTGGACCCCGATCAGCGAGTCGCGGGAGAGCGCCCAGATGGAGTCGCCACCCCCGGTCTCGAATTCGAAGCCGTCACCCGAGGTGCGGGAGAGCGTCGTCTGGTCCGCCGTACGATAGCCCACGCCATATTTGAGCTCGTGAGAGAGGCTGCCGGTGTTGAAGAAGGAGGAGGCGTCGAGCTTCCACTGCTCTTGCGGGCGCTCGATCTGGATCAGGAAGAAGCTGTTGTGCACGACGTTCGAGACATCCTGGAACGGCGGCACCTCGCCTCCCGCCGGCACCAGCTGAAAGCCCCCATTCACCTTCGAGTACAGACCGGTGACGTAGAAATTCGCGCTGAAGATGTTGGTGTCTTCGACCTTGTAGGCGGTCGGGTCCGGACCGAATTTGCTCTGAGCCCAGGTGGTCTCCTGGGGCCGGAGCGGACCGGCGTTGCGGCCGATCTTCACCTTGTCGCTCTGCCAGGCGAACAGCGTGGCCGAGTTGCTCGCCGAGATCTGAGCGTTGATCTTGGCGTTCCAGCTCTCGAGGGTGGTGAAGTCTTTGAAGCCGCTGATCGTGCGCAGGTCGATCTTCGGCTTGGCATACGAGCCCCAAACCCAGAGGCGATCCTTGACGATCGGCCCGCCGAGCTCGCCGCCGTAATCCTCGATCTTGTTGATCTGGTTGCCCTGCGTAAAGGCGGTCTGCGCCCGGCCGCTGTTGTACGGGCCGGCCTTGCCGAGATCGCTGTTGTCGAACGACAGGTCGGACTGGTTGCCCTTGTCGGCCTGGAAATAACGGGCCGAACCGCGCCATTCATTGGTGCCGCGCTTGGTCACCATGTTCAAGGCGACGCCGCCGGTCGAGATCGAGGCGTCGCTGCCGCCGGTCGTGATCTGCATCTCTTCGAACGAGTCGAAGTCGTAGTAACCCGGCGAGCCACCGGTGGCCGACATGTCGGTCACGACGACGCCATCGAGCGACCACTGAGCCTGGTCACCTGTCGAACCCGGTCCGATGTACTGAGACTGCTGGCCCGACTCGTTGCCACCGACGTTGATCCGGTCGGTGAGCACGCCCGGCGTGCCTTGGAGAACGGCCCAGGGATCACGCGCGCTCGGGATCTTCTCGAGCTCGGTTGAAGAGACCGTGTTGCCGGTCGAGATCCGCTTCGTATCGAGAATCGGGGTCTCCGCGGTGACCGTGATGACCCCCTCGACCGCTCCCGAGAGGGTCAGCTCTAGTGCGGTGTTGCGGCCGACGTTGATCGAAACCGTCGGATACTCCAAGGGCGAGTACCCCTCCAACTCGGCCGCCAGAGCGTAGGTGCCCGGAGAGAGGCCGAGGAAACGCGCTTCACCCTGCTCGTTGGTCGACTGCACCTGCGGTGCGCCGTTGCCCGTGACCGTCACGGTGACACCCGGCAGGGCGACGCCCTGCTCGTCGGTGACTTTGGCGAACAGATTGCCACTCTGGAGCTGAGCGAAGGCGATACCCCCAGCCAGCCACATACTTACTGCGACGGCGATCATCCGTGCCCAGATTTTGGTTTTCATAAAGTCGAACCTCACTTTGATGTGTTCATGGAACTGCCATCGAACGGAGAGACGGTCGGATCTCGAAGACCTCTTTTGCCTGCCGTGCGACTCCTCCTTTCCTGCCCGGAAGTGGCGGGGTCGTGCGACCCACCCGCCAGGTTCGTGCCGAAGGAGAGAGCAAGCAGGGTGCCGAAACAGGCCGAAATCGTGGGTTTTGGGACCGGCGCAACGAGAGGCGTGACGAGCGCCGCGGGCGAGGTGCGGTCGGAACGAGCCCGACCCTGGGCGCGGCGCGGAGCTCCGGTCGGATTCAAAGCGCCCGACGAAGTCATCCGGTTTTCTGAACCAAGGTCTGGTCGGTGCCCCCTCTATTCGTCCTCTCCCTTCGATTCCACGGCGCGGACCAATGCGATGGGCGCAGACCTTGCTATGGTAGGCGCCATGCGCGGCACGCTCGTCCTCCTCGGCGCCCTCTTCTGCGGCTGCAGCCCCTACCAGCTGTTCGACTCGGCGACCGCCCTACGCCAGGAGTACTCGACCCGTCTCGGCGCGACCGCGGCAGCCGGGGTCCCGGTGCCGTTCGAACTCTCCCCTGCGGTCAAAGCCGAGATCACGGCCAAGCTCGTGCCGCTGCCCAGCCAGAGGCGCAAGATCAACCAAATCCTCGATTTCGTTTTTGCCCGGCTCGATCTGCGCTACGCGCTCACTCCGACGCGGAGCGCTTCCGAGGTCTACCGCGACCACGAAGGCAACTGCCTGTCGTTCGTCAATCTGTTCGTGGGCATCGCCCGCCAACAGGGGCTGGCGCCTTTTTATGTCGAGGTCGTCGACTACCAGAGATGGAATCGGCGTGAGGGGATGGTCGTCTCCCAGGGACACATCGTGGCCGGTCTCTACCTGGACGGCGAGCTGGCGACCTACGACTTCCTACCCTACCGCCCAAAGGCCTACCGCGATTTCAAGCCGATCGACGATCGCACCGCCGCGGCGCACTATTTCAACAATTTGGGCGCCGAGGCGCTGCTCGCCGGCAGAGTCGACGACGCACAGCGACGGCTCGAGATCGCCGCCGGCATCGCCCCCGAGTTCGAGAAGGCCCAGAACAATCTAGGGGTGCTCGAATCGCGTCGCGGCAACTACACCCGGGCGGGCGAGCTCTACAGCAAGGCCCTAACCAGCTCGCCCGACAACAGCTTGATCTTGACCAACCTCGCCCGGCTCTATCAGCTCACCAATCGCGGGGACGAAGCCGCCGAGATCCTCGCCCGGATCGAAGCATCCAACACGACGAACCCGTTCTTCTTCGTCTACGAGGCCGAGGTCGCCCTGGCGCGCGGCAACGAGCAGAAGGCGATCGACTACCTGACGCGGGCGCTGCGTCAAGACAGCGAAGTCCCGGAAGTCCACGTCGGCTTGGTCAAGGTCTACATCGCCCTCGGCGACCTGGAGAAGGCTCGACATCACTTGGAACGGGCGCAGAAGCTCGACGCCACCAACCCCGAAACGCAGGAACTGGCGCGCATGCTGGCCAAGGAGACCCGATGAGTGCAACCCCACCGGTTTTCTCACGCAACCCAAGAACGGCCGCGTGGGCGACCCTGATCGTTGCGTTGAACCTGACGATCGGTACGTGTGCATTTGCCGACGCCGACGCGGCGCAGGCCGAAGAGCTGACCCCCGAGCGCGGCTACTCGCTGATCGCCGGCCTGATGTCGGAGGCTTCGGGGGAACGAAAAGCGGCGGCCGAGGCGCTGATCGCAGCGGGCGACCGCTCGCTGATCCCCGGCCTCGTCGACGCGCTCTACTTCATCCCCAAGACCCGGCGTTCGGAGGCCTTCGAAACCCTCGGGCGCCTCGCGGGCGAGAAGGCTGCGCCGGTCTACCTCGACTGGATCGAACGGGTCGGCGCCCATCCCGAGTGGCAGCCCAAGGCGGGCTACGCCGAATGGAAGGCGCGCCTGCTTGCGCGCATTCATCCGACCTACCCCAAAATCTTCTATCCTGGCGCGCCGACCCGCATTCGCTTGGAAGAGATCGTCTCGGGCGGCGTTGGTTTCGAGGGAATTCCGGCGCTCGATCGACCGACCACGATCCCCGCCGCCAAGGCCGGCTACCTGCGCGACGGCGAAAAGGTCTTCGGCGTCCTGATCGGCGGCGAGGCGCGGGCGTATCCGCTCCGCATGCTCGACTGGCACGAGATGCTCAACGACGAGGTCGGCGGACGCCCGGTGACGCTCAGCTATTGCACGCTCTGCGGCTCGGGCGTGCTCTACGACACCCGGACGCCGAGCGGCAAGCCCTACACCTTCGGCACCTCCGGGCTCCTCTATCGGAGCAACAAATTGATGGTCGATCGCCAAACCCTCACGCTGTGGAACAACCTTACCGGGGAACCGGTGGTCGGCCGCCTGGCTCGGAGCCCGATCCGGCTCGACATCTTGCCGCTCACGCTCACCACCTGGAAGGAGTGGCGGAACCGCCACCCGCAAACCACCACCCTGGCGCTCGATGCCGCGCTGGTCGGCCGCTTCGGCTTCAACTATCAGCCGGGCGCCGCGGATCGGCAACGGCGCGGCGTTTCGTTTCCGGTCTGGACCAAGAGCGCGGCGCTCGATCCAAAGGCGGAGATCTTCGCCCTCCGGATCGGCGATCCGCCCAAGGTCTACCCGATCGAGACGTTGATCGCCGAACGGATCGTCAATGACCAGGTGGGCGATGCCGCCGTGGTCCTGGTCGCAGATCCGGAGAGCGGCGCGGTGCGCGCGTTTCGCCGCAGCGATCGAACGTTCCGCCTCGGGACCGACGGCGGGCTGCTCGATCAGGACGATCGGCTTTGGAAAATCAGCGAAGAAGCCTTGAGCGCCGAGGGTAGAGAACCGCTCGAACGGCTCGCCGGGCATCAGGCGTTCTGGTTCGGCTGGTACGGGTTCTACCCCGGTTCCGAGATCTATCGCGGAAGTGTGAAAAGGTAGCGGCGCCCAAGGGGCAGGTCCGGGGAACGCCTCCCGGTTTCGAGCGAAGGAGAGCACGATGCGTCGTTCGGCTCAGCGAATCTTCAGGACGGTCCTCGCCATCGCTCTTTTCGGGGCGAGTTCGTCGGTGTCCCTCCTGGCACAAGCGCCCGCCAAGGAACGTTTCGAGGATGCTGCGCGGGTGGTTTCGGTCGAAGTGCCGGTCAACATTGTCAGCCGCAACGGCCAACCGGTACGCGACCTCAAAGCTACGGACTTCGAGATCTTCGACAACGGCAAAAAGCAGACGATCGAGAGTTTCGAGGTGATCGACCTTGCGCTCCTGTCGGCCGACCTCAACCCGCAAAACCGCGCGCGCGCCGAACAGCTGAACGCGCCGTCGCGCCGCCATTTTCTCCTGCTCTTCGACCTCTCGTTCTCGTCGGTCTCCTCGATCCTCAAGGCCCGATTGGCGGCGCGCGAGTTCGTCCTCCACTCGCTCGCTCCCACCGATCTCGCCGCGATCGCGACGGTATCGATCGAGCGCGGCCCCCGACTGGTCGTCACGTTCACGCCGGACCGAGCGCAGCTCGCGCGCGGTATCGACACGCTCGGCTCGAAGAGCGACCTCTCCGAAGGGCGCTCCGACCCACTCCGTTTCGTCCTCGATCCCACTCTGACTGGCTCCGCCGCAGCGACCTCGTCCGGCCAGGGTCAGATTCCCGACCTGCGTGACGATCGCACCGGCGGCGCGCTCAGCGACTACCTGGCATCGCTCAGCTTGATGGGGCAGAAGGACCAGCGCATGTTCGACTCGAGCCGGGTCACCGCGATGAGTAGAACCCTCGGTGCGGTGGCCAAGAGTCTCGCCGGTCTCAAGGGCAGGAAACAGGTGATCTACTTTTCCGAGGGGTTCGACAGCCGTTTGATGCTCGGACGCGGCGCGGCGCAAGTCGATGAGGCCAGCCAGGAGGCTCAGGAAATCGCCAGCGGCAGGTCGTATATGACCGACCTCGACAATCGGTACGGCAACACCGAGATCCAGAACGAAATCAACCGAATGCTCGATCAATACCGACGGGCGGACTGCGTGATTCAGGCCGTCGATATCGGCGGCCTGAGGACCGGCGGAGGCGTCGACGCAAGCGCCGGCCTGGCGTCCACCGGAACCGGCAAGGAAGCGCTCTTCTATATGGCCAACGAGACCGGCGGCGAGCTGTTCGAGGACGCCAACAATCTCCGTCAGCAGCTCGAAAAGCTGCTGGTCAGAACCAGCGTCACCTACTTGCTGACGTTCGAGCGCGCCGATCTCGCGGAGACCGGCGCCTACCACCGTCTGCGCGTCAAGGCGAAGCTGCCCCCCGGCGCCCGGCTGTCGCACCGGGCGGGCTACTATGCCCCCCGGCCGTTCGCCGAACTCGACCCATTGGAGAAGAACCTGCTCGCCGGTGAAGGGATCGCGAGCGCCGCGCCACGCCGTGACCTCAATCTCAATGTGCTGGTCGCGTCGTTCCGCGCCTCCTCGGAGCTCGCCTACGTGCCGGTGATCATCGAAATCGGCGGTGGCGGCCTGCTCGTCGATCAGACCTCCGACCGGCTCGGCGTCGAGATCTACGCCTATGTGAGCGACCAGCACGGCCAGATGCGCGATTTCTTCACCCAGCAAATCGGGCTCACCTTAGGCGCCGGCCGCGAAGCGATCAAGAGGACGGGAGTCAAGTACTACGGGCACCTCACCCTCCCGACCGGCAGCTACCGGATCCGGGTTTTGGTTCGCAATGCAGAGACCGGAAGGACCGGCGTCGAATCGCTCGCACTTAAGGTCCCGGCGCTCTCCGCCCAGGAACCCGAACTGTTGCCGCCGATGTTCCCCGAGGCCCCCGGAGCCTGGGTCCTGGTCCGCCAACGCGAAGGCCAAGAGGAGCGTTCTACGGTCTATCCCTTTACCCTAGAGGGCGAGCCGTACATCCCCTCCGCCCGGCCGACGCTCGCCGCAGACCGCGCTTCGGAGGTCTACCTGGTCGGCTATAACTTCGGCCCCGGCGACCTCGCCCTGGCGGGCCAGGTGGTCGACACCGAGGGGCGTAAGATCGCAGGGGGAAACCTGACCCTGGTCGAACGCACGGCGACCGGTATTCCCGGCCTCGATAAACTGAAGGCGACGTTCCAGCCGAGCGGCCTCGGGGCGGGCGGTTACGTGCTCGAAGTTGGGCTCACCGACCCGACCACCGGCCGGCGCGAGACCAATTCGCTGCCGTTCGTCGTCCGTTGAATCGGCGAGGTCGTGGTGCCGATTCGCCGTTTTGAACCGCGCCGGGCGGCCGGTCATCCCGCCGTCCCGTCGCCTGATCCCACGATCGCGCCGGCACGGGCCCGTCTGTGGTCTGCTGGCCGACGAAAATATCCTGTCCCCGATGGAGGAAACATGAGCTCGATCGAAAAGCGCAAACACCTGACGCTCGCCTGCCTGGCCCTCTCCGGCCTGTTCGCCACCTACCCGACACAGGCCGCTGAACCCACCCAGCGTTTCGGCGGCGAACGCACCGATGTCGTGGCTGTCGAGATTCCGGTTCAAGTCGTCCGCGACGGCCAGCCGGTGCGCGGCCTCAAGGCCTCCGACTTCGAGATCTACGACGGCCGGAAGAAGCAGGAGATCACCGGCTTCGAGGTGATCGACCTCACCTTGCCGCCGGTCGCCGCCACCGCCGCAGAACCCGCAATTCCCATCTCGAAATCGGCCCGACGCCACTTCCTGATGCTCTTCGACCTCTCCAACTCCGAGCCGAAAGCGATCCTCAAAGCGCGGGAAGCGGCCAAGAAGGTGGTCACCAAATTGACCCCGAGTGATCTGGTCGCGGTCGCGACCTATAGCGCATCGAAGGGCTCCCGGCTCGCGCTCGGCTTCACCTCCGACCGCAAGCAAGTCGAGCGCGCCGTGGACACCTTGGGCGTTCCCGAGCTGATCGACCGGAGCGGCGATCCGCTCAATCTCGTGCTTCAAGACCTCGGCGGCGGCAAGAGCAGCGGAACGGTCGCGGCTCCGGGTGGACGCGGTGCGGACATTCTCCTGGAGGAGACGATCGATGACATCGATCGCAACAAAGCCGCCGATCGAAGGCTCCAGACCCAACGCCTCACGGCTTACACCCGATCGCTCGCCGACCTCTCCAAAGTGATGGCAAACGTAAGCGGCCGCAAATACGTCGTTCTCCTCTCCGAGGGGTTCGACAGCTCACTCCTGGTCGGCACGGCGGACGCAGAAGAGACGGCCAGGATCAACACGGCGGTCGAGAACGGCGAGTACCAAAACGTCGACAACGACGCCCGCTTCGGCAGCACGCAGAGCGGCAACGACCTCGAAAGAATGGTCGAGGAGTTCCGCCGCGCCGATTGCGTCATCCAGGCGGTCGATATCGGCGGTCTCCGGGAGCTGGGTGCGCGCCGCGCGAACGGCCAGGACGGCCTGTTCGCGATGGCCCAACAGACCGGCGGAGAGCTGTTCCGCAACTTCAACGACCTCTCTGAAGCGATGGGCAAGATGCTCGAGCGCACGAGCGTCACCTATGTCTTGACCTTCCAGCCGGAAGTCAAACGCGACGGCGCCTATCGCAAAGTGAAAGTCGAACTCAAAGGCGCTCCGCGCGGCACCAAGATCAGCGCCCGGTCGGGCTATTTCGCGCCCAAACCGTTCGATCAGCGCGACCCGACCTCGCGACTGCTCGACGCCGCCGACTCGATCATGAGCGGCCGCGAAGGGGGCGATCTGGGCAGCGCGGTGCTCGCCGCAGCGTTCAATGGCGTCGGCGGCAAAGCGTACGTCCCGGTGTTGATCGAGATCGACGGCCCGACGCTGCTCGCCGGCACCGAGGGCGCCGTGTTGCCGGCCGAGATCTACGCCTACGCGATCGCCTCCGATGGCACGATCGGCGACTTTTTCGGCCAGACCCTCGGCCTCGACCTCACGAAGGTCAAGGGCCCGCTCCAGCAAGGCGGGCTCAAATATTTCGGCCACCTCGAGCTGGCGCCGGGGAGCTATTCGCTCCGCGTCCTCCTGCGCAACGGCCGCACCGGTACCTCCAGCCTGCGCGTGGTACCGATCGAGGTTCCCGTCGCCGGCTCGGGCAAACTCTCGGTCTTGCCGCCGTTCTTCCCCGAGGCGCCGGGCAAATGGATGATCCTTCGCGAGACGGCGCGCGGCGAGCAGAAGGATGCGCCCTATCCGTTCATGGCCCGGCAGCAGGCCTACGTACCGGCCGCCCTGCCGACCCTCACCGCCGGCCAGGACGCGCCGATGTCGCTGGTCGCCTGGAACCTCCCTGCAGGCGATGTCCAAATCAAAGCCCAAGTCGTCGGGCTCGACGGCAAAGAGGTTCCGGGCGGCGAGGTGAAGCTGCTCGGGCGCGAGTCCGGGACCGCGGGCGCGCCCGATGTCCTGCTCGCCAGCTTCAAGCCAAGCAGCCTCAAGCCGGGTGGCTATCGCCTCCAGGTCCGCCTCACGCCCGCCGACGGCACGACGCCAGCCGACGCGGCGAGCATCGGCTTTACGGTGCGGTAGAGCACCCCAAACCCTTGGAAGAGAAACGGCGATGCGCGATCGACGCACTTTCGAGCTCTGCACGTTGTCTAGGCCCCCCCGTACCGCGCGCAAAGTCTGGGTCGTAGCGCTCGCCGTTTTCGCCCTACCGCCGCTGTCATCGGCGGCTCAAACCCCACAGCGCTTCGGTGGCGAACGGGCCGATGTCGTCGCGGTCGAGATCCCTCTTCAAGTCGTCCGTTCGGGCGAGCCGGTCCGCGGTCTCACCCGGGCCGACTTCGTGATCTACGAGGGAAAGAAGAAGCAGGAGATCACCGGTTTCGAGGTGATCGATCTCGGCGCGAACCAAGGGGGCGCGGTGTCGGCGGTCGCCCAACCTCAATCCCTCTCTCCCTCGGCCCGCCGCCATTTCCTGATCCTGTTCGATCTCGCGAACTCCGAGCCCCGATCGATCGTTCAGGCGCGCGCGGCGGTTCGGAAGGTGGTCGGCCGGCTGCACGCGAGCGACCTGATCGCGGTCGCCACCCATGCACCTTCGACCGGCCCGAAGTTCCTGCTCGGTTTCACCTCGGACCGGAGGCAGATCGCGACCGCGATCGACACCCTCGGGCGGCCCGAGTTGGTGAAGCGGAGCGGCGACCCGCTGAACCTGCTGCTCGATTCTCACTACGGCTCAGGCCAGACTCCGTACGAATTCATCGACGACGAAGCGCCCACGAAGGGCGGGTTCGCGGGGGCCGCCCTCGCAGAGCTCTTGGCGGACACTCAGGACCACATTCGGCGCAACCAAGAGGACGACCGGCGCTACGATACCCAGCGGCTGACCGACTACACCCGCGCGCTCGCCGACTTGGGGGCGCTGATGGCGACGGTTCCAGGGCGCAAATACGTGGTCCTGCTCTCCGAAGGGTTCGACAGCTCGCTCCTGCTCGGCTCGACCGACGAAGCCGAACGCATCGCCCAACAGACCGCGGCCGAGCAGGGCGAATACTGGAAGGTGGACAGCAACGCCCGCTTCGGCAGCACCAAGAGCGCGAGCGACCTCGAAGGGATGCTCGAAGCGCTGCGCAGAGCCGACTGCGTGGTCCAGGCAGTCGATATCGGCGGATTGCGCGAAGGGGGCGCGGGCTTTGCTCGGCCAAACGGTCAGGATGGCCTGTTCGCGATGGCCGACCAGACCGGCGGCGAGCTGTTCCGCAACTTCAACGACCTCTCGGTAGCGATGGCGAAGATGCTCGATCGAACCAGCGTCACCTACGTCCTCTCGTTCCAGCCTACGGTTCCGCGCGACGGCGCTTACCATCCCCTCCGCGTCGAACTCGCAAAGCCTGCGCGCGGCGCGCGGATCAGCCACCGCGCGGGCTACTACGCTCCGAAGCCGTTCGATCCCCGCGACGCCGCGGCGCACCTGTTCGATGCCGCCGAGTGGATCACCAATGGCCGGGAAGGGGGCGCGCTCGCCTCGGCGCTGGTCGCGGTGCCCTTCCCCGGCGTAGGAGAGAAAGCCTACGTGCCCGTGGTGGTCGAGGTCGACGGCTCTTCGCTCCTCGCCGGAGCCGAGAGCGGACCTTTGCCCACCGAAATCTACGCCTACGCGATCGCGGCCGACGGCTCGATCGGCGACTTCTTCGGCCAGACGCTCGGGCTAGATCTCGCCAAGGTGAAGGACAAACTGCGGGAGGGCGGCCTCAAGTATTACGGCCACCTCGAGCTGCCCCCTGGCGAATGGTCGCTCCGCGTCCTGGTGCGCAACGGCCGAACCGGCGACTCGGGGCTGCGCGTCTTGCCGGTCTCGGTCCCCCGGTTCGAGCCGGGAGCGGTCGCACTGCTCGTCCCGTTCTTTCTCGAAGCGCCCGCCTCCTGGTTGATGGTGCGCGAGAAACCGCGCGGCGACCAGCCCGAGGAGCCCTACCCCTTTGTGGTTCGGCAGCAGACCTTCCTCCCCTCGCCTCTGGCGATCCTCTCGGCCGATCAGACCACTTCCCTTTCGCTCGTCGCTTACAATCTGGGCGACGACGAGGTGAGAGCTCTCGTCCGCGTAACCGACGACGCGGGAAAGTCGGTTCCGGGAGGAAAAATCCAGCTGCTCGGCCGCGAGGATCAAGGCAACGGCCGCGAAGCGTTCCTGGTGAGCTTCACTCCGGTCGGTCTCGAACCTGGTAGTTATCGACTCAGCCTCGGGTTGTCCCGGACAGACGGCGAGCATCCGATTGAATCGAAGAGCGTTGCGTTCGTCATCGAAGAGTGATCTACCCCTCGCCCACCAGGAGATCTACCATGATGCGCGATCGAAGCCACTCCCGCCGACGCGGCATGTTCGGCGTCTCTTGCGGCCCCGTCGCCGCCACCCTCTGCGCCTGCGCGTTGGCTCTACCCACATTCGCCGCCGATCCCGCGCAGCGGTTCGGCGGCGAGCGGGCCGACGTCGTGGCGGTCGAGATCCCCGTTCAGGTGGTGCGCGACGGCAAGCCGGTGCGCGGGCTCACCCGAGCCGACTTTACGGTCTGGGACGGCAAAGCGAAGCAGGAGATCACCGGTTTCGAGGTGGTCGATCTCGGAGCCGCACCCGGCTCGCCGGAGGCTCCGCCGACGTTCCTTTCGAGCATGGGCCGGCGCCATTTCCTGATGCTCTTCGACCTCGCCAACTCGGAGCCCAAGTCGATCGTCAAGGCGCGGGAAGCGGCGCAACAGCTCACCTCCAGGCTCCATCCGACCGACCTGATCGCGGTTGCGACCTATAAGGCTTCGGAGGGGCCGGAGCTCCTCCTCGGCTTCACTTCCGACCGGCGCCAGGTGGAGATCGCGCTCGACACCCTCGGCCTGCCCGAGCTGATCGAACGTAGCGGTGATCCGCTCGACCTGCTGATCGATTCGATCACCGGCTCGAGCACCAGCGGCGTTGTGACGCCGGGAGGTCGAGGCAGCGGCATTCTCCTGGCCGAACTCATCGAGCTGCGCGATCGCAACCGGGTCGCCGACCGGCGCTTCCACGCCAAGCAGCTCGCGGACTACACTCGCTCCTTCGCCGAGCTCGCACAACTGATGGCGAACGTCGACGGACGAAAGTACGTCGTTCTGCTCTCCGAGGGTTTTGACAGCTCGCTCCTGGTCGGCACCGACGAGTTCGAAGCCGAAGACGGCACCAAAGTCGAGAAGGGGCGATTCTGGCAGGTCGACAACGATGCCCGCTTCGGCGAGACCCGATCCGGCAATCGGCTCGAGCGGATGGTCGAGCAATTCCGGCGCGCCGACTGCGTGATCCAGGCGGTCGATATCGGCGGCCTGCGCGAGAGCGGCCTGCCCGATGCGGGGGCGCGCCACGAAAATGGCCAGGATGCCCTCTTCGCGATGGCCGATCCGACCGGAGGCGAGCTCTACCGCAACTGGAACGATCTGTCCGCGGCGATGGGCAAGATGCTCGACCGGACCAGCGTGACCTATCTGATCTCGTTCCAGCCCGCGGTCGAGCGCGACGGCACGTACCATCGGATCAAGATCGAGCTGGCGGACGCCGCCGGTGGCAAAGTCAGCCACCGCGCCGGCTACTACGCACCCCGACCGTATGGCGAGAGCGATCCGGCCGCCCGTCGTTTCGACACGGCGGACGCGATCATGAGCGGCAGGGAAGGGGGCGACCTTCTGGCGACCGCGCTCGCGGTGCCGATGCGTGGAACTTCCGAGAAAGCCTACGTGCCGGTGGTCGTCGAGATCGACGGTCCGTCGCTCTTGCGCGGCGTCGAGCCAGAGGTCGCGGCGCTTCCGGTGGCGGCTGCGTCCCCTGCGGCCTCGACCGCGGCGGGAAGCGCCGCCGCACCGGTCGGGGCGCTCCTGCCGGTCGAGGTCTACGCCTACGCGATCGGCAAGGACGGTTCGATCGGCGATTTCTTCGGCCAGACGCTTGAGCTGGACCTCACCAAGGTGGGTGAGAGACTCCGCGCCGGCGGCATCGAGTACGTCGGCCACCTGGAGCTCCCTCCAGGCGACTGGTCACTGCGCATCCTGATCCGAAACGGCCGCACCGGGGCGCTGCGCCTGCGTGTCGTGCCGATCCGCGTACCGTCGTTCGAGACCGGCCGCACCGTCCTGTTGCAGCCGCTCTTCCCGCGCGCGGAGCCCGGGGACACCGGCCCCCTCCGCCTGCGCGAAACCCCGCGCGGTGAGTTGAGCGAAGCCCCGTTTCCCTTCCAGCTGGCGGGCCAGTCGTTCGTGCCGCTCTCGGCCCCCGTCACCCCCGCCGGACAACCGACCCGCATCGCCCTTTTTGCTTGGAATCTGCCCGCGGCCGATGCCCGGGCCAAAGTGCAAGTATTTAACTTGGACGGCCGCGAGATCCCGGGCGGCACGCTGCGCTTGGTCGGCAGCGAGGCCGCAGCCGGAGGCGGCGACCTGCTGGTCGCCGGTTTCGAGCCGACCGGCCTGGCGCCCGGCGCCTACCGCCTTCGGGTCCGGCTCACCCTCGGCGAAGATGTCGAACCGGTCGAAACCGACGCCGTCCCCTTCGAGGTCCGTTGAGCGAGATCCGCTTTCGCCTCCTGCCCGGCAAGGAACGCCCTCTCCTCGACGGCCACCCCTGGCTGTTCTCGGGCGCGATCGCGTCCGCCTCCGGCCCGGCGGATGCTCCGCTCGCCCGGGTGTTCGCATCGGATGGGCGGATGCTCGGGCTCGGATTCCACAGCCCGCAGTCGCAGATCCGCGCCCGACTCGTGGCTCTTCCCGCATCCGGCGCGGCCCGCCCGGCGGCGATCGATCGCGCGTTCTTCGCCGAGCGGCTGGCCGAAGCCGCCGTGCTCCGCCGCGCCGTGGTGCCGCCCGACACGACCGGTTATCGAATCTTGAACGCCGAAGGGGACGGCGTTCCCGGCTGGACCGTCGATCGCTTCGCCGACGTGTTGGTGAGCCAAATCACCGTTTCGGGTTTGGAAGCGCTTCGCGCCGAGGCGTACGCGGCGCTCGCCGAGGCGTACCCCGGCCTGCCGATCCTCCAGGTCAACGACCTACCGGCGCGCAAAGGGGAGGGGCTCACCCTGGTCGATGAGAGCGTAGCGGGCGAGCCACCCGCTGAAGCGGACTTCCTGGAATCCGGCCTGCGCTTCTCCGCCGACCTCGAATCCGGCCAAAAGACCGGCTTCTACTGCGACCAACGCGAAAATCGCCGCCGGGTCTCCCGCTACGCCGCCGGGCGGAGCGTGCTCGACCTGTTCGCCCACGCGGGGGCCTTCGGCCTCTACGCCCTCGCGGGCGGAGCCACCCGCGTGATCCACGTCGAATCGTCGCCGAAAGCGATCGAGCGCGGCCACCGGCTCTACGAAGCGAACGGCCACGCCGACGACCGCGCCGAATGGGTCAAAGCGAATGTCTTCGAAGATCTCCGCGTGAGAACCGACCGCTACGACCTGGTGATCTGCGACCCGCCCCCGCTGGTGCGCAAGCGCCAGGATCTCGACGCCGCGGCGCGGGCCTATAAAGACTTGAACCGCCTCGCGTTCCAACGCACCGCCCCGGGCGGCCTGCTGTTCACCTTCTCATGCAGCGGCGCGGTTGACACCAAGCTCTTCCGCCAGATCCTCTTCGCCGCGGCGGTCGAGGCGGGGGTGCGGGTGGCGCTGCTAGAGCCTCTGGCGGCAGCGCCCGATCACCCGGTCTCGATCGCCCACCCGCAGGGGGAGTACTTGAAGGGGTGGATGGCGATGGTTCGGTAGGGGGGCTGGGGTCGGGCTCTTGTGCCGCTTGCTCCTCTACCCTTCCACGGCCTTCCCACTCAGCAAGACAGCCACCTCCAGCGACAGCGCTCTCAAGATTCGTGGTGGACCAGTTTGCTCCCTTCCTGTATAAATTCTCCGAGGAAAACATCATCGTGGGTAGCCAGACTCGCACATCGTCGGCCAAGCGGGAGACGCTCAATGCGCTCTGCCCGTATTTCACGATGTTTCCCCTTTCCGTTCCTGCCGGGCAATTGAAGGGCCTCGCACCCGACCAGTGGGTTTTGGATCCCTTCTGTGGCCGAGGAACCACGAACTTTGCAGCACGCCTGCTCGGGTTGCCCTCGGTCGGAATCGACAGCAACCCTGTGGCCGCGGCCATCACGGAGGGAAAGATGGTACCCACCACGCCCGAGAGGGTCGGGGACGTGTGTGAGGAGATCCTCCTGACCGCCCCGGAGGTGGACCTACCGCGTGGAGAGTTCTGGCGGCTCTGCTTTCACCCGGTGACCCTGAGCGCGCTCTGCCGTTTGAGAGCGGCGCTGATCCTGGACTGCCGGTCGGCAGAACGCAAGGCTCTTAGGGCCTTGGTCCTCGGATTGCTTCATGGGCCACGTACCAAAGGGGTCCCCAGCTATCTATCGAATCAGATGCCGAGGACCTATGCGGCAAAGCCGGACTACGCGGTTCGCTTTTGGACCAGGGAAGGGCTCCAGCCGGAATTGGTGGACCTGGCGGAGCTTGTCAAAAGGAAGGCGCGGCATTACTTTGGCGAGGCACCCGAGCCAGTGCCATTCCGTGTCATCTGCGGGGACAGCAGGACCTTGAGCATGGCAGATTCAGGTTTCAAATTTTCCCGCGTTGTCACGTCGCCGCCCTATCTGGGAATGCGCACGTACGTGCCGGATCAGTGGCTTCGCTACTGGTTCCTTGGAGGACCGGCGGCGGTCACTTACCGGCACGCCGACCAATTCACGCATACTTCTGCCGCGGACTTTTCTAGGCAGCTCGGTTCGGTTTGGGCAAATGTCGCCCGTGCCTGTTTGCCAGGTGCCAAGATGGTCATCCGGTTTGGAGGAATTCACGACCGAAAGGCGAATCCCAAGGAGGTCATGCTGGCGGCCCTGCGCGAGGCCGACTGTGAGCTCCGCTTGTTGACCATCCGTTCCGCCGGTTTGTCCTCGCGGGGAAAAAGGCAGGCGGATCAATTCAAACGTACTCTTCGCAAGCCCATCGAAGAGCTGGACTTTTATGTTCAAGTGGAGGGAGCCTGATGAAAAAGCAGGCCCTGCAGATGGCGGCTTCGTCGGAAGACGCGGGGTTGCTGCCCGGTGAGAGGGTGGTCTTTGAGGATTATGAGGAAAAGTCGGCGGCTACAGACGCGGAGCTGAACCGAAAATATATCAAAGGCGATATTCGCATCGTCACCGAGGCGGCGCGTTATTCATTGGCCGGTATCTTGGCGATGTTACAAGAGACCCTCGAGCCCGAGGATGGCGGCGAGCCCGAGAAGCGCTACAAGCTCGATCCTGAATACCAACGCCGGCACCGGTGGAGCATCGAGCGAAAATCGAGGCTCATCGAGTCGTTCTTGATGAATGTTCCCGTGCCGCCCGTCTTCCTGTACGAGAGAGACCTCGCACGCTACGAGGTCATGGACGGACGCCAAAGGCTGACCGCCATCGAACAGTTCTATGGAGACGAGTTCGAGCTGAAAGGTCTCCAGTACTGGGGTGAACTCAATGGACGTCGTTACTCCAACCTACCGAGCAAGGTGCGCGATGGCATCGACCGGCGGTATATCTCTTCGATCATCCTGCTGAAGGAAACAGCATCGAGCCCGGAACAAGCTGCGTTTCTGAAGAAGATGGTGTTCGAGCGGCTCAATTCCGGCGGGGTGGCACTGAGTTCCCAGGAGACTCGTAACGCCGTCTATGACGGCCCATTGAACCGCCTGTGCCTCGATCTCTCTGGGAACCATTACTTCAAGGCCATGTGGGGGTTTCCGGAAGAGCTCCCTCTCATAGTGGAGGAGGAAGAAGCCGAGGACCCAGAGGAGGCGACGACCAATAGGGGGATCGCCATGTTCCAGCGGATGGACGACGTCGAGCTGGTTCTTCGTTTCTTCGCCTACCGGCAGATCAGCTCCTCTCCCTCAGGCCTGAACAGAATCAACGCGTTTCTGGACCGCTTCTTGAGCGAGGGGAACGAATTCACCGGTGAGATCCTGGCCGCTTATCGAAGGACGTTCGAGGGAACGATCGAGCTTCTTTGGGGCCTTCTGGGGAAAAAGGCCTTTCGCCGGATGTCCCCCGAGGGTAAGTGGCGCGGACAGCCGACCAAGATCGTCTATGACCCGCTCATGTATGCCGCCAGCCGCTGCTGGAAAGCCGGTGAGGCGCAACGCCTCCTGGCGAGCAAAGACATCGTCCTAGCAGAGATCCGGGACATGTACAAAGTGCATTCGGATCTCTTCGGAGGGCGAAGCACGAATGCCTCCGCTATCCCGCCGAGGAACCGAGAGTTCATGAACGCCTTCCAGCGCGCTCTCGAAAAGATGGCTGGGTGAGGTGCCGAGTGCGAGCTGCCTTGGATGAATTCCTGGGTACCCTTAAGGAACTGGGGGTGTTTGTCGAGTCGATCAAGCCTGCCGACTTGATGCTGGCTCTTCAGAAGGCTCCAATCCTTCGAGAGAGCCGTTCAATCCGGAAGAGGCTCGATTACGCGGCGTTCATCGTATCCCTCTACTCGGCCTTCGAGATCCTGGTGGAGGCTCTCGTTTGGGCGCATGCGGAACGTGTGGCTACTCGTAGCCGGTATGCTGACTTGCCATCGAGACTCCAGGCAGCGCACCTCAAAAGATCCGCGGGGATTCTGGCGCGCCGTCCTGGAGAAGGGCGGTACTCGGGAATAGGCGCCGCGGAAATCGTTGCCAATCTCAACGCCTGTTTGTCTGAAGTCTTCCCCTATAAGCTCAACCGGGACGCCGTGGTCCATCACGACACGAACCTTCGCGCAAGTATCGTTCATGACATGTTGGGAGTATTGGGAATTGAAGAGGCGAGCGCGCGAGTTCAGAAGTCCGAGCCAATGCTGACGTGGTTCCAACTTTCTGAAGGCCGGGCCACAGCCGGCCCCATACCCGAATCGTTGATCGATTTGAGAATGGAGGATCTCATCGAAAGGCGCAATCGGGTGACCCACAGCGGAGGTGCTCCGAGCGAATCATGGGCGCCTGATGAGATGCGCGAGCGTCTTGAGTTCCTGGAGGCCTACTCTCGATCGCTGTTCACGGTGATTGCGGGCGCGTACCTGGAGCGGTGTTACGTGGAGACACCAACGGCATACTCGCTGGGGAGACCGCTGGAGGGGCCGTTCCAAAAGAGCACGATTGTGGTCGTGAAAGGGCCTCCGTTTCGGCTCTTCACCGGGCAGGCCCTCTTCGGGCGCCGAAACGGGCGTGTGGATCGTTGGGGGGAGATTACCGAGTTGCAGGTGGATGACGTTTCCGTTGAAAGCGTCGAAAAGGATTCACCTTGCCAAACGGTTGGCCTACGATCGAGCTTCAAGCTCACGAAGTCCATGGAACTGTTCGTTCTCGAGCAGAGAGATGACGCAGTCTGGGGCTGACCGAATCGGAGCGAGACCGGCGACCGCTCACGAGGCGCGCGCCTATGAAGAAGGCGCGAAGCCGTGGACGATCTTCTCGCCGAGTATCGACTCGATGACTCGACCGCCCGCCCGCCCCAGAGGGAACGCTGAACTCAGAGCCGATCGGCCCGCGCCGCCGGGCTGGCGGCCGGTTGAGGGACCCGGTCGTCCCGGCGGGAAGACGCCACAGGGCGAGATGGCGTCAACGGCGTTCCGGCACAATACAAGGTGTCGGCGCTCAGGTCCTGCTCGTGGGGCCATTCGACGCCACCCCAGACGGGTCGTGCCTCGACATGCGTGATCTTTGGTGTCATCGACTTACCTCAGCGGTTCGATCGTGAACACGGGTTGACCCTCGACAGCGAGCTGCCAATCGGCCATCAACGCGTCGCGGTGGATCTCGAGCCACGCCTGCACCAGCTTCATCTTGGAGAACTTAAGATCTCCCTCCAGGATATCCCTTCCGGCAGGCCGATCACGGCGCTTTCTTCAGCATACTGGAGGAGCAAGAGCGAAGCTGCGTCGCCGCCACTGCCCCCCACGGATTTGCCGGTCCTCAGAAAACCACCGTCCACCCCTCCTTTGCCTGCTCGCTGGTGAACGAGACACCTCCTACCCGTTGGCCGCTCGGATTGATCAGGGCGATCGTGCCGCCTTTGTTCGAGAGCTGCGCGCCCTGGCCGGTGAGCTTGTAACGTAGCGTCTCTCCCGCTGCGATCACGCCGGAGAGGGCGTCGCGCTTGTCCAGGCGATCGACCAGCTTCCAGCCGGCGAGATCGATCGGGGCGGGTGTCGGGTTGAGCAGAGTCACGGTCTCGTGGCCGACCTCCTCGCCAGCCGGGTTGACCAGGGCGGCAATGATTCGGAGCGTGGCCGGGGTCACGACCTCCGGACCGGACTTCTTGTGACCGGTCGTGTCGTCGGTGACGAACGACTGCGACTGGAAGACCAGGAAGACCGCGGTCCACCGCTCTTGGGCCGGGTAGTGGATCAGCAGCGCGCCGTCTTGATAGACGCCGTCGTCGTTGCTGAAGGCGGCCGAGTTGCCCTGGTTCATGTGGATGTCGTGAATGCCGTTGCCGGGCCGGAAGCCGAAGTATTTGTCCGCCGCGTCCTCGGGTCCCCATTTGGCGCCGAAGGCGTAGACCCGCGCTTCCGGCCGGTCGATCGCCTGGCGGATGCGCAGATCGAACAGATCCTTGAGGTCGTTGTTCTCGCCCGGCCGATCGGCCGGCAACACGCGCAGATCGGTGCGTTCGAACAGGCCGCCGACGCGCACGAAGTCGAGCGCGAAGCCGCCCGGACGGCTGTCGATCGGCGTGAACCCTTCGGCCAGCGAAGTCAAATTCGCGAGCAGCGGGTGGCGGAAGTCGTCGTTGACGACATAGAGCAGTTCCGACGGGCTCTCGGCCGACATGACGTTGATCGCGATCCGGTGGCTGGCGCCGGCCGCGTCGAGATGAACCTGGTAATGCGGTTTTGCCCCGGCGAGTTTGCCGGCGAGCGCGCGACCTTTGAGAACACCGTACCGTGCGATGGGCATGATCGAATGCACCTCCTGCTCCGATCAGGCGCGCGAGGCCCGTGAAATGTTTCACCTGCTGAAAATAAACTCGGCTGGACCAATCCGAACTCTATTTCTCCCCGTCCAACAACCGCACGATCGCGTCCCGGATCAGGTCGGGGCGCTCCCAGGGGATCAGGTGCCCCTGTTTCGGCACCCGCATCATATGTACGGGCGCCGCGGTGAGCATTCTCTGGGCAAAATCCGCGTTGGCTGGGGGCACGAGGGAGTCGGTATCCCCTTGGATGACCACAACCGGCATTTTGAGGCCGGCCCAGAGCGGCTTCATTTCCTCGAGCTCTCCTTTAAGCGGTAGGATCTCGTCGTTGGCGAGCTTGAGCATGTCCGGCACGATCGAGCGCACGATCGGCCAGCGGGCGGCCTTCTGGTACCAGGTTATTTTTTCGAGCGCCGGATCGATCGAGCCCGCGACCAACACCAGGCCGGCGACCGCTTGCGGATCGTCCATCGCGAGGCGCGCCGCGACCGGACCGCCGAGCGAGTGGCCGACCACGATCGCGGGGCGCCCGGGAGCGGCCTGGGCCAGCACCCCGGCGAGCATCTTCGCCTGGCGTGCGAGCGAGGTTTCCAGCTGACCGTAACCCGATTTGCCGAAACCGGGGCGATCGACCGAGATGATCCGGGCGCGTTCGATCAGCCGCGGATCGATCATCAGAGCCGCCGCATCGTCCCACGAGCCCGGCGAGCCATGGAGGTAGAGAACCGGCGGTGCGTCCTTCGGACCGATCTCCGCGGCGAACAGCTCGCGCCCGAGCACCGGGTAGGTGTGGTACGTCGGAAGGGTATGGCCCAGAAACGCCTTGGAGGTGTCAGGCGGCCCGAACGAGACGCAGCGGAGCAGGCCGACCGAGCCGAGGCCGAGCAGGGCCGCGAAAAGGGCGAGTTTGCGCAAGCGGATTTTCATGGCAGAATCTTTCGGAAGGGGCTCCGGTCGGAGTGTCCGGCGGCACTCCGGGAACGATACTCGGAAACCCCGAACGAGGCCCAGATCACCAGTGAGCTGGCCTAGATCACCAGTGAGCTGGCCCAGAACACCAGTGAGCTGGCCCAGAACACCACTGAGCTGGCCCAGAACACCACTGAGCTGGCCCAGATCACCACTGAGCTGGCCCAGATCACCAGTGAGCTGGCCCAGAACACCAGTGAGCTGGCCCAGAACACCAGTGAGCTGGTCCAGATCACCACTGAGCTGGTCCAGATCACCACTGAGCTGGTCCAGATCACCACTGAGCTGGCCTAGAACACCACTGATCTGGCCCAGATCACCTCAGTCGTTACCCTTTTGGATCGATCGGTACTTCTCGAGCGCGGATGCCGCGAACCGATAGGCGGTTTCGACCTCCACGGCGTACTCCAGTGCGAGGACATAGCGCTCGAGCCCGACGCCTGCGTTCTCGAGCAGGGCCGCGAGCGCGGCCGGCTCCTCCCGACCGATCGAAAGCAGGCTTTCCTGCACCGGGGCGAAACGGCCTGCCGCGCTTCGAAGGGCGGCGTAGGCCTCCTCCCGGGTGGCGCCGCTCATTTCGAAGAAGAGCTCGGTTTGCGACTTACCGTCCGAACCCGGCCGCTCCTTCTCAAGGCGTGCCGACCCGCGCGCGGCGCGCACCGCCCGCTTGAGGTCGGTGGCCGGCACCTCGAACAGCGCAGCGACATGCAGGATGGTCCGGCAATGCGCCTCCAGGGCTTGCTTGTTGCCGGGTGCGGGCGCAATCTCGTCGCAGCACGCCCGGCGCTCCAGCGGGGCGGGGCGCCAGATCCCCTCCTGCCAGTCACCCAACGGGCTTTCGCTGCGCGATTCGCGGCGGAGATAGGCTTCGACCGCCTGCTCAATACGTCCGGCGGCATCGGGTGGGGAGGCGACCTCGGCAGACGCGCCGGAAGAACGTTCAACGGCAGGGGTTGCAACCATTGCTCGACTCCTTCTCTCTGTGGACCCATGGCCAAGAAAGTCACATGACTTGATCAAGATTGGACAAGACGGCACCTACATACACCTTGAAGGTGTCCAATGGATGGAAAAGCGTGACTTGGGATGCGACATACGCCCCGTCCGGGATCTCGAAACCTTCCCAGAGGGCACGAGGGCGGGCGCATCGGCCTGTACCCGGATCATATCGAAAAGTGTCGGAAATGAGAACAAAAAATATATTGACCGGCTCCTCCTTGATCCTTGAGAACGAAAAGAGCCCGGAAGCCCAGCTGGGTCCGTACCTTCGTAGACGTAGGCAAAGTGGTCGAACGCTCCGCCGCCGACGAGGAAAAACTCCCGCGCCTCGGCGCGGCGCCGCCCGCCTTCCGGGTCGGTCATCGCCCCGCCTTTTCCCCGCCCTGGTTACACCGTGTAACCAAAAAGGGGGATATTTCCCCCAATCGGCGCGCGGGAATAGGGGAAGGGGCTCATTTCTTTTGCGCCAACGGCCAGTCGCTTGGCCAGATCGTCCGCGGCGTCCGCGGCGGCGTGGTCGCCCTGCGCCCGACGCGCGTTCGCGATGCAGACGTAGGCGTATTCGCGGGCCGAGGAGTGCCCCACACGCTCGGCCACCTGCAGCGCAAGTTTCGCGAGTACCAGCGCCTCGGCTACGTCGCGCGAGGCGGCCCCTTCACTTTCGTGAGCGAGCCGCTCGACCAGGGCGGCGCGCCAGAACGCCGGTGACAGCTCGACCAGCCGTGGACCAATCTGATCAGCGCCGCCCCCTACGGCACCCCAACCGGCCGCTCCCACGCCGTCCCGCCCAGCAGTTCCGGCCAAGGCACGTCGTCCGTGAGGATGTTGCGGGGACTGTTTTCATAGTCGATGTTCAGGAAAGCCCCGCTTCGGAACTGCGCATCGGTCTGAATCTCATGTCCCGCAAAGATCGGCGGGGCCACCACCACTCCGACACCCGGGCTGACCAATGAACAAGGGGGCACAGCCGGATCGCCGCACCAGGGCAGCCCTTCGATGCCACCCGCAGCCCACCCCCCCCGCTGTCCAAGTCGAACCGCACGCGAATCTGGAAGGGAAACTCGGAATATCCGCCCTCGGCGGTGTAATAGCTGAAGACCTTCACCCGATATTCCAGCGGTTCGACATCTCGAAACACGATCGCCTTGAAGCGATCACCACCCGGCCCCGGAAGGGGCTCCAGCAGCGCCGCCGAAGCCCTTACCGTCCGCGACAAGATTTCAAACACCTGAAGATCGAACGCCGAAGGCCCCTCCCCCGGACAGCGCTCAAACAGGTCATCCGCCACCAACGCCCGCCCCGCGCCGCTGGCCGAACCGGTCGGCGACCCTAGGCGACCGGTGATCGTGAGGCCCTGCTGCGGCATAGAAGGGTCGATCACTTCGGGAGCCAGCTCGAACGTTGCGCTCGTCACCACCGCGGTCGCCGAGATATTGGACGCCGCATCTCGCCGAACCAGGGTCAACTGAGGCAACGGAGCACGCCGCGGGTTGAGCAGCCCGCCCGCAGGGGCGAGGGTGAGGTCGAAGGCCAGTTGGAGCTCGTCGCGCTCGAATGGATTCGGGAACGGGCTCGCCACGGAGAGACCCGAAAAGCGATCCGTCCCGGTGGACCAGAGGAACAAGTTGTCGCCGTGGCCCCCCGAGCTGAACCGGTGCACCAACCGCCCCAGCTTGGCCTCTTCGCAGGCCACCTCCTCCGGGGTACGGGCGAAAACTGAGGAAAGCGGCACCAAGAGGCCGAGGGTGAACAGAGGCAGCAGTATTCGAGCGTTCGCTCTCAAACCGTGAAAATACCCGGCTTCGAACCCAGGTGAAGCTTCAAGCCCACCTCTTGGTAGCGAACCGTCGGTCGGCGGCGACCGTCGTAGGCGTCAAGAGCGAGGTTCGTGCCG
Organism: Holophagales bacterium; assembly: GCA_031404815.1. Lineage (GTDB taxonomy): Bacteria > Acidobacteriota > Thermoanaerobaculia > Multivoradales > UBA5704 > DASYKS01. The sequence continues at coordinate 1,065 of JANNIH010000039.1, read as the reverse complement.
AAGCATTTGAGCCGGCCGTCACTCTGCAGAGAGAAGGCATCACTGTCCAACACGCACCGTGGCGTGCTGTGGTGGATGTAGGCCGTAAACTTCGGCCCGGCGTCCGCAGTCTGCCAGCCATTCGACTCCATCGCGGCCCAGTGCTTGCGGGAAAACGCCGCTGCGTCCCAGCTCGTATCGGTCGGATAGGCCCCGATTTCCACCCAGGCCGTGCCGTCGATGGTTGAAGGTGGCTTGGTGAGCGGCGCGGAGGGGGTGAGCGAGAACACGAGGCCGCCTGCCGTCAAAAACGCGCCGATCTTGCCGAGCTGCGTCCGCACCTTCTGGCCGCTGTCGGAGTCGTAGATGTAGCCGAAGTGGTCGAACGCGCCGCCGCCGCCGAGGAGAAATTCCCACGCTTCCGCGCGCACCGGGTCGGGCAGGCCGAATTGGCGCGCGTTCGGGGTGGTGGGCGGGATGTCGGTCTTGAAGGTGCGCGTGCCCTTCTCGCCACCGAACGGCGTGATGTTGTCCTCATTCATCCCGAGGACCTTCTTGAGGTTGCGGTAGTCGCGGACGAGGCGGATCGCGCCGAGGTCGAGCTGGTTCGGCTGATTGCCGGGGAAACCGATCGCCCCGTTCGTCTTTACTTGAGTGTAGTGCCCGTTGATCACGTCAGGGCGGCAGTTGTCCGAATTCGCGACGCTACAAGCGGGAGTGGCAGCCGGTACGGTCGCCCAAACGTCCGCAGCTTTCTTCGTAAACGGCTGCACCGCCACCGGATGCCGGGCCTTGAGCGGCCGACCGGGGGCTTTGTCGTTCGGGCGATAGGCGTCTTCGGCCAGGCGTAGGTAGGCGATCATCTCTTGCTGCCACTTGGCCGCGAGCATCGGATCGGCGTCCGCCCGTTCGGGTTCGTTGGCGATCTCCCAATAGACGTTGTCGTAGCACCAAAGCCACTTGACCGTCCAGTCGATCACGTTCTTTTGACCCTCGACCATCAACCGCTGCACGCCCCTGGCAAAGAGGTCCTCGCTGATCTGTTGCATATCGACGGGCTCGCCGCCGTCAAGCACGGTCGCCACC
>JANNIH010000038.1:0-52183 GCA_031404815.1 Holophagales bacterium | reverse complement strand
TGGCCCAGCCCAGTGGTGATCTGGCCCAGCCCAGTGGTGATCTGGCCCAGCCCAGTGGTGATCTGGCCCAGCCCAGTGGTGATCTGGCCCAGCCCAGTGGTGATCTGGCCCAGCCCAGTGGTGATCTGGCTCAGCTCAGTGGTGATCTGGCTCAGCTCAGTGGTGATCTGGCCCAGCTCAGTGGTGATCTGGCCCAGCTCGGCCCCGCGCTCCGCGCTCTGCGGCGCAACTCGGAGAACGTCTCGGTGCCCCTGCCCCGCAACCGGGGGCCCAGCCAGCCATTCTCCCTGCGGGTGCTCGCGCCGAGTGCTCCGGGCGTAGAAATCCTCGATCGCCAGGCGCAGGCGCTCCGGCTTCGGCAACCCGGCGGCTCCGGGTTCAAATGCGGCGGCGAACATCTCGGATACTTCCTCCAGAAGAAGGGTGCGCACTACTCCTTTGCCGAAAGGACTCTACCTCCCGGAGGTCGCTTTCTACGCGAGCCAAGTCGTCTCGTGTGCTCTCGAGCTGTCTGCGGATCTTCGTCCGGTTTGTCATCGTTGCCGGATTTTCGAGTTGATCGTCCTCGTTCAGGTCCGCGAGGTACTCGACGAGAAGATCATCGAGCCGCCTGCCGACGTGCCGCAACAGCTCGGCCAGGCCCGCGACCTGCCCTTGCACCTCGCCGGTGTTCATTTCATTTCCTGGTCGGATTGCCCATCGTACCTCTCCGGCGCCCGGCCGAGCCGGCGCTCGAAGCGGACGGCCAGGCGCAGAATCTCGCGCCGTTGCGCTTCCGCCCATCTGCGCTCGGACGCGCTTAAGCCCTGAGACTGTGCGGGGTCGTCTTCGTTCGCGACGTCGCCCACGAACACCACCAGGTGGCGCAGCTCGGCCCCTGCCGCCCGCAGCTTGGCCCGCCCGAGCGTTTCGCCAAAGCACCCCGGGTCGGGCGGACTCTCCGAGGCCTGGTCCAAGAGACATTGGCTCACGTACTCCAGCACTCTTTGGACGCCCGGGTCTTGCGGCAGAGAGACGAACACGGTTTCGCGCAGGAGGCCGCGCCGTCGTTTTTCTCGCGCCTTGCGTTCCAGGTGGTCGGCGACTTTCTTGTTCACTCGGTGGTCTCCTGGGTCAGCGAAGTCGAGACACCGCCTGCCGGTGCTCCTCCACTGCGTGGCCGCGTTGCGAAGTAAAGCGACCCGAGCGCGAACCCGAGCGCCAAGACGAAGCCCAGCGCTGCCAGCCGCAGCAGGCGCCTTTGAAATGGGTCTAGGCGCGCCCACGCGGCAGCGACCCGATTCGATCGCTCGCCGCCCTCCGGGCGCAGCCTCATGACGGCGCTTCCCCTGCCCTTCGGGCCTCTTCCCGTAGCGCGTTGATCAGGGCATGCCCGCGATGATCTGCCGCGACCCTGACGACGACTCGCCGGGTCTCAACCCGCCAACGCGCCGGGCATCCCAGGCGGCGGCCGAGATCGAGAATTCGTTGTCCGCTCTCGATCCGCGCTGCGGGCGAGGAATCCTCGATCACACGGACGAACCATTTCTCGTCGCCGCTCAACGGCCAGTCGTCGAACTGGGGTTGCCCGATTCCCTCCGGCGGTCCGAAGACCTCGCGCAGGATCTCGGAAGGGCCGGGATCACCCGGCGAGGCGTTCGCCGGCCGGGGGGACCCGGGGCTCGCGTCTCGACGGATACGCCGACGCGCCTGGATCAAGTGAAAGAACGCCATGGGTTCGCTTTCGGCTCGGCTAAGGATCGCAGCCCATACCCGTAGCGCCACGATTCCGCCGACAGGCAGGGATGCCGCCTCTTCGCGAGCCAAATTCACCAGCCGCCCGGCCAGCATCTGAAGCAGCTGGCCGCACTGTAGGAACAGCGCGCACCGACCGAGCTCTAGCGCGGCTTCGGCGGCTGCCATGGGCTCGCCGAGTTCCTCGAAGATTACAGCGGCGAGTTCGAAATAGCCGGCGGCGTCCAAGTGGTCGCCTTCTCTGGAGACGCGCTCACCGCGACAGACCAGCAGGCGCGCCAGTCGGTGCAAGCGGGTGGGATCGACGCGTTCCGCGCTCCGGTCCCTGGACCGACGCGGCCTCTTTTCAGCAACGATGCCGGCCGAATGGAGAAAATCGCCGTCTGGGTCCGAGGAAGAAAAAGGTGGGCGCGCGGAAACCCGCGAGGACCGCGCGCCCCGGGAATGGGCTGGACGACGTTTGGCCGACCGTGGGAGGGGGGTGTCGCCCATGCGTAAAAGGCTACGACAAATGGCCGCGTTCAAGCGCAAGATGTCGTTTGTGTAGATGATCCGGGATACTTTCTGGCCAAATTTTCGGGAAAACGGAGGTGCGCAGAAGCACCTGAACCGCATCCTTGGACCACTGCGCGCGTCTTTGTCCTTAAAAACCCCTGAGCGGCAACTTAGTTCTGAGGACTCATTCCCTATGAACCGACCTAAACCGCCGACGCCGCGCAAGTCGGCGACCAGCGCCGCGCTCTGCGACATTCGCGAGGAGCTCGGCCTGACCCAGGCTGAGATGGCTGCGCTGCTCCATGTCGCGCCCGGCACGGTTTCCGATTGGGAGACCGGGTTTACCACTCTGCGCCCCGACGCCTCGACCGCATCGCGCGAGCGTGCGGGATCGCTCCGCAGGTGGTCGATGCGCTGGTCGAAGCCCACCGGTTCCTTCGCCAGGCGCTTCGCGCCGATCTTCCGATCCCGATCGCCCACGAGCTGCAGGCCTCAATCTGGGCCGCTGCGAACGCGGTCTTCCGGACGGCTCACGTCTCGATTCTCGATGCCGTTGTTGCCGCTCAGGCGGAAAACGATCGCACCGCCGCCGCGCGAACTTGGAGCCGGCTCTCGGCCGCCGACGAAAGAAACAGGCTCGTTCTTGTCGAGCGCACTCCCGGCGTGGCCACCTGGGCGCTCGTTGAGCGGCTGGCGGCCGAGAGCATTGAGGAAGCGCCCGATCGGCCGGACACCGCGATGAAGCTCGCGCGGCTCGCTCTCCGCTCGGCCGAGCTGGCGCCGGTCTCCGATGCGCTCCGCGGTTGTCTGCTCGGTTATGCGCACGCGCACATCGGCAACGCGCACCGAGTCCTCGCCGAGCTGCGTCTTTCCGAGGCGGAGTTCGTTATCGCCCGGGAGTTGTGGCCCGAAGGTTTCGCCGCTCCGGCCGGCCTGATTTCGGAGGCTCTGCTCTTCGACTTGGAGGCCTCCCTCCGTCGAGATCAGCGGCAGCTCGATAAGGCCCTAGTCTTGATCGACCACGCCCTCGCCCTCGTTGGTGAGGAGCCCGCCCGCGGCCTGATCTACTTCAATAAAGGCTTCATCCTCGAACAACAGGGCAACTTTGAGGGCGCACTCGAAGCTCTTCGCGCCGCAGCACCCTGGATCGACGAAACCTCACAGCCGCGGCACTACGCCGGCCTTCTTTTCAACCTCTGCGTCACCCTCGTTAACCTCTCCCGTTTCAGCGAGGCGCGCGAGATTCTCCCCGGGGTGCGAGAGCGCTTCCTTCAGGCAGGCAAGGCCATTCACCTGATCCGTCTTTCTTGGCTCGAGGGTCGAATTCAGGAGGGCCTCGGCGACTACGAAGGCGCAATCTCTACCTTAGACCAAGTCCGCACGGATTTCACCTCGAAGGACCGCTTTTACGACGCTGCTCTCGCAGGTCTCGACCTCGCAATTCTCTATCTCCGCGCCGACCGAACGGTAGAAACGCGGGATCTTGCGCGCCGGATGGCAGCCGTCTTCCGCGACCTCGACATCAAACGCGAAGAACTCGCCGCCGTGCGCTTGTTCCTCGAAGCCGCTGAACGCGAAGCGGCGACCGTTGAGCTGGCCCGGCGAGCGGCGGCCGCATTGCGCGCCGTTCGCCGAGCCTCGGAGGGTCGATGAGCGCCGCATCGGCCGCTCGCCCGGCTCCTGGCTACGGCTGGCAACGCCCGTTCGGATCGTACCAGCAGCCGGCGTCCCGCTCGACTTCGGCGCCGCTTTGGCAACCTCCGTTTCCATCAATGACGCAGCCCACCTCGCCCCAAAACGCCGCGAGCGAGCCCCAGAGCCGCGCGAACAGACTTGCGACTGTCCCACCATCGCTCCATGAGGCGCCCATCGCCGGGGCCGGGCTGACGACTGCTACGAGAAGGAACAAAGCCAGCAGGACGGGAACCAACGGGCGAGGCGTCGTTCTGGACATGACGGTTCTCCTTACGCCGAGGGAGACGTAGCGCTATGCGACGGTCCTCGGCGAAAAAACCGGAAATTTCCGGTCAAACCATCATGATTCAAATCGACCCGGGGCTTGAAACTACCGACGAGGAGTTTTTTCGGCCTCAGGCGATCGTCGTTCGCCTGCTCCTCTCCCTGGGCGGTCTCTCGCAAGACCTCCTCGCGGAGCTCTCCGGGATCAGCCAGAACACCATCTCGCTGTACCAGCGGGGCAAGCTCGTTCCGAGCCCCGAGATCCTCGAGCAGCTCGCCGACGCGGCGGGTTGGCCCCTCCCCTTCGTCGAGCAGGTGGCCGCGTCCGCGATTCGGCTCCGCGAGCTTCCCCGCGCGATGACCGACTCGTTCCCTATCGAATCGCCGGCCCTGGAGGTGGCGCGAAAGGTGGCTGTCCTCGTCGAGGCCGGCCTGGTCGAGATCGGGTACCTCCTGAGCTTGGATGAAAAAGACGAGGATCTGTCCCCGAACGGCCCGCCCCCTTCGGCCGACGACGAGATCGCGGAAGATCTTTGGTCGCGGATGGCCGATCTCGACGCGCGGCAGCGTCGCTTTTTGGTCGATTTCTCGTCGGCCTTCCACCACCCGAGCCTTGTCTTGCGCCTGGTCGAGGAAGGAAAACGGCTGGAGGACGATCGGCCGGCCGAGGCAAGGCAGCTCGCCGAGTTCGCCGTTTATGTCGCTGGGCTGTGCCGCGAGGTGCCTTCCTGACCCTTTGCAGCCGCCCGGCATCAGGCGTCAGGCGGGCTCCAGGCCGCCGCGGGGCTCAGGAATGTCACATATCGTTTGCCGATGGATCGAAAGCTCGTCCCTCACACCCCGCGGGAGGTGAGCACGATCTTGACCGTCCGGACCAGGATCGACAGGTCGAGGCCGAGCGACCAGTTGGCGATGTAGGCGAGTTCGTAGCGGAGCTTGTTCTGCGGGCTGGAGTGGTAGTCGCCGTTCACCTGGGCCAGGCCGGTGAGGCCGGGGGCGACCGAGAAGCGCTCGGCGTAGCCCGGCACCTCGGCCAGATGGCGCTCGACGAAACCGGGGCGCTCGGGGCGCGGGCCGACCAGGCTCATGCTCCCCTCGAGCACGTTCTGGAGCTGGGGGATCTCGTCGATCCGGAAGCGGCGGAGGAACGCGCCGATCGGCGTCAGGCGCGGATCGCCGACCTCGGCCAGCACCTCGCCGCTCGCCGCCTCGGCATCGAGGCGCATCGAGCGCAGCTTGTAGATCGTGAACGTCCGGCGGTCGCGCCCTACCCGCTCCTGGCGGTAGAGGACCGGTCCGGGCGAGGTCAACCGAACGGCGAGCGCGGCGAGGGCGAGAACGGGGGCGAGGACGAGCAGGAGGAAGGTGCCGGCGGCCAGGTCGAACAGGCGCTTCGCCGGCCGGTTGATTCGCCATTCCGATTCGCGCACCACCTCGATCAGCGGCAGGTCGTGAACCCAACGGTAGCGCATGCGGCCGATCAGACTTTCAAACGGCCCCGGCAGGAGCAGCACGTTGGTGTGATCGGGGCGGCCGTCGGCGATGCGGTCGAGCAGTCGGGTCTGCCAGGAATCTCCTCCTGCGGCGAGCACCACATCGTCGATCGTCCCGGCGGCGAGCAGCCTCGGCAGATCGTCGACCGTGCCCAGGCGGGGACCGAGCGCCGAAACCTCATCGGAGGGGGGCTCGGAGTTCGGTTCAAACGCCAGGGTCACGAATCCAGCCACTTCCAGGCCGTGCCACCGGTGGGAGGCGATCGCTTCGGCGATCTCCTTCGCCTCGGCCCCGTCGCCGACCAGCACGACGCGTCGGTGTTTTCGCGGTCCTCCCCGGTTGGCCAGCCGACGCCAGAGAACCAACAGAACGAGATTGAGTAGGGCGTAGACCAGCAGAACCGAGCGCGGGAAGGTCCGGTTGGCGAAAAACAGGTAGCCGGCGAGCAGGGCGGCCTGAGCGAGGGTCGCGGGCAGCAGGCGGCGAGACAGCTCGGCCGTGGTGAGTGGCCGGTCGGCGTCGTAGAAGCCGAGAAAGTAGAGCACCGCGAGTTGAACTACCACCGCCGCCAACCAGTCGCGCCCGAGGAACGCGATGCGATCGGGAGGGAGCAGCCCTTGGGTGAACGGCAGCGGCAGGTGGATGCGGACCCAAAACGCCGCACCGAACGCGGTGGCCGCGATTGCCGCATCTCCCAAAACGCGGGCCAGCGCCAGGCCGCGACGCTCGCGCAGCGCGGTCATCGGCTCAAGGACGAGCGGAGGAGTGCGGAAGGCCGGGGGCTCACGACCTAATTCTATCGGAAGCCACCGGAAAGACCGGCCCGAATGGAGCGAGGCAATGGCAAGACAAAGCGGGAAGGAGGTGCGTGCCCGGGGACCCCCGGCATACATCGCGCCGGAGGCCCCTCGAACGGTCGAGAAGAGATGGACGCGAGACTCAGTACAGGTCGTTGATCCCGTTGCGGTCGTCCGTCTCGATCGTCGCCGGGTTGTTGTTGCAGGCCGAGACCGAGGGGTACATCGTGGCGCCGACGGTCCCGCTGTGGCCGAGCCCGAGCAGGTGGCCGACCTCGTGGACCATGATCCCTTCGGCGTAGTATTCAGAGCCCGAGCAGGCTTCGCCGAGCGACGCCAAGTTGTTTGCCGTGTTGGTCACCATGTCGGCGTCGGTGATCCGACGGGTGCCATTCGGGCGCGTCGTGTAGTAGCCGGTGAAGGTCGCCGCGAGGCAGCCTCCGGTGCAGGCGCCGATCGGATCGCGCAGGTTGAGCATCGGCTTGCCGTCGCCGAGAGTGAAGGACGCGACCGAGCCGACGTTCGCGCTCAGGCGGGTGCCGGTACCGGCGCCGTTCCAGGCCGACGACGAGACGATCGCGTTGCGGATGCGGGTGGTGCCACCGCTGCCGTCGGCGATCGTCGCATTGCCGCGATTGTCGACCACGATATTCGGGGCGCCGTCCCAGGTGCGGCGGGGCGAAAGGAGAACATAGGCCGAGAGGCTGCCGGCGACCAGGGTGAGCAGGAGGGCAATGGTGACAAAGCGTGTGATCTTCATGGTTCGTCTCTCCGGTCAGGACCTAGTTGGCGGTGGCGCGGCCCAGGGACCGGGCGTCGCGGAGGATCGAGTTCTTGAGCGCGGAAAGCGAGAGCGTCTTGATCGGAGCGGTCTGGCCGACGAAGGTCGCGCCCTCGTCGATCGCAGGGCGGGCGATCTCGGTGCCCGAGGCGTTGCGCTCGATGCGGAACTGGCCCTGCTGATAACCGAGAACTCGGGTGTGGCCACCCTTTTCGGCTTCGAGGAAGAGCAACTGGCGCTCGCCCTTGCGGAAGGTCGGGAAGCCGCTCGCCTCGACGGCAAAGTTGCCGACCTGACCGCCGAAGGTGCGGACGACGATGACGCTTCCCACGTTGCCGACGAGTTTCTCTTCGACCTGGAACACCGCCTCGGTGACGATCACCTGGCCGGTCTCGTTCCAAAACGAGCTGGTGGAGATCACGCGGCCCTCCACGATCGCCGAGGCATCGCGAACGAGATCGCGTTGCGGGGCGAAGATGAACGTCGAGGCGCCGGAGGGCGGCGCGAGCGCCACCAGGGCAAGAAGGAACAACCATCGCTTCATGGACAACCTCCTGTATCGAGGGAGACACCTCAGCCGAGCCCATCATGGGCTCGCCGGGTCTCGCAACGGACCGGTTTCGGTCTCTACTCACCAAGGTGCGCCGGAAGGCCAAAATGTGACTCGCCACGTCATAAACTTCGGCCCTGCAGATCGACCGAGGGCGGAACGCGCTTGACCGGACCGCGGGCCACCTCTACGCTCGAACGGGTCTGAGCCCGAGCCGAGACGAAAAAGGACAACTAATGAAAGTCACCGAACATCTGGCACGGGCCGATCGCCCGCTGATCAGCTTCGAGATCATCCCGCCGTTGCGCGGCGGCAACCTGCGTCAACTGCTCGACCTGATCGAAGATTTGGCCCGTTTGCGGCCGCCGTTCATCGACATCACCAGTCATGCCGCTGAAGTGATCTATGAGGAGAGGACCGACGGCGGCGTCACCCGGCGAGTCAAGCGCAAGCGCCCCGGTACGCTGGGCGTCTGCGCCCTGATCCAGAACAAATACGGCATCGATGCCGTCCCGCATATCCTCTGCCAGGGCTTCAGCCGAGAGGAGACCGAGGACTTCCTGATCGAGCTGCGCTACCTGGGGATCGACAACGTCCTCGCCGTGCGCGGCGACGACAGCGGTTTCGCGAAGCCCCTTCAGTACGGGCGCAGCGCCAACCCGTTCGCGGTCGACCTGGTGCGTCAGGTCCGCGGTCTCGCACAGGGGCACTACATGCAGGCCGACCTGCTCGACGCGGAGCCGCTCGACTTCTGCATCGGCATCGGCGGCTATCCGGAAAAGCATTTCGAGGCCCCGAACCTGCTCACCGATGTGCGGCGCGCCAAGGAGAAGGTGGCCGCCGGTGCGGACTACATCGTCACCCAGATGTTTTTCGACAATCGCCACTTCTTCCGCTATGTCGAACTCTGCCGCCAGGAGGGGATCGAAGTGCCGATCCTTCCGGGCTTGAAGATCCTCACCTCCAAGGCCCAGTTGGCGACCATCCCGCGCAACTTCTACGTCGAGATCCCTGCGGTGCTGGCGGACACGATGGCCTCGGCTTCACCCGAGCGCTCGATTGACATCGGTGTCGAGTGGGCGCAGGCGCAGGCCGAGGAGCTGCTCGCCCATGGCGTGCCCGCCGTCCATTTCTACGTCATGCAGAGCGCCAAAGCGGTGACCAAGCTGATGGAGCGGTTGTCGCTCGTGCCCACTGCCGCCGGAGCGCCCACCGTGCCGGTTGGCGCTTGAGCCGGCGGACTCTAGTACTCCTCTTCGTCGTCTTCGGATTCGATTTTCCTGCCGGTCACCATGTCTCGGTTGCGCTCGGCCGGACGGATCTCGTCCTTGAGGTAACACCGGCTGTCGCGCCGATCGAAGGTGTAGGCGAGGCAGGAAGCGTCCTCCCAGCAGGCGCGTTTACACCGGTTGACCGAAGAGGCGTCGAAGCGGCGGAAATCCGCGCCGCGCCGGTCGTAGCCGCGCTCTTCGGTCAAGCCGCCCCGACTCTCCGGCCCGTCGCTCCAATCGCCGCCGCCTGTCCCTGAGTCGTCCTCTTTGTAGCCGGTCACCATGCGGGCGTCGTATTTCTGCGAGTTGATCCGCGACTTCAAATAGCAGACGTCGTAGCGGGTGTCGAACGTGTAGGCCCGGCAGCGATTTTCGCGGGCGCACGAGCGCTTGCAGTCTGCGACCCCGCGCGCCCGGAACGAGGTGTAGTCGTCCCCTTTGCGGTCGAACCCGCGCTCTTCGGTCAGCTCGGCCGGATACCGATTGCCGCGGTCGTCATCTTCATAGTCATCGTCGGCTCCGGCACCCGGCTCTTGCCGGTAGCCGGTGACCGCACCGAACGCCTGCTTTTTGGAGTTGATCCGGCTCTTCAGGTAGCAGACCGCGTCGTGGGTGAAGGTATAGGCCTGGCAGCGGCGGTCGCGGCGGCAGGCGCTCTTGCAGCGCGCGACATCGCCAACCCGAAACGAATCGTAGTCGTCGCCCTTGCGGTCGTATCCCCACTCTTCGGTCAGCTCTTGGGCGAGCGCCGGGAAGGGGAGAAGGAGGGCGGCGAGCACCAAGAGGGTAGGGCGGAGCGATTGGGTCATGAGCGGGTCTCCTAGGAGACCTGACTCTATCTCGCCAGGTCGGCTGAGTGGGTGCAGCTCAGGCTATAGCTAGGACGGCCAAGGCCTCGGCGATTCTGAAAGAAATGCAGTTATCGAAGAAGAATCTCACGCTGCCAGGAGCATGTTTTCGTATTCGTTGGCGTCGGTTACAGATTTAGGGTCAACCTTAAACCAGTAAACGACGTTGTCGACCGTCTTCTCGGCCTTCAACGCGGCGGCAAGCACTCCCGTAGGCACTCCTTCGGGAGAGATGGGCCGACCGAAACTACGCTTCGGGTCTACCACCACTCGCCTATCCTTTCCGAGCGGATACCAGCGGGCGAGTTCGTCGTACTCCGAATATTCGAGCGCGTCATAAAGATAATCGATCATAAACGGCAACAAGAATTGCCCTGTGTAGATATTGAATAGTAGTTTCTTTTCGGGCGTCCCCTCGGCGACCTCGGCGATTACCTGCTTCCCTATGCCCTTGAATTTTATAGAGGAAAGCGGGTAAGTCTGCTCAAGGAGTTCCGTGGCGTGGTCGATTATCTTTCTGATAAATTGCAGGCTAAGGTGCCCGCGCTTGTTGAAGTGATCGACAAATTTGATCTCGATCAAGTCGCGGAACCCCAAGGCCTTCACGTCATCGACAATTGGTATCTGCGGAGTCCATAGCGGCTGGTGCTGCGCGGACTTACCGCGATAGCCCCACAGCCATCTCCTTATCGCTCGACTCGAAACACCGGTAAGCGAGGAGGCCTCGCTTACGGTGTAGATACCGACACCCGAAAGGGATTCGCTCACCTTACGGCTCCTGTAGAGTTTTCTACCGTTCTCGCGACTAGCTTTGGCGCCATTCTCTCACCAGAGATACTACCGCTTCCATCTGGCGGATGCTGCCCTTTTTGCGATCTCTGACCGCTGCTCGGGCGAAAGCTTGGGCGACCCTTGGCCGGCGCCTAGCTCTGGCTCAGCTCCTGGTTACCTCCTGGCACCCCCTGGCCTGGCGCCGAGCTTGCTTCCACTCCGGGCGCACGGGTAACATCCCGGCCCTTCTCTTCGGTTTCCGCGCAGGGGAGGCCCCTTGGCGAAAGGCACCGTAACTTATGCTGCGTTGCACCCTCGGCACCCTACTCCTACTCTTCGTCGTCGGCCCGACCTCGGTCGGCGCCGCGGCTGCTCCCCGTTCGCTTCCCGATCCGCGCACCGCGCCACCGGCCAAGCGGCTGGCAGCCCTGGTCGATCGGATCAAGCTCGAACAGGCCAAGGTGAAGACCCTCGAAGCACGATTCATTCAGCATCAGGAGAGTTCCATGCTCGCCGCTCCGGAGACCTCTACCGGAGCGTTCTCCTATTCCGCTCCCGATCGGGTGCGCTGGGAGTATCTGACGCCGAACCCGATCTCGGTGGTGGTCCAGGGCGAGACGATGACCACCTGGTATCACGATCTGAATCGGGCCGAGACGGTCAAGGTCGGCCGCTACTCCGCGCAGGTGTTCAAGTATCTCGGCGCGAGCGGGTCGATGAAGTCGCTCCTCGAGTACTTCACGGCGGCGCTTCGGACCTCAGCCAAGAAAGGCACGCCGTTCCGGCTCGATTTGACGCCGCGCTATGCCCGGATCGCCAAGCGCTTGAAGTCGATGAGCCTCTGGATCGATGACGAGAAGTATTTTCCCGTGCGCCTCGAATTTGTCGATGGCGAGGGCGATCGGACCGAGTACGAGCTCAAAGACCTGAAAGTGAACGGGCCGATCCCGGCGGAGCGGTTCGTGCTCGTGCTGCCGCCGGGCGTCCAGACCCGCGTGATCGATCTCGACCGCGGCGCCAAGAAGTCCCAGTAGCCGCAGCCGAATGGCGCTCTCCTTTACGGTCCGTGCGACGGACGGGTGTGCGCGGCTCGGCCGGCTCGCGACACCACACGGCGACATCGACACTCCGGCCTTCATGCCGGTGGGCACCTTGGGCGCGGTCAAGGGGGTTCCGCCGCAGCTTTTGGAGGAGGCCGGCGCGGCGATCCAGCTGGCGAACCTCTACCATTTGACGCTGCGCCCCGGCATCGACGTGATCGAACGGCTCGGCGGACTCCACGAGTTCACCGGCTGGCACCGGCCGATCCTGACCGACAGCGGCGGCTTCCAAGTGTTCAGCCTCGGCGGACTGCGCACGGTGGATGAGACTGGGGTCACCTTCAAGAGCCACCTGGACGGATCGCCGGTGCGCTTCACCCCCGAGAGCGTGGTCTCTTCGCAGGTCCGGATGGGGGTCGATGTCGCGATGGTGCTGGACGAGTGCCCACCCTACCCGGTCGAACGAGAGGTCGCGGAGCGCGCCTGGAACCGGACCCTCTCTTGGGAGCGGCGCGCGCGCGTCGCCTGGCCGGGGGGGCCGGGCGGGCTGTTCGGCATCGTCCAAGGGAGTTCGTTTCGGGACCTGCGCGAACGGGCGGCCGCCGACCTGTCCGCGCTCGACTTCGACGGTTACGCGATCGGCGGGGTGTCGGTCGGCGAGCCGGAGCCGGAGCGGCGCGCCGCGGTCGAGTGGACCGCCCCGTGCCTGCCCGAGGGCAAGCCGCGCTACCTGATGGGAGTGGGTACGCCGGCCGATATTCTCCACGCCGTCCGCTTAGGGGTCGATCTGTTCGACTGCGTGATGCCGGCGCGAAACGGTCGCCACGGGGTCCTGTTTTCGAGCGACGGGCCGATCAAGATCAAGAACGCCCGCTACCGGGACGACCCGCGCCCGCTGGACGCTTCCTGCGCCTGCCCGACCTGCGCGCGGGTCTCCCGCGCGTTCCTTCACCACCTGTTCCGAGCCGGCGAGATTACCGCCCTGGTCCTCGCCACCCTCCACAATGTCCGGTTTTACCTTGACTTTATGGAGCGCCTTCGGCAGGCTATCCGACTCGGTGCGCTCCCGAGCCTGGTCCCTCCTCCCGCCATTCGGGCGGTAGAAGGGGCGAGCGAAAGCTGAGCTCGAAGCGAACGGCGGGCCCACCCCGCCGGATCTTCCCACCCCCGCGACACGATGCGCCGGCCCGGCCGGACCGGCGGGAGCCGTCAGGATGAACGCGATGAATCCATATCTTTGGCTCGCCTTCCAGGCCGAGCCGGCACGAAATCCGCTGCTGAGCCTCGTTCCGATGCTCGCGATTTTCGCCATCTTTTACCTCGTGTTGCTCTTGCCTATGCGCAAAAAGCAGAAGGCCTTGCAGCAGACGATCGAGACCCTCAAAAGAGGGGATCGGGTGGTGACCTCTTCCGGCATCTTCGGCGAGGTCTATGCGATCGAAGGGAACTCGGTCACGCTCAAGGTCGCCGACAACGTGCGCATCCGCTTCGCCAAGACGGCGATCGCAGGCCTCGAGGCCGACGAGGACAAGGGAGGAAGCAACACATGAAGTCGTCGAATCTATTGTCGAGGGGAATCCTGATCGGCGCTCTGCTCGCCTTGTCGATTTGGTTCTTTTCGCCGCCCAAGGACAAGATCAAGCTCGGTCTCGACCTTCAGGGGGGAATGCACCTGGTGCTGCAGGTCCAGACGGACGACGCGCTGCGTTCCGAGTCCGACTCCGATATGCAGCGCCTGACCACCGATGCGCAGGAGAAGGGCCTCACGATTACCCCCACGCGCACCAGCCCGACCTCGTTCGAGGTCGGCGGCCTCGCCCCGGAGGCCAAGGATTCGCTTGCGGCGCTCGCTCGGGCGAACCTGCCGATTTGGGACGTCACGGAGAGCGGCGAGAAAGTGGTCTTCACGGTCAAAGCCGCCGAAGCGACGAAAATCCGCGAGCTCGCGGTGACCCAGGCGGTCCAGACGATTCGCAACCGGGTCGACGAGTTCGGCGTCGCCGAACCGGTGATCACGCCGGCCTCGGGATATCGCGTCGTGGTCCAGCTGCCCGGCGTCGATGATCCCGAGCGTGTGCGGCGCCTGATCAAGAACACGGCGTTCCTCGAGTTCCGCCTGGTGCGTGGCGGTCCGGTATCCAGTCCCGAAGAGCTCCAAGGGCAAATCACGCCGAACACCGAGATCATGCCGGGCGACATCCGTGACGACATCACCGGCTCGGTCACCGGCAAGCAGTACTATCTGGTCGAACGGGTGCAGGTGATCACCGGCCGCGACCTGAAGACCGCTCGGCCCGGACAGGGTCGGCTGGGTGAACCGGTGGTCAACTTCAGTCTGACCGCGGCCGGGTCCAAACTGTTCGGCGACGCGACCGGCGCCAACATCGGCACCGGCCTCGCGATCATTCTCGACGGCAAAGTGGTCTCGGCGCCACGGATCAACGCGCGGATCACCGATTCCGGCGTGATCGAAGGGGGATTCACCCAGCAGGAGGTGGAGGACTTGACGACCACCCTCCGCTCGGGTTCGCTCCCCGCCGGCCTCACCTACCTCGAAGAGCGGACGGTGGGCCCTTCGCTCGGTCGCGATTCGATCCGGCAGGGACTGCTCGCGGGCGTCGTCGGCACCACCGCGATCGTCCTCGCCATGTTGATCATCTACATGCTCTCTGGGGTGGCGGCGGTCATGGCCCTGGCGTTGAACGTCGTCTTGCTGTTTGGCTGCCTCGGCCTCTTCCGCGAGTACGCGACGCTGACGCTTCCCGGCATCGCCGGCGTCATCCTCACGATCGGCATGGCGGTCGACGCGAACGTCCTGATCTTCGAGCGCATCCGTGAGGAACTCAAAGCCGGGCGCACGGTTCGCTCCGCCGTCGAGCTCGGCTTCGAGCGGGCGCTCTCGGCGATCGTCGACGCGAACTTTACGACTCTCATCTCGGCCCTGTTCCTGTTCCAGTTCGGCACCGGCCCGATCCGCGGCTTCGCCGTGACCCTTGCGTTCGGTCTGCTCGCCTCCATGTTCACCGCGGTGTTCGTCAGCCGCTGGCTCTTCGACCTGGCGCTCCACAACCGCCGCGTCGAGAAGCTTTCGATCTAGTCCGCGCGACACCGGGGAACACGAAGGAGCCCACGATGCAGCTGATCAGGGAAACGAACATCGATTTCATGAAGTACCGGAAGTTTTGGATCATCGTCTCGTTCGCGCTCGTCGGCTTCGGTGTCGTCGCGGCGTTCTGGAGCGACTGGATCCGCTTGGGTATCGACTTTGCCGGAGGCACTCAGGTGAACGTGCTGTTCAAGGAGCAGCCGCAGGTCGACAGTCTGCGCAAGCTCCTCGAAGGTGCGGGCATCCCGGATCCGCAGATCCAACGCTTCGGCGACAGCGAATCGAGAGAAGTGCTGATCAAGACGCCGATCGTCAAAGGGGCCGAAGAAGGGAGCCGCGACCTGATCGTGGCCGCCCTCAACCGCAAGTACAACCAAGACGCGGGCGGCAAAGTGGATCTGAACTCGATCGGCTCGGACGCCGTTGCCGGGCTGCTCGGCAGGTCGGATCCGGATGGTGTCGCGGCCCAAGGGACGGAAGCCGCGACCGCACACTACGCCCGGGTGGCCGACAATCTGCTCGGCGAGCGGAAGAAGGAAGGAATCCTCACCGGTTGGGACGGCCTGGCGAAGGCCGAGGGCGTGAGTGGGAAGGTGATCACCGCCTTGCAGGCACAGACCCGGCTCGGCGACTATGCGATCGTTGGTGTCGAGAGCGTCGGGCCGCAGATCGGCAAAGAGCTGCGCAGTAAGGGTCTCTGGGCGGTCGTCTTTTCGTTGATCGGCATGTTGGTCTACATCGCGCTCCGCTTCGAACTCCGGTTCGGCATCGGTGCCGTGATGGCGAGCTTGCACGACGTGTTGGTCACGGTGGGCCTGTTCGCGCTGTTCAAGTTCGAGTTCAACCTGACCACGGTGGCGGCATTCCTCACCCTGGTCGGCTATTCGGTCAACGACACAGTCGTCATCTTCGACCGGATCCGCGAGAACATGCGGAAAAACAAGCGCAAGCCGCTGATCGAAACGATGAACGACAGCATCAACCAGACACTTTCGCGGACCATCCTCACCTCCGGCCTGACCCTCTTGTCGGTCATCGCGCTGATGATCTTCGGCGGCCCGGTGCTGCGCGGATTCGCCTTCGTCCTGGTGGTCGGAATCGTCGTCGGCACCTACTCCACAATCTACATTGCGAGCCCGTTCACGCTGCTCTGGGAGCAGTACTTCGGCCCCGAGGCGAAAGCCAAGAAGGCGGCGGCCAAGAGGGCGGCCGCGGCGACGTAGGCGATCTCGGACAGCGGAAGCTAAAACGGCGGCCCCGAGCTTTTGGAGCCGCTGTTTTTCGTTTCCGGGCGTTTGGTCGGCACCGGCATGCCTAGATCCCTATAATCGCCCGATGGCCCTCGCCGCCAAGAAACTCCCTCCTCCTCCGGTCGCAGCGCGCCGGGCGGTGCGGCTGGAAGACATCATCCGCCAGCTCGAGCTGGCCGGCCGGCCGGTCGATGAGAGCTTTCTGCGCGCGGTCTACGATTTTTCGGCGCGCATGCACGGCGACCAGATGCGGCGCTCCGGCGAGCCGTACATGATCCACCCGCTTCAGGTCTCCTACCTGCTCGCCGAGCTCAAGTTCGACCAGACTTGCGCGGCGGTCGGCCTGCTCCACGACGTGATCGAGGACACGCTCACCACGCGCGAGATTCTGGAAGCGGAGTTCGGCCTGGAGGTAGCGGAGCTGGTCGACGGCGTCACCAAGATCGGCCGCCATGAGTATGTCCGTCGCGACGACGCGCAGGCGGAGACTTTCCGCAAGATGATCCTCGCCTCGGCCAAGGACATCCGGGTGATCGTGATCAAACTTGCCGACCGTCTGCACAACATGCAGACCTTGGAGCATCTCGCGGTCGAGGCGCGCCAGCGGATCTCGCGCGAGACCCTGGAGATTTACGCTCCGATCGCGCACCGCTTGGGTATGGCGCGGGTCAAGGGCGACCTGGAAGACCTCGCGTTCTTCCACCTCTTCCCGCTCCAGTTCGCCGAGCTCTACTCGAAGATCGAGGAGAAGAAGAAGCTCGGCGAGTCGATCACCTTGCGCATCCGCGACCGGCTCTCCCGAACGCTCGAAGCCGCGGGCATCGAGGTGGAAATCAGCTTCCGCATTAAGCGCTACTACTCGATCTACGAGAAGCTCCGGCGCCAGGGGATCGACATCTCCCAGCTTTACGACTACCTGGCGTTCCGCATCGTGACCGGCAGTTTGCGCGACACCTACGGCGCACTCGGGATCGTCCACCAGGGGTGGCGGCCGATCCCGGGCCGGTTCAAAGACTACATCGCGATGCCGAAGCCGAACCTCTATCAGTCGCTCCACACCACCGTGGTGGGTGAAGGGGGGCAGCCGTTCGAGGTCCAGATCCGAACCCGCGACATGGACCTGATCGCGGAAGAAGGGATCGCCGCCCACTGGCGCTACAAGGAGGGGCGGCCGGGGGTGCGGGAAAAGGACGGCGACAACGTCGTCTGGCTCCGGCAGTTGCTCGAGTGGCAACAGGAGGTGCCCGACTCGCGGGCGTTTTTAACCGCGCTCAAAGTCGATCTCTATCCCGACGAGGTCTATGTCTTCAGTCCGAAGGGAGAGGTCTTCGCGTTTCCGCGCGGTGCGACCCCGCTCGACTTCGCCTACCACGTTCACACCGACCTCGGGCATCAATGCTCCGGAGCGCGCGTCAACGGCCGGTTGGTGCCGATCCGGACTTCGCTCCAGAACGGTGATCTGGTCGAGATCCTGAGCACCACCGGGCGCCAACCGAGCCGCGACTGGTTGTCGTTCGTGGTCACCTCGCGGGCCAAGAGCAAGATCCGCCAGTGGCTGAACGTCGAGCAAAAGTTGCGCGCCATGGAGATCGGACGCCGGATCTTCGAGAAGGAGGCGCGGCGCTACAAGCTCAACCCGAAGAAGATCCTGGAGAGCCCGGAGCTGCTCAAGTTCACGGCGGAGGAGGGGATCGGCAAGCCGGACGACCTGCTCGCGCGGATCGGCTTCGGCAAGATCGAGGTCCGCCAGGTGCTCACCCGCGTGGTGGGGGATGATCGCCTCGCAGAGGTAACGGTCAGCAAGCCGAGCCCGCTGCGCCAAGCGGTCGGCCGCCTTCTGCCGTTCGGCAACGGGCCGATCCTGGTGAAGGGTCAGGGCGATCTGCTCGCCTATCTCGCCAAGTGCTGTAACCCTCTTCCAGGCGAGGACATTGTGGGCTACGTCACCCGGGGGAGGGGGGTCTCGGTGCACTCCGCGGACTGCCCGAACGTGCGCAACCTGCTCTACAACCCGGATCGGGAGATCGAAGTGGAGTGGGCGCGCCGGAGCGACGAGCGCTACCGGATCGCGCTCACCATGGAGGCCGACAACCAGCCGGGAGTGCTCGCCCGCGTCACCGAAGCGATCACCAAGGCGGAGAGCAACATCTCGCAGATCTCGGCCGAGACCGAAGGGGAGCACGCCCGGGTGGAAGCCGTGGTCGAGCTGCGCGACCGCAAGCACCTGGACAAACTGCTGCGCATCGTCCGCTCGATCGTCGGGGTACGCCGCGTCGAACGCCGGATGACCGGCGCCGGATCGGACGACTCGCTGTAGGGCTCTTCGAGGGGGCTTGACCGAGTCACGGTCCTGTGGCGCTGGAGGGATTCGAGGGATCCGCCGCAGCGGACCCGCTCCTCGGTTTCCTACTTCGCGGCGGTCTGCTCGGGGGTCCAGTTGCGGACCGGCGGCTTGGTGATCTTGCCGCTGCGCACGCACCGGGTGCAGACGAGGACTCGGCGGACGGTGCCGTCGACCAGCGCGCGCACCTTTTGCAGGTTCGCTTCGATCGTCCGCGGGGTGACGTTGTGGGCGTGGCTGACATTGCGGCCGAAAGACGTGCCCTTGCCGCAAACCTCACATTGCTTGGCCATTCGCTTCTCCTGATTCGCTGCTGCCGGCTCGGGGCGTGTAGACAACTTCGCCCACGGCCAAAGGAACGAGGAGACTAGCAGAACGCTTGCGGCTCGGCAAGCCGATCTTGGCTTGGCTTGAAGCGGCGTGAGGCACCTGCGTGTTAGCCTATTGCTAGATGCAACGACGTTTTGGCAACCCTCTGGGGCGTTTCTGGGGCTGGCGCGAGGGGGCGCTCCCTGCGCTAATCTTGTTCGGTCTAGAAGCGGCGGCGATCCATGTCGGCGCTCGCCGACTCCTTTTCGTCGGCGATTCGTGGGCAATTTTCTTCCATGCCGCGCCGGGATGGTGGGAGGCATTGGGAACGCCACTCGGCTATCACTACATTCCTGTCGCGAGTGGCTGGACCCGTCTTCTGTACCTGTTGTTCGGGGATCGCGAGTCGCTCTATGCCATCGCCAACATCGCCGAGCTTGCGGTGGTCGGCTGGCTGACCTTCCTGCTGGGGCGCCGGCTGCTCGGCCACCCGCTGCCCGGTCTGCTCGCGGGGAGCCTGGTGATCGGCAGCGCCGCTTACCCAGACATCACCTATTGGCCGCTGGTCGGCAACTTTCACTGCCTTGCCGTCGCGTTTTCGATCGGCGCCATGGCCGCCGCGGCCGATCTCGCCGAAGAGCGACCGCCGCGCGGCGCCTCTTGGTGGTTCGCCGCCGCACTCGCCGGGGCCGCCTTCACCTACGAGGGAACGGTCACGCTCCTGCCAACTGCGATCGCCTGGTGCCTGGTTCGTTCGGTGCAGAGGACGGGCTTCTCGAGCCTCTTCCGGCTCGACCACCTGCTCGCCCTGCTCCGTCGTTTCGCGCCGAGCCTGCCGGTGGTTGCGGCGCTGTTTCTGGCCAAGCTCCGGTTTGCCGACGCTACAGCAAGCGCGCTCGCACCGCAGTTCAATCTCGAGCGGCTTTTCTCGCTGGCCCACAGCCTGCTCGGGATCTTCACACTGAGGAGCTCGTACGATCTGCTCGAGAGTATGTTGTTCGTCGGTATGACCCCGACTCACGCCGATCCGACGCGCGCGCTTCTCGTGGTCGTGCCCGCTTTCGCCGTGGGCGTTTGGACGCTCCTGCGCGCTCGCCGGGACGCCGGCCTTCTCGTGCTCTGGCTCGCGATCCATCTCGTGATCGGCGTGATCGCTCTGCCGCTTTCACCGCGCCACAGGTTTCTTCCCAGCATTCCCGGCTTGTTGCTGCTTTCCTTCGCCTTCTGCTGGGCCGGAGAGTGGCTCGGGCGCCTTCTGGCGCGAAAATCCGCCGGGACCATCGATCCGGTTCCCTCTCCGGGAGCTTTCGCCGCACGGAGCAGCGCGATCGTCGCGTTTGCCCTACCCCTGGCCCTCACGTTGGTCCTTCTGCTCTCCGCCCATGGCGAGCTGCTCCGCGCTCAGGAGCTCTTTCGGCGCGCCGGCGTGGCTGTTCAGTTGGTGACCGAGCGCGCGCGAGCGATCCTCCCTTTGCGCGGTGCCCCGGCCACGCTCACCCTGGTCAACGCGCCTGCGACCCTGATCGAAGGAGGGCTCACGGCGTCCGCCTTCGACAATGCAACTCAAGGTCTCAAGCGCTTTCGCCTGGGCGGCGTCCGCCTCGAGCTGGTTCACACCTGGGTGAACCTCAAGGGCTGGAAGGAAGCCAACGCCAGCCGCCGGGTCGATGCCGTAGGTCTCCTCCGCCGGATCGCCGATCCCTCCCGCGCCGTCTTTGGTTTCGACCGCTCGGCAGGCCAGCTAAAGCTGCTTACGCTCGATGGATTCAAAATGCCCGAGCCTTAGGCGGGGTGCGGGGCCCGGCATCCTCTCGCGCCCTTCGAGAACGAACCGGAGCGACTCGAGAACGTCCAATTCACAAATCCGACCGGTCGTGCTATTATCAAGAAATGGGCAAGGGCGAGACCACTCGGCAGCAGATCGTGGACACCGCGCTTCAGCGCGCTTCGGAGCTGGGGCTCGAAGGTGTGACGCTCGGCCGCTTGGCCGATGAGCTGCAGATTTCGAAGAGCGGTCTGTTCGCCCATTTCAAGTCGAAAGAGGCGCTCCAGCTCGCGGTGCTCGAAGAGGCGATCGAGCGGTTCAAGGAGCGGGTGGTCCGCCCGATTGTCCGGCAGCCGCGCGGGGTGCCGCGGGTGCGCGAGCTGTTCGAGCGCTGGGTGGCTTGGTTTCGAGGCGAGAGCGGCGGCATTGAGAACGAGCTGTTGGGATGCCCGTTCCTCTCGCTCTCTTCCGAATACGACGACCGACCCGGCGCGGTGCGCGACGCTCTCGTGCGCTGCCAGAAGGAATGGATCGCCGCGATCTCTAGGGCGGCTTCGCTCGCCGTCGAAGAAGGACATTTCCGCACCGATCTCGACCCGGAGCAATTCGCCTTCGAGTTCAAGGGGATCGGCATGGCCCTCCAGCACTCCGCCAAGCTGGTGGCCGATCCTACCGCCGTTCGGCGGGCACGTTCGGCGTTCGATCGTCTGCTCGCCGACGCGAGCGCGTCGGTTCACTAGCCCCAACCCGTCTTCTGAGGAGCGCGCAATGAGCCGCGAACTGAGCCAGCCTTCTCTATCTGAAAAAAGCACGATCGATCGTTTACGCCCGATCCCCTTCCCCGGCTGGCTGCGCGCAGGATTCGGCCTCGCCGGGGGGATCGCGCCAGGTGCCACAGCGCGCGTGGTCCGGCGCCTTTTTTTCACTCCGCCCCCCAGCCGGATTCGGCCGGAGCAGCGCGACCTTCTGGCTCGCGCTCAACGCTTCGAGCTGCGCACGCCGGACGGTCCGGTGGTCGGCTGGTCGTGGGGCGAGGGGGATCCGGTTCTTTTGATCCACGGCTGGGGCGGCCACGCGGGACAGCTCGCGGGATTCGTCGAGCCGTTGGTCGCGGCGGGGCACCGGGCGGTGGCGCTCGACGTGCCGGGGCATGGCAGTTCAGGCGGTTCGCTCTCCTCTGTCCGTCATTTCGCGACCGCGATCGAGGGCGCGGGAGAGTTGTTCTCGCCCTTTGTGGGCCTGGTCGCCCACAGCTTTGGCTGCGCGGGGGCGACCTATGCGATCGCGCGCGGCCTGAAGCTTGAGCGCGCGGTGTTCATCGCCCCGCCGGCCGGCTGGGAGACCTTCCTCGGCCGGATGCGCCGCGGCCTCGGCTGGAACGACGAGGTCGAGCGCCGGTTCCGCCGGATGTCGGAAAGCTGGCTGAGGTTCAGCTTCGCCGAAGCCGAGCCGCGGCGCCTGGCGACCGGAATCGACCTGCCCCTCCTGGTGATCCATGACCGCGGGGACGACGAAGTTGCGTTCGAGGAAGGCGAAGAACTCGTGAAGGCCTGGCCGGGAGCGCAGTTGGCGCCGACGGTTGGTTTGGGCCACCATCGCCCGCTGCGCGACGGCGCGACGATTGAGCGCGCGGTGGCGTTCTTGGCGCCCGACCCAGGCTGAACGCTATCCGGCCCAATCTCCCGCGACCAGGCTCGCGACGATCTGCGCACCGCGGTGGCCCCAGATCGGGTGGAGTTCAAAGGATCGTTTCTCGGCGAGATCGAGGGCGACGCGGGCGGGCGTTTGGCCGGACGATTGGGAGTTCTCTAGGATTTCGCGCGAGAGGTTGTAGATGCTGTTGTCCCACTCATTGCCCAAGTGCGCTTCGATCCGCGGATCGTTGGGGAGCGAGCCGAACGCCTCGTCGGCGCAGTTGACGATCCCCATCCGGTTCACCAGGAAGTCGGGCAGGTAAAGGATGCCCCGCCCGGCGAGAGCGAGGTCGTCGCGCTCCGGGTCTTCCAGCTGATTGTTGGCCGCGCCGCAGACGATACGGGCGCGAAGCCTTGGGATCGTGCGGGAATTGAGGACGCCGCCGGTGGCACAGGGGGCGAGCAGGTCGGCTTCCGCTGCGAGGATCGAGTCGTCGCCGCGCTCGACCACCCGAAGGTCGAGATCGAGAGCGGGGAAACGTTCGGTCTTCTCGACCAGCGCCGTCACCCGTTCGGCCGAGACATCGGAACCGATGATCCGGCGGACTCCACGCTCGGCGAGGAAGCCGATCAGCGCGTCGCCCACGTGACCCAGCCCTTGGACCGCGACGCTCTTGCCTTCTAGCGTTCCCATCTTTAGATGTGCGAGCGCGGCCTCCATGCCGCGAACGACGCCGCGGGCGGTCGGTGCGGAGGGGTTGCCGCTGCCACCTACGGTGGGAGGGATGCAGGTGACGAAGCGGCTGGCCGAAAAAACCGCGGCGATGTCCGCGGGGAGCGTGCCGACGTCTTCGGCGGTGACGTAGCAGCCGGCGAGGCTGGTGACGAACGCGCCGTACTCTTCGAAGATCCGCTTCCGCGCCTGCGCGTCTTCCGCCTGGCCGGTGCCGCGAGCGATCACCCCTTTGCCGCCCCCCCACCAGATACCGGCGAGGGCATTTTTGAGCGTCATGCCGCGGGAGAGCCGGAGGCCGTCTCGAAGGAAGTCCTCCATCGTGTCGTAGCGCCAGAAGCGCAGGCCCCCGGCGCCCTGGCCCCGGCAGGTGCGGTGGACGAATGCGGCTTGGAGCACGCCGGTTTCCGGAGCCACCGCCAGAAAGACACCTTCGTGGGAATCGAAATCACGGCGGTCACTTTCGAGCAGGCGGGCGAGCGGATCGAGCAGCGGATGGGAGGCATGAACGCTGCCGGAGGCGGCATCCCAAACGAGAAACGCGCGGTGGAGCCCGGCGTCGAGGAGAGCGGAGGCGAAGGCCTGCGGAGTGAGGTGTCTCATGGCGAGCGTCATGGGCGAACGCGGACGATAGCGCATGTGGCCGCTCAGAACGGATTGCCGAAAGTGAACGAGATCTGCGCGCCCTTGCTCTCGCCCGGCTCGCGGTCGAGCTTCCAGCCGAAATCGATGCGCAGCGGGCCGATCGGCGAGAGATAGCGCATGCCGACGCCTACCCCGGTGCGCAGATCGGCGAGGTCGATGCCGCGCCAGTCGGCCCAGACGTTGCCGCTGTCCAGGAAGACCACCCCGCCGAGCGCGCCGACCACCGGGAAGCGGAGTTCTAAATTGGCTAGAAGGAGCCCGTTGCCTCCGATCGGGACGAACGAGTTTTTTCCCGTGGGCAGGATCAGCGTCTGCCCCGGAATGCCGAGTTCGTCGCGGCCGAACGCCCGGTGGGTGGTGCTGCCGCCGGAAAAGAAACGCTCCGAGATGAAGATATTGCGGCTCGCAAGCTCGGTGCTCTCGTCCGCGGACTTCAGATCGCGGAACGCCTCGATCCCGCCGGCGCGCAGGCTCGCCGCGAGGACCAACTGCCTTCCGCTCTTGCCGCTCCAGGGGAAGAGCTGGGTCTGTTGCACGAAAAGCTTGAGGAAATCCCCTTCCGCGCCGAGCAGCGGAAACGAGTACTGGAACTGCGCCAGGCTCGAAAAGCCGCGCGAGGGGAGGACCGGGTCGTCCCGTCGGTCGTAGAGGAAGCTGGGGAAGAGGTTTGCGAGCTGCACCGGCCGGGCCGCCCGCTCCAAGTCGGAGAGCGCCACCCCGGCGGCGAGTTTGTCGATCTCGACCACCCGGTAGTCGAGGCCGAGCCCGAGGCGCCCGTGATCACCCACGGCACGGGTGGTCTCGGTCCGCGCGCCGTAGCGGGTCAGCTCGAACGCCTTCTGCGCCGCCTGGCCCTGCTCGTAGAACAGCGAGGTCGTAAGCGGCAGCGCCAGATCGAAAACGTAAGGCTGGTCGAACAGCAGGCGAAATCGGTTCGAGGTGCCCGACAGGCGCAGATCGCTACGCAGAGCATACGCCTGGCCGCCGACGTTGGCGTGGTTGAAGCCGAGCAAGCCGCGCCACTCGTCATCGGAGTCGTAACCGAAACCGTAGGTGAGGGTGATCGGCTTTCCCTCTTGCACTCGGACCAGCACGTCGCGCGTCGTGTCGTCGAGCGCCGAACGGACGAGTTCAACCTCGACGCGCGAGAAGATGTTGAGCTTGTAGAGCGTGCGCTCCACTTCGAGCAGCTTGGCGTCGCTCACCGGGTCGCCGGGCCGCAGGGCCAGCGTGCGCCGGATCACGTCGGAATCGGTCTGCCGGTTGCCGCGCACGATCACCCGATCGACCGTAATGCGGGGACCTTCGAGCGCGGAGACGATCAGGTCCACCCGGCTGTGGTCGGGATTCCAGGTCGACTCGGCCGAGACCCGCGCTTCGGAAAAACCTGCGGCCGACAGCTCCGCCCGCAACCGATCGAGCGCGCCGTCCACGATCTGCGGATGGTAAGGCCCTTCGGCCAGGGCGAGCGGAGGTCGGAAGCGCTCCGGATCGAGATGGGCGGGGTCGAAGCCGGAGAACGTCACCGTACCGATCTGCTCTCGCCGCCCTTCGACGATCGGGATTAGAACACTCAGGTCCTCTCCCGCTTCGGAGATCTTGGGGGGACCGACCCGGACCTCGGGGAAACCCTGGAGCAGGTAATAGGCGCGCAGATTTTTCACATCTTGCGCGAGCTCCGACTCGATCAGCCGACCGCTGCCGATCGAGAGCAGGCGGCGCGCCGAGACCGCCGTGAACTCTTCGAGCGACTTCGTTTGGAAGGTCGCGTTGCCCGACAGCTCGACCCGGCGCAGCGTGAAGACCGGACCGGGCTCGATGGCGAACTTGATCACGAAGAGGTCGCCCTCGAGCTTCTCTTCATGCTCGATCTTCACGTTGAAGTGACCTTGACGCTGATAGTCGTCCTTGAGCTTCGCCACCGAGCTGAGCACCAACGCTTCGTCGTACCCGGAGTCGCCCAGAAACGGCAGGAGCCCCTTCTTTTGGAGTTTGCGGAGGTCGGCGCCGGTCACCCGCACTTCGATCTTCGGCCCTACGTCGAGCGGAAAGACCAACCGGACCCGCGGGGGCTCTGCCGTCGCGGGGGGGCCGGTCGTCCCCGCGCTTCCTGCGGTCGGCGTGGTCGGCGCCAGTGGCTCCACCCGGGCCACCCCTACCCGCGCACGGCCATAGAGCCCTTTCGCCAACCACCTCTGGAGCCGTTCGATATCGTCTGGAAGCGCGTCGGCGCGATAGGGATCTCCCACCCGGGTGCGCAGCTGGGAGCGCAACTCCTCCGCCTTCCACGGTCCCAGGGTGCCCTCGAAATCGACGGCCGCGACGATGGTGCGTAGACCGGCATCGATCTGGTACACCACCTTCGCGGTGCGCGCGGTCGGCAAGGCGACCCGGACCCGGACGCTCGGATTGAGGAAGCCCTGCTGGACCAGGTAGTCCTCCAACCGGTAGACGCCGCGGACCACCGCCCCTTCGGAGAGCGGCTCGGCTTCGCGCTGGACCACCTGGCCGAAGAGGTCGGCTTCTTTGACGCCGAGCATGCCTTCCAGGCGCACCGACTCGACCCGCACGCTCGCCCAAAGAGCCACGATCGCGACGACCTCGGTCTTCTCCGCGTTCTCTACGTTCTCTGCCTCCTCGGGGTCGGCGACCGGGCGGGAGTAGATCGCGGCGTGGGCGATCGCACCGGTCGCTTGTAGATTCGCCAAAGTTCGGCGAATCGCGAGGTCGGACAGCGGCTTGCCGATCTCGATCGAGAGCAACGACAGGACATCTTCCTGCGGCTCGACCGGCGTTTCGCTCCGAATTTCGATCGCTCGGACGATCGGCCCGCCATCCACAGGAGGAGAAGGCGTGCTCTCCTGGGCCAACGCCCGCCCGGTGCCGATCGTCAAGGCGAGAGCGGCGAGAAGGGCGCCGCACCGCACCCCGCTCATCGCCGCTTCTCCCATTGGACGTCCACCGAATAGCGATCGTTGCCGTTGCTGGTAAACAGGATGACCACGTTCTTGCCCACCTGCCATTCGGCCTGGAGCACGGTCGTCTCCGACGCCTGAGGTGTCGTGGTGTAGGTCACGAACAGCTTCTTCGACAGCCTCTTTCCGACCGTCAGCTGAACGTTCGAAATCGAGCCGCTGCCGCCGGCCAGCGGATCGATCCGGAAGCGGTCGAAGCCAAACAGGTTCTGCACCCGTTTCGACACCGCCGAGGCCGCCTGGCTGGCCAGGAACTGGGCGGCGATGCCGGAGCCCGGCGTCGCGGTCGAGGCCGAGCTGTTGAGGCCGAGTTCGCCTGCCCCCTGCTCGAGCTCGCGGCCGGTCGCGAGCAGGGCCAAGACATCCAGGTCGGCGAGCCCGTCTTCGCTGCGGAAACGCGCGGTCAGCCGATCGACGGTGCCGGAGAGATCGAGCGCGATCTCATAGTTCTTCACCTCGGTCTTGGCGGTCAGGTCGATCACCGGATCGATCCGGTTCGGGTTGTCGAAGGTGACCCGACCGCGCTCGACCCGATATTCGTTGTCGGCGTAGATCAGCTTGCCCCCTTCGGTGATCTCGACCGCACCGAACACCACCGGGCGGGCCGCGTTGCCCCGGATTGCGAGGTCGATGTCGCCGCGCAGATCGGCCACGTTGTTGCGCACGCGAAGCGCCCCAGGGCCGACCACGCGGAGGTTGAGCGCGGTTGAAGCGAGCAGCTCATCGGCCTCTTCGACCTCCAAGCGCGAGCGGCGGAATGCGCTCGACAGCAGTTCCAAGGTGCCGACCGCGACGTCGTCGAGGTAGAACGCCCGGTCGAGTCGTATCTCGCCGGTCACCTGCCGGCCCTCCCGGGTCGAAGCGACCGAAATTTGGGCGTCGCCGCGGGTCAGAAAACCCTCCGGAAAGCGTAAGGAGATCCGGTCGGCTACGCCCTGGAACGAATAGGTGAGCTCGGAGCCCGCCGCCGGTACCGAGACCTGGCCGGAAGCCCGAAGAGTGCCGGCACCGACCCGGGCGCGCAGGCTGTCGAGAACGATCTGGTCGCGGTTGAATAGCAGGGTACCGGCCATCTCATCAAGGCTGATCGCGAGATCGGGCAGGATCAGCCGGGCGTCGCGGATCTCCCCCTCGCCGCGAACCGCCGGGCGGTCGAGGGTACCGCGCACCGTGCCGATCGCATCGATGTAGCCCGAGAGGTCGAGGCCGGGAGCTAACAGGGCGAGCCAACTCGCCTCGAGCGTGCTCTGGATCTTGAGGTCGAGCGGCTTCGAGGTCGGTTCGAGGCCGATCGTGCCGGTCGCGAACAGATCGCTGCCGGTCGCCGCCTCACCGAGGTAGAGCGAGGCGATCTCCAGCCGCTTCGAGTCGAGGCGCAGCACGATCGGTTCCAAGTTCTTCAGCCGATGGCCGGCCAAGAGGGCGTCCAGGCGAGGGATGGCGAGCTCGCTGGAATAGGTGCCGGCCGAAAAATCCGCTCCGATCCGGACGCGGCCGGAGAAGCTGCCGGAGATCTCCGGCAGCTCGGCCCCCGCAGCCGCGATCTCCACCAGGCTCGCGAGGTTCGTACTGTCGATGGTGAAATCGACCTCCGCTCCCATGGTGTCGAGCCGGCCGCCCCCGGCGAACGTCGCGAGGCCGAGCAGCGAACCGTGCGCCTCGACCACCTCGCCGTCCCAGTTCGCGACCAGCTGGCCGGTTCCCGCTTGGCCAAGCGGCCGGCCGGCGCGCGCGAGCTGGCCGGCGCGCGCGGTGATCGTGGCTTGCGGGTGTTCGAGCGTGCCCGAAACCGCGGCGTGGATCGAGCCCCGGCCGGAAAGATCGCTCCCGAGGAGCAGGCTCGCGAACGGCTCGGCGGCGAGGTCGAGCGATCGCGCTTCGAGCCCGAGCGAGATCTCGCCCGAACTCAGGTCGATCCGGCCGTCGCCCGCGATTTCCCCGGCCTCTGTGTCGAGCACCAACCGCTCGACCTGGACCTGCCGGTCGCCGAACGAGGCCGAGGCGGTCGCAGAGCCGAGCGCGGTGCCCGACACGGCGAGATCGGCGACGGTGAGATCAGCGCGCCCGGAGGGCGAAGCGAAGCTCCCGGCGAGGCTCAAACCACCGCTCAATCGACCTTCGAGAGGAGGCAGTGCCGTGGTCTTCGCTCCGGGCTCGGCCAAAAGATCCGCGGCCAACCGCGCGACTTCGGCGACCGGCCACGACTCGGCCGTCACGTTGAGTGCGAGCGGAGAGTTCCCGGCGAGCGGAACCCGCCCGGAAGCGATCAGCCGCGCGCCGCCGGTCGTCGCTTCGGCGTGCAGGTCGTCGATTCGACCGCCGTTCGGATCTCCAACCCAAGCGAGCGAGCCGAACAGCCGATCCGCTCGCAGCGCAGGCACCGCCACCCCCGCGAGATCGAAGTCGACAGCGGTCGTCATCCGGTCGCCCGCGAGGGTGAGTTCGATCCTGGCGGTGCCACTTCCGGAGGACGGGCGCCAGATCTCCGGTTCGGCAGAAGCCGGAATCAGCCGCGCCGCGGCCGCGAGATCGGCGGTCGCCAAGCGGGCCGTGACCAAGCCCGTGGATTTCCCCAGGTCGTAGGTCGCGCTCCCTTCCGCGGTGATCGAAGGGGCGCTCAGTCGAAAACCGGGGGAACTCAAGACCCCGTTTTCGATCCGGAGCGGCAGATCGCCTCCGACCGGCAGCGGCCCGCTCTTGCCAGGGCTTTGCGTCGCCGCGAGTCGCACCGTGATGTCGCCGCTGCCGCCGAGCAGGTCGGCGATTTTGGCGCGATAGGCGAGTGTGCCCGCGCCGCGGCTCGCGACCGCCAGGTCGAGCCCTTCGATCGCAAGGAAGCGGGCCATGTCGATCTGCTCGAAGTCGAGGTCGATCGCGATCGGCTTCTCCAGGCCGGGCTTCGTCAGATCGATCGCCACCCGTCCCTTGAGAGTCCCTTCCGCATAGCGGGCGCGAGCGATCTCGACCTCGACGCTTCTAGCGCCGCCGGATGCATGGGCCGAAAGATCGAGAATCTCCCTCGCCCGCGCCTCGCCGTAGAGCAGTTCGGGGGCCGCGAGGTCGGCCTGCCAGCCCCAGCTCTCGCGATCGGCCTCGACCTTGCCGTCGATCGTGAAGCGACCGGAGAGCGGATCAGCCAGATACCCCAACCGGCCGACCAGTGCGGCGTCCCCTTCCCCGGCCACGCCGAGGTCAAAGCCCCAGCTCTTCTTCGCCCACGAGTAGAGCCCCGAGCCGTGGAGCGCCAGATCGGGACCGGCCAGCCGGTAGCTCAGAATCGTCACCAGGGCGGGCTCGACCAAACCTTTGACCGACGCCGTCAGATGGTAGGGCTTGGCGTCGGGGAGGACCACCTCTACATCTTGAGCGGTGGCAAACGCCGTGAGCCGCTCGGGAGACGGGCCGGAAAGGCGCCCCCAAACACCGCGCGCTTCGAGTGACAGGGGGACCGACCGTTCGTTGAGCACCAGCGTGCCCTGCTGGACCAAGATGCGGTCGATGGTGAGGGCGAACCGTGACTCCCCGCCCCCGGCCCCCCCGCCGAAGAGCGGCAGGTTGGTCGAGCCGTCGGCAGCGAAGTCGAGCCGGACGGTCGGCCGAACCACCTCGATCTGTTCGAGGTCGATCACCCGTTCCCGCAAAGCGCGCCAGCTGAGCTGAATACGCAGCTCGGGCACTTCGGCAAACGGCTTTTCGGCGGCGGTCCGGCCGGGGATCATCAGGTTGTACAGCTCGATCTCGAGCGGCAGCAGACCGAGCCGGGCGTCGCCCAGCCGGACCGGCCGGCCCACCACCTCCGAGAATCGTGCGGTGACCAGCGCCTTTAAGCGGGAGCGGGCGACCGGGCTCTCGAGAAAGAGGAGCAGCCCGGCCACCAGGGATAGAACGAGCGCGCTCCCCCAGACCAGCGGTCGGAGCACGAAGCGGCGCAGCCGGCCGGCCCGCCGCGGCTTCGCGCGCCGCTTGGATCTTCTTTTCGACGGCGGATCGGGCGCCGGGGCCTTAAGGTCGCCGCCATCTACCGGGCGCGCGAGCTCCGATTCGCTCACCCGGTACCACCCTCCGGCTTGCCTGGCGATGGCGAAGACATCGCCTGCGGTGCGCCGAGCGCGGTTGTGCCGAGCGCGGTTGTGCCGAGCGCCTCGGCGGCCGGGTCGGCGATCGCGAGTCCGCCCCAGCGCAGTTTGGCGCGCAAGTTATCGTAGAAGCTCCGGCCGCTCACTTTGACCAGATGGATCGAGGTGCTGCTCCTGCCGACCCGGACGACATCCCCGGGGCCGAGCGAGGTCCCCTCCTGGCCGTCCAACGTGACGTAGACCTTGTCGCCGCGATCGCTCTCTAGAGTCACCTCGATGCGAGTCGAATCAGGCACCACGATCGGTCGCAGCGACAGCGCGTGCGGACAGATCGGGGTGAGCACCGCCACCGGCAGCCGAGGGTCGAGAATCGGCCCGCCGGCCGACAGGTTATAGGCGGTCGAGCCGGTCGGGGTGGAGATGATCAGGCCGTCCGAGCGAAAGTTGGCGACCACCTGGCCGTCCACGCACAAGGTCAGCTCGATGATCCGGGCGAGCGCGCTCTTGGTGATCACGGCGTCGTTGAACGCCCGAAAGCGATGGGACGGTGAGGTCTCGCTGCGACGGAAGATCTCGACCGCGAACAGGGCGCGCGGCTCGGAGGTCCAGTCGCCGTCGAGTACGGAGACCAGGGCCGGATAGAGTTCGGCGCGCTGAATTTCGGTGAGGAACCCCAAGGTGCCGAGGTTGACCCCGAGCACCGGAACCTCGACCGCCAGGCTGCGCGCGACCGAGAGCAACGTGCCGTCGCCGCCGAGCACGACCACCAGGTCGCCCGGTTTTTCCGGATCGAACGCAGCTTCGGTCCGCGCTTCGATCCCGCGACGGCGCAGCCACTCGGTCACCTCGTTGGCAATCTGCGCTGCTTCGCGGCTCCCTTCTTTCGCCACGATCCCGACCGAGCGGATGCGAGTCTTGCTCATGCCTTCTCTCCCCGGACGAACAGCGCGAACGCTTCGCGATTGCCACCCATCCCGGCGACCTGCGAATCGCGGGTGCCGAGCGCGGTCAAATCGAGCGCCGACAACTGCTCGATGCAGCGCTCGATCGAGCGCCGGCGCAGCTCGTCGTCGCGCAGGATGCCCCCTTTGCCGACGGCGCCCCGGCCCGCTTCGAACTGCGGCTTGATCAACGCGAGCAGCCGGGCGCCGGGCGCCAGATGCGGCAAAAGCGCAGGGACCACCTTGGCCAGCGAAATGAACGAGACGTCGATCACCGCGAGCGCGGCCTGTTCGGGCAGAGCATCGGCCGGGAGGTGGCGGGCGTTCATGCGCTCCATCACCACCACCCGCGGGTCGCGGCGGAGGCGCTCGTCGAGCTGGCCGTAGCCGACATCGATCGCGTAGACGCGGGCAGCGCCCCGTTGCAACAGGCAATCGGTGAAGCCGCCGGTCGAGGCGCCGATGTCCAGGCAGACCAGACCCGCGGGGTCGAGGGCGAATTCATCGAGTGCCCCGGCCAGTTTCCGCCCGGCGCGCGAAACGAACGGCTCGCCCGCGGCCACGGTGAGCGGTGCATCCAGGGCGACCGCCGTACCCGGCTTGTCCACCCGCCGGCCGGCCACCTCGACAGTACCCGCCATCACCGCGCGCCGCGCCTGCTCCCGGCTCGCGAACAGGCCTCGGTCGAAGAGCAGCTGATCCAATCGACAGGGGCCTCTTCGCCGCGCGGGCGATTCCAGCCGAGGTTCGGGCTCGGAGGCGAGGAGCTGGGCTGGATTCGAAGTCGGCGCCATGAGCGGCAAAGCCCGTCTGCTAAAGCACTTCCGGGCCTCTGGAATATAACCTACCCGACCGTTCGAACGACGCTCCTCGCCCGGAGATCACCGGCGATCAAGCCTTCGCCAACTCCTCCGGTTCGGATCGCGCGAGGCAGAATGGCAGGACGAGCAGGAACAACACCGGTCGCTGCACCTCCGTGTCGCCCCAATTGTTCTCGAACAGGCCGGCGACGTTGAACGCGAGGAGCGCCAGGAGCACCCCGAGCCAAAGGTCGGCCCGCGGCCCGCGGCGCCCGCCCTCCTTGCGCAGGCCGCGGAGCGCCGCCCAGGCGGCGGCACCCATCAGCCCGAGGTAGGCCGCGAGAGCCGGCAGGCCGCATTCCGCCGCCAGCTGGGTCAGATTGTTGTGCAGGTGCGGCACCTGGTATCGCGGCGCGGTCGGATGGCGGTAGAGGGCATAGCGTCGCTCGACCATTTCGGGGCCGATTCCGAACAGCGGCCGTTCCGCGATCATTCGTCCGGCCGCCGCGGCCATACACAAGCGGTCGTAGTTCGACGAATCGCCGAGATTGGCGATCGACACCGCCCGCGACAGGATCGGTGTCGGAGCGAGCCAGATGAACAGCGCGGCGGCCGGCACATAGGCGAAAATGAGCTTGGGCGCGCGGATCAGGATCAACACCGTCACCGCCACCGCGAGCGCGAGCCAGGCGCTCCGCGTGTAGCTGCCGAGCAGGCCGGCGTTGATCGCGATCAGGGCGAGCCAGCGCCATCCAGCTTGGACTCGTCCCACGAGGGTTCGGGGTTCGCTCTGTGCACTTTTCCGAGGACCGAACACCATTCCAGCGAGCAACAGCAGGTCGCAGAGCAGGAGGAAGCCGGCGAAGGTCATGTAATGAGAGAACGGGCCACGGATGCGATGATCGAGGTCGCCGTAACCGAACAGATACTGGGCGAGACCGGCGCAGGCGAGGATCGCACCCACCCCCACCAGCAGGTCGACCAGCCGGCGCACCGCCCGCTCGCCGGAGAGCAGCGCGAGGCCGAGCGGCAATGCGGCCAGGTTGAACAGTTCGCCCACCCCCCGAACGCTGGTCCGCGGATCGTACGAGGCGAGGATCGGAGCGAGCAGCCAGAGCGCGTAGGCGGCCAAAGCCACGAGCACCGGCGCGCCGGCCTGTCGCACTTCGCGCCAGAGATCGAGCCACCTTTGCCCGAACGAGCGCGTGTCCTGCCGGGCGGGGACGAATACGGCGATCAGCGCGAGCCCGAGACAGATGTTCGAGATCGCGATGCTCCAAGCGAGCAGCAGATGGGCGCTGTACAGCAACCCGGCCAGCCGCCGGGGAGACGGCCGCACGGACATCGAGAGAACGGCCTCGCGACCGCTCAGAGCCCCAAGACCGAGGCCGGGAGCGCCTCTTCGATCAGCATGATCGGGATGTCCGAAACGATCGGGTAGACCAGCTGAGAATCGCGGGCGAGAAGACCCTCGGTGACCACCGGTTCCTCATCGCGAAAGTGCTCACGGTACTTCTCGGCCACCTGAGCGCGCACCGCCGCCGGCAGCGCCACGACTTCGAGTGGACCCTTGGTTTTCGGGCAGACCAGAATTTCGAGCAGATCGGGATCGACGGCCATGGCGACTCGCTTTCGAGCGGAGGATATCACGCGGTCTCCCTAGACCCCGTCCCGCCAAAACTCCCCCGCCTGGACGGCTCCGAGGTCGAGGGTCCAGGCGCCGCGGCGGGTGGGGACTTTGAGCGCTTGGCGCAGCTCGGTGAGGAAGCGGGGGCGGGGCCAGGCCTCGGCGCCGAAGCTTGCCAGATGCCGGGTCTCCTGCTGGCAATCGACGAGCCGAAAGCCCCAGCGGGCGAGGTTCGCGAGGAGGGTCGCGAAGCAGACCTTCGAGGCGTTGTCGGTATGGGCGAACATCGATTCGCCGAAGAAGACCGCGCCGAGCGAGACGCCGTAAAGGCCGCCCACCAGCTCGCCGTCGATCCGCGCTTCGATCGAGTGGGCGATTCCCTGTTCGTGGAGCGCGCTGTAGCCGG
Source organism: Holophagales bacterium (assembly GCA_031404815.1). Lineage (GTDB taxonomy): Bacteria > Acidobacteriota > Thermoanaerobaculia > Multivoradales > UBA5704 > DASYKS01. Next base: position 17,835 of record JANNIH010000038.1, on the reverse strand, counting down.
CGATCATCTCGGGGTTGATCCAGGTGCCGCCCCCTTGGTCCGGGCGCGCTTGCTCGGCGCAGGCGCGGATCACCTCGGGAAAGTTCCGGTCGGCGGTGACCTCGAACCGGCCGCGCCGCAGCTCCTTTTGGAGCGACCGCGCGATGTGTGCCCGGTGCGGTTCGAGCACGAACCGCGGGTCGGGGCAGAACCAGAGCAGCGGCACGCCCTCTTGCGGCCAAGGGAAGATGCCGCGCCGGTAGGCTTCTTCGAGCAGATCGGGGGTCGGTTGCCCGCCGACCGCGACCACCCCATCGGGGGTCGCGCGGAGCGGCTGCGGGAAGGGCGAGCGGCGAATCACCATATGAAGAGTCGATCTTCTGTCACACGGAGCGATTTCGGAAGGGCGAAGCGCGAATCACGAGCCCGGTCGAGACGCCGAACGCAGAATCTCGGACGACGGGTGGTCGGGTCGCTCGCGGCTCGCCGTAAGATACGCCCCTATGCCTTCGAGTTCCACCCCACCAGCGTCGCCCTCGTCGATCGCGGGCCCCGATCTGTCGCTCGTCGTGCCGGTCTACAACGAGGAAGAGAACCTGGCTCCCTTGGCGGCCGAGATCGCTTCGGCGCTCCTCCCCTCCGGCCACACCTACGAGCTGCTTCTGGTCGATGACGGTTCGACCGACGCGAGCCCGCAAGCGATGGCCGAACTCGCGGCGGCCGATCCGCGCATCCGGGTGATCCGCCTGCGCCAGAACAGCGGCCAGTCCGCGGCGCTCGATGCCGGTTTCCGGTTCGCCCGCGGCCGGATCGTGGTGACCCTCGATGCCGATCTGCAAAACGACCCGGCGGACATTCCGCGCATGCTCGCCGAACTCTCCCGCGCCGACGTGGTCTGCGGCATCCGCGCAAACCGGCGCGACACCTGGGTGCGCCGGATCTCGTCGCGGATCGCGAACGCTGTGCGCAACCGGCTGACCCACGAGCAGGTGACCGATGTCGGCTGCACCCTGAGGGTCTGCCGCCGCGAGCTGCTCTCCAACCTGCCGATGTTCACCGGGCTCCATCGCTTCCTTCCGACGCTGCTCAAGATGCAGGGGGGTAGGGTGGTTGAGATCCCCGTCAACCATCGGCCGCGGCTCCACGGGGTCGCGAAGTACGGGATCGGCAACCGGCTCTGGCGCGCGCTCGCCGACCTGTTTGCAGTGCGCTGGATGCAGAAACGATGGATCGACCGCCGCCTCGCCGAGGAGGTCGCGATTGAGCGCGATTAAAGAGGCGGGGGGGCCGGCGCCGGGTCGGGTGCCTCCCGTGCGGATCGCCACCGACCGAGCCCACCGCCGCGACCTGCTCGCGCTGCTCGCGCTCGGCTGCCTGCTGTTCCTCCCCGCGCTCGGGAAGCGCGATCTGTGGAATCCGGACGAGGCGCGCTACGCGGAGGTGGCGCGCGAGATGAGGGCCTCGGGGGAGTACTTCGTGCCCCATCTGAACGGCCGGCTCTACACCCAGAAGCCGCCGTTGCTGTTCTGGTCGATCGCGCTGTCGTCCATTCCGTTCGGCCGGGTGACCGAGACGGCGGCGCGTCTTCCTTCGGCGCTCGCCGCGATCGCGGCCCTCCTGCTCACCTTCCGGATCGCAGAGCGGCTCGTTTCGCGCCGCGCCGCCTGGCTCGCCGCGCTCGCGTTCGGGACTTCCGGCACCATCCTCTGGCAGGGTCGCTTCGGCCAGATCGACATGCTGCTCGGCGCCCTGGTGGCGCTGGCCGTCTGGTTCTGGGTCCGCGCCTGGACCGAAGAGCGCCCCAGCCTGATGCTCGGCTTCTTCGCGAGCGCCGGCCTCGCCACCGTCGCCAAAGGACCGGTAGGCCTGCTGCCGCCGCTGTTCGGCATCCTGCTCTTCCTGATCGCGACGAAACGAACGCGCCAGATTCGCAACCTCCGGATCGGCCGCGGGCTCGCGCTCTGGGCCGCGGTCGTGCTCGCCTGGTTGGTCCCCGCGGCGCTGCGCGGCGGCACCGGCTATCTCCAGCAGATCGCGTTCAAGCAGACGGTCACCCGGTACGCCGAGCCGTGGCACCATTTTCAGCCCCCCTGGTACTACCTGACGACCATCCCGGGCGACTTCTTCCCTTGGACCTTTCTCCTGCCGACCGCGCTCGTGATCGGCTGGCGAAAGCTCGCCGGCCGCGAGCGCGACGGGTTCCTGTTCGGACTCTGTTGGGTGGTGGCGACGATCGTCTTCTTCAGCGTGTCGCCGGCCAAACGGTCGGTCTACATGCTGACCCTCTACCCCGGCCTCGCGCTGCTACTGGGCGCCGCCCTCGATCGGCTCACGGACTTTAAGCCCGGAGACGTAGTTTCCCCGCGGGCTCAGAAATGGCTCACCGTTCCGTTCCTGCTGATCGCCCTCGTGGGGGTCGCCCTACCGCTCGCCCTCTGGTTCGGTGGACAGAACCGCCCCGAAGCGCTGCCGCTCGGCGGGGCAAGCTTCGTGCTCACGGTTGCGCTCACCTTCCTCCCGCTGTCCCTGGGCAGCGTCTGGGGCTGGTGGCAGGCGCGCCGGGGACAGGTCCTCTCCGCCGTCGCCGGGGTGGCCGCGGGAATGGCGGGGTTGATCTTGATCGCCGCCTTCACGGTTCTGCCGAGTTTTGATACGGTCAAATCCGCCCGCACCCTGTCGAACCGCCTCCGCGCTCTGGCTCCACCGAGCGAGCCCTACGCGATCTACCCCCGGATCGACTCGACCTTTCTCTTCTACACCGAGCGCTTCGCCGAGCTCCCCGCCAACGAAGCCGAGCTCCAAGCCTTCGCCCGCCGCCCCGGCCGCGTCTGGCTGTTCGCCCAGCGCGATGATCTAGGCAAGCTCGCCCAACCGCTGCCGCTGGTCGAATATGCCCGCGACGCCGACGAGAAAGAGGGGTACATCCTGCTCGGCAAGCCGGGAACGGGGCGCTAGGGGCTTTCCGACCTCGCCATTCCAAGGAGCAGCTGCTCTCCGGCCAGCTCGACGAACGGATCGGGAATCCGTTTCGACAGCCGGGTTTTGATTCGGATCGTCATCAAGGCTTCCGAGGCGAGGTAGTACCGGCCCCTCTTTTCTCCCGCCGGCTCGAGGAATCCCTGCTCGACGAGGCCCTTCAGGTCTCGGCTGGCGAGGTTTTCGCTGACCTCGGCGAGGGTGCGATAGGTGGCGTTTCGAACCCGCAGACCTTGCGCCGCGTCGGCCAGAGCCAGGATCGTTCGCTCCGGCAGCTTCTTGGCGTTGATCTCACGCTCCAGGGTGTCCCAAAGCTGTTGGATCTCTTGGGTACGCAGCAATAGGGTGGTCGCCTGTCTGTAATGCGCGGTGAGGCAGAAGCGAATCCACGGGCGGGTGTCTCGATCTGGCTTCCATGAACCCCCGCCGACCTCGGCCAAGACATCGTAGTAGGCGCGGGTGTTCCTGCCCAGGTACTCCTCGATGCTGGAGAACGGTGCGGCGAGGATTCCTCCGCGCGCCAGGACCAAGGTCTCTAGGCATCGCGCCATGCGGCCGTTGCCGTCCGAAAAAGGGTGGATCATGACGAGATTGAGGTGCGCCATGGCCGCGGTGATGACGCTGTGCAACGCGGGCGGCGCTTGGTTCAAATAGCTCAACAGCTCGCCGACTAACGGGACGATCAAATCGGCGTCCGGACCCTCGTAGACAAGCTCGCCTCTCTCGTCATCGTGCACGTAGATTTGGCCGGACCGCCAGCGCCCGGGATTCTTCGGCAGCTTGTACTGAAGCATCATGAAGTGGAGGCTCCGGAGCAAATCCGCGGAATAGCCGAAGTGGGGGTCTCCGGCGAGTTGAAGCACGTAGGTCATCGCCGCCTGATATCCGGTAACGGCCGCCCAGGCCTCCGTCTTAGGATCGAGCGGCTCTTCGCCTTCGGCGGCGGCGATCGCATCGTCGAGCGACACGTCGTACCCTTCGATGCTGTTGGAGCCGCGCACCGCCCGCGCGATCGTGGTCCGCCGCAGCAGCCCATGCCAGCGCTTGGCCACGCCCGATACCGTGTGGCCCAAGAGTCTCTTGAGCTCGTCGATCCGCGCCAGAACCTCGAGTTCCTGGTCGTCGAGTACCGGGGGCTGAAAGATCGTCACGTGGTGGGTTATCCTGTTTTCAACCTGCGCCAGGTCAGATAATATCTGATCTGACGACGACTGCAAACCGGTTTTCCCTTCTGCGCCACCGTCGAGAAGTGGGCTTGCGGGCGGTTCGGGGTTCGGTGGAGCACTTGGCCAGGCCAACTTTTAACCGAGGGGAGCCGACCTGTTGAGAGCGCGTTCGAACGCTACAGCCTCTACCCCGGAACACATTCTCGACGCCTGGACTGCGCTCGAAGTGTTGTCACCGCCCACCTTCCGCCGCCCGGAAGAGCTGGCCGGTGGCGACCGTGCCAGGCTGGTTTCGCTCGAGGAGACCCGGTTGCCGTGGGAAGGAGCCGGCGAACGATCGAGGCCCAATTTCAAGCTGTATTTCCAAGTTGTGCTCGGCAGCATCGAGCTCGATCCCGCCTTCTCGAGGCTACTCACCCGATTCGCCGATGCACGACCTGAAAGGCCCGCCCCCCGGGGTGAAGCGATCCTCGGTTTGGTCACGGTCAACCAGGACGGTCGGATGGTAAGAGACTTCGGCCGTCTCGCTATCGAGCTTCGCTTGGGGCCTCCCCCGGGCGCTGGAAGGCGATCTGGCGTCACTTTCGACCTGGTCGGCGGTCGAGGGCAAGCTGCTCGAGGACCTGGACGATCGTCTGCGTCGCGCTCGCCCCGACGCTCCCAATGCGGCTCTCGACCGCTCGACCCTAGAGGCCGGGTTCGCCTGGCTGGTGAAGCACCTGGGCTTGGCGCCTGACTTGGTCAAGCCGCCGCGATTTGCGATTCGTTGCTACGAATACTTCAAGAATACGGACCCGCCCGAGCCGTTGCTGCTCAACAGTTTCTTCCTGCGCGATCTGGCGGAGGCCAAGGATCTCTTCGTCCGAAAACTTCCTACCCGCAACCTTCGGCGCTATTTGGGGTCTGAGGTGCCGGAGAGCCGAGCGGATCTCCTGACCGACCGAGCGGCGGTCGAAGCAGCGGTCGCCCCGAAGCAGATACCTCCGGTGCGCTGGCCGGGACCGGGTCGTCACTCGTTGGTCTTGCTCCAACAAGCCGCGGTCAATCTCAGCCTGAGCCAGCTTGGCGAGGGTGGGATCCTGGCTGTCAACGGTCCTCCCGGCACCGGCAAGACCACCCTCCTGCGCGATCTCTTTGCGGCCATCGTTACCTTGCGGGCCGAGAAGATGGCCCAGTTTGACAATCCGGCCGACGCGTTCAGACACTCTGGGCAGAGGGTGAAGGCGGGAGCGAGCTGGCTTCACTTCTACCACCTCGACTCCAAGCTTAAGGGTTTCGAGATCGTCGTGGCGTCCTCCAACAACAGGGCGGTGGAAAACGTGAGCGCGGCTCTGCCCGCACTCGATGCCATCGCTCAAGACGCCGGTGGACTGCGGTACCTGAAGACGCTCTCGGACGCACTCCTTGGGAGAGAAACCTGGGGCCTCGGTGCTGCGGTTCTAGGCAACGCATCGAACCGGGCGCGATTCAGAAACACCTTCTGGTGGGACAAGGAGGTCGGCCTATCGACCTATCTGGCCGAGGCGGCCGGCACGCCGCAGCTCATTGAGGTCGAAGACCCCAAAACGGGTGAGCTCAAAACGCGTCCTCCGCGCATTGTGACCGATGAAGATCCACCCCGTTCTCACGACGAAGCCTTGCGCCGCTGGCGGAAGATGCGCACCACCTTCCGCACCGCGCTCCAACGAAGCTCCGAAGGCCTGAGGACGTTGGAGGAGGCGCGAGCCCACGCAGCGGCCCTTCCGACTCTCGTTCGCTCACTCGATGAGGCGGAAGCATGGCTCGACGACCGGAGCAAAGCTCTCAGTGTTGCTCACCACTCCCGAGCCGTTGCGGCGGCTCGACTCGATTTGGCGAACGCTCGGCTCAAGGCGCAGGAAATAGCGATGGCGGACGTCGATCGGCAGATCCCCGGTCTTGTCTCCCGCCTCTTCCGAACCGAGCGGGCACGGGCTTGGCGAACGAAACGGGAGGTGATCGAGTCGGCTCTCGGGCGCGAACGACAGGAGCAAATCGAAGCCTCCAATCACCTCGCCGGTTCAGACGCCCGGTTTCGCCTCGCCGCGCTCGAAAAGCAAAGCGCCGAGAGTGCGCACGTGGGCGCGGCTGGGCATCTTGCGATCGCTAGAGAGGCGGTGGCGGCAGCCCGCAAACGGCTCGGGAATCGATTTCTGGACTTGGAACTTTCCGAGCGAGATCACGGATCTTGGCAGATGACCGTCCCTTGGCTGGATGAGGAACAGCAGCGCTTACGGGACGAGGTGTTTGTCGCTGCAATGCATCTCCATCGTGCCTTCCTCGACGCCGCGGCCAAACCTCTCCGCCACAACCTCGGCGCACTGATGAGTGTGTTCGGAGGTCGCAAACTTCCCACCGCGGAGAAGCAGGCTCTCGTCCCGGATCTGTGGGCCTCGCTTTTTCTCGTGGTCCCTCTGGTCTCGACGACCTTCGCGTCGGTGGAGCGAATGCTGGGAAGCCTTCCCCCGGAGACCCTGGGTTGGCTGTTCATCGACGAGGCCGGACAGGCCTTGCCCCAGGCGGCTGTCGGCGCGCTCCTGCGGACCCGCCGGGCGGTTGTGGTGGGTGATCCGGTTCAGATCGAGCCCATCGTCATGCTGCCCGACGCGCTGACCCACGTAATCTGCCAGCATTTCCAAGTAGACCCTGATCGATTCAACGCGCCTTCCGCGTCGGCCCAAACGCTCGCTGATGCGGCGACTCCCTATATGGCCAGCTTCGAGGGGCGCTTCGGCAGTCGGGAGGTGGGAGTACCGCTGCTGGTCCATCGACGTTGTTCGGAGCCCATGTTTGGGATCTCGAATGCAGTGGCCTACGAACGACTGATGGTGCAGGCGAAACGCCCCGGTCCTTCGAGGATTGGCGACCTACTGGGGCCATCGGCATGGATCGATGTGAAAGGAAACAGCGACGACAAGTGGTGCGCAGAAGAAGGGGTCAAGGTGCTGGACCTTCTCCGCCTCCTGGCGGAAGCGCAGGTCGAGCCGGATCTCTACATCGTTTCGCCCTTCGTCGTGGTGGCCCAGAACCTCCGAGCGCTCATCCGAGAGGCGGAAGGTCTTTCTGGCTGGATCGAAGATCTTCGAGCGTGGACCGCCGAACGCGTCGGAACCGTGCATACCGTCCAAGGTCGAGAAGCCGAAGCTGTCATCTTCGTCCTCGGCGCTCCTGCGGCTCAGCAGACGGGAGCCCGAAACTGGGCCGGCGGCCGGCCGAATCTGCTCAATGTGGCGGTCACGCGGGCCAAGGAACGGCTGTATGTCGTGGGCAACCGGACCCTTTGGCGAGAAGCCGGGCTGTTTCGAGAACTGGAAGGGCGTTTGGGGAGTCCGCTGTAAACAGGTCTCGATCCCCCCCTACACCACCTCGACCCACTCCAGCTCCACCTCGCGGCCGAGGATGCGGCCGGCGATGCGGCGGAAGGTGTCGTTGACGTCGGTGACGGCGAAGTGGTGGACCGGTGGACTCGTGCGATCGGTAAGGAGCCCGGCTTGGGCGAGGCCTTGGGCGACCGATTCGGCGATCGCTTGGGCGGAATCCACCAGGGTGATGTCGGGGCCGGCGATGCGCGCGAGGACCGACGCGAGCAGCGGGTAGTGCGTGCAGCCGAGAACGAGGGTGTCGACTAGGGCGTCGAGCAGGGGTGCGAGGTAGCGACGGGCGACGAGCTCGGCCACCTCGTCGTCGTGCCACCCCTCTTCGACCAGCGGTACGAACAGCGGGCAGGCGCGGGAGAGCACTTCGAGCTCTGGGCGCAGACGCAGGAGCGCGCGTGGGTAGGCGTCGGAGCGGACGGTCGCTTCGGTCGCGAGAACGCCGATCCGGCCGCGGGTGAGGGTTGCCGCCTTCGCCGCTCCGGGTTCGATCACCCCCCAGGTGGGCAGGTGCAATTCGAGGTTCGGCAGCGCAAGCGCCGAGGCGGTGTTGCAGGCGACGACGACCGCCTTCACCCCGCGCTGTTCGAGAAACTCGACGTTCTTCTTCGTGTAGCGGGTGACCGTGTCTTCGGACTTCGAGCCGTAGGGTAAGCGAGCCGTGTCGCCGAGGTAGAGGATCGACTCGCGCGGCAGTCTCTCTCTGAGCGCCGCCACGACGGTCAGCCCGCCGACTCCGGAGTCGAAGACGCCGATCGTGTCCATGGCGAGTTCCGGCTTAGGGGGCCAACAGGCTGCGGTCGGCGGAAAACGGGCGGGTGGTGTCGAGGTGGCCGCCGAAACTCTCGCGCTGGACGCCGTTCCAGAGCAGCGCCACGCGCGGCGCCTGTTCGATGTTCAAGGCGATCGAGTCGACCAACGAAAAGACGCGCTGCATCTCCTCGAGCGATCCGGAGGAGGGTGGATCGGGGAGCGTTTCCGAGCGCAGATCGACGTAGACCGTGCCGTCGGAACCGAGCAGCACGCCGCCGACCTGGACCCCTTCGGGGAAGGAGCGGCCGAGATCGTCCTGGCGGGGTCCTTCGAGCACCGCCTCGACGATCTTGCGGATGCGATCCTTCGGATCGGGGGTGACGTCGAGCGCGCGGCGCTCCGGCACCAAATACTCCCCCGGGCCGGGAAAATAGAGCGAGACGGTGATCTTCTCGGTGCCCGGCGGTGGCGCTCCGGTGAGCGTATCGATCACGCCCCCCAAGCCGCGCTTGCCGCCGCGGGTTGCGACCAGCCAGATCCCGCCGCCGACCACGATCAGAACGAGCAGCGCGAGGATGACCTTCGCCGCGGTCCGATTCATTGCCGCCCTTCCGGAGATCCGGGGGGTGTCGGCGCGGCCGTTTCCGGCTCTGAGGTGCCGGAATTGTTGAGAGCGCCGGGAGCGCCGGGAGCGCCGGGAGCGGGGGTTGCGGAGCGCGCTTCGACCAGATTCTTGTAGTTGCCCACGGCGCGCACCAGGGCGTCCACCAACTGGGCGCGGTAGCCGGCATCCTGGAGTTTCTTTTCTTCGTCCGGGTTGCTGATGAATCCGAGCTCGACCAAGACCGCCGGCATCGCCGCGCCCATGAGCACGCGGAACGGCGCCTGCTTGACCCCGCGGTCTTTGAGGCCGAGCGCCTGGTTCAGCTCCCCCTGGATCATGTTCGCGATGCGCTGGCTCTGCGTGAGGTAACGGCTCTGCGCGAGATCCCAGAGCATCAATTGGAGATCCTGTAAGGCGGCAGGGTCGGTGTCCGCGGCGAACCCGGCGTCGCCGCCGGAAAGGGCGTTTTCTGCGTTCGCCGAACTCTCGGCGCGCGGATCGGTGGCGCGGTTGGCGAGAAAGTAGGTCTCTGCGCCCTGGGCCCCGGAGCCGAGCGACGAGTTGAGGTGGATCGAGATGAACAGATCCGCCTTGTTCTGGTTCGCGATCGCTGTTCGCGCATCGAGCGAGAGGATGTTGTCACCGGTGCGGGTGAGTTCGGTGCGCACACCGAGCTGCTCGGCCAGACGGCCTGCGAGCGCGCGGGCGAGCAGAAGAGTCAACTCCTTCTCCTGGATTCCGCTCGGGCCGATCGCGCCGGTCTCCGTGCCGCCATGGCCCGGGTCGATCACGATGGTTCGAATCCCCGGCCGGTCGACTCCCGGCGTAGGGGTGCCGCCGAGCGCGGTCGTCGCTTGCCCGGGACGATGGACATCGAACACGATGCGGAACGGATTGTCGAGCGTGTAGCTGTCCGCCGTGGCGCCGGGCACGAGGCGGATGACTACCCGATCCGTGCTCGCATCCACGCTTTCGACCAACGGGTCGTCGAGCGCCGAGGGTTGCGAGGCGGCGATACGGTCGCCGAGCATGCGCACCTCGATCCGCCCCGAAGCCTGTTCGATCTTGTAGCGTGGCACCGCGGGGAACTGCAGTACGACGGTCGTCGTCCCCTGGAGGTGGACGACATCAATGAACACCTGAACTTGGCGCGCCTGCCGCTTCGCGATCGCGAGGCGGAGCGTTTCGGGCTGCCATTCGACCGACCAGCCTGCGAGGTCGCCGAACGATTTGCGCAGCAGGTCGAGCGGCACCAGCACGCCCCCGGCTCCGGGGGTCACCGGCTGCGACAGCGAAACGATGTCGGAACCCACAGTGACCACGGGGCTGCCCGCCGCGAGCACCACTTGGGTTTCGCCGATGGTGAGCAGATAGCTCCCCCCTTCGCCCGGCCCGAGGCTGCCGCCGAGCGCCTCGGCGACCGGCGCGAGGGCGACCAGAGGGCCGGCCGGGCCGACCACCAGCTGAGCGGATATCTCTCGCCCTTCGACCGTGATCGTGGGGGTTCGCGCCGGTGCGTCGGCCTGCGCGCCGAGGAGGGCGGGAAGGAGGAGGGCGAGCCAGCGGAGAGGGCGTCGTTTACGCAGAGGATTCACGAATCGAGAGGATACCACCGGGGCTCTTGAGCGACGGCCCTAGGGGGTCGCGTTGGGAAAACCGGCCAAACCTAGCCGGCGCGCAGCAGATCGACCGCGGCCATCGCGAACAGCCATACCGACAAAAGGCCGTTCGTGGTGAAGAACGCGGCGTTCAACCGCGACAGGTCGTTAGGGCGGACGATCCAATGTTGGTAGGCGAGCAGGCCCAGCGCACCGAGCCAGCCGACCTGGTAGCCGACCCCCAAGCCCGGCGGGTAGATCCACGGCAGCCACGCAAGCAGCGCGAGAACGCCGACGTGCAGCAGCGCGGAGATCCAGAGCGCCGGGACGATGCCGAACCGGGCGGGGATCGAGAACAGACCGCTTTTGCGATCGAATTCGACATCCTGGAGGGCGTAGAGGACATCGAACCCGGCGGTCCAGAGGAGCACGGCGAGCGCGAGCACGATCGGCGTCGGTCGGATGTCACCGCGCACCGCGATCCAAGCGCCAAGCGGAGCCCCGGCGAGCGCCAAGCCGAGAATCAGGTGGCAGATCCAGGTGAACCGCTTGGTGTACGAATAGAGAAACAGAATCCCGAGCGCCACCGGAGAGAGCGCCAAAGCGAGCGGATTCAACCGCCACGCCGCGAACACCAGCAGGCCGGAGCTGGCGGCGATGAACAGGGCGACGAAACCCGGGCTCACCAAACCCGCCGGCAGCGCCCGCCTAGCCGTCCGCGGATTCGCCGCGTCGATCTTCGAATCGACCAGCCGGTTGAACCCCATCGCGGCGCTCCGCGCCCCAACCATCGCGACCGCGATCCAGCCAACGACCGCCCAATCCGGCCACCCCTCGGCCGCCAAGATCATCCCGAGCAGAGCGAACGGCAGAGCGAACAGCGTGTGCTCGATCTTGATCATCTCGAGCACGACGCGCAGTTGGTGCAGGGGTTTGTTGGGCATCGCGGTGGAGTTTACGGGATGGCGCCGCTCTCGGCACACCCGCCTGCGCGACAGCGAATCTCCCGCGGTTCCCCCTGCGCTCGATCGGAACGCTCTTCGACTGTTCAGCTCGCGCGCTTTTTCCGAGGCTCAGGGGCGAGGGTCGTTTCAGGAAGCGCCGAGATCACGGAGCGGAGAAGTTGGTTCACCGCCTCCGACGATCGGAAGACGGCGGCGACATCGGGATCGAGGACCACCGCCACGGCGTCTGCGCTCATGTGCTCCGCGAATCGGTTGGGGCTGGCGATCGAGTAGTCGAACCGATACTCGGCACTAAGCTCGTCGTCGGTGTCAGCTACTGCCTTCTTCATAGTCACGCTCTCATGCCGTCGCATCGGCTGCCTCCTAGACGGTTGCCAAGGATAGCGCAACTACCAAGCCATCAGGCTTTCAACGCTCGTTCAACACTTCGTTTGCCCCCCTGGACAGACCCGAGAAGCCTAGGCATCAGATTAGAATCGCCGCCTCCGCATCCGCCAGTTCCCCCAACCGCCGCCCGTAGCCATGCTTCTCAATCAACCGCCGCGCCTCGGCCAGCGCCGCCCGGTCACCGAACAGACGCCCCCGATAGAGAGCCACGTCCGCCAGGAACAGCGGCATCGGACCCCGCGCCGCGATCTCCTCCGCCTCGTCCAGATCCGCACGGGCGGCGGCGGGGTCGCCTTCTAAGAAAAGAAGCCAGGCTCGGGTGAGGAGGCCCTTCGGTAGCTCGTCGCTCTGACCCGCCCTTCGGAGGCCGTCCACGGCCGGCTCGATCTCGGCTCTCGCGGCGGCGAGATTGGAGCCGGCCAGGATCGCCCCGTACAGCGCGGCGCGTCCAAGGGTTAGATGGTCGAGGGCGATGTCGAGAAGTGGAGCACGATTCTCCACCGTCCACTCAAGCGTCTGCGCCGCCCGCTCTTCGACTTCGCGGAGCGCCTCCCGTGACTCCGAAACAATAGCCGCCCCGTCCGCTCCCGCTCCGCCCTCTCGCCCCGACGCCCGCTCGGCCTCGGCGAGCAACAGGTCGCAGAACCGGAAGCCCTGCAACGAGTAGAGCCGCGGGTATTCGGGCTGCCACTCGGCCTGCATCGCCTCCGCCTCGCGGAAGAGCGCCAGCGCTTCGGCCCGGCGGCCCGCCTGGTGCTGGGCGTCGGCGTGCGTCGTGCGCCAGGCCATCCGCTGGAAGGCATCCCCGCTGCGGTCGGCGAGCGTCACGGACTGCTCGGCGTCCCGCACTGCAGCGGGGACATCGCCCAGCGTCAGCTCCAGCTCGCTGAGGTTGGAGGAACGTCGCGCAGCGTTCTGCCAATCCTGCCGCTCGATTTCGATCTCCAACCCCGCCCGCATCGGCTCAATGGCTTCGATCAGTCGGCCCAGCGCGCGCAGGCGAAAGGCGGCCGCGTTCAGCAGCCAGGCCTGGTCGGCTTCAGTCAGTGCGGGCGAGACCCTGCGCCAGGGGGGATCGAAGAAGCAGGCCACGGCGCCCAGGTCGGCGCCGAACGCTCCGAGCTTCCTCACGACAAACGCTTCAGATCCACGGGAAATGCGATCGCGGTAGATCCTGTCGCATGCCTCCTGCTGTCGCCCAGCATGGCAGCCGTGCGCCACGGCCTGGTAGAGGGGCTGAAGACCTTCGAGGGTGTCGGGCTGGTTCGGCGTCGAGTCCCGCAGGTATTCGAATAGTCGCCCGTTCGCGGCGCGCCAAGCTTGCGGGTTGTGCTCGCGGAGCTGGCGGGCGAAGTACTCGCGGATGAGGGGATGGGCGTCGAGGCCCTCACCCCGGCCCTTTCCCGAAACGGGAGAGGGAGACAAGAGGCGGCACTCTTCAAGAGCGGAGACAGCGAGGTTCCAATCTTCCTCGTCGAGCCCGACCAGCTCGTCGGTCAAGCCTGGGATCGCCGGCTCCCTACCCAATGCACCCAAGCAACCGCCATCCGCGGGCCGGTCGAAGAGTCCGAGCAGCCTCAGCACGGCAAGCTGCCGAGCGCCCTCTTCTTTTTCCCCACCCAGCCAGCTTTCGTAGGCCGCAATCGTCTTGAACGCGTGGCCACCTTGGATCGACGCATCCGCCTTCTCGAACTTCACCCGATCCCGCCGGCGAACGTCCCCGCCGTGTGCCTTCGCGAGAAAGGTTCCGAGCAGGTTGATCGTCAGAGCGTGGCCGGCCGCGTCCTCGACGAGCTCTTCGAGATCGTGTTCCGAACCCATCACTCCGAGCTTCTTCAGGAGCGCCACCCCGGCCGCCGTGCCCAATCGCTCCAATGACCACTCGGGTGCCGAAGTCCCGTGGAACGCAGCGAGGTCTCTGACTCCCTCCCGCGAAGTCACGATGCACAGCCCAGGGTTCTGCGCCGCGAGCCCGCGTAGCAGCGCCGTCACGCCCGGGTCCTTCAACTGACCGGCCACCGGGCTGCTCGGCGGATACTGAAGCGGCTCCAAGCCGTCCAAGATCAGCAGCGCTTTCCGCCTCGCCACAAGCCCCGCGAGCTTGGCTCCCTTCTCCCACCCAGACATCGTGCTGCTCGCGATCTTCTCGCCTTCGCCGTCCGCCTCCCCGAAGAACCGCAGCGCCGCCGCGATGAACGGCTCGCCCGAGGCAGAACCTTCCTCCCGCGTGCCTTGGCTGTAGAACGACCAATCGAAATAGTCCGCCCCGCCGAGATCCTTTCCCGCCGCCCACTTGGCGACCAGGGAAGTCTTCCCAACGCCGCCCCAGGCGACGAAGATTGCAACGTGGATGTTCGGATCGGCCCAGGCGGCGTCGAGCTTCGCGAGTTCGGCTTCTCGGCCGAAGAGGTGTTCGGCCAGGTGGGTCAAGCGGGTAGGGGCTATCTTCCAAGGCTGCACAGGCCGGTAAAAGCCGGCCTGGACTGGGTCCTCGAACCGTCGCCGATAGATCACAAGATGGAATCGCCTCTTCTGCTCATCATTCCAAAGGTCAAAGCCGACCTTCCCATCCGGTCGCAGCGTGCCATTCTTCTCAAGAATTTGTCGCATTCGTAAGATTCCAGAACCCTTTCGCTGATTCAGGCGCGCCAAGTTTGTCGCCTCTATGATCCGCGGATTCCTCGAATATCTTGGTTCTAGTGACTCCTCGCAGGACAGGAGGTCTGCGGGTGGAACCTCGCTCATGCCCGGATTAATAAACTCTAGCCTGTCAGCAAAGCACCTTATCCTGCCGAAGTCATCCTCGCTGTAATCGCGATGGATCAGGAAGTTCGTGAGCGCCTCGTCGAGAACGGTCTTGGGGTATTCATGGAGAGCTTTCTCTCCGCCGAACTCGGTCCGGTGTCTTGGATCGCCAATTGTTCTGAGAGAAAGGGGCGCTAACTTGTATGACATCTCCCTATGGAGAGAGAGCAGTGACCCCCAAGTCTCTTCAAGTTTTGCTCCACGCGGATCGTCCCATTCAATTTGGACTTGAACGTGAAATTTGGAACTTGGGATGAATTCCCGTCTGGCGCAGAAAACCACTCCCTCATCGGTCAGCAGGAAGCCATCCTCAGCTTTGAACGCCAGTCCGCGCGCCACCAGAAACTGTTTGACAGCTCCTTCGTCTGACCGGGCATGTGGCTCAAAGAATGGCTCGTAAAGAGCGCACTGCTTAAAATAGTAGTCCAAGAGGTCGCGATCGACAGCTTCCCAGCCGAGGTCTGTATGCCCACCCTCGCTCCGTCGAAGCTCGCCGAGCGAGGTCTTTAGCGCTGCGATCTCCTGTTCAATCTTGAACTTCGCAGAAAGGTCGCTCTCGTTTGCCAGACCGGCACCGAGATAACTGAGCTTCTCCAGCATCACCTGCTGCGGGTTCTTCAAGCTTCGCCCCCGTGTTCTTGGATCTTCTCCCGCGCTTCCGCGATCAGAACACTAAGCCGAAACTTCTGCTCTATATCCGCTACGTTGGCTTGCGCAGTTAGAAAGTAGTCGAGGCGCTTCTGCCAGCTTGAAAGAGCCGTCGATGAAGGCGGCGCACTACCTTCTCGGACTCTACTAGCAGTTCCTGTTGCGGGCTTTACGTTCGTGCTTGAGAAGGCCAGGGGTTCACCCGTCCGGCGTGGCCTTGCCTTCGGTGAACCGATCGCGCCAGGCTCTACCCCGGATTGCTCCAGGAGTGCGTCGTAGAACTCCTGATATTGGGCCTCCGAGGTCAGCTCATAGTGCGTGTGGCTGCGAAGCGGCTCTGGGATGAAACGCTCCGCGTCGGCATCGAAAAGCACCGGCACGAACTTCTCTGTTCGGCTCCTGGCAGCGTAGATCTCCTGGGTGATCAGCGCCCCTTCCCAATCCACCCCGCTGCCCTTTCTGGGCTCGTCGTGCCCCCTGAACCGGCGGTAGTAGGTCTCGGTGCAGACCACGACCACCCAATCGGCCTGATCCAGCTGATCTAACATCCACCGAGGCCATCCGTTGATTGGGGTGCCGTTCACGTACTGGTCCAGCCGGGTCTCCAGGCCGTCGGCTCGCAGCCGTTCCGACAACCGCAAGACCTGAAGCCGATGCGCCGGGGAGTCGTGACTGTAACTAAGAAAGACGACTTTCATCTTTGCTGACACTTCGCGCTCCTCTCGGCCCCCGCGCTGAACGCAGCCAGTTCGATTCACGGCATCCAATGGGCATACCCCATTTTAGCAGTCTTCCCAGAAGCTTCGCTCTCAAATCCCCAACAGCTTCGACGCGAAGCAAGCCTACTGCCGTCCTAAGCCGGAATCGACGTGCTGTTTGGCCTCCCGGTTTCGCTTGGGTCCGCCCTAGGGGCGCGTTTCGGTCAGCATTCCGGTGGAGACCGGTAGTCTCTAGGCGCGCGGCACCAAGTAGGCTCGGCGTAGCCGGATACGACCCGGTTCCACGGTGATCAGATTCCCGCGAATCTCTTCGTCGGAGAGGCTCTCAATAGCTGCAGCGAGTGCTTCGGTCACCTCGTTGCTGGGAGTTTCGTTGCGGAAGCGCCCAACGAGGATTCCAAAGTGAGTGCCGAGCGGGAAAGTCAGCGTGTTGGCAAAGCCTTGATCGCCGCTCACGAGAGTCCAGCCTTGGTCGATCGCTCTCTGCCAGATTTTCTTGTCTGGCGCCCCGCGCAGGCCGACATCTCGAACGTCTGCGGCATCGAGACCACGCCGACGGAGCTCGACAGCCAGGGAACGCGGCAGGTCCTCGTCGACCAGGAACTTAGGCAATCGCGCGGATTTGCTCGTCGGCGACGGTTTGCGCAGCGTAGGCCAGCGCGGCAAGTATTTCGTCGCGGGTCAGGTCGAATTCCCTGGCTACCTCTTCGAGGGCCATGCCGCCGCCAAGTTTGCCGATCACCAGGTCGACCGGTACTCGAGTACCCTGGATAACCGGCCGCCCGAAGCGGACGCTTTCATCGACGCTGATACGGGGGGCGATCTGGATCATGTTGAGTAGTATAGCCTGCCCGTCAAGGTCATTCCCCGGTGAGCGCTACCAGGGCGAGCTCTCCGGGTCCCGGCCTGGTAGTGTCTTTCGCGCAATGAACGCCCCCGGCCCGCACCCGATCGTTCCGACCTCGGGCATCGACTTTCCGACCGTCGAGCCTTGGAATCTGGGTGCGGAGTTCCCTTTTCTGGCCCAGCGGACCCCTTTTCTGGGCGCCGAATTCCATTTTCTGGCTCAGGAACTCGTTTCGCGACCGGCAAAGCCGTTTTCTGATCGGTGTGAGCCCTTTTCTCGGTCAGAAAACCCCTTCGCCGGGTGCCGAATTCGCTTTTCTGATCGCCGAAACCCCTCGGCTGGATCAGAATGTCGGTTTCCAGGCCGCACAGCGAATTCGGCGGTCAGAAAAGCGCTCCGCTCACTCAGAAAACCCCTCGCCGCACTCAGAAAATCGAACTCGGCGCACGTCGGCTCTCTTCCGCCGGACGCCGCGAGGCTGCCCCGGGTCGCATTTGGCGTCCCGTCATCGAACCGAGGGGTTTTCCCAGGAAGGCGACCCGTTGCGCGGACGAGATCAGCCGGTGCTAGATCACCCCGTGAGGTCCCGACGGTGAGCTGACCAGGAGCCCGGGCGATACCTATTATGCCTCGCTCCTGCGAGGTTTCGGACGAACGCCGGAGCGCGGCGCGCCATGTAGGTGGTCAAAATCGGCGTCGGCGAGCGGAGCCCGACCGAAAGAAAGGGACGTGGAGCCTACAGGCCCCACGCCCCTTGCCCCACCTATACAGACGCCTTACTGGTCGGAACTCTTGGCGGCCTGATCAGCCGGAGCGGGCTCCGTCGTCTTCGAGCGGCGACGACTGCGGAGCGGAGCGACCCGGAACTGGACCAGCCGCTCGCTCTTGGTGCCGAGGACCGCTTTTGCGAGCCCGCGCAGACGGCGCGCGTTCTCGTTGCCCTGGTCGATCAGGGCGGTGAGGTCTTGCGTCGCCTCCTGGCGGCTCGCGGCGCAG
>JANNIH010000037.1:0-36507 GCA_031404815.1 Holophagales bacterium | reverse complement strand
CCCGGGCTTCCGGAAGTCCTCACCGTCCGACCGGAGAGAGCTCCCGTCGGACCGAAGGGCGCTCCGCTTCGACCGTAGGGAGCTCCGGCCTCACCCCTCTGTCGCGCGGCGCAGGAGGCTGCCCGCATCGCGGAGCGCCGTGCTCCCTGCGGCTTCTAGGAGCAACGCGAGGCTTGCCGGCGAACGGGTGAGGTAGGCCGCGACGTGCAGCGCCTCTTCGAGCGGCTGATCGAAATGCCGCAGATGCCCCTCGACGTCGCCGTTCGGCCCGCGGAGCGCAAAGCCTTCGGACGATTCATCCGGTTCGAGGCGGAGAATCGAATCCCGACCGGTTGCAGGCAGTACCGCAGCCGCCAGGAGGGCGAGCTCCCGACGGCCGAACAGCGCCACGGGGTAACCTCCCCTCCTCGATCCTGCGGCGGATTGAAAAACTCCCCAACGCTGGACGCCGCGGTGGCTCAGCTCCTCGATGCGCCAAGGGCCGGCCGTTTCGGCCTCGGCGGCGCCCACAGGCTCATCAGCCCGGTCCAAGTCGGTCAGAAAAGATTCGTCGAAGGCGTTGGCTGGATATTGGGACCGGCGGATAGGGAGGCTCATTCGCTGTTCTCCAGAAGGTTGGCGACCGGCCCTAGAATAGGCACTAACCGGGCGTAAGTCAAGGATCCGGTCGATCAGGGCGCGAAACTCGCGCAGCCCAACCCCCATCCTGAGAGAATAGGTGGTTTCAGTGCATGGACCTGGAGATCAAATCGGTCGGAAAAGGAGTCTCGATGAGCACAGGGGGCCTGTTGGAAAATCGTTTTGTGGCAGTCATCGCGCAGGAGATCGGC
Organism: Holophagales bacterium; assembly: GCA_031404815.1. Taxonomy (GTDB): domain Bacteria; phylum Acidobacteriota; class Thermoanaerobaculia; order Multivoradales; family UBA5704; genus DASYKS01. The sequence continues at coordinate 35,677 of JANNIH010000037.1, read as the reverse complement.
TGCCGGGCGCAGCAGGTCATCGCTGCGGGCGAGCTGTTTGCCGAAGGGGCGACCGTGCCCTTCGTCGCGCGCTACCGCAAGGAAGCGACCGGCGGACTGGACGATCAACAACTGGAGGACCTCTACAAGCGGCGCGAGTATTTCCTCGAGCTCAGTGCGCGACGAGACGCGATCCTCGCGAGCATTGAAGAGCAGGGGAAGCTCACTCCAGATCTTGCGGCCGCGATGGGCGCTTCGCTGTCGAAGCAGGAGCTCGAAGACCTCTATCTTCCGTTTCGGCCGAAGCGGCGGACCCGTGCACAGATCGCTCGGGAGCGGGGTCTCGAGCCGCTTGCGGATGCGCTCTTGGCCGCGGCGCCGTTTTCGACCTCTGCCTTCGAAGTGGCGGCGCCGTTTGTCGATCTACAAAGGGAAGTACCGGATGCGACGGCAGCGCTTGCCGGTGCTCGCGATATCCTGGCCGAACGCCTCGCCGAGAGCGCAGAGTTGCGTTCTGCTCTCCGCAGTACTCTCGCCCGAGACGGCGTGCTGAATGTGCAAGTCCTCCCGGGCAAGGCGAAGGACGAGGCGGCCGCGGTCTATCGCGACTATTTCGCCCACACCGAGGCGGGCAAGGACATCAGATCGCACCGCCTCCTCGCGATTCTCCGCGGCGAGCGCGAGGGCTTTCTGATTTCCGATCTGGCGATTGACGACGCTGTGGAGATCGAGCGGCTCAGCCGTTCGTGGAATCTGGCACTCGATACGCCCTGCGGCCGCGAGGTGGCCACCGCCACCACTGACGGCTACAAGCGTCTCCTGCGGCCTTCGCTCACCAACGAAGTCCGCGCCGGACTTCGCGAGCGGGCCGAGACGGAAGCGATCGCGGTGTTCCGGGCCAACTTGGAGGCTCTCCTACTTCAACCGCCACTCGGTCAGGTGCCAGTGCTCGGCCTCGACCCCGGCTTGAGGACCGGTTGCAAACTGGCCCTGGTCGACGGCACCGGCCGGGTTGTCGCGACCGACGTGCTCCGCCCACTGGCGCCGCAAGCGGATGTCCTTGGCTCAGCGCGCACCCTCGTGAGTCTGGTGAAGAAGCATGGGGTGAAGGCGGTGGCGGTCGGCAACGGCACCGCGGGTCGCGAAACCGAACTGTTTGCCCGGGCGGCGATCTCCGAGGCCGGCCTCACCGGTGTCACGATCGCGATCGTTCCTGAAACCGGCGCTTCGATCTATTCCGCGTCGGGCGTCGCGCGCGAAGAGCTTCCCGACCTCGATGTTTCGCTGCGCGGGGCGGTGTCGATCGCGCGCCGGCTCCAGGATCCGCTCGCCGAACTGGTCAAGATCGAACCTCGTTCGCTCGGCGTCGGCCAGTACCAGCACGACGTCGATCAAAAGTCGCTCGAAACCGAACTCGACGCCGCGGTGGAAGGAGCGGTTCACCGGGTGGGGGTCGAGCTGAATACCGCCTCGGCACCTCTGCTCCGCCGTGTTTCCGGCCTATCGGAACGTCTGGCGCGTTCGATCGTCGCCTACCGTGATGAACAAGGAGCATTTCCGTCCCGGCGACAACTGCTCAAGGTCGGCGGCTTCGGAGCGAAGGCCTTCCAGCTCGCCGCGGGATTCCTGCGGATTCGCGAGGGTGTGCATCCGCTCGATCGAACCGGCGTCCACCCGGAGCGTTACGCGACGGTCGAGAAGATGGCGGCCGATCTCGGAGTTCCGCTTTCCGAGCTGGTTGGCAATCCGCAGCTGGTGGCCAAGGTCAACTTTGCTCGATTCATCGACGCCGAACGGGGGCTCGGCACCTTCACCCTGGCCGACATTCAGGCCGAGCTGACTCGCCCGGGGCGCGACCCGCGCCCTGAGTTTGCAGTCCCAAAGTGGCGCTCCGATGTTAGGTCAATCGACGATCTGGCCGCAGGCATGGTGCTCGAGGGACGAGTCTCGAACGTGACCAACTTCGGCGCCTTTGTCGACGTCGGCATCAAAAGGGATGGCCTGGTCCACGTCTCCGAGCTGTGCCACCGCTTTGTCGCCGATCCGCGCGAGGCGGTGAAGGTCGGCGAGATCGTCAAGGTCCAGGTGATGGAGGTGGACAAGGCGCGCGGGCGGTTCGGACTGTCGATCAAGGCGCTTCTGCCACCCCCGGCCCGCGAGGCCCGGCCTTCGCCGGGTGTGAAGCGCCGGGCTTTTAGCGCACCAACCGCTCGGTTGCGCCAACCCGCGTAAGGCGCACCGAGGCGCGCCCCTCATGCCCGGAAATATCGGTGGCCACGGCGACGATTTCGATCGCCTCGTTGCGGTGAATGCTCGGTGGGATCTCGACCTCATAGCGCAGGCCGATTTTCTCGGCCTTCAAACGGCGCTTGCCGGCGAAAATCTCGACGTTCACCACCCTGTAGTCGTCGGTGACGTGGAAGCCGACGTTGGCCACCGTGCCACGGAAGAAGCGGGTGTCGAAGCCCCCGGAGGGCTCGACGATCGGCGCTTTCGCATCCAACCTGGCGAGCAGATCGGTCAAGCTCTTCTCGGCTTCGGCGAAACGGGCCGCCAGGTGGGGTGTCGGCTGGAATTTTCGCAGCTCGACCAGCCCTTCGTCAGGACGACGCCGCGAAAGATAGCGCTTCGCATTGGCGAGAAAGGCCTCTTGCGCCACTTCCAAGCTCTGCGCCTTTTGATAGCCCGCCACCCGCTCCCGCAAACCTTCGCGTCCCGGCCATTGGTTGAGGAGCGGCGAGAGATCCGCCTGCGCCTGGGGATACTCGCCGTTTCTGGCGTGCTCTTCGGCCTGCCGCTCGATCGCTTCCGCTGCCCGATCGCGCAGGCCGAACGCCGGGCTGTCATCGGGAAGCAAGACGGCGAGCGGCGCGAACCGTTCGAGCACTCGCGCCGGTTGGCCGGCCGCCGCCGCCGCTTCGACCTCGGAATACAGGCGAACGACCTCGCGCGCCCGGCTGACGTTGGCAGCGAAGGCCGGTCCGGCATCGGGGAGTGCAGCCGGATCGGGCACCGCGGCGAGGATTCGCCGCAGCAGTTCGATACTGCCGGTGGCAAGACCGCTCTCGAGGTCAGTCGGTAGCTGCTCGGCTGCGAGCCGTGGGATCGTTTCGGCCAGCACTTGAAGTTGGCGGCAGCCCACCGGTCCGAGGGACGCCTGGTCAGTTGCATCGAGCGAGGCCAAAAGTTCGTTGGCGCGACCGTAGTCGCCGTTCGCGAGCGCAAGCTTTGCCGCCTCGAGTCGCGCGGACGCCGGTTCTCGCACCGGTTCCGGCGCGGCGGCCGCAGCCGCCGGACGAGGCGACAAGGGGGTCGGCCGCGACTTCGGCAGGAGCTGCCAGGCCAAGAGGCTCCCAACCAGCACGACCGCAGCACCGCCAGCTGGCCAAGCCCAGCGCGGAACTGCGAGCTTCGGCCTCTCGGCCACCGCGGCAGCCCGGAAGGGGACCCCGGTCTGAGGGGGGGCGGCAGGGATCGAAACGGGCACAATCGGTACCGCCGACGGGACCGCAGCCGGCCGGCTCGCTCCGTCCGGAGCCGGCGGACCCAAGGAGTCGAAGTCGATGTCGGATAGCAGGCTGCCTGCAGGCGATTCGTTCCCGTCGCTGGGCGCCGGTTCCGTCACATAGGTCACCGTCGGGAGCGGTGCCGCCCCGGCGGGCAGGTGGGGCCGCACTGCGCTCGGCGTGGCCGGCGCAGGAACCGGCAATGAAGGGAGTGAAGCCATTGAGGCAGGTGCCGGCATCGGTGGCATCGAGGTCGGAGGCGGGGGTCCCGGCTGGGCTGTCGGTTCAGGCAGGGGACGAGCTTCGACCGGTTGGGTCTTGTCGAGCAGCGCCTCGGTGTCGGTGTCGAAGGAAGCGAACAGGGACTCGGGCGGCGAGAGCGGTTCGGTGGCTGCGGACTGCGAAAGGGATTGCGAACGGGCCCGGGGTGTCCATGCCGGCTCGGGCTCGAAGCCCTTGCCCAGCGCTCCTCGCAGCGCCCGCCGGAGCTCGTCGGCGGAGCCGGGCCGATCCGTTGGGTTCCTGCGTAAGCAGCTTTCGAGCGTTCCCTGGAGCAGGTCGGAACGCTCGATCTCGAAGCTGAACGGGAGGTTGACCCGCGGGGTGCGTCCCTCCGGATCGGAGATCTCCGCCCCTAGGATCTCGGCGAGCGTACGCGCCAAGCCGTACAGATCGCCGGGCAGGCTTGGCGGAGCGCCGGCCACCTCTTCCGGAGCTCGGAAGCGCGCGGCAGGTGAGGTGTCACGAACACCGGCCCGGCGGAAGCAGGCGCCGCCAAGGCCGGCGAGTCGAAGGCGTTGGCCGGTGGCGCCCGCCGGAATTTCGACCAGCAGATTCTCCGGCGAGAGATTGCCGTGGGCAACGCCGCGCGCGGCGAGCGCTTCGATGCCGCCGAGCGCCTGGGTCGCGAGTGATGTGATCCTCCGATGCGATGTGCCGGCGAGCCCGGCGAAGCTGCGGCCGTCGATCCACTCGACGACCAAGAAGGCAAAGCCATCGGTGGTGAATCCCCAGTCGGTGACCGCTGGCACGGTCGGTGCCTCGATCGATTCGACCGCCGAGGCAAAAGTCGCAAACTGAACCAGGCCTGCCGGATCGGAACCCGGATTGAGCAGTTTGACCATCACCGCGCGCCCCACTTCGGTATCGATGGCCCGAAGCAGGGTCGCGTGGGGACCCGACTTGAGGATCCGCTCCAGGCGGTAACGGTCGGCGATCTCGCGGGGTGGACGGGGCAGGCTCATAGTTGTTTCTCGATGAACGCAAGGGGAGTTTAGCCGAAGGGCGGCCGGAGCGGCGAGGGTCCGCCCTGCGTCGGCTCCTAATCCCTGTGCTACGCTCTCAAAAAGCTATGTCGGGTCTGTCCCAAGGAGGGTGACATGTCGGAGAGGTTTCCTCAGGAGGTCGTGCTGCGCAACGGCAGGCGTCTGCTCTTACGTCTGTTCACGGCGGGTGACGCGGAAGCCCTGTTTCAATTCTTCCAGCGGCTTCCGGTCGACGTACGCCGCTTCGCCTGGGACCGGATCGACAGTCGAGCGCTGGTCGAGCGTTGGGCGACCGAACTCGACTATTCGAAGGTCCTGCCGATTCTGGCCTTCGACGGTCCGAAAGTGGTCGCCGATGCGACGCTTCATTTCCGCGAAGGGGGGCCCTTGCGCCTGGTCGGCCGCATCAAATGGCTGATCGACCCGGAGTTCCGCGGTCACGGGCTGGGCACCGTTTTGGTCAACGACTTCATTCGTATCTCGCGCGGAAACGGTCTGCGTCATCTCACCTGCATGTTGATCTCCGATCTCGAGGCCGACGCGGTCGAAACGCTCGAGGGGATCGGTTTCCAGAGCCATATCGTCCCCGGCTACGGAACCGACCCGGACGGCAATCAACACGACATGACGAAAATGGTGCTCAAGCTCTGATTGCCGTAGCCTCGGAGTCGGTTCCGAAGAGGGGGTCTCAAAGCGGGTTCCTGGGCCTGCCCGGGGCCAAGGGCGGTAGGCCACCGAGCCTCCCGCGGGATACACTCCCGCGCCATGCAGGCACTACCGTCGACCCTTCTCCTCCCGGTGACGGTTGTCCCGCCGAGCTGTGCCTGCCGAACCCCACCTGCAACCTTGTACGCACACGCCCGTATTCAGCCATGACGAGAGGGACGGACCGAACCGACGAAGACTTGGTTGCGGCGGCCCTCAAAGGCGAGCCCGACCGTTTCGGCGATCTGGTGGAGCGCTATCAAGGGCGGCTGGTCAACTATTTGTACCGGCTGCTCCGCAACACCGACGACGCGCACGAGTTGGCGCAGGAGGTCTTTCTCAAGGTCTACCAGGTCCTCGACCGGTTCGATCCGCAATACAAGTTCTCCACCTGGCTGTTCCGGGTGGCCCAGAACGCGGCGATCGATCAGATCCGGCGCAGGCGTCTCAAGCTGTTCTCTTTGCAGCAGGAAGACGCGGGCGGCGAGGCTCGGGAGTGGGATGTCCCCTCGGGGGAACGCGGCCCCTACGGCGAGCTGCGCAACCAAGAGCGGGCGGGGGCGATCCAGAAGGCGATCGATGCCCTCCCCTGGGAGTACCGAGAGCTGATCCTGCTCCGCCACTTCGGCGAGTTCGCCTACGAGGAGATCGCGAAGCTGAAGGACATGCCTCTCGGGACGGTGAAAAACAAGCTGTTCCGAGGGCGCCAGATGCTCAAAGAGAAGCTGGCGGATTTTCTGACAGATTGAAGCGGGAGCGACGTAGAAGACTTAGCAGAGTAAGCAGGCCGTGTTTCGTGAACCGACGATAAGTGAATCAGGCGAACGTGAGAATCGAATCATGATGAACCGAGAAGAGGCTGCGAACCACAAGGTCGGGATCGAGGCGGATTTCGAGGCGGAACTCGAGCTCGATCTGGCCGAACAGGCCAAGCTGGCGCCGAACGAACGGGCGGCGCTGGCCCGGGTGAGCGGTCTGCTCGCCGAGAGCCGGGTCGCCGTGCGCCCTGATTTCCGAGCCGCGGTGATGGCCTCGCTGCCGCCCGCCGGTTGGGAATCGCGCCACCCGCGCACCTGGAGCTTCCCTCTCGCCGCCTGCTTCCTGCTCGCCACGTTCGCCGCTTCGGCGGTCGTCTTCTTCCTCGGCGGCGGCGCGGGCTCAGGCGCCGGTTCGGCCCTGTTCGGTGCCGCGGCCTCGATCGGCAACCTGCTGCAGGCGGCTGTCCTCGCGGGCGCCGGGCTGCTCACCGCCACCTGGAAGGGATTCGGCATGGCGATCGGCGAGGCGCTCTCCTCCCCGGTGCGCATGATCCTATTCGGCGCCGTGGTGGTCGGTTTGAACCTCCTGCTGATCTCCCTGCTCCGCCGCCGCAAGGACGCCCACGCGATCCTGCGCGCCAAGCGCTGAGGAGGACCCGCCAAGCGATAGACTTCCCCTCTCGTGCCGATTCGCGCTTTCACCTTCGCCTTTTTCACCCTCGCCCTGCCTACGCTCCAGGCGACCGCAGCGCCATCCCCTGACGATGCTTCCAGCGCCGGCCAGGTCGCCCTTCGGCTGGCTAAAGGGAGTGTCGCCCGGCATCAGCTGGTCGCGATCGGTCGCGACCTGATCCTCGACGGCGAAGCGCAGGCCGATGTCGCGGCGATCGAAGGTTCGGTCGAGATCTCAGGCAGCGTCACGGGCGACGTCGTCGTCCTCGGCGGTGACGCCCGGCTCGCGACCAGCGCTCGGATCGCGGGTGATGTTTTTGTCCTCGGCGGCACGATCTCCGCCGCTCCCGGGGCCCGGATCGAAGGGCGCTCGGTCTCCTACCGCAACGCTTCGGTCGCCTGGATGACTCTACTCGAAGGGCCGAGCCTCGGGTTGGAGAGCCGCTCGACCGTCGTGGTGGGCGCCAAGCTCGCGCTGCTCGCCGCCTGGTCGGCCCTCCTGATGCTTTTGTTCGCAGCGTGCGGCCGGCAGCTGATCTCGACTGCGGATCAGATCAAAGGCGAGCCTTTTCGCGGCTTCGCGACCGGCCTGGTCGGCGTGCTCGCCCTGGTGCTCACCGCTCTCTTCTTCAGCGCGTTTGCCGGCGCGTTGATCGGGGTGCCGCTGCTCGTCCTGGTGGTGCTCGCGGCGCTCGCGCTCAAGCTCTGGGGAATGGTCGCCGTGTTCTATGCCCTCGGCGATTTTATCCTCACCCGTGTGTTCCGGCGCCGAATGCGCCCGGCGAGCGCCGCAACGCTCGGGCTGCTGCTGCTCGGACTGGTCAAATTCGTCCCCTACCTCGGGGTCTGGGCCTGGACGATCGCGACCCTGATCGGCGTCGGCGCCACTCTCGCGACCAAGTTCGGCAGTCGCGAGCCCTGGTTTCAAGGGGCTTGACTCACCCATGACTCACCCATCCGCGTCTTGACCCCGGCGGGACCAGCCGCTACTCTCGCCTATTCGCGTGGCGCGTTTCTCGGGGAACGTGTATCGAAAGGGATCGATGAGTCAGGAGAACGAGGCAACAGGGCAGGAAATCCGGACGATCGGCACGATCGGAGTCATCGGTGCGGGCACCATGGGGCACGGCATCGCGCAGGTCTCGGCGCAGTGCGGCTACCGGGTGATCCTGGTCGATGTCGCTCCGACCGCGCTCGAACGGGGCTTGAGCGCCATCGCCAAAGGGTATGAGCGCCAGGTCGCCAAGGCGAAGCTCTCGCCCGAAGTTCGCGACGCGGCGCTCGGCCGCCTCTCGGGTGCCGGCGATCTCGGTGCGATCACCGAGGTCGATCTCGCGATCGAAGCGGTGGTCGAACGGTTGGAGGTGAAGATCGAGGTGCTGCGCGATCTCGATCGGGTCTGCGCTCCGGGCGCGATCCTCGCCACCAACACCAGCTCGATCTCGATCACCAAGCTCGCCGCCGCGACCCGGCGGCCGGAGCGGGTGATCGGCATGCATTTCATGAATCCGGTGCCGGTGATGCAGCTGATCGAAATTATCCGCGGCCTCGCGACCGACCAGGCGACCTACGACAGAGTGGCCGATGCGGCGCGCCGAATGGGCAAGATCCCGGTCGAAGTCCACGACGCCCCGGGATTCGTGTCGAACCGAGTGCTGATGCCGATGATCAACGAGGCGATCTATTGCCTGTACGAAGGGGTGGGAACGCCCGAGTCGATCGATCAGGTGATGAAACTGGGCATGAACCACCCGATGGGGCCGCTCGCGCTCGCCGACCTGATCGGGCTCGATGTTTGCTTGGATATTCTGCGAGTGCTCCTGGACGGCTTCGGCGATCCGAAGTACCGGCCCTGTCCGCTCTTGGTCAAGATGGTCGACGCCGGCCGGCTCGGCAAGAAGACCAGCCGAGGCTTCTATTCGTACGAATGAACCGAACGACCGAGCGGCAAGCTCGGCCGGGGTGAGAATCCATATGTACTGCCAGGTCTGCGGCGCGCTGAACCCTGACGAACGGGAGTACTGCGTACGCTGCCATCAAAAACTTCTGGTCCTCTCGGGCACCGTGTTCGAGGAGGAAGAGGAGGGGTATGAAGAGGGCTCGGACGAGGGCTTCTCGTTCGACGAGCATCTTTTGGAGCGGATCTCGATCCTCGAAGAGGCGGTTAAGCGCACCGCCGAGACCGTCCGGCAGCTGCTTTCGGCGCTCCACAAGCAGGAAAAGAACATCCTGATCAGCCAGACCGGCCTCTCGACCCTGCGCGAAATCCTGGAGCAGAAACGGATCGTCGGCTGGGACGAGTGGAGCGAACTCTGGGAATCGAAGATGGACTACCAGCTGCTCGCTCTAGAAAAGCGGGAGCGCTTCGTCTCGATCAAGGAGCGGATTGCCGCACTCCATAGCGGCGACAAGCGGAAAGTCTTTCTCCAGCATCTCGACGATGCGGAATACGCACTGTTCGGGTTCGATATCGAGCGCGCGGTCGGCGCGCTCGAAGCGGCGCACAAGCTCGATCGGGACAACTACGAGCTGGCCTATTTTCTCGGCGAGACCTGCTTCAACGAAGGGCAGCCGGAGAAGGCGCTGGTCTATTTCGCCCGCGTCCTGGAGGTCAAGCCGGACCACTACGAAGGGCTCGTTTACAGCGGTGTGATCCATTACGAGCAGGGCGGGCACGAGCGCGCCGAAGTGCTGCTCAAGCGGGCGGTGGCGCTTTATCCCGACACCTTCCTGCCTCATTTCAGCCTCGGGGCGGTCCATGCGAGCCTGGGCAACCTGGCCAAGGCGGTGCTCTTCTTGGAGCGCGCAGTCGAGGTCGACCCGGTGCCGCAGGCGCTCTACCTGCTCGGCAGCTGCTTTTACGAGATGGGCAAGCTCGGGCCGGCGATCAAGCACTTGACCGAGGCGGTGCGCCACGACCCGGCGTTCGAGGAGGCCTACCACCTGCTCGGTCTCGCCTACCTCGATCGCCATTGGCACGTCAAAGCGCTCGCCGCATTCCGCCGCGCCCAGCGGCTGAACCCGAAGAAGCTGCAGTACCAGGACATCGTGCGTTTCCTCTCCGGCCAGGCTGGGATGCCGCTGCCTGGCGTTCTCGGGGAGGCGGCCGAGTGGTTCGCCAAGGGCGAGGAGATGCGCGGCAAGGGTTCCGACAAACAGGCGCTCGCCTGCTATCGGCGGGCGCTCTCGCTCGAGCCGGAGAACCCGACGCTCTTGATGTCCTACGCCATGCTCTGCCTGCACCTCGACCGCAACCAAGAGCTGGAGGCTGCGGCGCGCAAGGTGTTGGAGCAGAACCCGGGCGAGATGCTGCGCGCGACCGCCTACGCCGCGCTGATCGAGGCGCTGCGCGGTCAGGGCAAGTTCCGCGAGGGTAACCGGATCGGCACCCGGCTGCTCGAAGAGGGGGTCTCGAGCTTCTCCAAGACGATCGCCTACTACGAGATGGCCTACAACCTCGCCGAGATGGAAGAGGACCTGGACCAGGCGCTCGACTACGCGCGCCAATCGCTCGAAAACGCGCCCGATGAACTCAAACAGTTCCCGCTAGCGGCGCTCGGTTGGGTCCACTACAAGCGGAAGGAATTCGACAAGGCGATCGATTTCCTCGCCCGCTCGTCAGAGCTCGGCACCTCGTCGAACACGCTCACCCACCTCGGCATGGCGCTGCTCGCCTCGGGCGACGAGGAGAAGGCGAAAAACGTGCTCGCCCGCGCCCGGGGCCTCGAAAGCCGCCGCGGTGGCCTTGAGGATCGGATGATGGAGTGCATGCGCGATTCGACGCGCATCCTCGAACGGGTGCGGCGCGGACAACGCAAGTAGGGCGAGACATTTCTTCCGAAGGCCGAAGATCCGCACGCGGATCTTCACGTAAAGGAGCGGTATGCGCTGGAGCCGGTATTACCTGTTCACCACCCGGGAAGTCCCCAACGACGCCGAGGTCATCAGCCATCAGTTGATGGTTCGCACCGGCATGATCAAAAAAGTCGCGGCGGGGATCTACTCTTACCTGCCGTTCGGATGGCGGAGCCTGTCGAAGCTGATGGCTATCGTCCGCCGCGAGCTCGACGCCGCGGGGTGCATCGAGCTGTCGATGCCGGCGATCCAGCCGGGTGAGCTCTGGGTCGAATCGGGCCGCTGGGAGCGCTACGGCAAAGAGTTGCTCCGGATCAAAGACCGGCACGATCGCGAGTTCGTTTTCGGGCCGACCCACGAAGAGGTGATCACCGATATGGTGCGCCGCGACGTGAAAAGCTACCGCCAGCTGCCGTTCAACCTGTACCAGATTCAGACCAAGTTCCGGGACGAGATCCGGCCGCGCTTCGGCTTGATGCGCGGGCGCGAATTCCTGATGAAGGACGCTTATTCATTCCACGCCGACGCGGAGAGCTTGGACGTTTCGTACCGCGAGATGCATGACGCATACGCTCGGATCTTCCGCGCCTGCCAGCTCGATTTCGGTGCGGTCGAGGCGGATACCGGCACGATTGGTGGCTCGGCTTCGCACGAGTTCATGGTCGTCGCGGGCACGGGAGAGAGCGCGGTCGTCCGCTGTCCGGACTGTGGTTACGCGGCGAACACAGAGAAGGCCGAGACCCGGCGCGACGAGGTGGCGGCCGGTGCCGTTCCCGAGAGGGCCGAGCCGTTCCGCACCGTGCCGACCCCGGGGCACACCTCGGTCGAGGAGGTCGCCAAATTTCTCGGGGTGGCGCCGACCCAGGTGGTGAAGACACTGATCTACGAGACCGAAAAGGGGATCGTGGCGGTTGCGATCCGCGGCGATCGCGAGGTCAACGAGATCAAGCTGACGAATCTGCTTGACGTGCAGCATCTGGCGCTCGCGAGCGAGGAGAAGGTGCGCCAGGCGACCGGAGCGCCGGTCGGTTTCGCCGGGCCGGTGGGATTGCCGGCGACGGTCGAGCTGATCGCCGATCCGTCGGTGCGCGGCCTGTCCGGCTTCGTCTGCGGTGCCAACCAGGTTGACGCCCACCACGTCGGGGTCTACTGGGGGCGCGACGCGGAACCCTCTCGCTGGGCCGATCTGCTGTTGGTGACGGGAGGAGACGCCTGCCCGCGCTGCGCGGGAACGCTCGAGCTGTTCCGCGGCATCGAGGTCGGCCACATCTTCAAACTGGGCGACAAGTACTCGAAGGCATTCGCCTGCAATTACACCGACGAGGCGGGGGCCGAAAAGCCGATGATCATGGGCTGCTACGGCCTTGGCGTCGGCCGCACCGTGGCCGCCGCGATCGAGCAGAACCACGACGCGGACGGCATCATCTGGCCCCGTCCGCTCGCGCCGTTCGAAGTGTTGCTCGCCGCGCTCAACCCGAACGATCCGGCGGTGGTTGAAACCGCGGAGCGCATCTACGGCGAGCTCCAGGCAAAAGGGATCGACGTCCTCTACGACGACCGCGACGAGCGCCCGGGAGTCAAATTCAAGGACGGCGACCTGATCGGCCTGCCGGTCCGCGTCACAGTCGGCGCCAAGTCGCTCGCCGACGGCAAAGTCGAGGTCTCGCTGAGGAGAGACCGGGAAAAGCTCGGCATTCCGGTGGCCGAAGCGGTGGCAAAAGTGATGGAGTTGCTGGAACGGGCGTGACGTGACCCCTCCCCTCATCCGCAACGTCTCCGACACCGCCCGGTGGGTCGCCACCTATCGGGCGATGGAGACGGCACGGCCGGATGCGCTGTTTCGCGACCCGTTCGCGGATCGGTTGGCGGGGGAGCGCGGGCGGCGGATCGTGCGCGAGCTGCCGCGCGGCGAGGCTTCGGCCTGGGCGATGGTTGTCCGCACTGTGGTGTTCGACGAGATGATCTTGGCCGCGATCGCGGGCGGGGCCGATGCGGTGCTCAACCTCGCCGCGGGTTTCGATGCGCGACCCTACCGCCTACCTCTTCCTCCTGATTTTCCCTGGTTCGAGGCCGACCTGGCACCGCTTCTGGCGGAGAAGGAGGCGGTGCTCGCAAGCGAGACTCCGGTCTGTCGGCTAGAGCGCCGCGCCGTCGATCTGGCCGACCGCGAAGCCCGCCGCGCGCTGTTTGCCGAGGTCGCCCGGACGGGCAAAAACGTCTTCGTCCTCTCCGAGGGCCTGGTCACCTACCTCACCGAAGAGCAGGTGGGCGGGCTCGCCCGCGATCTGTACGACGCGGAGAATCTGCGCCAATGGGCGCTCGACATGGCCTCGCCGCTCCTCCTGCGTTTGGCCAAGAGGACTTGGGGGCGGCACCTCGTAGAAGCGCCGTTCCGCTTCGCGCCCTCTTCGGGGGAGCGCTTCTTCGCCGCCTACGGCTGGCGGACGGCCGAGCTGCACTCTTCGCTCGAAGAGGGGGAGCGGCTCGGCCGGCAGCCCCTGTTCGGCTGGTTCGGCAGGATCTCTTGGCGCCTGTTCCCGGAACCGCTGCGCCGTAGGCTCCGTGCGATGGGTAAGATCGTGCGACTCGAACGGATCTGAGGGGCGGGCGGATTTCGGAGAGATCCATTGCTTGACGCCGGGTCGGTTGTCCAGGTAGTGTCTAGGTATACGATTCTCAACAACCGCCTTTCGAGCCTTCTCGCCATGCCACCAACAGCCACCTCTTCCGAAAACTCCTCTGTGCCCGGCTTCTTGGTTCTCGGAGCTTCCGGTGGAATCGGCTCGGCCCTTGCGATCCGATTGGCGGCGCGCGGCCTTCGGGTCTTTCTGGCCGGCCGCAACGCCGGCCGGCTCACGGCGTTGAGTGCCCGGCTCGAGGCGCCGTTCATGGTGATCGATGCCACCCGTGCCGAGGAGGTCGATCGCTGCTTTGCCAGCGCGAGCGAATCGTTGGGTTCTCTGTACGGGGTTGCCCATTGTGTCGGCTCGTTGTTGCTCAAGCCCGCTCATCTGACCACTGACGCCGAATGGGACGCGACGGTGGCGACCAATCTCAGCTCGGCATTTTTTGTCGTTCGGGCGGCGGTTCGCGCGATGTCTGCTGGAGCGGGGGGATCGATCGTCCTGGTCTCGTCCGCGGCGGCTCATACAGGGCTGGCCAACCACGAGGCGATCGCTGCGGCGAAAGCCGGCGTCCAGGGGCTTGCCCTATCGGCTGCCGCGACCTACGCGGCGCGGGGGATCCGGGTCAACTGCGTCGCTCCTGGCTTGGTGCGGACACCGTTGACTGAGCGGATCGTCAGGTCCGAGGCCTCGCTCAAGGCTTCGACTTCGATGCACCCGCTCGGTCGCATCGGTGAGCCCTCCGACGTCGCCTCCGCGATCGAATGGCTCCTCGATCCCCAGCAGAGTTGGGTTACCGGCCAGGTTCTGGGCATCGACGGCGGTCTGGCGACGCTTCGATCGCGGAATGGATAATTTGGACAAGGATGTCAAGATTCTGGAAATATTCTGGACAAGGTGTTCGTTCTCCTTAGCGCACAGGATGTCCTGCGCCCTCCCAGGAGACTCTCCCATGAACCGTAAAGCTCAGCTCACCACCGCCTTTGCCCTCGCCACCGCACTGCTTGCGGTTCCGTTCGCTCTCCACGCCGGCGCCAAAGCCGCCGCCCCGAAGGACATCGTCGATACCGCCGTGGCCGCCGGCTCGTTCAAGACCCTGGCCACCGCTCTGGGCGCCGCCGGACTGGTCGATACGCTCAAGGGGAAGGGGCCGTTCACGGTGTTCGCTCCGACCGATGAGGCGTTTGCCAAGCTCCCCGCCGGCACGGTCGAGGCGCTGCTCAAGGACAAGGCGAAGTTGACCAAAATTCTCACCTACCACGTGGTGGCCGGGAAGGTGATGGCGGCCGATGTGGTCAAGCTCAAGTCGGCGAAAACCCTCCAAGGGCAGAGCCTCGCGATCGACGCCTCCAACGGAGTCAAAATCGGCGCGGCGACCGTCACGACGGCCGATGTGGTCACCTCGAACGGGGTGATTCACATCATCGACACGGTTCTCCTCCCCATCTGACCGAGCGGAGCTTGCCAAGCGGTCGGTCGGAGACACGTGTTCCGGCCGGCCGCCGTTTCATTCCCAGCCTCCATGCCCGAAATTTTCACCCGCCGTTGCCACGTCCCCGTCTCGCCCGAGCGCCTGTTCGCTTGGCATGCCGAGCCGGGGGCTTTTGCACGCCTGACTCCTCCCGGCGAGCCGGTCGAGCAGGTGAGCCCGGATCGTGGCCTGCGCGAAGGGGAGCGGGTCGAGATCCGAATCGGCCTGGGTCCGTTTCGGTTTCCGTGGATCGCCGAGATCCGTGACGTTCGTCCAGGCCAGGGTTTCCGCGATGTCCAAATCCGCGGCCCGTTCCGCCGCTGGGAACACGAGCACCGAATGGAATCCGACGGCGCTGACGGCTCGTGGCTGGAAGACCGAATCACCTACGAGCTGCCGTTCGGTTTCCTCGGACGTTGGTTCGGCGGTGCGCTGGTGCGTAGGAAGCTCGACCGGATGTTTGCGTATCGGCATCGGGTGACGGCCGAGCTACGGTGAGCCAGGTCATGCACTACAGCGGTCTCTACGCCTGGCGGGATTTTCAACCTTCTCCGGAATTTGTGCTTGACAGTCTCGCTCGTCGCTGCCAGTGTATTAGTACACCGACACGCCGAAGCCATTCCGGCGGCGCGAGCGAGGCTCCAACATGCTCAGGATCGATCCATCGGACCCGCAGCCGATCTGGCGACAGATCGAAGACTCGGTTCGCCATCTGGTCGCGCGAGGAGCGTTGCCACCGGGGGGGGCGGTCCCCTCGGTGCGCGACCTGGCGCGCGACCTCGCGGTCAACCCGGCGACAGTTTCCAAGGCCTACCAGCGACTGACGGACGATCGCGTTCTGGTCGTCCGGCGCGGGGAGGGGACGTTCGTCACCGACCGGCCCCCCGCCCTGGCCGAACCTGAGCGCGAGCGCCTGCTCGCCGAAGCGGCGGTGCGCTATGCGAGCCGCGCGACGACGTTGGGAGCCCCCCGCTCGGAGGCGATCGAGGCGGTGGGCGACGCATTGGATCAACTGGCCGTCGGCCGGCGAGAGGAACGAGGAGGAGACGAATGAATGCCCCCGAGATGACCGTCCCGCCGCTTGCGGTGACGAATATGACCGTCCGCTACGGCCGGCGCACCGCGCTTTCCGATGTATCTCTCGCCGTCGCTCCGGGCACCGTCTACGCCCTGATCGGCTTGAACGGCGCCGGAAAGTCGAGCCTGGTGCGCTGCCTGCTCGGTCTCCGCCGGCCGGAGTCCGGTGGCGCCACGCTATTTGGCCGCGAGGTCTGGCGCCATCGCGCCGAGGTACTCCAAGAGATCGGGGTCGTCCCGGAAGAGCCGGATGCGCCCCCAACGCTCCCTGCCCGGGAGATCGCCCGTTTTGCCGCGCGCATCCATCCCCGATTCGATCGCGCCGGGTTCGACGAACGGCTCCGCCGCTTCGGCGTGCCCGCCGATGTGCCCTTCGGTCGGCTGTCGAAAGGCCAGAAGGGTCAGGTGGCGCTCGCCTTGGCGCTCGCTCCATCGCCCCGCCTGTTGATCCTCGACGACCCGACGCTCGGCCTCGATGCCAAGGCCCGCCGCTCGGTGTTCGAAGAGCTGATCGGCGAACTCGCCGATCGCGGCACCACGGTGTTTCTCACCACCCACGAGCTGGCCGCGGTCGAAGGGATCGCCGATCGGGTGGGCATCTTGCGCGACGGGCGTCTGTTGGTGGACGAAGACCTCGAATCGCTCCGCGCCCGTTTCCGCCGCCTCCGATTCACCCGCCCGAACGATGGCGACGCGTTGGTCGAACGCGCTCTGGTGGATCTTTCGCCGGTTGCGGTCGAGCGCCGGCCGTGGGGTGTCGAAGCGATCGTCTCCGCTTTCGCCGAGGAGCGCTGGACGCAGGTAGCCGGCCGTTCCGATCTCGGCTCACCCGAGGTCGAAGCGATTCGCCTCGAAGATCTCTTCCTGGCCTTGGTCGGGGCTTCCGTCGAACCGAGAGGTGCCGCATGAACGCCTTCGCCGCCATCTTCGCCCGTGAATTTCGCCTTCGCCGCATGCTTCTGATCGGCGCGCTCGCAATCGGTTTCATTGGGCCGGTCTTTCTGGGGTTGAGCGGCCAGATCGCCGCCGATTCGATTTCCGCCGTGGCGCTCCTGATCGGCCTGCTCACCTGCGTCATCTACGCCCTGGTGCTCGGTTCCGGGGCGATCGCCCGCGACTTGGTGGACGGCCGGCTCGGTTTCGATTTCGTTCGCCCGATCTCGGGATTTTCGATCTGGGCGGGACGGCTCGGCTCGGCGGTGGCTCTGCTCGCCGTCTCGGCCTTGCTTGTGGTGGCGCCCGCACTCCTCTTCTACCCGCTCCCGAGCCAGATGGGTTGGCTTTCCGTCGTCGGTTGGCTCGCCTGCCTGGCCCTTCTCCTTCTGACCCATTTGGTCACGGTGCTGTACGCCTCGCGTTCCGCCGCCCTTGTTCTGGATCTCGCCGGCCTCGTGGCCGTCGGTTTCTTGGTCTGGGCCGCCCTCACGCGGCTTCACCACAACTGGGCGCAGGATGCCCTGGGGGCCGGCACGAGCTCTTTCTTCGCATTCCTTCTCTTGGTTTTGATCGGCGCAAGCCTGGCCCAGCTGTTGGTCGGTCGAACAGATCTCGCCCGCTCTCACCGGGTGCTCTCGATCGCGCTCTGGGTGCCGCTCCTCCTGGGCGCGCTCGCGCTCGACGCGGCTTCGCGGTGGGTCGTTTCGCCGAAGGCGAGCGATCTCCTCCGTGCCGATGCCGTGTCCGAGGCGCCGGCCGGCTCGTGGTTTTCGGTCGGCGGGAAACTGCGCAACCGGGGCGCGATCGCGGGGCGGTTCCTGATCGACTCGGCCACCGGCCGCGTGGTGCGCCAAGGAGTTTCTCGCGACAGCTGGTTCTTTTCGACCACCTTTTCGCGCGACGGGCGGATGGCGGCGTGGTTTTCCGATTCGCCGAAAGAGATCGGTGTTCTCTGGGCCGATCTTTCGGCGGCCGAACCGAAGGTCAAGACCGCTCCGATCTCGTTCGAACGGATCGCCGAGGAGCCTTCGCTTTCCCCCTCGGGCCGCTGGTTCGCCGCCCGCTCGAACGGCCGTCTTCTGGTTTTCGAGCTTCGAACGGGCCGCCTCGTCGCCTCGGTCCCCGTCAACTCGGATTGGAGCGCCCTTCGGACGGCCTGGATCGGCGAGGATCGCCTTCGTGTCTGGAGCGTGGTGGCCAACGCCCCGGTCCCCGTCCCACAACGGATCTCGATCGAGGAGATCCAGGTCCCCGCGGAACCCGGCACAGCAGCCCTCCCGGTTGGCTCCATCGTGCTTCCCTCGCGCAGAATCTCCTGGGCCGTGAGCCGCGACGGCGCGACTCTCATCGTGCGAGAAAACGGAACCGGCCATCGGGAAGTTTTCGACGGCCGGACCGGTGAAGCGGTGGGCGTGATCGACGAGCCGAGACAAAGCGGCGGCGTCCTTCTGCGGGACGGCCTGGTGGCGATCGTGGTCCGCCTTCCGGAACCGCGGAGTCTCGCGATCTATGATCGCACCGGAACGTTGCGGCGGCGCTTCGATCTGCGGGGCTACCCGGGTCTCCTCTTGGCCGGCCAACCGACTCCGACCACGATCCTCGGCTCGGTCTCGGTCGCCGGCTCACCGAAATCGGAGTTGCGACGGCTGATCCTTTTCGATCTTGCGACCGGCACGATCCGGGAGGTGGGACGCGGCAGGGTGCCGCCGCTCGATCCGGCGGAATCCAGGGCCAGTATCGTGCAGACCGGCCCGGCCGCCTTCGCCCGTTGGGATCCAGCCACCGAGACCCTCCGGCCGATCGTCCCGCGCTAAGGCGAACCGGCCGGCGCCCGTGCCAGAATCGGGGGCATGAGCGACGCCCCCTTCTCCGTCCGTCTCGACCTTCCCGGCTGGACTCTCGCGTGGTCCGAGCTGACGGTCGATCCCGGCAGCTCCGCGGCCCATGCCGCGCTGGTCGAAACCATCGCCCGCGCCCGGGCGCGCTATGGCGAGGCGCTTTCGCCCGACCACCCGACGGTGACCGCGATCCGCAAACTGTTCCGCGCGGCAGGCTGCGATCCGACCCGCTACCGGCCGTCGTCCGAAGCTCTGATTCGCCGGATTCTGAAAGGCGAGGATCTCGCCGCGATCCACCCGTTGGTCGATCTGAACAACGCGCTCTCGATCGACCTCGCGGTGCCGAGCTGCATCATGGCGGCGGACACCCTGGAGCCGCCGGTCGTGCTCCGCGCCGGAGCCCCCGGCGAAACCTTCGAATCGCTCCGCGGCCCGTTCTCCCTCGAAGGAAAACCGCTCCTCGCCGATGCCCAAGGCCCCCTCGGCACCCCGATCACCGACAGCGTCCGAGTCAAAATCCAGCCGGACACCGCCCACGGCTGGCTGGTCGCCTACCTGCCGAAGGATGTCGTCTTCGCGGGCGAGGTCGAACGTACGTTGCGCGATCTGGCGGCCCGGGCGGGGGTGGGGGTTGGGCGGGTGTTCGCGGTTTGATCAGGCAGGTCGAGTGACCCGCGCAAGCCGACCGGCCCAGAACTCAAGCGAAGCGAGCGCCAAATCAAGACGCGTCGCCAGCGCTTCGAAATCGGGATCGTAGGTGCAGACGACGATTCCAGCGTGACGCCCTGCCGATTCCTCGTGCAGCCCGATAAAGTGGCGACGATTGAGCGTCACGACCACGCGATCTTGTGAAGTGGCGAAAGTCAGGACCTCGCCATCCGGAGTCGCGCGATTTGCCTGGCCGGTTTCCTGTGTGGTGAGAACGTCATGCCCGCGCCGACGGAGACCTTCGACGACCTGGCGCGGCAGGTTCTCGTTCGAGTAGACCCGCGCCACGTCAGGCCGCTTCGTTGGCCACGATTTGCCCTTCGATCTCGTCCCGATGCGCCCGATGGTAGGCCCAGGCGTTCGTGAGATCCTCCGCGCGCAACTGCGGGTAGGCCTGAAGCAGGTCGGCTTCGCTGCTTCCCAGTTGGCGCGCCCGCACCAACAGCCAGACGGGGATGCGCGTCCTTACGATGCAGGGCTCGCCGCCGCAGACTTCCGGGTCGGAGTCGATGCCTGCGAAGGTGTCGCCCAAATCCCGCGCGACCCAGCGGAGAACCTCCGCCTTTTCGCCGCGGGTGAGGGTCGACAGCTCCTCTTCGATCTGTGCA
Organism: Holophagales bacterium; assembly: GCA_031404815.1. Classification (GTDB taxonomy): domain Bacteria; phylum Acidobacteriota; class Thermoanaerobaculia; order Multivoradales; family UBA5704; genus DASYKS01. Next base: position 15,675 of record JANNIH010000037.1, on the reverse strand, counting down.
AGTCTCGACATGCGCCGAATCCTAGCACCGCCTTCGGCGGCGGGAAGTGGCCTTACTACGCGACCGAGGAAAAGCCCTGTAAAGTAGCGCTCTGAGGCGCCGAGGGTTCTCCCGAGCCGCCTCCCGTCGGGTCGTTCTCTTGACGCAGGGTGCGGAAACCGGATCGACCGCGGCTCGGAGTGGACCGGCACGGTGCCGCAATTGCCGCTATCGTCTCGCGATTACGGCAAACGGGGTTTCGTCCTCCGCAATCGGAAGCGAAGTCTCGGTAATCGCGGCGTTGCCGCCGTAATTTCCACGCGATTACCGTGTCAGGAATTTCGACCGCCGTGTTTTCTCTCCCGATTGCCGCAATCGGCCCACGATTACGGTAAAAAGTCGGTCCCCGCCGCAAGATTTCCACTCCCGCCGCGATGCGTAGGACGACCTCGCCTACCGCCCCGCCGCCGCTGCTAGGATGCGCGCGCTCGACGCACCTGTCCACCCCGTTCGAGGAGAACCTATGCGTACCCTTCGCGTCTCTCTGCTCGGCTGTCTACTTGTCGCTTCCGCTCTTCCTGCCCCGGCGGCCGAGGCACTCCGATCTCTCAAGCCGGAAGACGTCGCGGCGTTCAAGTCGGTTTCCGACCCTCAAGTCAGCCCAGACGGGCTTTGGGTGGCGTACACCGTCCAGTCGATGGATCTCAAGAAAGACAAGGCGGACGCCGACATCTGGATGTCTCCGCTGGCTCCTGGTGCGAACGGGGAGGCGGTCCGGCTGACCACCAGCAAGAAGTCGGAGGACACACCGCGGTGGAGCCCGGACGGCAAGTACCTCGCGTTCCTTTCGGATCGCGACGGCGACGAACGCCAAGTCTATCTGCTCGATCGCCGGGGGGGTGAAGCCTGGCAGCTGACCGAATACAAAGCGAGCGTCTCCGATCTCGCCTGGTCGCCGGACGGCAAGAAGCTCGCCTTGATCGTCGCCGATATCGATCCGGACGCGCCCAAGGCGGACGAGAAGGACGACGACAAGACCCCGAAGCCGATCGTCATCGAACGGCGCCAGTTCAAGCGCGACGGCGAGGGGTATCTGCGCGAGATCCGCGAGCACCTCTACGTCTTCGACCTCGCGAGCAAAGAAAGCGTCCAGGTGACCTCGGGCAAGTACGACGACAGCGCGCCGGTCTGGGCACCGGATGGTTCCCGCATCGCTTTCGTCAGCAACCGGACCGCCGATCCGGATTCGAACCAGAACACGGACATCTTCGTGGTCGAGGCGAAGGAAGGGGCGGCACCCCAGGCGGTGACCACCTCACCGGGATCGGATGGTTCCCCCGCATGGTCGCCGGATGGCAAGGAGATCGTCTACGTCGCGGGCGGGCCGGTCTCCGATATGTGGTACGGCATCAGCTCCGCGGCGATCGTGCCGGCGGCCGGGGGCGCGGCGCGCGATCTGACGCGCGGGCTGGACCGCAATATCTCCTCGCCCCGCTTCTCTCGCGACGGCCAGCAGGTCTATTTCCTGCTCGAAGATGGCGGCAACCAGCACCTGGCCCGGATCTCGGCGAAAGCCGACGCCTCCGCCTCTTCGGCCGACCGTGTGGTGGCCGGAGAGCGCGACATCGATAGCTTCGACCTCGGCCCTAGGGCTGAGATCGCGCTGGTCGAATCGCAATGGGACCATCCGGGCGAGGTCTCGGTGCTCGGTGCCAAGGGCGACCTCGTTCGCCTGTCGCACGCGAACGACGAGTTTCTCCGCGGCATCCGGCTCTCCAAGATCGAACGATTCAAGGCGACCAGCGCCGACGGCACGGAGATCGACGCCTTCCTCACCCGTCCGCCGGACGCGCCTGCGGGCAAGAAACTGCCGACCGTGTTGCGCATCCACGGCGGTCCGACCGCCCAGTACACGACGGGCTGGAATCTGGAGTGGCAAATGCTCGCCGCCGGGGGGTACGCCGTGGTGGCGGCAAACCCGCGCGGCTCGACCGGCTACGGCCGCGATTTTTGCTACGCGATCTGGGCGGACTGGGGCAACAAGGACTTCGAGGACGTGATGGCCGCGGTGGACGGCGCGATCGCGATGGGGGTCGCCGATCCCGATCGGCTGGGGGTGGGCGGCTGGAGTTACGGCGGCATCCTCACCGACTACGTGATCACCAAGACCACCCGGTTCAAAGCGGCGATCTCGGGTGCCTCCGAGGCGAACTACTTCGCCAACTACGGCACCGACCATTATCAGTACGAGTGGGAGACCGAACTCGGGCTCCCCTGGCGCAACGTCGAGCGCTGGACCAAGCTCTCCCCCTGGTTCCACGTCGACAACGTGAAAACCCCGACGCTCATCCTCTGCGGCCAGGACGACGTGAACGTGCCGTTGCTCAATTCGGAGCAGCTCTACCAGGCGCTCAAGCGGCTCGGCGTCCGAACCGAGTTGATCATCTACCCCGGCCAGAATCACGGCATCCGCAAGCCGAGCTACCAGAAGGACCGCTTCGAGCGCTATCTGGCTTGGTACGACAAGTATCTGAAGGTGGGCAAGTAGAGGCAGGCGGCCCCCGGATTGGCCCGCGGGCGATCCGGGGGAGCGGGCCGGATCGACCTTCACGGTCAGGTCGGTGCCTCGGGTTGCAATCAGCGGAGGTCCAACCTTTCAATCAGCCGAGGCCAAAGGTTGCAATTAGCCGAGGTCCAACCTTTCAATTAGCCGAGGTCTAGGGTTACAATCAGCCGAGATGGCTGACGAGCAGAGATACCCTCGATTCGCACTTCCCAGACTGAGGGAGGCCCTGGCCGACACTCCCGTGGTGTTGATCCACGGCCCGCGCCAGTGCGGCAAGACGACTTTGGCCTTGGATGTGGGGGAGGCTCAGGGCTTCAGCTATGTCAGTTTCGACGACGCGGTGACCCTCACGGCGGCGCAGACCGACCCCGCAGGGTTCGTGGCCGATTTGCCGCCAAGAACGGTTCTCGACGAAGTCCAAAGAGTCCCGGGCCTGTTTACGGCGATCAAGATGGCGGTGGACCGGAATCGTACTCCGGGCCGATTCATTCTCACCGGCTCGGCCAACGTGCTGCTGGTGCCCAAGCTCGCGGATTCCCTGGCCGGACGGATGGAGATCCACCGGCTCTATCCGCTCGCCCAGTGCGAGATCGCACGCAAAGAGCCGGGCTTCCTTGCGGCGCTCTTCGGCGCGTCCTTCAAGGTCCGGAGCGGCGAACGCCTCGGGGCTGAGCTGGTCGAACGGATCGTGGCGGGAGGGTACCCGGCGGCCTTGGCACGCGCTTCGGCCTACCGGCGGGCGGTCTGGTACCGCGACTATCTGGAGAGCCTGATCCAGCGAGACGTACAGGATCTGGCGCGGATCAGCTCGCTCGACGTGCTGCCCCGGTTGCTCAAGCTGGTCGCCGCGCAAACCGCCAAGCTCTTGAACGTGACCGACCTAGCCGCCCCGTTTCAATTGAGTCGGCCGACCATTGGAGATTACGTGACGCTGCTCGAGCGGGTCTTCCTGCTGGAGCGACTCCCGCCTTGGCACAGCAACCGGCTGAGCCGTCTGGTCAAGACGCCCAAGGTGCACATCGGCGATACGGGCCTCGCCGCATCCTTGCTCGGCCTGAGCGCCGCGGATCTGGCTCAGGACCGCATGACCCTGGGGGCGCTGCTCGAGACCTTCGTGCTCCAGGAGCTGCGGCGCCAGGCCAGTTGGGAGGTGGAGCCCACTTCCTTCTATCACTTCCGCGACAAGGACGGCGCCGAGGTGGACATCGTGCTCGAGCGCGGATCGCGAGTGGCGGGAGTGGAGGTCAAGGCGTCCGGCACGGTGACCCCCTCTGACTTTCGTGGCCTGCGCAAGCTCAAGGAGGCCACCGGCGACCGCTTCGCGGGCGGTGTCGTGCTCTATGACGGCGAGGTCACCGCGGGATTCGGTGACGAGCTCTACGCCGTGCCGATTCGTGCTTTGTGGGAGACAGCCTAGCGCCCCAACCTTTCAGTCAGACGGGACCAAAGGTTGCAATTAGCCGAACCATAACCTTTCAATCAGCCGAGGCCAAAAGTTGCAATCAGCCGAGGCCTGCTCCGGGGTCAGCCACCGGGAAAAGCGGGTCCGGCGGCACGGTAAGCGGCGACGAAGCGCTCGCGGAGATCGGGGCGGGCGGCGAGCAGGTCGAGGGCTGCGGCGTGCGGTGTGGCGCGGCCGACCACGGAGCGCATTCTCGCGACCTGGGCGCGCCAGGCGTCGGCGGAGAGAAGCGGCCGGGGGAGGCGGCAGGGGACGCCCTGGCCGAGCAAGAGGGTGTCGATCCCCTCGGGTCCCCAGAGCGGGTCGGGGTAGTCGAACGAATCTCGCAGCGCCGGGTCGTAGGAGAGCGGTCCGCGCTCCTGGAAGGCGTCGAGCAGCTCGGCGTGGTGCGAGACATCGACCTCTTCCCGGGCGGCCTGCCAGAACGCGGTGTCGAGGCGGCGGTTGAAACGGTAGTGGATGGCGAGGAACCAGCCCAGGTAGTCCCACCAGGCTCCGACCCTGCGATTGAGTAGGGGAGCGAGGCTGCGGTCGGTACGACGGAGCGGAAAGCTGCCGCAGAGCAGGCCGATCTGACGGACCAGAAGATGGAGTGCGGTCGATTCGAGCGGCTCGACGAAGCCGTAGGCGTTGCCGAGCGCCACGACGTTGCCCCGCCAGAAGTGCTCGTGGCGGCCGGCGCGAAACCGCACCTCGCGCGCCTCGCCCATGCCGGGGTTGGCGAGCCGCATCTCGGCTTCGGCCTGATCGGGGCTCATGAAAGCCGAGGAGTAGACGTAGCCTCGGTGGTCGGCGTCGATCTGCGGTGTGCTCCAACACCAGCCGGCGGCGAACGTCTCAGCCGTTGTATAGGGACGAATCCGCCCGCCATGGGGAACTTGGGCGACCACCGCGCGGTCGGTCCAGAGGCTTTTTTCGAAGCTCATCCAAGGCGAACCCAGGGCGCGCTCGAGGAGAAACGAGCGGAACCCCGAACAGTCGAAGTTGAGGTCGAACGTCAGGCGGCGGCCGTCGGCGCACACCAGGGCGCTCACCTCGCGTCCGCCCGCGCCGTCGTCCGTCAACTCGGCATCGACCAGAGTCGCCTCCAGGCGCTCGATTCCGGCTTCGGCGGCGCGGCGCTTGAGGTAAGAGACGAAGCGCTCGTTGTCCAGATGGTAGGCGGTTTCCGTGCCCAGGCGGCAGTCCCAAGAGGCACCCTCCCCGGCGCCGTCGGCCTCGCCGGTTCGATAGAGGCCGACCGCGCCCGCGCCCATCAGAAGCGACTGGAGCGAGCAGGCTCGAAGGCCCGCCCCGCCGGGTTCACCGTAAACCGCGGGCTCCAGAAGATGGATCGGGCCGAACGGATAGTGGAAGTCGCCGATGTCGGGGGCACCCCAGAGAAAGCGGATGCCGAGCTTGAACGTCGGCCGGACCTCGGCGAACAGGGTGTGGATGTCCAGTCCGAGGTCGGCGTGCAGGAACTGCGGCAGGAGCGGCGTGGTCGCCTCGCCGACACCGATGATGGGCACATCCGGCGACTCGATCAGGGTGATCGCGAGGCCGGGGACCTTCTTGCGCAGGGCGAGGGCGGCGAGGTAGCCCGCCGTGCCGCCGCCGACGATCCCGATGTTCCGGACAAACGAGTCGGGCTCTTCGCGCACGGACACCGCGGCCCGTTGCGGCCGGCGCTCCTCTCGTTCGACGATCGAGATGGCGGCTCGGGTGGCGAGGTCCGTCTCCGGCGGAGCCTCAACCGCGGAGCAGAGGGGACATTCGGGATCCCGGCCGATAGAAATGCGGCGCGCTTCGCCCGAAAGGAACGATTCAGGGGGAAGCGTGAGAAAAGCCTCGACGAGGGAGGGCTCTCCGCCGTGGACTCCGAGAACCCTGAGCGCCTCGTCGATCACCGCCCGCTCCAACCACCCCCGCACCGCGGGATCGACGCTTCCGGCCTCGAAGTGCGAGGCGGCCGAAAGCCTCGCCGCGGGATCGAGTCCGACGAACCGCGTGGCCGCGAGCTGAGCGCAGGCAAAGCAGGGTCCGACCCCCGGGATGGCGGTCGGCCCCACGCGAACGCCGTCCGGATCGGCGGTGACGAAAAGGACCGGAGCGCCGGTGCCCAGGGCGGCCGACTGTACGGCGAGGAGGTCTCGATACGAAACGCTCTCGATCGCGCAGACGACGAGCACCGCGCCCGCGAGGTTCGATTCGGCGAGATCGGGCCGGTCGAGCCGGCGGATCGTGGCGTCCGGAACTGCGCGGCAGAGCGATTCCTCGATCGATCGGGCGAGAGCGCCCTCGCCGAGCACGAGGACCGACGCGCCTTCGAGCGCCTCATAGGCTGGCAGGTCCAACCGCCGGACCCGGACCATCTCGCCATCGATCGCCCGGAGCAGGCCCCGCGCTTCCCGCTCCTCGAACGGCGGATCGAGCGCCGCCGCCGCGGCGACGACCTCCGCAGCCGTCCGCACGCCGTCCACGAGTCCGAGCAGACGATCCAGATCGGGAAGAGCGATTCCCCGTAGCAGGCTCGCCCCGCCGCGATGCCGGATCAAAAGGCGGCCGTCGGGAAGGGCTATCGCTTGAGCGGTCGGATCGCGGGCAAGGACATCGGAAGCTGCGAGCGTCATCGAGTCGCCTCAAAATCTAGCACAGGAGGATCGGCCTGCCGCGGGATCGCTGGTCCCTCCGTCGGGATCACCGTTTTTGGCCCCGGCCGAGGTTCCCTTCAAGCCCGCCGCAGCCACCGCGCCATGATCGGCGCGCGGAGGCGATAGCGATCGCCCTCGGGCACCACCAGGAGGCGTCGGCGAAGGGAGCGGTCCACGGCATCGTCCTCCGGAATGGGCAACGTCTCCTCGCGCGCGAAGCGGCGCAGGTAGGCAAGCTCCCCGAGGAGTGCCGATTCCCGTTCGATCAGCTCGAGAAAGACGCTGTAGCCGTGTTCCACCGCGCGGTCGAGCGCCCGATCCAACAATCGCTCGTCGGCGCCGTGTACTCCGCCGTCGTTCACCAGATCGACCACCCGCTCGGCGACGAGCTGTACGAGGTGCGGCCAGCCCCCTAAGGGATGGGGCGCCTGGAACCTGGGGCGTTGCCCCAGGCTGGGATGGGACCGCGCCTTCGGCGCTGGCGATTCCGCCTTCGCATCTGTTGCGACTCAAGGCGTGACCACCAGACTCTTGCTGCAAGCAACACTTCCTTCGTTCATTCAGCGAAATAGAAGTGGATCATCAGGCTGCCAGCGCCGAAGGCGCGATCTCATCCCAGCCTGGGGCAACGCCCCAGGTTCCGGGCGTTTTCATCCCCAGAGGGCTGGAAGCCCGACCCATCGGCCGCGCGAAGGAGTCCTCCCGGCCCCCTACCTACCCGACCTCGACCAACTCGCCCGACTGGACGTGCCACAAATCAGCGTACGTACCCCCCTTGGCGATCAGCGCGTCGTGGGTTCCCTCTTCGGCGAGCCGTCCGTACCGCAAAACCAGGATTCGGTCGGCATTCCTTATGGTGGACAGGCGGTGGGCGATAATCAGAGCGGTGCGGCCGGAGGTCCAACGCCGGAGGTTTTCTTGGATCGCCCGCTCGGTTTCGGTATCGACCGAGCTGGTCGCCTCGTCGAGGATCAGGATCGGCGCGTCTTTGAGGATCGCCCGGGCGATCGACAGGCGCTGGCGCTGGCCGCCCGAGAGCTTGATGCCGCGCTCGCCGACCAACGTGTCGTACCCCTCGGGCAGGCCTGCGATGAAATCGTGAAGCTCCGCGTAGCGCGCCGCCTCGACGATTCGTTCGAACGGCACGCCGACCTCTCGGTAGGCGATGTTCTCGCGCAATGTGCCATGGAACAGGTAGACGTCCTGACTGACCAGGGCGATCGAGCGACGGAGATCTTCGAGGGCGAGATCGCGCAGATCATGGCCATCCAGCTTCACTGCGCCGCCGGTCGGATCGTAGAGCCGGAGCAGCAGCTTGATCAACGTCGATTTGCCCGCTCCGGTCGGCCCTGCGATGCCGATCGTCTCGCCCGGGGCGATGTGGAACGAGAGCCGGTCGAGAATTCGGTCACCGCGCGCGTAGGTGAAATCGACTTGCCGGAGCTCCAGCTCCCCGCGGGCGCGCTCGATCCGAATCGGCTCGGCCGGCTCGACGATCGTCGAGGGGGTGTCGAGCAGGCCGAACGTTCGCCGCGCCGAGGCCCGCGCCCGTTCGTATTCGTCGAGCACCTGGCCGAGGCGGACCAAGGGCCAGAGGAGCCGCTCGGTCATCATGGCGAACAAGACCAACTGGCCGACCGTGATCCAGCTCCGCTGTTCGAGAATCCAATGGCTGCCGACCAAGAGCACCCCGGCGAAGCCGAGGACGATCGCCATCCGGATCACCGGCACGAAGATCGCCGAGAGCCGGATCGCCTGACGGTTGGCGTCTCGATACTCGGACGATGCGGCGCGCACCCGGTCGAGCTCGAACGCCTCGGCGCCGAAACTCTGGATCACCAAGATGCCGCCAATGTTGTTTTCGAGCCGGCTCGACAGGCTGCCGACCGCTTCGCGCACCCGCCGGTAGCGCGGCGCAATCCGGCGCTGGTACGCGAGGCTCCCCCAGAGGATCAGCGGAATCGGCGCCACGGCGATCAGCGCCAAACGCCAGGAGGTGTCGAACAGGACGATGCCTGAAAAGGCGAACAGGACCACGGTTTGAATCAGCTCGTTGGCGCCGTTGTTCAAGAAGCGTTCGAGCTGGTTCACGTCGTCGTTGAGCATCGCGAGCGTTTCGCCCAGCCGGTGCTCCTCGAAGAACGCGATCTCGCGGCGCTGAATGCGCTCGTAGGCGTCGAGCCGAAGGTCGTGCTGGACCTCTTGGGCCAGCGTCATGAAGAAGTGCTGGTACCCCCACTGAAACAGGCTCTCGAAGAAGAAGATCGCAACCGAAAGGAGAGCGAGTACCACCGCGAGGCTCCAGGCCTCGGAGGTACCGGCCAGGCGGGCGATCCAGGGAGGGGCTTGGCCGCGGAGCGAGTCGATCACCCAGCCGACCAAGAGCGGCGGCATCAGATCGAGAATCTTGTTGAGCACCGAGGACGCGATGCCGAGGTTGAGCCGGGTCCGGTAGGGCGCGAGATAGGCGAATAAACGCGCCATCGGGCGCACCGCTTCGAGCAGGAGAAGGGGGCGGTTAGGAGGGGCGGTATCGGGCACCAGGATTCCTCGTAAGGCGCGAAGATCGTAGCACCGAGGGGGACGGACCACGATCGCCACCGGGGCTGGTAGCATCATCGCCTTCTCGAGGAGAACCACCGATGGCCGACGCACTCGGACAGCACCTGATCGAAGAGATCGAAAGCCGATATCGCAGCAACAAAACCCTCGCCGAAGCAGCACTGGCGCAGGTCTCGGATGAGGATCTTTTCCGCACCCTCGACCGCGAGACGAACAGCCTCGGGGTCCTGATTCAGCACATGGGCGGCAACCTGCGCTCCCGCTTCACCGACTTTTTGACGACCGACGGCGAAAAACCCGACCGGCATCGCGACGCCGAGTTCGAGGTCGTTCCCGGCATCACGCGCGAGCGGTTGATGGTGCGCTGGGAGGAGGGGTGGGAGTGCTTGTTCGGAGCCCTGGCGAGCCTGGTTCCTGCCGACCTATCGAAGATCGTGACCATCCGCGATGAGCCGCACACCGTGGTCGAAGCGCTCGAGCGCTCGCTCTGCCATCAGGTCTACCATGTCGGCCAAATCGTGATGCTGGCCAAGCACTATGTCTCGGAAACCTGGCGGCCGCTCACCGTTCCTCGCGGCAAGACCGAGGAATTCAATCGCCAGATGGCAGAGAAAGCAGGCAAATAGAACCGGAGCGGGCGCCGGTTACCCCCCGTCGCCCGCTTTGTCGCCTCGGAGGCGGTCGAACCATTTCTTGCGTTTGAGGGTCTTGGGAGCGCCCTCGCTGCCCAACTGGCCCGTGTGGCCGGAGAGGTCGGTGGCGGTCGCGTACCACTGGACGTTCTTGTTCTGATGAAAGCTCGCCGAGATCTCCGCCGTGTAGAACGAACCCGACTGGCGGAGTTCGAGCGTCTGCCACGATCCCCCCTCCGGTCGAGCGAACAGGGTGGCTTTCGTGACCTGGAAGTCGTCCGCGATGCGCAGCGAAACTCTCGTCGTCGCCCCCTTTTCGAACTCGCTCGCCGAGCCTTCGCGCAGCTCGAGCGACGGTGGCTTCTGATCCAACTGCGCGAACTCACCCTTGAAACGTTCGGAGAGCTCCCGGAAGCGCTCGACATACGGACCGGTCGGATTCGCCGTCCGGAGGATCGCGAGCGCTTCGTCCGGCCGCTTGCGCTGCGCCGCGGCTTGGGCGTTCGCCAGGATGCGGTCGAGCCGCGGATCGACCTCCGCGACGGTGCGCGCCCGGTTGATTCGCTCGCCGAGTCCCGGCCGATCGGGCCAGGCGGCGCGCAGGGTTTCCAGTCGATCGAGCGCGGCCTGCGCCTGGCCGGTCTGGCTCAAGCGTTCGGCATCGGCTTCGATCGAGGCGGCCGCCCGGTCGCGCAGTCGGGGCGCCGTTTTGTCGCGCGGAACGAGGCCGGCGAACGATCCGGCCAGGCGAATCACCGCCACCGGATCGCTCCCCTTGGCGGCGCTTTGAAGTTGCGCCGAAAGGTCGACGATCTGTTGGGCCCGGTCGAAGTCGGTTCTGAGGCCTGGATTGTCCTTGAAGAAAGCCGCTCGGTTTGCCGCGATGCCGCGCACGGTCGAGCGCAGGGTTGTCGCATTGCCGGTGCGAAGGCCGCGTTTGAGGTCGGCAGCCAGGCGCTCGATCACCGATTGGCCCAACGAGTCGCGAAGTGACTTTTCCTCTTCGCGCTCTTCTGCCGAAAGGGAGGACGGATCGAGCGAGTCGAGCGCCCTGCGCGCGGCAACCGGGTCGCCCGCGTCGAGCGCGCTCCGCGCTGCGGCCAGCCCAGGATTGCCTAGAGGGACGCTTTCGGTGAACGTCGATTGCAGATCGGAGGGCGGTGTGCTCGGCGCCGCCTCGGGAGCTGCCGGGACGCTCAGCTCGTCCTGGATCTCCGCGGGATCTACGTCTCGGTCGCGCAGGTAGATCAAGAAAGCGACCAGCGCTGCAATGCCGGCGGCGGCCGCGAGGGCGAGCCAGAGAACTTTCTTGCTCTTGCCCGGAGGCCGCTTCGGTCGTGAAACGACCGGGACGGCGGCTGTGTCCGGAGGGGTCATCGGAACCGCGAACGCCGGAGCGACCTCTTTTTGAGGTGTTGCGGGAACGATCGGAGCCCCGAGAAAATCCTCGACCGACGAGAGCAGATCGCCCGTGTCCGGAGCGGGCAACGAAGGCTCCGCCTTAAGCTCTTCGAAGGCTTCTTCGAAGCGAAGGGCGAGCGGCTCGCCGTCGGCTGCGGTTGGGGGGATATAGACCGGATTGGTCTTCTCGCCCACCGAGGGTTGGGCGACCGGACCTCTAAGCGCTGTGCGCAAGCCTTCGCGGATCTCGCTCCAGGCCGGCCGGGCGGCCGGCGACTTGCGCAGGGAGCGGGCGAGCGCTTGGCGGAGAGCCTCCGCGTCTTCGAGTTCGAAGCTGACGCCCAACGGCAGGGAGAGCTCGGGCTCGCCCTGCGGATCGTAGTAGACCCCGACGTCGAGCAGGTGGCAGACGATGCGCGCAAACGAGTAGACATCGGACCGGCTGTCGTAGGTTCCATCGGCGAGCTGTTCGGGGGCCGCGTTTTCCGACCCGGGCATTCCGGCCACCGGGGGATGGAGAATGCGGGTGCCGAATCCGAGCAGCTTCGCCTGTTCTCCTGTGGTCGTTCCCGCCAAGCGGACGTTCTCGGGCGACAGATTGCCGTGAGCGATCCCGCTCTGGCTCAGCAGCTCGAGTCCATCAATGACTTGGAGCAGATGGGAGAGGACCTCGGCAGGTGCAGCGCCGGTCAGTTCCTCCAGGCCGCGGCCGGCGACCGGCTCGAGCAGCAGGAACGCGCCGTCATCGGGGAGCACGCCGAAATCGAGTAGGGACGGGATGGTCGGGTGCCGGAGCTTGGCGAGCGCCGTCGCGGCCTGGATAAACCGCGGCATGGCCTCTGCACTCCGCCCCGGCGCGATCCTCTTGATGACCACCATCGCGCCATTCGTGGCATCGGTCGCGGCGTGGACGCTGGTCAACGCGCTCTCGCCGAGCTTACGGGTGATTCGATAACGCTCTCTAATGTCGCGGCGTTCCGCCATAATCGTATAGGACCTCTGGGTGCAAGCCTATCGTCAAAAGTCTATCGGCTACCAGCCCTCGCGCTCGCGCAGCCGAGTCACGTGAGCGACATGATGACGCCCGTGCCAAGCGTAGAGGCCGAGCAGAGAATCGAGCGTTACCTCTCCGAACTCCGGATGTTCGAACGTCCGTTCGAAGTCCGAGGGTTTCATCGCATCCAGCAGCTCGACCCAGCGAAAGTGGAGCGCTTCGAGCAAGGTGAGCGAAACTTCCACAGGTGCGTTCGTGGTGTCCGCAAGCTTCACCCAGGCATCCTGATCGTAGGGTTTGATCCTCGGGCGTTCCTCGGTCAGCGCCAGTTTCAAACGGATGTAGGCGTTCATGTGGCTGTCCGGCACATGGTGGGTGACCTGCCGAACGGTCCAGCCGCCGGGGCGGTAGGGCGTGTCGAGCTGTTCTTCACTGAGATCTTCGACGGCGGCGCGCAGCTCAGCCGGGGTGGAGGTGATCACCGCGATCGCCGCGGTCCGCTCTTGCGGACTCAGGCGGCTCTTTCGTTCGAACGGGCCGATCGGAAATTTCAGGTCGCTTTCGGGGGGCATCACGGGCTCCTTAGTCGGCGGCCAGGTCGGCACGCTCGTGTGGGGTCGAGTTGTTGGGTCGGGATGTCTCGGTTTGGGCGGCGAGTTCCGAGCGCGCGCGAGCGGTCGCCGCGGCGTAGCGGGCTGCGGCTGTGCGCGCGAGCAGGCCGCGAGCCCGGGCTTCCGCCCGCTCGAGGTAGGGAATAGCTCGATCCCACATCTCTGCTGCCAGGTAGTGCCCGGCGAGCTCCTCAGAGTGACTTTCCAGATGATCGGCGGCGATGGTCTCGAGCGCAGCCGCCACCCGGGCATGGAGGGCTCGCTGCCGCGCCGGAGCTACTGAGGATGCGAGCGCTTCGCGCACCTGTTGATGGGCAAACTCGAAACTGCCGCGCCGGGCGCCGCGCTTCCAGAGAATGACATCCGACGCTCTGGCGAAGTTCGACCAATAACGGATGCTCTGGCGGATCAGCCAACGCTTCAGCAACAGTTCGAGAGCGATCTCGACCACCGCCGGGTGCTCGTCAGCGGCCTTTTGGAGCAGCTCGGCCTCGAAGCTCCAGCCGGCGAACGCCGCCTGGATGGCCAATCGGCGAATTGAAGACGGGAGGCGCCGCACCCGCTCGCCGAGCAGGGCGCCGAGCTGGCCGCCGGTCGGCACCACCGATGTCGCGAGTGAGGAGGCAAGCTGCCAGGTGCCGTTTTCGCCGGGTGTCAGCAATCCCTCGTCCCAGAGCAAGTTGATCAGCTCCGCGATCGCGAAGGGCAACCCTCGGCTCCTCTCCATCAGCCACCGGGTAAGTTCGCTCGCTCGGTCATCGCCGACCAGAGAGACTGCGATCTCTCCGACCGCAGCGCCATCAAACCGTCGAAGCTCGACTCGTTCGGCGCTCTCGACGATCGTTCGTAAGTAGGGCGAGGCCTCGGCCTCGGAAATCGTTTCGGTGGCGAGCAAGAACCAACAAGGTCGTCCGTGCAGGCGGGCAATCGCCGCACGAAGCAGCTCGAGCGAATCCTCATCGACCAGGTGCAGGTCGTCGATAAAGATCACCAGCGGCACCGTAGCCATCCCTGAGCCCGCCGCGCAGAAAGCGGCCAAGTAGTCGACGGTGGTTTCGAACATCCGTCGCCGATCCGTGGCGCGCTTCAAGGGCGCCGGTCCCGCCAGCTCGGGACGGCGCGGGCCGAGTTCGGGGAGCAGGCGGACGAGGTCGGCGAACTTCTCCGGAGCCAGGGCTGCCGGGTCCGGACCGCCGCCTTCCGCCGCTTCGTCGAAGGCGCCGCGCAAGAGGTCGAGCCAGGGCAGGAATGGCGTGGGCAGAGAGGACGGGCGGCCGGCGCCTCGGAGCACGACGATCCGGCGCGATCCGCTCACGGCGTCCAGAAAGGTCCGAATCAAACGGGTCTTGCCGATGCCGGTCTCACCCTCGACGACGGTGACCGGGGTTTCTCCAGACAGGGTTCGTCGCCAACTCTCGCGTAGCTTTTCCCAAGCGCCACGGCGTCCGGCCAGGGGGATGATCGGCCCGATCGGCTCGCCGTCCGCAATCGGAATGCCCTGGGTCGGCGCATCGTCCCGAATCGACTCGTAGACCTCACGGGTTTCGGCCAGGGGATCGACCCCGAGCTCGCGATCGAGGAGGGCCACCAGGTCTTCGTATTCGGCGAGCGCCTGACTTCGGCGGCCGGTCATCGCGTAGAACCTCATCAAAGTGCGTCGCGGTTCTTCGGCGAGGGGCTCGAGCGCCACCAGCCGACGGGCGTAGTGCAGGCCGAATCGATATTCGCCCCTCTTCCGATAGCTCTCGATCAGGGTGCGAAGCGCCTCGACCGTCGCTTCGCGGAGGCGCTCTTGCTCGGCGATCAGCCACTCTTCGAACGAGGTGCTGTCGCGGACGAAGAAGCCCGCGAGGAAGTCGCCGCGATAGAGCTGCACGGCGGTCCCGAGATGATGTGGGTCGGCCGCATCTCTCGCGCCCCCCCGCTTGATCGAGTCTTCGAACGCGTGAACATCGACCCAAAGGCCGGCAGAAGGATTGATCCTGATTTCGCCGTGGCTGACCAGAAGGGGCGGGTTCGCAGAGTCTCTGCCGGGAAGCGCAGAGCGGAGGTTGTAGAGCGCTTGGCGTAGGGCGTGCCGTGCTCCATCTTCTTCCTGTTCGGGCCACAGCAGGCCGGCGAGATGTTCTCGACTGAACGCGCGTCCGTGTTGACAGGCCAGGTAAACGAAGAGGGCTCGGACTTTTTGCGACTCGAATCCACGGATCTGGCGTTCGCCGTGCCAGACCTCGAATCCGCCGAAGAGCCGAACCCGGATCACGTCGCGTCCACTCCGACACACCGCCTCGGAAAGAGGAGTGTCCGTTCGTTCCGGTAGAGCGTCGTGCAGCAGGTCTCGTGGTTCACGGAAAAGTGGTTCGCAGTCGGTTCACTGAGTCGAAGATGGAAGGCGATCTTAGCCGAGATCCCCCTTCGCTGTAGCACAAAGAACTCTGAAGATCACAAAGGCGAGGGCGTTTTTCTGACGATCTCCTGACGCACGGCGTCTTAGCTTCCAATCTCGGCAAGCCGTCTTTCAATTGTCGCAAAAAGTGTTGTGGTCCGTTGAGGTTTGATTGGTGGAAGCGCGCGCCAGTCTGGGCAGACCCGGAGCTGTTGGTCCTAGAGAGAAAGGGTCGTCAAATGAAAGTTCAGAGGCAATTTCTACAGGTTGCGTTCCTCTCGATGTTCGTCAGCCTGCTCGGAGCCGGAGCGGCCAGCGCCCAGCTGGGGCCGGGTCCTTTTGCGGCGTTTCCGTCGCAAGACCCCACGGACGGTCGGTTCATGGCCTTCGGCTGTGCCGGCTCGGCGTCGTTCGAGCAGGACGTCCAAATCGCGCTCGGTGCGCCTGCGGTG
>JANNIH010000036.1:0-34029 GCA_031404815.1 Holophagales bacterium | reverse complement strand
ACGACACAAGGGGAGTCGATCGAAGAGGCGCTCGAGAATCTGAGGGAGGCCACCACTCTCTACTTGCAGGAGTTCCCCCTGGCCAGCTCTCTGCCGCCGCTGGTTACATCCTTCTTCGTCCCTGCCCATGCCTAAGCTGCCACATCTCTCAGGGGCGCGCATCGTGCGCGTCCTTGAAGGTCTAGGGTTTGTCCGGGTCCGCCAAAGTGGCAGCCACATCGTGCTTCGCCGGGGGAGTTCGGGGTTCGGGCTCAAGTCCAGCCGCCCCGCGACATAGTAGAATGGCATCGCGGATGAGAGGTGGAAACATGCCGAAAGCCAGGGTTTCTGTGACGGTTGAGGGGGCCTTGCTCCAGCAAGTGGACCAAATGGCACGCGGGGCGAGCCGCAGCGAGGTGGTCTCCGACGCGCTCGGCGGCTGGCTGCTGAATCAGCGTCGCGAGCGCCTCGAAGAGGAAGTTGAGCTGTACTACCGCTCTCTCGGTCCGGCTGAGCGTGAGGAGGATGCCGCTTGGGCCGAGTTCTCCGGCCAAACGTTGGGTGAGAGCTGGAGATGAACGGCGGCCCGCTCCGCGGATGCCTCTACTGGGTGAAGATCCCGGGCGAGCCCGAAGCGAAGCGGCGTCCGGCGCTCGTGATTTCGGTGGACGCGCGCAATCGCTTGGCCAGCGACATTCTCGTAATTCCAGCCAGTACGACGCTTCGCCCTGCGCCAACTCATGTGCGGCTCAGGAGAGGCACCGGTGGCGTTCCAAGAGATACCGTTCTGAAATGCGAGCAGATCACGACCCTACCCAAGCACCTCCTCGGCGAGACTGCGCTCGGCGGGCCGCTTTCAGCGTCGCTTCTCGAAGAGGTCGAAAGAGGAGTCTTGCGGGCGATCGGGATTGCAGTGTGAACGTGCTGGCGGAGCTGAATAGGTGTGAATAGGTGGCACCCTAACTGAATAGGTGCCACCCCTGACCTACGGCGCGACCCCGCCCAGCCCCTGACCCCGCAAAAGATTGCGCGCCTGTCCAAATCTTTTGACACTTTGGTAAACCCAGCGCAATCAACGGTTTCCACCTGATTTAGCCAAAACTACCCGGTCACCCCGCAGAATCTTTTGCGGGGTCGGGCCGCTGCCGAGATCCTCAGCGCGGGAGCCCAAGTCGCACATTTTCTGTAGTTTGACTCGATTCGCCTCGCCTGGCAGGGATTTTGAGATGCCCGGCTGCCGAGATGGCCCGGAAGATCCGATTCACGCCCGAAGGGGGAGCCCTCTACGAGGTGACCTGCCGTACGGTCCACAGCCGATTCCTCCTTCGGCCGGGGCCGCTGCTCAACGAGATCATCGTCGGCGCTCTCGGCAGAGCGCAGCGCCTCTACCCGCTCGAGATCTGTGCGTTCTTCTTCGCTTCGGGTCACTTTCACCTCTTGCTCCGAGTCGAGGACAGCGAGCGCCTGGCCCGCTTCATGGGCTACTTCAACTCAAAGCTCGCTCGCGAGGTGGCGAGATCGACCGGCTGGCGAGACAAGGTCTTCTCTCGCCGCTACCAGGCCATTCTGGTGAGCGACGAGGAGGAGGCCCAGGTAGGGCGCCTGGTCTACGTCCTCTCTCACGGTTGCAAAGAGAACCTGGTCGCCCGGCCCCAGGATTGGCCGGGGGTCCACTGCGTCACAGCGCTTCTCACCGGCGAACCGATCGAAGGGACCTGGTTCGATCGTACACGGGAGTGGGAAGCGCGGCTGCGCGGCGAGGAGGTCGGCGCCCGGCAGTTCGCGGAAACCGAAGTCGTGAACCTGGCCCCCTTGCCTTGCTGGCAGCACCTCGCGGGGGAGCAGTACCGCGAGCGGATCGCCGAGCTGGTCGAGGCGATCATCGCCCAAGCCGTCGCTCGGCGAGCGGCGACAGGAATCGAGCCCCTCGGAGCCGCCGCGATCCTCCGGCAACATCCGTTCTCTCAGCCGGCGAAGACCAAGAAGTCTCCCGCGCCGATGGTCCACGCCGCCAGCAAGAGAGTCCGGACTGAGATGAAGATCGCCTACGCCTGGTTCGCCAGGGCTTTTCGAGAGGCGGCGGAGTACCTGCGGGCCGGCGACCGGCTGGCTCGGTTTCCGCGGGGAGGTTTCCCTCCCGGTCTGCCATTCGTCCGAGCGGGCCGGTTGGCGATCAGCCCGGCCACGTAGGCCAGGCGGGGCGCTCAAAACCGAAAACTTTCAGATAGTTACGACCACTTGTCCTGGTGGCTGCGGTCCCGCGTTCGACGCTTTGGTTCAACTCTCCCGAAGGCCCCACGAGCTTCGAGTTCGGCATGATTCCCGCCTAAGACTGGCCGTAGGTCGCTCTACCGGATACCGTTTTCGGCTGGGAGCGGTCGTTCTGTCCTCGTTCGTCGCACGAGGATCCGTTTCGTCTCGGGTTAGGCTGGCACCTATTCCGGCTCGACACCCGGGCCGCGGGCCAGACTCCCGCGCTTGCCTCGTCAACGATCCGCGCCCTCACCGTTTCGGGCCGCTGCGCCGTGCCGTCGAGCGCCAAGGCGATCGCCGTGACGCTGACCGTCACCGGAGGGACCGGAGTCGGCTTCCTCTCCCTCTTCCCCGCGAACTTAGCGGTCCCGGGCACCGCGGCGCTCAACTTCTCCGCCGCCCAAACCCGGTCGAGCAACGCGATCGCCTCGCTTGCCACGAACGGCGCAGGAACTCTGGGATTAACCGCTCTCGTGACGGGAAACGGCACGGTGGAGGTGATCGTGGACGTGTTCGGCTATTTCGAGTAAGAGCCGCGGAGTTCCGATCCCGACCGGAGGTGATCGGGCGCGAGAATCCGGTGGTTCGAACGGGAGCGGCGGTGTTCGGCCTCGCGGACGCGCTTCGCGACAACCCGGGACCGGTGGTGCGAGAACGAGCACCGCAACGCGATGACGAGAACCCCCTTCGCGGGTTCTGGAACCGAGGGAGTTTTCCTCCCGGGCTGCCGTTCGTCCGAGCGGGCCGGTTGGCGATCAGCCCGACCACGTAGGCCAGGCTGGGCGCTCAAAACCGAAAGCCTTCAGATAGTTACGACCACTTGTGTCCTGGTGGCTGCGGTCCCGCGTTCGACGCTTCGGTTCGACTCTCCCGAAGGCCCCACGAGCTTCGAGTTCGGCATGATTCCCGCCTAAGACTGGCCGTAGGTCGCTCTACCGGATACCGTTTTCGGCTGGGAGCGGTCGTTCTGTCCTCGTTTGTCGCACGAGGATCCGTTTCGTCTCGGGTTAGGCTGGCACCTATTCCGGCAGCTCGCCGAGTTGATCGAGGCGATCATCGCCCAAGCCGCAGCTCGCCGAGCGGCGACGGGAATCGAGCCCCTCGGCCTGGTTGCGATCCTCAGGCAACACCCGTTTTCTCAGCCGACCAAAATGAAGAAGTCACCGGCGCCGCTCGTCAACGCCGCCAGCAAGAGAGTGCGGACCGAGATCAAGATCGCCCACGTCTGGTTCGCCCGAGCCTTCCCTGAGGCGGCCGAGTATCTGCGGGCGGGCGATCGGCTGGCTCGGTTTCCGCGGGGAAGTTTCCCTCCCGGTTTGCCGTTCGTCGGTGCGGTTCTGGGATGGTCGCCCGATCTTGCGGGGGGTGCAATTTTCAGAAAAGATAGTATGCAGTAGGGCCAGTAGTTTCCATGTTGCCCAACGGAGTCGATCATGCAAGCGCACGTGCTCAGAGGAACGAAGCAGCAAATCGCCGCGCACCTCGCTCTGATTCCCGGCGAGGTCCGCGAGGCCATTGTATTCATGGAAGAGCCGGTATCGGAGGCGGCGCGGACGCTGGAGAGGGAGGACATCTTCAGCGAAATGCGCCCCTACATGGTGGACGTCGAGGATCTGGACGACGCGCGCGAAGCGGTCTATTTGCGCGCAGACGGCGAATGATCCTGCTAGACACCAACCTGCTGACCCGGATTACGCGGTCGCAGGATCCGCAGGCCGGCGTGGCACGCGCGGCAATTCGGACGCTCCTGACACGCGGGGAGCTGCTGGTCTTGGTTCCTCAGAACTTGTACGAATTTTGGGTGGTGGCAACCCGCCCACCAGGGACGCCTCCCGCTGGCAGCAACGGATTGGGAATGACCCCCTCCCAGGCCGCTCACTGGCTGCGCTTTTTTCAACGGCGTTTCACGCTGCTTCCTGACCGCGAGGAGTTGAGCAGGCTTTGGTTGGCGCTGGTCGAGGCCCACGGCGTGACGGGCTTTCGAGCACACGACGCGCGGCTGGTGGCGGCCATGAAAGTTACGGTGTAGCGCGGATTCTTACGTTCAACGTCGATCACTTCCGCACTCTGCCGGTCACGATTCTCGATCCTGCTTCGCCGTGACGCAACTCGGCGTGGCGTCGGTCGATCGTCTTCGTGATGAAGGCGGCTTCGAGGCCTTTCGTCGGAAGGCTCATCGTCCTCCGCCAAGGTAGGGCCGCCCGCTGCGATCGGCCTTTGAGATCACAGATTGTGATCTCAAGCCGCCCCCGCCCCACCCCACCCGGGTAGGTCCCACCCCCCGCCCCCGCCCACCTCTCCGGCCCGTTGAAACCCCCTGCTCGGCCGAAAGGTGTTGCCAGCAGCACCGCGAGCGGATCGCCGAGATGATCCAGGCGATCATCGCCCAAGCTGCGCCTCGCCGAGCGGCGACGAGAGTCTAGCCCCTCGGCGCCGCCGCGATTCTCCGGCAGCATCCGTTCTCCCAGCCGACGAAGACGAAGAAGTCGCCCGCGCCGCTCGTCCACGCCGCCAGCAAGCGGGTTCGTACCGAGATGAAGATCGCCTACGCCTGGTTCGCCCGGACTTTCCGAGAGGCGGCGGAGTATCTGCGGTCCGGCGATCGGCTGGCTCGGTTTCCTCGGGGGTGCTTCCCGCCCGGATTGCCGTTTGTTCGAGTGGGGCGGTTGGCGATCAGCCCGGCGATTTAGACGCCAACCGGCTGGTGCTGGAAGAGGGGATTCCGTTTCGCGAGGCGCACGGCCGGGTGGCGCAGCGGCTGGCTCGCGGCTGATCGGGCGGCGGCCTCGCAAAGCGAAAAGCTCGCTATCCGGCGCGCCCGGCCGGCTTGCCCGACGGCAAGCCCCTTCGCGACGCTGAATTCACCGGGTCGGCGCGGCAAGCCCTTTCCCGAGGCCGCAGCCCGCTATCGGCACCCCCAGTTCCGATCCTGGGACCGCAGCTCCGATCCTGGGACGTATATTCCGGTTCTGGGGCCGCTGATCCGATTCTGGGACCGCAGGTCCGGTCCTGGGACCTATATTCCGATCCTGGGACGGTTAGTCCGATCCTGGGACGTATATTCCGATTCTGGGACCGCTGATCCGATTCTGGGACGGATAGCCGCTTCCCACGGCGTATAGCGGCTATCCGGGTGTGCAAGCCGCTATCCGAGCCGGGAATTCGCTATCGGAGCCGCATCGCCGCTATCCGGGGTGGATAGCGGCTTGCGGAGGTGGGGAGCCTGTTGCGGCAGGGGACGACGGATTTCTGGGGTGGATCGAGGCTCGGCGCCGGCCGAACGACACCTTACCTCACGACGCCCAGTTCGAGTCGTGATTCCCCGGCACGAAGACGAATCGGCGCGGGCCAGATAGGTGCCAGGCCCAGATAGGTGCCAAGGCCCAGATAGGTGCCACTCTAACCTGCAGCGCGCCTCCCCCCGCAAAAGATTGCGCGCCTGTCTAGATCTTTTGCCACTTAGGTAAACCGCGCACTCGAAGCTCGCGCGCGAGGTCGCCCGATCGACCGGCTGGCGAGACAAGGTCTTCTCGCGCCGATATCAGGCGATCCTGGTGAGCGACGAGGAAGAAGCCCAGGTGGGGCGCCTCGTCTATATCCTCTCTCACGGCTGCAAGGAGAACCTGGTCGGCCGACCTCAGGATTGGCCGGGGGTTCACTCTGTCACTGCGCTTCTCACCGGCGAGCCGACCGAAGGAACCTGGTTCGATCGTACACGGGAGTTGGAATCGCGGCTGCGCGGCGAGGAGGTCGGCGCCCGGGCCAGGCCGGGCGCTCAAAACCGAAAGCCTTCAGATCGTTACGACCGCCTGGACTGGTGGCTGTGGTCCCGCGTTCCGACACTTCGGTTTGACGCTCCGAAGGCCCCACGAGCTCCGAGCTCAGCATGATTTCTGCCGAACGCCGGTTGCCGCTCGCTCTGCCAAACTGACGTTTTCGGCCGGGAGCGGTTGTTCTGACCGCGTTCGTCGCACGAGGATCGGTCTCGTCCTCGGGTTAGGCTGGCACCTATTCCTGGCAGAACCGATGGTGCGCCTCGATCCGCCGTTTGCGTTCTTCGTACTCGTCTCGGGTCATCTTGCGCTCGGATTGTAATACAAGAGCACGAACGCGAGCACAACGGGCGTTCCGGCGGCGAGGCGGTCAACGTCCCGGCAGGGACGTCGTAACGTAGCGAGCGGTTTCAACCGCTCGCGGGGCTACGGGGCTCGCGGGCCGTCGGGCTCGCGGGCTGCAACAGAAACGCCGCCGAGACGGCGGCGGTCCCAGGAAGAGCACACCCGTTGATGCGCCGATCTTGCGAGGTCGCGAGGCCGCGAGGGGATGAATCCCCTCGCTAGATTACGTCGTCCCTCCGGGACGAGGACGCTATCGCGTGCACGTCGGTTCGCTTGCGGCCTGCGTTCCGACGCCGGGCGTTTGAACGTCCCGGCAGGGACGTCGTAACGTAGCGAGCGGTTTCAACCGCTCGCGGGGCTGCGGGGCTCGCGGGCCGTGGCTCGGGATATATTCTCCTTCGTAAGCACCACGCATGAGTCCCCTGCCGTTCATCGGCTTAGGCAACATCTAGGAGGCCTCGCACATGATTACAGCGCCAAGACTCTTGTTGTTCTTTTCGCTGGCGACCTCTGTGTCATGTACCGAATATAGAACGCTGCCGGATCGGTCGATCATCCTGCCCGGTTCTGATGCTGTAGCATTTCAAACTCTCTGTTCGCGACCAGGTCTCCAGAAATTCCAGGGGGTCTGGCAGCCACGCCAGGAGGATATCGACCGGATGGAGAAGCGATTCGCTCGACTGATGCGCCTTCGCTCCCAATCCTGCTGCATCCTGCGAGGACGGATACAAGACGTCAACGCCTACTATCGTCAATATGTCGGCGTGGTGATCGAAGGACGGCGTTTCATTTACGTCAATGCCTATGCGGCCGAACCACCAACCCCGCCTTCAGATCAGCCCCGTGTTCATGCTTGCGATGGAGGCGCCTCTTACTGGGGAACGCTTTACGACGTTAAGAAGGGACACTTCGAGGGGCTTGCTTTCAACGGAGAAGCCTGAGCTGGCGGGTCCTGGGAGCTGCGCTCCCTCGCGGGCGGCGGGTTCATCCCACCTCTCCACGACGACAGACGCTCCCGCGGGCCGGTGGTATTAGGGCAGGAGATTCTGCGGGGCGTGCGGGAATCGGCGGCGGTGTCGGACGAGGTTCGGCGGTCAGATCGCCAACGGCGGGAACCGGAAACCCAGGGCGTTGCCCTGGGCATGAGGCGGGCCTTTGGCCCTTAAACAGCGGCGTTCGTCCTAACCGCTTTATCACCTCGGCTATGAAAGGCCAGGATAAACGCCATGCCGATGCTCACCCTGCCGACACCCCTCGCGGCACTGGCCTACACCGCCGTTAAAGTGGTGGGCTATGCCGAATTTGCTCGGGTCTTTAACAAAATTGTCCGCCTCGAAGTATCCCCTTACAAATTCGGTGCGGTCAAGACAGCGTTCGGGTTGATGGGTAGCGTCGTTTACTTCATCATAGTCCTCCTCCTTTCGGTCCTCCTTTCCGTGTTCGAAACTAACGGTCCGGCAACCTTCACGCTCTTTTTGGGCGCTATCCCCCTGCGCTTTTTGGTCTGGGCTTTCGTCCTCGACCGCTACTACAGCTCCCGCATGACGCCAAGGCTTTTGGGCTCTCCTCACACAAGTGTAGCTGACCTTGGGGTAATTTTGGCCGGCATTTGGTAGCCCCCGAGGTTCACCAAGGGTCGGTGGCGTGATCGCTGGCGGTGTCGGCGGGTGCCGACTCCGGGGTGAAAACGATAGACCGCACGGGGGATTCCTCTCTTGACCGCGGATGCGGATACGCTGGGGTGAATCGCCAAACCCACTCCAGCAAGGGAGCCCCCCATGCGTGTCAGCACTCTACTAAACAAGTTGCTCCATCTTCCAGGCCTTTGGATCCGCGGCCTCGAGTTCACGGACGAGGCATTGATCCTGACCTTCCGTCGGAGCTTTCAGCGCCTCACCTGCCCGGTCTGCGGGACCTCGGTTCAGGGTCGTTTCGAGGAGAAAACTCGGCGCTGGCGCCATCTGGCACTCTGGGGCATGACCGTCTACCTGGAAGGCCCCATTCGCCGTTTGCGCTGCCCGACCTGCCAGAGCGTGCGCACCGAGCGAGTGCCCTGGGCGCGGCCGGGTAGCGACTTCACCCAACCCTTTGAAGATGTAGTGGCCTTTCTCGCCCAGAGCTTGAACCGGACGGCAGTGGCTGCGCTGGTGGGAGTCGCCTGGGAAACGGTCGGTCGGATCGCCGGCCGCCTGGTGGCCGAGAAGCTTGATGCCAAGCGCTTCGAAGGCTTGCGGCGCATCGGTGTGGACGAGATCGCCTACCGACGCCACCACAAGTACCTGACCGTCGTGGTCAACCATGACACGGGCAAGGTGGTCTGGGCCGCTCCGGGAAAGTCCGCCGAAACTCTCAGTGCCTTCTTCCTTGAGCTGGGGCCTGAACGGCTGGCCTCCATCGAGTTCGTCAGTCTCGATCTGTCGGCGGCCTTCCAGAAGGCCCTCCGGGAGTCGCTGCCCAACGCGAAGATCGTCTTCGACAAGTTCCATGTTGCGCAGCTCGCCCAGAAGGCTCTCGACGAGGTGCGGCGGGATCTGGTTCGTGAGCTGGATCCCGACCAACGCTCTGCGTTGAAGAAGAGCCGCTGGCCCATACTGCGCCGCCCCGACGCCGCTCCGAACCCGGAAAAGGATGAGGCTAAGATCTCGGAAATCCAAAAGCACAACGCCCCGCTTTACCGGGGCTACCTGCTCAACGGAAGCCTCCTGGAAATCCTCGACGCCCCGAGTCGCCAACAGGCGGAGATCGAAGCCAAGAATTGGCTGGCCTGGGCCGCTCGCTGCCGCCTCAAACCCTTCCTACGCCTTGCCCGAACCGTGCGCAAACACCTCGAAGGAATACTCACCGCGGTCGAGACTGGACTCACCAATGCTCGCCTCGAAGGCATCAACAACAAGATCCGCCTGCTCAGCCACCGTGCCTATGGCTTTCACTCGGCGCAGTCCCTCATCGCTACCGTTTACCTCTGCTGTGCCGGGATTCAGCTCGAGGTACCTACCCTTGTTTGAAACCGTTATACAGCTACACCTGTGTGAGGAGAACCACTTATTCCGACAGAGCGGGCGAGGGAATCTCCCGACGCAAGGTTTGTATACTATTTCACACCACTCCGAAAAATAGCTGATCTTCCAGCGAGGCATTTGTGACAAGCCAGCTTTCTAGTGCCTCTGGCCAAGAGTCTTGATGTATGGCTCTGGCCAGTCCGAAACACTCTCTCTCATCCCAGCGGCTCGCAATCGGAATTGCGCGGGCAAGTACCTCGTCAGCCTGCGGCGGTCGTTCTGCGTTTTGAAACAAAAGCGAGTAAAGACAACCAACGACCAGCTCACGGAGCAGAGCCAAGTGAATGTGCGATTCGTCCAGATCTTCCCCTGCGACGAGTTGCGATACAACTAGTCCGAGCGGAGGCATGTTCTGATGTGTTATCGACCTTGGCTCCGCAACCTCTATGCCGATTGATCGGAGCATAGGAGCGATGCCGCAGTGCGCCGTGCCGAACAAGATCGCGACAACACCTCCGGCCACCACTTGGTCTCGAACCTGAATGGCCGTTCGTTCGTTACGTCGGCGAACACTGCACACAGTAAGCGCTATCCAGTCTTTGATGAGACGACAATACATCTGTTGGTCCGCGACGCCAAGAAGTCCGGTCTCCTGCAGTACGCTCATCGCTTTTGCTTGGGCTATACACGCCTTCATGTATTCAATCCAGGATTCGACCTCGAGATCCTCAAACAGAACAGCGGCCTGTGTCGCGTTGGCCCACTGAATGAATCTAGATTCGAACGCTGCAAAATCGCCACCAAGTCGCGGGCCCGAATCAGGTTTTGCGAGATACCCCAGGAATATCTCCTTCACTTGTGACAACAGATCAGCGAGCCCCGCGCGAACGTCGGCATCTGAGCCCGCTGCCTCAAGAACAATTTCCGCGCCGCCATATTGGTCGGACAAGTTGTTGAATGTCGAGAGATCAGGGCCTCCAAATTCCTTTATGATAACGAAACTTTGCTCCGTGGTTAGCGCGGCCTGCAAAGCTGCGTCGAGGATCGGCTCGCAATGATCGAAGTCGGTTTCAGTGATGTGAGGACAAGCCAAGAATACGACGCGTCCGGCTGAGGTGCGCACGCTCGTTTGGATAGCTCCCGGAAGTCCCCGCGACGACGATCTTCTCATCGCTCTGCACTGCCACACTGCGGGCACCACCGTCGCTATCGTAAGCGTTGAAGTTGGTAGTCACAGTCCCCGTGCCATTGAAGCTCGTGTCCAAGGTGCCATTGGTATTGTAGCGAGCCAGAGCAAAACTGTCGGCTCCATAGATGCTGCGGGAACGGCCCGCGGCCAATATCTTGCCGTCGCCCTGCAATGTCACGCTGTAGCTTTCGGAATAGCCACCGGCTACATCGGTAGTCACTATTCCAGTGCCGTTGAAGCTCCTGTCCATGCTGCCATCTGAGTTGTAGCGCACCAGCGCGAAGTTATCGTATCCGCTGGTCTGGGAACGGCCCGCGACCAATATCTTGCCGTCGCCCTCCACCGCCACGCAGTAGGCTTCGTCGGTGATACTGCCGATGTTGGTCGTCACCTTGCCGGTTCCATTGAAGCTAATGTCCAGACTTCCGTCGGCGTTGTAGCGCGCCAGCGCGAAGACCGTGCTGCCGAGATTGTAGGAAGACCCTGCGACCACGATCTTGCCGTCGCCCTGCATCGCCACGCCATAGCCGCGGTCGTCGCGGCTGCCAAAATCCGTTGTCAGTTTGCCAGTTCCATTGAAGGTCGTGTCCAAACTTCCGTCGGAGTTGTAACGCACGAGGGCGAAATCGTGGTTGCCGCCGTTGAACGAATATCCTGCAGCTACGATCTTCCCATTGGTCTGCATCGTCACGCTCTGAGCCAGATCATCGCTGCTGCCGATGGCGGTCGTCACGATGCCGGTGCCACCGAAGCTCGTATCCAAATCCCCCGCCGCGGCTTGCGCACTCGCGCTGCGGAATAAAGCAACCGCCCCAATGAGCAGGCAGCCGCAGATTCTGATGATGCATATTTTCACTGTTATTGTCCTTTCTTTGATTCCGGCGCGGCGGCTCCACAATGCAGGGTCTATCGCCACGTCGAGGGTCGGTGACCACGCTCTGAGGCTCTCCTTCGCTGGTTTCGTGGTGTCGATTGTACCGCAAACAACCGCTGCGCGGACACCGATCCCCTGTCGGAGGTCGAGCCGTGCGGAGGGCCGGAATAGGTGCCACCCTAACCGAGAGCGGGCCGCAGGAGAACGACCACGACTGGCTGCGCCCTCTTCGTGCGTCGGGCGGCGTCACGTCATGTCGTCCGGCGGCTGATCCCCGCGAACCTTCCACAAGAAGGGCAGAGCCTTGGTCACCTGGAAGCTCTCGTAGAAACCACCCAACGCGTCAAAATGCGGGTCATAGGTGACCAGAAAGTCAGCCCTCCCAACGACGGCGCAAGCCAGGACGTGGTCGTCATCGGGATCCTGCAGGATGACAGGGCGCACGGCAGTCGCCGGCACATCGACCCATTCCGCCATCTGCAGAATCGACGTCACGAGGTCGGCGATCCGGTTGGGTTCAATGCGTTTTTCCTGGAGTTTCTCCACCAGTTCTGCGAGCAACACGTCAGAGACGAGAAGCGTGAATCCGCCGACCTTCCACCTCTCGATCAACTCTCGGGTGGGGCTCGTGGGGTTGCGGCTCAGGACGGCTGAAACGAAGACATTGGTGTCGAAGACGGCGCGGAGCCGATCAGTCACCCGTCCAATCTCCGTCGATCGCCGTGCCCTTCGCGATCGCCTCTTGGCGGATCTCCTCGGCCAGCTCAGTGAACCGGGCCGCCACCTGCGCGCGTGGAACGTCGCGCAGAAGAGCGGCGCGTCGCTTGGCGAGAGCGCAGATCTCCGCGGTGGTTGGCCTTCGGTTCGACGTCTCGGCCACGCCCAGATGATCCAGAATCTCGAGGACCCCGGAAACCTCCTCAGCCGAAAGCTGACTCAGCTTCAAGGCAATCTGGCCAATCACGGCGGGGCTCGGAGGATTCAGTGTCGTCATCTTCGGTCACCTCTAATTCTCAGTTTACCGGAAGGCCAGGGTCCCGGGAATAGGTGGCAAGCTCGGCGTGGGTCCGGGCCACGTCGCGGAGGCGGATGAAAGCGCGAACCACGAAGGCGCTCATCTCGACCGCTCGGGGGCTGTTGGGTAAGGAGGCGGCCATGATCGCTCCGTGTTCCGTTAACGGCCACGGGAAGGACCGACGCCCGCCGCTCTCGGACTTGAGATCACAAATTGTGATCTCAAGTTCACCCCCGCCCCACCCCACCGAGTAGGCCCCGCCCTCCACCGCCCCACCCCGCCGGCCCGTTGACACCCCCGGGAGCCCGGGACACAATCCGCGCAGCTTAAAGAGCACGTTTGTCCGGAGAGTCAGCTCCAGAGACGCCTGTAGGGTTCTAGGAGACGAATGGCGAACTACCTCCCGATCCTCGTTTTCGTGGTGATCGCCGCGTTGTTTTTGGCGTCCACGCTGCTCGTGGCTCGGCTGCTGCGGCATCGCGGGTTCGGGAGGACGAACCTCGATCCGTACGAGTGCGGCAACGAGGCGGTCAGTTTCGCCCATGACCATCGGTTTTCGGTGCGCTACTACCTGATCGCGGTCCTGTTCGTCGTGTTCGAGGTCGAGACCGTCTTTCTGCTCCCTTGGGCCGTGCTGTTCGATAAGCTCGCGCTGTTCGGGTTCATCGAGATGATGGTCTTCCTTGCCATCCTGATCGGCGGCTACGTCTACGTCTGGAACCGGGGGGCGCTCGAATGGGCTTGAAGGTTTTGGACGAAACGGACGCGCCGGGGGCGCCGGGCGCATCTGAGTCGAACGTTCTCACCACCACCTACGACCAGATCTTCAACTGGGCGCGCCGCTCGGCGATCTGGCCGATGCAGTTCGGCCTCGCCTGCTGCGCGATCGAGATGATGGCCGTCCTCGATCCGCCCCACGACATGTCGCGCTTCGGCGCCGAGGTATTCCGCGCCACCCCACGCCAGAGCGACCTGATGATCGTCGCCGGCACCGTGACCGAGAAAATGGCGCCGATCGTCCGTCGGTTGTGGGACCAGATGCCCGAACCGAAATGGTCGATCGCGATGGGCGCCTGCGCCACCTGCGGCGGCCCCTACCGCACCTATGCCGTGACCCAAGGGGTCGATCGGGTGATCCCGGTCGATGTCTACGTCCCCGGCTGCCCGCCGCGCCCCGAAGCGCTGCTCTGGGGGCTTCTGCACTTGCAGCGGAAGATCGACCGGATGACCGTCGCCGGAGGCGCCGGCGCCCGCCCCAAGCTGCGGCTCGGCGAGGTGCCCCGGTGAGTGAAACCCCAGAGGCCGCCGCCGCGCCGGTCGCGGAAAAGCCTTCTTGGGAGCGCGACCCGGTCGTCCCGGTATGGATCGCCGCGGACGACGATCCGCTCGCTGAGGCTCTGAAGACGGCCCTGCCGGAGGCGATCCTGGCGGCCCGCACCTTCGCCGGGGACTTGACACTCGACGTGGTGCGCGAGCGGCTCGCCGACGTGGCGCGGGAGCTCAAAGAGGAACACGGCTTCTCCCTGATCGTCGATCTGTGCGGCGCCGACTATCCCGACCGCGAGCCCCGGTTCGACGTCGTGGTCCATCTCGCGAGCCTGCCGCCGGGCCGGCCCTATCGGGTCTTGCGCTTGAAGGTACAGACCGACGAGGCGACACCCGTGCCCACCCTCACCGGCGTCTATCGCGGCGCGAACTGGCCGGAGCGCGAAGTGTTCGACATGTACGGCGTGCGCTTCGAAGGCCACCCCGACATGACCCGTATCTTGCTCTGGGAGGGGTTCAACGGCCATCCGCTGCGCAAAGAGTTTCCGGTCGAAGGGATCGACACCGGCGCTGCGATCTACCCGGAACACTACGGCGAGACGATGGGGCCGGTCGCGGGCACCGGCACCGGTTGGAAACCGCCGAAGGTTGTGCCGGGAACGAATGAGGGCGGGAGCGAATGAGCGCCGAGCCCGCCGCCGATCCTCTTTTTGCCGGTGAGGAGATGGAGCTGTCGTTCGGGCCGCAGCACCCGGCGACCCACGGGGTGCTCCGCTTGAACCTGAAGATCGAGGGGGAGCGGATCGTCGGGTGCTACCCCATCATCGGCTATCTCCATCGCGGCACCGAGAAGCTGTTCGAACTCCACCCGTTCTTCCAGAATGTGCCGCACACCGACCGGATGGATTATGTCGCAGCGGCGACCAACAACCTGGCCTATGTGGGGGCGGTCGAAAAGCTGGTGGGCTTGACCGTGCCGCCGCGGGCGCGCACCATCCGGACCATCCTCGCCGAGTTGCAACGGATCTCCTCGCACCTGGTCTGGCTCGCGACCCATGCGATCGACATCGGTGCGATGACGCCGTTCTTCTACTGCTTCCGCGAGCGCGAGCGGGTGCTCGACCTGTTCGAGCAGTATTGCGGCGCGCGCCTGACCCTCAACTGCATGCGGCCGGGCGGCCTGCCGTTCGACCTACCCGTCGGCTGGGCGGACAGCTGCCGCAGCCTGTGCGACGACTTTCCGGCCAAGATCGACGAGTACGAGGGGCTGCTCACCGAGAACCGGATCTGGAAGCGTCGGACGGTCGGCGTCGGCGTGCTCTCGCCCGAAGCGGCGCTCGATCTCGGCGTCACCGGCCCGATGCTGCGGGCGAGCGGCATCGATTTCGACCTCCGCAAAGCGCGCCCCTACGAGGCGTATGGCGAGGTCGAGTTCGCGGTGGCGATCGCGCAGAACGGCGACACCTACGATCGGTACATCGTGCGCATGGCGGAGATGCGCGAATCGACCAAGATCGTGCTCCAGTGCCTCGACCGGTTGCCCGCGACCGAAGGCGGGCCGATCATGGCGAAGCGCCCGCGCGTGCTCAAAGGGCCTAAAGCCGAGGTCTACCACGGGATTGAGGGACCCAAAGGTGAGATCGGTTTCTACATCGTGGGCGACGGCACGCCGAACCCCTATCGCTGCCACGTCCGGCCGCCGTCGTTCATGAACCTGCAAGCGCTGCCCGAACTCGCGCAAGGCCATCTGGTCGCCGACTTGGTGGCGCTGATCGGATCGACCGACATCGTGCTCGGCGAGGTCGATCGATGATTCTCTTGGGTGAGCTCGCCATCCTCCCGTTCGGGCTCGAAGCGCTGCGCGCCGCGGCGGGCGACACCCTGTTCTATTTCGCCATCTCGCCCGCCTTGAAAATCCTCGGCCTGGTGTTCTTGGGCGTCCTGCCGGTCATCACCTATCTGGTGCTCGCCGAGCGGAAGATTCTCGGGTTCATCCAGGTGCGCGTCGGCCCGAACCGGGTGGGACCGTGGGGTCTGCTCCAGCCGATCGCCGACGTGATGAAGCTGCTGGTGAAGGAAGATACGATCCCGAGCCGCGCCGTGCGCTGGGCGTTCGTGCTCGCCCCCTGCCTGGTGGTGGCGCCCGCCCTGGTGATCTTCTCGGTCGTGCCGATCGGCCCGCCGTCTTCGACCCCGGGTGGCTTCTCCGGGGTCATCACCGACATCGATACCGGCGTCCTGTTCGTGATCGCGGTGGCGACGATCGGCGTCTACGGTTTGATCCTCGGCGGTTGGGCCTCGAACAACAAGTTCTCTTTGATGGGCGGCCTACGCGCCGCGGCGCAGATGATCTCGTACGAGGTGCCGCAGGGGCTCGCGCTGGTCGGCCCGTTGATGCTCGCGGGGACCATGTCGATGGTCGGGATCGTCGAGGCGCAGCGCGATGCGCGGATCTGGTACGTATTCCCGCAGCTCGTCTCGTTCTTCATCTACATGGTGGCCGGGGTGGCCGAGACCAACCGCAATCCGTTCGATCTGCCCGAGGCGGAATCCGAGCTGGTCGCCGGGTTCCACACCGAGTACAGCGGCATGCGCTTCGCGCTCTTCTTCCTCGGCGAGTACGCGAACATGATCGCGGTCTCCGCCGTGGCGACGACGCTCTTTTTGGGCGGCTGGTTGCGGCCGTTTCCGGCTGTGGCTTGGCTCTCTCCGCTCGACGTGGTGCCCGGGGCGATCTGGTTCGCGCTCAAAGTCTTCGTCTTCCTGTTCGTCTACATCTGGTTCCGCGGCACCTTCCCGCGCTATCGCTTCGATCAGCTGATGGCGCTCGGTTGGAAATGGCTGCTGCCGCTCGCGCTCGCGAACATCTTCGTGACCGCGGTGGTCAAGCTCTGGCTCGCGAGGTGAGACGGTTGACCGCCTGGAAGCGCTTCCTCGACCGGTTTCTGCTGCTCGACCTGTTTGCGGGCTTGAGCATCACCGGCCGCGCGCTGTTCCGGAAGAAAGAGACGGTGCAGTATCCGGAGGAGCGCCTGGCGCCCGCGCACCGGTTCCGCGGCATGTTCCGGCTCGACGAGGAGCGCTGCATCAAGTGCAACCTGTGCGCGATCGATTGCCCGATCGACATCATCTACATCGATTGGCACCAGGAATTGAACGAGGCGACGGGCAAGAAAGAAAAGAAGCTCGATCGGTTCGACATCGACCTGCAACGCTGCATGTTCTGCGGCCTGTGCGAAGTGGGCTGCCCGACCGAGCCGAAATCGATCTGGCTCACCACCAAGACCTACGAGCTTGCGACCTACGACCGCTGGCAGCACCTCTACCTCGACAAGGAGCAGCTCGCCGGATGGCAGGGGCGCCCCGCCTACACCGACGAGGAGGTCGCGAAATGAATTTCCTGGCCGGGTTTCTCCAGGAAAACGGCGCGGCGATCCTGTTCTACCTGTTCGCCGGGTTGGCGCTCGCCGGTGCCGTCGGCGTGGTGACGCTGAAAAGCCCAATGAACGGTGCGTTGTCGCTTCTGGTGACCTTCCTTAGCGTCGCGGCGCTCTTCCTGCTCCGGCACGCGGGCTTTGTCGGCATCGTCCAGATCTTCGTCTATGGCGGCGGGATCATGGTGCTGTTTTTGTTCGTCATCATGCTGGTCAACCTGAACCGTTTGGACGACTCGGAACGGGTCTGGCGGCAGACCCCCTGGGCGCTGCTGCTCTCGCTGGGATTTGCCGGCCTGGTCGGGGTCCTGGCGCGCGCGAGCTGGGGACGGGTCTCACTCGGCTCGACCGAGCGGCTGCGCACCTATGGCGGCGAGCTGGTCGGCAACCCGCAGGCGCTGGGCCAGGATCTGTTCCGCAATTACCTGCTGCCGTTCGAGATCGCGTCGCTCTTTCTGCTCGTCGCGATGATCGGCGCCGTGGTGCTCGGGAGGCGCGAATGAGCCCCGAAGCCGCAGCCAGTGTTTGGAACATTGGCACCGAGCACTATCTGGGTTTGAGCCTGCTGCTGTTCGGTCTCGGCCTGTTCGGTGTGATCAACCGGCGCAATTTGATCACGATCTTGATGTCGATCGAGCTGATGCTAAACGCGGTGAACTTAAACCTGGTGGCGTTTTCCTATCAGCGCGGGGACCTCACCGGTCAGGTGTTTGCGGTGTTTACGATCACCGTGGCGGCGGGCGAAGCGGCGGTGGGCTTGGGGATTCTGCTGGCCATGTTTCGGCTCCGCCAGACCACGCGGGTGGACGCGGCGACCGAGCTGGAAGGTTGACGGATGGTCGACCTCCTCTGGCTCGTGCCGCTGCTGCCGCTCTTGGGGGCGATCGCAAACGGCTTGCTCGTGCTGCGCCAGGGTCCGGCGCGTTCGGTCGAGCGCACCGAGCGGACCGTCGCCTGGATCGCCTGCGGCAGCTCGGGTGCCTCGGCGCTGTTGGCGCTCGGTGTGATCGCCGACTATCTGCGCGTCCTGTCGCCACGACCGTTTGCCCTGCCGCTCTGGGAATGGCTGGCGCCGGGGGCGCTGCCCGGAACGGCCGGCCAGGCTCCGCTCGATCTTTCGTTCGGCTTCGGCCTGCTGCTCGATCCGCTCTCGGTCGTCATGCTGTTCGTGGTCACGTTCGTCGGCTTCTGGATTCACCTCTACTCGGTCGGCTATATGGCGGGGGAGCCGGGGTTCGGCCGCTACTTCACCTACCTGAACCTGTTTCTGGTCGCGATGCTCGTGCTCGTCTTGGGCGACGGCTACGCCTCGATGTTCCTCGGCTGGGAAGGGGTCGGGCTCTGCTCCTACCTGCTGATCGGCTTCTATTTCGACCGGACGGGCGCGGCGGACGCGGGGCGGAAGGCGTTCGTGGTCAACCGGATCGGCGACTTTGCCCTGCTCGCCGGGTTGTTCGCCCTCGCCGGCCGTTTCGGCACGCTCCAGTTTGCGGAACTTTCTTCGCGCATCGCGGCTTCCGCCGACGCGCTCTCGGCGCCCTATGTGCTCGGATTGTCGTTCGCCGGGTTCGTGGCGCTCTGTCTGTTCTTGGGCGCCACGGGCAAGAGCGCGCAGATCCCCCTCTACATCTGGCTGCCCGACGCGATGGCAGGGCCGACGCCGGTCTCGGCGTTGATCCATGCGGCGACCATGGTGACGGCCGGGGTCTATCTCGTGGTCCGGTCGAACGCGATCTTCGAGCTCGCGCCGGAGATCTCCGCGCTGGTCGCCTGGGTGGGGGCGGCGACCGCTCTTCTGGCCGCGGGGTTTGCTCTGGTCCAGACCGACCTCAAGAAGGTGCTTGCCTATTCGACCATCTCGCAGCTCGGCTACATGTTCCTCGCCGCCGGGCTCGGGGCCTATTCGGCTGCGGTCTTTCACCTCGCGACCCACGCCTTCTTCAAAGCGCTGCTCTTCCTGGCGGCGGGCGCGGTGATCCACTCGCTCGGCGGCGAGCAGGATCTGCGCCGGATGGGCGGCTTGTGGCGCCGGCTGCCGATCGTCGGCCGAACCTTTGCGATCGGCGCGCTCGCGATCGCCGGGATCTTCCCGTTCGCCGGCTTCTGGAGCAAGGACGAGATCCTCCACGCCGCCGCAGCGAGTGCCACTGCGGGGCACTGGGTTCTCTACGCCGCCGCTTTGGCGACCGCGGGACTCACCGCGTTCTACATGTTCCGCGCCTTCGCGCTCGCGTTTCTCGGGGACTTCCGCGGTGACCCCCATGCGGGAAGTCATGCCCACGACGCGCCGCGGACGATGACGCTTCCTCTGGTCGTCCTCGCGGTCGGCGCGGTCGGGGCCGGCTGGGTGGGGATTCCGGCGGCGCTCGGCGGGGCCGACCGTTTCGGCCGGTTCTTGGCGCCGGTGGTGGCGCCGATCGGTTCGGGGCAAGCGCCCGCGGAACACGCCGCGTTCTCGCACGCGGCCGAGGTAGGCGGGATGGCGCTCGCGCTCGGGGTTGCCGGGGCAGCGATCTTCTTCGCGTTGCGTACCTATCGCGCGGGTCCTAAGCGGGGAGCGGCGGTGGCTGCGCGCTTTCCGCGCCTCCACTCCTGGTTGGCGCACAACGGTTGGGTGAACGAGATCTACGGCGCGACGGTGGTGCGCGGCACCTGGGGCCTCGCGCGGCTCGCGGCGCGCTTCGATGCCGGTGCGATCGATCGGGGTCTGGTCGAGGGGGCCGGGCGCGCGACGGTCGCCGGCTCGTGGCTCTCCGGTCTGTTCGACCGCCACGTGGTCGATGGAGTGGTGAACCTCTCCGCCTGGCTGCTCGATCGGTTCTCGCGCTCGTTGCGGCGGGTCCAGACCGGAGCCGTCTCCAACTATGCCTTCGCGCTCGCTCTCTGCGCGTTCCTCTTGGTGTGCGCTTTCGCGGTGTGGCGTTAAGGGTCGGTCCGTTTTCGGGGGAGAGCTATGTTCGCTTGGGTACACGGGGTCCCGATCCTTTCGCTGATCTGCTTCCTGCCGCTCGTCGGGGCGCTGGTGGTCGTGTTCGCCTTGCGCGATCCGGCGACCATCCGGCGTTTTGCGTTCGGTGTGGCGCTGCTCGATTTCCTCCTCTCGCTGCCGCTCTGGTTCACCTTCGAGCGCCAAGGCCCGCTGTTCCAGTGGAAGGAGGGGGCCGACTGGATTCCTTCGATCGGCGTGCGCTACGAACTCGGAATCGACGGTATCGCGCTCCTCCTCGTGCTGCTCACGACGTTCTTGGGCACGCTCGCGTTTCTCTCGTCCTGGAGTGCGATCCGCGAGCGCGAGAAGGAGTACTACACCTGCCTTCTGTTGCTCCAGACCGGCATGCTGGGCGTCTTTTGTGCGCTCGACTTCTTCCTGTTCTATGTCTTCTGGGAGGTCATGCTGGTGCCGATGTATTTCCTGATCGGCATCTGGGGTGGGCCGCGGCGGCTTTACGCTTCGATCAAGTTCTTCCTCTACACGCTGGTCGGCTCGGTGTTGATGCTGCTCGGGATGCTCGCGCTCTACTTCTGGAACGGGGAGGGGCTGTTCGGCTGGACCGGCGCCGGCAACCCGCTCTCGTTCTCGATCGAGCAGTTCCATCGGGTGGGGCCGGCCATCCCGGCCGACTTGCAGATCTGGATCTTCCTCGCCCTGTTCGTCGGCTTTGCGATCAAGGTGCCGATGTTTCCGTTCCACACCTGGCTGCCGGATGCGCATGTCGAGGCGCCGACCGCAGGGTCGGTGATCCTCGCGGGCGTTTTGCTCAAGATGGGGACCTACGGCTTCGTCCGCTTCTCGCTGCCGATCCTGCCCGAGGCGACGCGGCGGCTGCTCCCCTGGATGATCGGCCTGTCGATCGTCGCGATCCTCTACGGGGCGCTCTGCGCGATGGCGCAGCGCGACATCAAGAAACTGGTCGCCTACTCCTCGGTCTCGCACCTGGGGTTTGTCACGCTGGGGATCTTTGCGTTGAACGGTCCGGGCCTGTCGGGCGGCGTGCTCCAGATGATCAATCACGGCCTGTCGACCGGAGCGCTCTTCCTGCTCGTGGGCGTCCTTTACGAGCGGCGGCATACGCGGCAGATCGCCGATTTCGGCGGCCTCTCCGCGGTGATGCCGCGCTACGCCACGATCTTTCTGATCATCACGCTCGCCTCGATCGGCGTGCCGACGCTGAACGGCTTCGTCGGCGAATTCACCATTCTGATCGGCGCCTTTGCCCAGAGCTGGGCCTGGGCGATCGCGGCGACGCTCGGCATCGTGCTCGGGGCGGCGTACATGCTCTGGATGTTCCAGCGGGTCTTCTTCGGCGGAATCGTCCACGAGGAGAACCGGAAGTTGGCGGATCTCTCCGGCCGAGAGCTGCTCTATCTGCTGCCGATCGTGGCGCTCTGCTTCTGGATCGGTCTCTACCCGAAGCCGTTCTTCCGAATTCTGGAGCGTCCGGTCGCCTACCTGGTCGAGCGCGTGGCGCCGGTCGCGGCGCCTGTGCCTGCGGTTCCGGCCGTTCCGGCGGCCGCCCTTCCGGTATCCGAAGGACGCTAAAGGATGCTCAACGCTCCGACCGTCTCGCTCTCCGACCTGGCCTTGATCGGGCCGCAGCTGCTGCTGGCCGTCGCCGGCCTCTTGCTGCTCGTTGCCGGAGCGATCGGCAAGGGGCAATCGGTGCGTGAGGCGACCGGAGTCGCTGGGGTGAGCTTGGGGTTGGCGACGGCGGTGCTGTTCGCGGTTCGTTCGGCGGTCGGCCCCGGCGCGGCACCGCGTATCTTTAGCGGCAGCCTCGTGCTCGACGGCTACGCGTTCTACTGGCAGCTCTTGGCGCTCGCCTCGGTCGGGCTGGTCGTGTTGCTCTCGCCGAGCGCCCTTCTACGCATCGCGTCGCGCGCTTCCGAATACTACGCGCTGCTCCTGATCGCGACCTCCGCCCTGATGCTGATGGTCGCGGCGGTCAATCTGTTGACGCTCTGGATCGCGCTCGAAACGATGGCGCTTTCGAGCTACATTCTGGCCGGGATCTTCACCCGCGAGCCGCGCTCGAACGAGGCGGCGATCAAATACTTCGTGCTCGGCGCGCTCTCCTCGGCGATTCTGCTCTACGGGATCTCGCTTCTATACGGGGCGACCGGCACGCTGGAGCTTGCCGGGCTCGCGCAGGCGATGCCGGTCGCGCTCGCCCAAGGGAGTCGGATCGCGCCGCTCGGCGCCCTGCTGGTTGCCGCCGGGCTGTTCTTCAAGATCGCCGCGGCGCCATTCCATTTTTGGGTGCCGGACGTCTACGTCGGGGCGCCGACGCCGATCACGGCGTTTCTGGCCAGTGCCTCGAAACTCGCCTCGTTCGCGGTGCTCGGCCGCATTTTCCTCGACGCCTTCGGCGGCGTGCGGCTCGACTGGCAGCCGGTGGTCGCCGGAGTCGCGGTGGTGAGCATGGTCTGGGGCAACGTTGGCGCGCTCACCCAAACGAACGTCAAGCGGCTGCTCGCCTACAGCTCGATCGCCCATGCCGGCTATCTCCTGATTGGCGTGCTCGCCGCCTCCGAGACGGGACTGTGGGCCGCGATGTTCTACGCCGCAGCCTACGCCTTCATGACGGTGGGGGCGTTCTCGGTCGTCGCCCTGCTCCAGCGGGGGGAGCACGGTCGGGAAACGTGTGCCGACTACGCCGGGCTTGGGGTGCGGTCGCCGTTTCTCGCGGCCTCGATGTTGATCTTCCTGATCGGGCTCACCGGGATTCCGCCGACCGGTGGGTTCTTCGGCAAAGTGTTCCTGTTCGCGGCGGCGGTCCAAGGAGGCTGGACCTGGGTCGCGCTGGTTGGCGTGCTGACCAGCGCCCTGTCGCTCTATTTCTATTTCCGGATCGTGGTGTTCATGTACTTTACGCCTGGGAGTCCAGAGGCCCCGAGCCCGGCGCCTTCGCGGTCGATTCGGGTGGGCATCGGCCTCTGCGCCGCGATCACGCTCGCTCTGGGACTCTTTCCCGGCCCGCTGATCACCGTG
Source organism: Holophagales bacterium (assembly GCA_031404815.1). Classification (GTDB taxonomy): domain Bacteria; phylum Acidobacteriota; class Thermoanaerobaculia; order Multivoradales; family UBA5704; genus DASYKS01. Next base: position 10,913 of record JANNIH010000036.1, on the reverse strand, counting down.
GTGAAACAGAGCTTGCTCGCCTTGCGATAAGCTCTCCCCCCAAGGGCGCCCCCAAGCCGGTGGCGCCGGAATCTCATGAGCGGTTGCCGTCATGGCGAGGGGAGCACCCGTGGCAAAAGAGGGCGGTGACCACCAGAAGGGGTGGGACTTCGAAGCGGCGGCGATGCCGTTCGTCGATGCGCTCTACAACACCGCCTACCGGATGGCGCGCAATTCGGAGGACGCGGAGGACCTGGTCCAGGAGACTTACCTCAAGGCCTACCGCTACTACGACAAGTTCGAGGAAGGGACCAACTTCAAGGCGTGGCTCTTCAAGATCATGAAGAACACGTTCATCAACAACTATCGGAAGAAGCAGCTCGCGCCCGCGTTCTCGGATTTTGCCGACATCGAGGAGAGCTTCGAGAGTCAGGTGAGCGAAGAGGTTGCGCGCCAGAACCCCAACCCGGAGGAGGAGCTGCTCGAAGACGTGCTCGACGAGGACGTCCAGCGGTCGCTCGACAAGCTGCCCCCCGACTACCGGATGGTGGTCATTTTGGCCGACCTCGAAAACTTCTCCTACAAGGAGATCGCGGAGATCCTCGAGGTCCCCGTAGGGACCGTGATGAGCCGTCTCTATCGCGGTCGCCGGCTGCTCGAAGCCGCAATGCTCACCTTCGCGCGTGGACATGGTTACCTGCGCGGCGGCGAGCCGACCAAGATGCGCAGCCGGCCGAGCCCGGAGGCCGAAAAATGAGCTCTCTACGAAACGTGCCGCGTTGCGGAATTTCCCGAGCGCGTTGCGAGTTTTCGCGGGTGGAATCTTCCGACGGCCGACCTGATCCAATGCCCTACCTACCCGATCGAACGTTTGCGGAGGACAGAGTCGATGAACTGTAAGCGGGTCGGCGAAGTGATCTATCTGTTCTTCGACAACGAGCTCGAAGATGCTCTGCTCGCTCCGTTCCGAGCTCACGTCGATGATTGTGACGAGTGTAAGGAGCGCGTGGGGAAGGCACAGAAAGTGCTTGTACTGGTGCGCGAGCGCTGCACGCGTTGCTGCGCGCCGGAGCACCTGCGGTTGAAGATTCTCACCAATATGCCTCATCGCCGCTCTGCGGCCCGCCCCCACTAGGAGGGCCCTCACCATGCGTTTGTCCCTGCGTGTCAGCGCAGTTCTCGTCCTCGGTACATTCCTGCTGGTCGTTGGCGCCGGTTCGCTTCAGGCGCAAGGCTGGCGTCTCTCGGGCCTCGATGGCGAGAGCCTTTCGGAGGCGCAAGTTGGGCAGGGTGCAACCATTGTGGTCGTCTGGGCCTCCTGGTCTCCGAAGTCGCGTGACATCGTGGAGAAGGTCAACCAGATCGCGGAGCGCTGGTCGGGGAAGGCTCGGGTGGTGACGGTGACGTTCCAAGAGGAACAGTCGGCAGTCTCCGGCTTTCTTGCGGGCAAGGGGCTGCGTGTTCCGGTCTTCCTCGATAGCGACGGCGCTTTTTCCCGCCGGTTCTCGATCGCCACCCTTCCAGGCCTGTTGGTGCTCAAGGATGGCCAGGTGTCCTATCGCGGCAAACTGCCGGAGGATCCGGACGCGGTGATCGCCGAGTTGGTTCGGTAGGCCGAACCGGTCGCGCAGAGATCGACGGTTGCGGGGGGCGCGAGGCGCCTGGTACACTCGTCTGCGGCCTGAACTCGAACTTCGGAACGCCCCAACCAGATTCCGCCCCTAAAAAGCGGCGAGGAGGACCCCCTGCCGGATGGCTTACCATAGGCATCACGCCCTCTCCATTCTGCGCTTGGCGGTGCCTATCGGGCTGGCCCTCGTCGGCTGGGCGCTCGGTGTTTCAACCGAGCGTTTGGACGCTTACAACCGCTCGCCGTTCCCGGTATCCAGCATTCCAACCTTTCGCGAGGAGTTCGGCCCGCGAGGAGCCACTCCCACCGCCACCTCTCGCTGGCTCGATCGTGTCCGCGTCCCCAAAGAAACCCAGTTGAACCGCGGCGAGACGGTGCCTGCGCTGTTTGCCCGTCTAGGGCTGGAAGGTGCCGAGGCGGAGCAGGCCGTAACCGCTTTTTCGCGCAATTTCGATCCGCGGCGGCTGCGCGCGGGAAGCCGCCTTTCGGCCTACTACGGCGCCCGCTCGACGCTCGCCGGCCTCGACCTGACGCTTTCCGGAGTCGGCCGGTTGGAGATGGGGAGAGGGCCGGATGGGTGGAAATCTCGCTGGAAGGAGTTTGCGCGCTCCTCCCGGCTTCGGGTGGTTCGCGGTGCGATTCACGGCGGGTTCGACCTATCGGTCCAGAAGGCGGGCGGCCCCACGGCGCTGGCCTATCGAATCGCCGATATTCTCCAATGGGACGTCGATTTCTCCCGCGACCTCCAAGCCGGCGATCGCTTCGAGGCTCTCTATGAGGAAGTCTTGGTCGACGGCAAGCCCTACGGCGTTGAGAACGTGCTCGCGGTCGCCTACCAGGGCGGCGGCGGTCGGAAAGAGGCGATCCGTTTCGGTTCGGACGGCACCTATTACGACGGCATGGGGCAGCCGCTGCGCAAGATGTTCCTGCGCTCTCCGTTGCGCTACTCGCAGATCACCTCGCGCTTCAGCATGCGCCGGTTCCATCCGGTGTTAGGGGTCTTTCGGCCCCACTACGGCATCGACTACGGGGCACCGATCGGCACTCCGGTCCAGGCGACGGCGGGCGGCGTGGTGGTCTCGTCGGGTTGGGAGCGGGGGGGCGGCAACGTGGTGAAGGTTCGCCATGCGGGCGACTACGTGACCGCGTACCTGCACCTCTCGCGCTTCCGATCCGGCATTCGGCCCGGTGCGCGCGTCGCCCAAGGCGAGGTCATCGCCTACACCGGGATGACGGGGCTCGCGTCCGGACCGCACCTGGACTACCGCGTTCAGCACAAGAAGCGCTGGATCGATCCGCTCTCGCTCACCAGTGTTCGGGATCAGGATCTCCCGTCGCGCCAGCTCGCCTCGTTCCGCGGTTGGCGCGACGATGTGCGGCGCGCCTGGGCCTCCGGTCGGATCGATGCGCTCGCCCTGCCGGCGTTCCCCGGAGTCGATGCACCGCAGATCGCCAAGAAGATCGCCCCGGCGGGCAGCGCCACTTCTACTTCCCTGGCCCGCTAACCCTCATGCACTGCCGGGCCTGGTGCCGCATCGATCTGGCGGGCGGAACGCTCGACATCTGGCCGCTCGGGCTGGGGTTCCCCGGCGCCCGAACGGTGAATGTCGCGATCGATGTAGCGGTCCGTCTGGCGTTGGTGCCGAGCACCGACGGGCTCTACCGGGTTCGGCAGGCGGGAGTTGAGGTCGCCGAGCCAACACTCGCGGCACTTTCCGCCCGCGAGGAGTCGGCCCTGATCGGGATCTTCGCGGAAGCGCTCGGTCTCCCCCCGTTCGAGCTGGATCTCGCGAGCGATTCGCCGCGCGGTGGGGGATTGGGCGGCAGCTCGGCGATCGGCGTCGCCTTCCTCGCCCTCGCCGAGGAGGTTTTCGATCTTCCGCGTTCCACCACCGGCTCCCGAGTCCACCTGGCGCGCGATCTGGAAGCCCGGTTGATGGGGCTGCCGACCGGAATTCAAGATCACTACCCGGCGCTGCTCGGCGGTGCGCTCGAGATTCTCCATCGCCCCGGTGGGGAAGAGGTCCGCCGCCTGGCGGTGGATCTCGATGCGCTTTCGGATCATCTGCTCCTGATCGACACCGGGGCGAGCCATTTTTCGGCCGGCCAGAACTGGCAGGTCGTGCGCCGCTGTCTCGAGCGAGATACCGCTGTGCGCTCGGCTCTCGGCGAGATATCCGAGGTGGCCGAAGTAATGGCCGCGGCGCTCGAACAGAACGATTTCGCCCAGGCCGGCCGCCTGCTGCGAGCGGAGTGGCAGGCACGCTGCCGTCTGGCCGAGGGCATCTCAACACCTAGGATCGAGGAGCTGCTCGACCGCTCGGCGGCCTTGGGCGGCTGGGGCGGTAAAGCGTGCGGTGCGGGAGCGGGGGGCTGTGTCGCCCTGCTGGTCCCGACCCAGCGTAGGCAGGAGATCGCCATCGCGATGGAAGATGCCGGCGGCCGACTCGTTCCGGCCCGGGCGGTCGCAGGTCCGCTCGAGATCAGCTCCTAAGCGCCCAAAACACGAAAGCCGGCCAGACCTCTCGGTCGAGCCGGCTCGCGGGACCTCCACCGGAGCAGCGCTTACCGATTGCGGGCGCGCTGCGCCAGAATCTGCTCCGCCTGCTCGCGCGTCATGTTGGGTCCGAGCGTGAGACTCAAGACCTCCGTCCATCCGTCCTCAGTCGATTCCCGATAGAAGACCTTGCCGTTCTGCTCCCAAGCGACCAGCAGCGAATCGCCCCGGGCCGAGGTGTAGACGCTCGGCACGGCATCCCCGGTATCGGGCACCGGCAGGTCGACCGCGGTCCGGAGGGCGAGCGCGTGCCCCGGTTCGTCCACCGTGGGTTCTGCCGTCGGAGTTGCCATCACCTCGGCGATCCGGTAAGCCGCGGTCTGCTGGCGACCACCGCGGCCTCCCAGCGTGTCGGCGCCGAGGTCGATGATCTGGGCGCGAATCGCATCGGCGAGACGTCGGACCTGCCCCGGGCTGTATCGACTGCCGAGGTCGATGATCTGTGCACGGATCGCCTCTGCCAGGAAGCTTCGAATGCTCGCATGGAGGCCGCTGCCGAGGTCGATGATCTGTGCACGAATCACATCCGCGAGCAAAGAGACCTGGGCAGGAATGCGAGGGTAGGTCAGGATCTTTGCTCGAACCCGTGCCGCGATGTCCGAGAGATCGACAGGAAGCACGTCGATCTCAAGGGTATTCAGCCGGCCGGTTTGCGCGTTGACGAAGGTCGCTATCGTCGTGGCGCCGTCGTCCCCGAGTTGAATCGAGGGGGCGTGAAGGAGAGGGCCGGTGGGCGCCTCGACAACCCGGTTGCCATCACCAATCGCCAAGTCGTCTAGCAGAAAGACCGGATTCCAGCCCAGATAGGCGCCGTCGATCAACACGACTGGGGCGTAGACCGCACGGTCTGCCGTGCCGGTGGTCTCCCACCAAACGGTCTCGACGAGAGTGCGGAAATGTCGTTCGGGGGAGCCGGTCGTGCCCGCGAACTCGAACGTGTCGCGGCTCACCGCGATCCGCGGCGCGCTCTTGAAGCTGTACCGATCGCCCGAAATCTGGACCACTTCCCCGAACTCGCCAGCCGTCATGCTGGTCAGGTAGAGAACGGAGTGGAGCGGGTTGATCCGGCTCTCCCAGACCAGGAAGACGCTTTTCGACGACTCCTCGAAGAAGAGGGATGGAGAGCTTTCGATGTCGTTGCCGCCGGTTCCCGGAACGAGCAGTCGCTGGGTCGTCGGGCCGTTGGCTCCCTGGTGCGTGATGTCGAGCGCAAGCACGATCACGTCGGTCTGGGCGAAGCCGACGGCGGGGAACAGGTCTTTTTGAATCCCGGCCTGAATTCGATAGAGATCACCGTTTGAACCGAGTGCGACATTGTGCGCGTCGGCGCGCAACGGCAGAGCAGTCGCAAGTACCGCGAGCCCGATGAGCAGGGATTGGGTTAGCTGTCGGATCTTCATCGGTCTCACGCTTTCAGGTTGATCAGCTTGCGAACGTCGATCGCGAGCAGGAAATCCGGAAGGTACCGGTCGTTCGGGAAGAAGCGTTCTTGGAGGGTTCTGAAATGTTCCCTCGCGCCTTGAGTGTCGCGAGCCAAATTCGCAGTCTCTCCCAACAGGTAGAGAGCGTTCTTCGCGATGTCATTGTCGCCCACGGAATCGGCGATCTGAAGGGCGATGACACCGTGCCGGTAGGCGGCTCGGTAGCGGCCGACTTCCAGCATCGCAAAGCAGAGCCCGATCCGGGGATAGCGCTCGAACGCGCGGGCACCCATGGCGCGCAGAGTGCGAAGCGAGTCGTAGAGGTGGCGGAAACCTTCTTTGAACCGGCCTTCGACGGTCCGGCAGTAGCCCAGGTTGTCGAGAATCAGCGCGCGGTCCAAGCTGTGCCCGGAAGGCATCATCGCCAAGGCCTGTTCATACTCGAAGCGAGCTTGATCGAAATAGCTCTCGGCGATGAGAATGTTGCCTAAAGTGTTGTGGGACGAGGCAATCCAGTCTTGGCGCCCAAGGACGATCGAGCGGTCGAGGGACACCCGAGCGTAGAAAAGTGCCTTCTTGTAGGATTTTTTCAAATCGTGAGCGCGAGCCAGCCAGTACGCCGCCAGTCGACAGCTTTCCTGGTCGATATTGCGCATGAGGATTTCGCGCAGGCGGATCAAGCTCCCGTCGGCGATTCTCCCCAGCTCGATCTCGACCGCCGCGAGGTTGCAGAAGGTGCGGTCGATCAGCCGCTCGTCTCCATCTTCACGTGCCCGTTCGAGAGCCTCTTCGAAGAAGCGGAGGGCAACTTCGGAATCACCTTGGCTGAGTGACTTGAGGCCTTGGTCGCGGAGCAGGTCGTAGCTTGCTGCAGTCGTCGCGATCGTGTCCATCTCCGAGATCCCCATCACTCACCCGTCTCGTCGGAGCGACGCTCGAGCTGCTCGCGCTTGAAGGCGACGAAATCCTCGACCTCACGCTGGGCGGTCTCGTCGAGGGCGCTCAGGTCGCGGGCGACGCGGAGCGCCCGGGTCGAAACCTCGCTGACCTGGTTCACGTCGTCGAAGAACTCGCCGATCGACAGCTTGAACTCGGCGACGATGCGGAAGAGGGTGTCCAGGCTGACCCGATACTCGCCCTTCTCCATCCGAGAAAGGTCGGACTGTTGGATACCGAGGCGGGTCGAGAGTTCCACCTGCGTCAGCTTGTGGTCGCGGCGGAGCTGCCGGATCTTCCGGCCGACCAGTTGGACCTGGCGGATCTTGGGCGAAGCGATCATGGCGGCTGATCTCGTTCGAGCCGGCTATGTCAAAATGGCATAGGGGCGTCGGTTTGGAATGAAGAATACCGCCGGAATCGTCAGCCGTCAATCCAAGCTTCGATGCGCGCCCGGCCGATCCTTCGTGCGCGGGCTTGTTGCAGATCATCTACGGGTGCGGGAGGCGGAGCGTTTCAGCCTGGTAGGCCTGCAAGCGAGGCCGTTCGCGTCGGATCGGACGGCCGAACCGAGTGGATCAGCCCGCGATTCGGCTGGATTCGACGGCCGCATCCGGTGCATTGCGCCGCAGAGCCAGTGCATTCTCGACAGAATCCGGCGGGTTCAGCGATCGCTTCCAGTTGGTTTTGCGATCGTACCCGGCGCCAGAACCCCCCTCCGGGCCTGTAGACTCCTCCGCTGTGATTCGACTCCACCGCCATCTCGACCATCCCTCCGGGGTGCTGTTGCCTACGGCTTCGAACCGCATCCAGAGAGATCAGGCGGCGGCCCGATGACCAGCCGCCTCTTCCTCCTCAAAGAGCTGGTTCGGCGCGATGTCCAGGGGCGCTACGCGGGCTCCCTGTTCGGGGTGGTCTGGTCGTTCGCCCAGCCTCTCTTCATGCTCGCGCTGTTTTGGTTCGTCTTCTCGACCGTCATGAAGATGCCGGCGGTCGGTGTGAAGAACGGCAACTTCGCGATCTTCCTGTTCAGCGGCCTGCTCCCTTGGATGGCGGTGCAGGAGGGGATTCTCCGGGCCACCACCTCGGTCACCGACAACTCGAGCCTGGTCAAAAAACTACGGTTCCCGTCCGAGATCCTCGGCCTCGCGGTGGTTTTGGCGGCGCTCGTTCACGAGGGGATCGCGGCGCTCGCGTTCTTCGCCGTGGTCGCGGTCTCCGGCGAACTCACTTGGCGTGGGTTGCCGCTGCTCCTGCTGGCGATCCCCCTCCAGGTCGCGCTGACGCTCGGGGTCGGGTGGCTGCTGGGCGCCATCCACGTCTTCTTCCGTGATGTCGCCCAGATCCTGGGGATGGGTTTGACCGCCTGGTTCTATCTCACACCGATCGTCTATCCCGCCTCTTACGTGCCAGAACGGCTTCGTCCTTGGATCGAGCTCAACCCTCTAACCGGTCTGGTCGGGCTCTATCGGTGCGCGTTGCTCGCCGATTCGCCGTTCCCCTCGCGGATCGCCATGGCGTCGCTCGGCCTTTCTGCGTGCGGGCTTTTTGCCGCCGGCTGGTGGCTCTTCCGGCGCCTGAAGCCAAGCTTCGTCGACGAGATTTAGTATCCCCCTTGGGACCCCGGCCCGGATCTTGCTGGGTGTCGGCCGGTCAGCCCGCCGCGACCCTATCGAGCTCTGGTCCATCCTGACCTGGAGGCAAGACATGCTCACGCCCAACCGTCGCCCATTCCTCGCCGCGCTTTCGGCGCTTCTCGTCTGTACCGCGGGAGTCTATGCCCAGGTTGGCGCTCCGACGGCCCCGGTGTCCGTGCCCCCCGAAGCGGTTGCGGCGGACGCCGTCGCCGATTTGGACCCCGTGGTCGTCGACCCCTCCGATTCCGGGCCGCAACCGCCGGATGGCGTCTGGAAGAAGGATGAGGACGGGCGCGAGTATTTCCTCGACGCGCTCGCCAAAGCGACCGGGCCGTATCGCCGGATCGACGACCAGAGGGTTCGAACCGTCTGGGGGATCGTGATCAAGGTCGAAAAAGAAGACGACCAGAACTTCTACTTCCGGGTCTATCGCCAGACCACCGCGGATGCTCCGATGAGGATTCGCGCCGAGCCCCCGAGCCCTGAGCAGCTCGAAGCCGTCGCCAAGACCTACCTGAAGGTCGAGACGGCCGACCGGTTGCAGGCGATCGCCTTTGCCGAAGGGCTGCCGACCGGCGGCCAGTGGCGCCATGGCTTCGATATCGCCGACATGAACGAGGATGGATTTCTCGATGTCATCCACGCCTCACCGCGCAAGGTCCGCTCGGTGCCGCAGATCTTCCTGGGGGATGGCCAGGGGCACTGGCGCCGTTGGTCGACGGCAACCTATGCCGAACGGCCTTATGACTACGGGGATGTCGCGGTCGCCGATTGGAACGGCGACAAGCACCTCGACATGGTGCTCGCGGTCCATCTTCACGGGCTGATCGCGCTGGTAGGCGACGGCAAAGGCAACTTCACCGATTGGAGCAAGGGGCTCGACTTCACCACGCCGAGCGACGGAGTGCCCCCGGGATTTTCCAGTCGCGCCGTCGCGGCGTCCGATTGGAATGGGGACAAGCGACCGGACATCATCGCCCTGGGTGAGGGGCCTCGTCTGAACATCGATCGTTCGGGCACGACCGGCGCCGATTCGAACGGCATCGTCATCTATCTGAATCAGGGCAATGGCACCTGGAAGCGCAAAGATCAGGGGACCGGTTCCGACCAGCTGTTCGGCGATACGATCGTCCTGGGCGATCTGGATCGCGATGGGAAGAAGGACATTCTGACCCCTTCGAACACCTTCAACCGGAAGGACCTCGTGAACTTCGCCAAGAAAGACGGCACCTGGCAGGGGATCAACATCTCGACGATCCGCCCCTCGGCCTACATTCGCGGGGTCGCCATCGCCGACTGGAACGGCGACGGCCGGAACGATTTCGCCACCGGCTTCGTCAACCGCGAGCTCGGAACCTGGCGCACCGGGGTCGATGTCCAGGTCGCCCAGGCGGACGGCTCCTGGCAGCGGGTCTCCGTTTGGTCGGTCGAAGGGCGTGCCTCCGTGACCGCGCTCGCCGCAGGCGACATCAACGGCGACAAGAAGGCGGACCTGGTCGCCCTCTCCGGCGACGGCGAGACGTGGGTCTTCACCGGCGACGGCAAAGGCGGATTCGTCAAGGACGCGGCGGGAATTCCTCGCCTCGACGACTGCAAGGGCTATCACGCGGTCCTGGTCGATTTCGACAAGGATGGCAAAGCCGAGCTGGTGAGCAGCTTCGCCGGGGAGGCTTCGCCCCTTTTGGCCCCCGGGCGCTGCCCGACGGCAGGGGCGATTCAGGCCTGGCGCTTCGTGGCGAGTCCTCCACCGGCCGCTCCATAAGACCCCTTGACACCCCGCGAGTCGAATTCTATAGTGCGGCAGCATAAACGCCCGAGGCGACCCGTTCACTCCGCGAACCGGAGAGCACGAACCTGTTCGGAGAGTCTCAACGGCCCAAACGCTCTTACGGATTGTCAAACTTTGAACGGGAGGTGATGTTCCTCGGCCGGCTCTGCCGGCAAGCAGCACCCGAATTGCATGGAACATCGCAGGTTCAACCACGTGCTAGGAGATTGTCAAAAATGAAGAAAACGGTTAGTTGTCTCGCTCTCTTGGGCCTCTTGGCTCTGAGCGGCCAGGCCGTTGCGGTGATCTGCACCATCGATGACGTGCCGGCGGCGACGCTGCTGGTGCCGTACTTCGAGGTCGATCTGACCAACCCGAACGGGATCAACACCCTGTTCTCGGTCAACAACGCCTCCGCGACAGCAGTCCTTGCCCACGTCGTCTTCTGGTCGGACCTGTCGGTCCCGACCTTCGACTTCAACATCTACCTGACCGGTTACGACGTCCAGACCGTCAGCATCCGTGACATTTTCAATGGCACGGTGCCGCGTACGGCCTCGGCGGGTCAGGACCCGACGAACACGATCAGCCCGAAGGGCACGTTCTCGCAGGACATCAACTTCGCCTCCTGCGCCGGCCAGTTGCCGCCGCCGGCGGTTCCGGCCTCGTTCGTCACCCACCTGCGCGCGTCGCACACGGGTACGTTCTCGGCGATCTTGAACGGCTGCGCCGGTCGCGCCATTGGCGACAACATCGCCCGTGGTTACATCACGATCGACACGGTCAACAACTGCACCCTGCGCTTCCCGGGTGATGCCGGTTACTTCGTGGCTGGTGGCACGGGTGACGCGACGAACCAGAACGTGCTCTGGGGCGACTACTTCTACGTCAACTCGGAAGAGAACTTCGCCCAGGGCGAGACGCTCGCCCACATCGAGGCTTCGGCCACGAATCCGGAGACCTCGGTCCCGGGTGAGTACACCTT